>NZ_CP028092.1:3942658-4599768 GCF_005491705.1 Pontibacter sp. SGAir0037 | reverse complement strand
CTGTAAAGCACCGCAGAGGATGCTGTGAACCCAGGAAAAACTCTTCATTCTATTTATTATATTTGCCAATATGGATACAACACAATTTGCCGACACCCCCAGAGGCGAGCAACTGAAAGCATTTGACAGGTTGCTTGATATTATGGAGGAACTGCGGGAGAAATGCCCCTGGGACAGAAAACAAACCATAGATAGCCTACGACATCTGACCATAGAAGAAACCTACGAACTCTCGGATGCAATCATACGCCAGGACATGCAGGAGATCAAGAAGGAAATCGGCGATATTATGCTGCACTTGGTCTTCTATTCTAAAATTGCATCAGAGCTGAATGCTTTTAATGTTGCCGATGTACTGAACACACTTTGTGAGAAGCTGATTTTCCGCCACCCGCACATCTACGGCGACACATATGCCAGCACAGAAGAAGAAGTTAAAAGAAACTGGGAACAATTAAAGTTAAAAGAAGGCAACAAATCGGTGCTTGGTGGCGTTCCTGCTTCACTACCGGCCCTTATTAAAGCCATGCGAATTCAGGAAAAGGCCCGGGGAGCTGGTTTTGACTGGGATAATAAATCACAGGTCTGGGAAAAAGTGCAAGAGGAGCTGCAGGAGTTTCAGGCGGAATTCAATAGCGAGAACAACACAACCATTGATAAAGAAAAGGCAACGGCTGAATTCGGCGATGTTCTCTTTTCGCTCATTAATTTTTCCAGGTTCATAGACATCAATCCGGAAGAGGCACTGGAAAAAACCAATCTGAAATTCATAGATCGCTTTAAGTACCTGGAGACTGAGGTTGCAAAAGCTGGCAGAAAACTACAGGACATGAGCTTGGAGGAAATGGATTTTTACTGGAATAAAGCAAAAGAAGGCAAGTAATATATACAAGCTATAAATCGAGTTATTATATTTAACACTTATTTTCAAAAGTGAGGGCTTACAAGCAGCATATAACTTCTTCAAGACCTCCGCTTAATGGATAAATAAAAAACAGCAACAAGTCGATTGGCATCATAATTAACTGGTGAAGAAAGGATAAAGAAAAAAACAAGGCAGTAACAGAAGCAAACTCATTTTAAAATCAATAGATTAGAGAAGGTAATAGCCGCTTTAACCGAATATTGCTGCTAAAATCTACCAAACTAGCTTTGCATAGTATTTTAAAATAATTAGATTTGTAGAACTGCATACTCTATTCCATCTAATTTTTATAAAAACATTATAAAATTTGATGGTTTGAAAAAGATGTGATAACAATAAAAGCTTAAAAAAACGGCATAATTGTTTGAAAACTGGAGAAAAAGCAGAAATTGCAGTTATATTAAAGAACTAAAAACAAAACAATTTCATTACATATTTATACAAACAATTAAATTACAACACAAACAGCTAAACTTTAAACTTTAAAAAAATGGAAAAAAAGACTGCAGTAGTGAATAAAGATGCTAAAGCAGAAGCAACAACAGGCGGCAAAACAAGCTCTTTATTTGCCACTATCGTAATTCCGGTTGCATATGTAGTAGCCCTACTTATTTATTTATTTGTTTTAGGTAATCCTGAAAACTTCGAAGGTGGAGATCCGCATGGTCACCCACTACCAGGTAACTACTTGGGTATCGTTTATAAAGGGGGTTACGTGGTATCTGTTTTAATGTGCCTTGTACTGTTAATCTTCATCTTCGCGATTGAACGTTCACTTACAATCAGCAAAGCAAAAGGTACTAAGAGCGTTACCAACTTCGTTCGTATCATTTCTTCTAAATTAAATCAGCGCGACATTAACGGTGCAATCGCAGCTTGCGATGCTCAAAAAGGTTCTGTTGCAAACGTTGTAAAAGCAGGTTTGCTTAAGTACAAAGAGATGCAAGGAGAAAGAGACCTTCTTAAAGCAGAGAAAGTAGCAGCTATTCAGAAAGAAATCGAAGAGTCTACGTCATTAGAACTTCCAATGCTTGAGAAAAACTTGGTTGTAATTTCAACTATTGCCTCTATCTCAACGCTTGTTGGTCTGATTGGTACGGTACTTGGTATGATTAACGCGTTCTCGGCTCTTGCAACTGCAGGTTCTCCAGACGCAGTAGCGCTTGCAAACGGTATCTCTGAAGCCTTGATTAACACGGCTCTTGGTGTAACTGGTGCTGCTCTTGCGATTGTTGCTTACAACTACTTTACAAGCAAGATCGACGAGTTAACTTACAGCATTGATGAAGCTGGTTTCAGCATCATTTCAACTTTTGCTACAGAGCACGATACAGTTGCTGCTCCTAGAACACAAACAGTTTAATTTTTTAAAAAGACACAATGCCGAAAGTAAAAGTAAAAAGAACCAAACCGACATTGGACATGACGCCAATGGTTGACTTGGCCTTCTTACTGGTATCTTTCTTTATGCTTACTACTAAATTTGCTCCAGACGAAGCAGTTGCAGTAGACACACCATCTTCAGTTTCAGAAATTAAATTGCCGGAGTCTAACGTTATCGTAATATCAGTAGATAAAGAAGATAGAGTTTTCTTCGGAGTAGATGGTCAGAGTACAAAAGAAAAAGTGCTGGATAAGATGGGTAGCAAGTACGGCGTTACGTTCTCAGAAGAAGAACGCAAAGTCTTCTCTCTACTAACCAACTTTGGGATTCCAATGAATCAGTTACAATCGTATCTTTCATTAGAACCAGACGCTCGTAAAAATGCTCGTCAGCCAGGTATTCCTGTCGACTCTCTGAATAACCAACTTTCTGACTGGGTTCACCAAGCCCGATTAACAAATCCGAAAGTAGTTATAGCTGTTAAAGGAGACGTTGATGTAAGTTATGAAACTGTTCAGAAGGTTATTAATACACTGCAGGACAGAAAGATTAACAGGTTTAACCTGATAACTGATAAGGAAGCAAGACCTACATCGTTATAAAAGAAAGGAATAATCAATGGCAGAAATACAAGAAAAAGCTGACTCCGGCGGGGGTGGTAAGAAAAGAGCCAAAAAGATGTCAGTTCACCTGGACATGACACCAATGGTTGACCTTGCTTTCCTACTGCTAACTTTCTTCATGCTGACGACTACATTCAATAAGCCTCAGACAATGGAGATTAACATGCCTGCTAAAGCTGATGCGCCAGAGGATCAAACACCTATTAAAGAGAGTAATGCATTAACTATTATTCTGGGTGAAAACAATAAAGTATTTTACTACTATGGTTTAGGCGATCCTGCTCAGAACCCGGAAGTAGTAGAAACTGATTTCTCTAACAACGGCATTAGAAAGGTATTGATTTCTCCAAGAGTGAAGTCTAATCCTAAAATGGTAGTATCAATAAAGCCAATGGAAACTTCACGCTACAAGAATGTAGTAGATATTTTGGATGAAATGAAAATCACGGATACCAAAAAATTTGCCTTAGTTGATATTACAGCTAATGATAAACAATTGGTACAAAACACAACAGGACAATAATCATGGATGTTACAAAGTTAGAAAACGCCACGCTTGATGACATCGTCTTTGCTGGACGAAACAAAGCGTATGGGGCCTATCTGCTACGTAAAATCTATAACAAGCACGTTACAATTGCTGCTACTGTTGCTATTCTTCTATTCCTTTTATTTATAAGCATGCCGCTTATAGCTAAATATCTTAAACCAGAAGAAGAAGCAGCTCCGGTAATCGAACGCGTTGTTACAGAAGTAGAACTGGCTCAGCCACCACCATTAGAAGAAAACACGCCGCCGCCGCCGCCGCCGCCACCGGATCTTCCGCCACCGCCGCCGCCAGTAAGGGAGCAGGTGAAATTTACGCCACCAGTTGTTAAAAAAGACAACGAGGTACAGGAACAGGAAGAAGTTCCGGATGTAGAAGAGCTGGTTGGTGTGGATATTGGAGTTAAGAACGTAGAGGGTGTTAAAGGTGCCCCAATGGACTTAGGCTCTATAGAAGGAACAGGTACTGTTGCGATAGTAGAAGAGGTAGTTGAGGAAAAACCATACGAGTACGTTGAGCAAATGCCAGAATTCCCAGGTGGGGAGAAAGCGATGCTTCAGTATCTTGGTAAAAATATCCGCTACCCAGCTGCAGCAACAAGAGCAGGTATAGAAGGTATATGTGTACTTTCTTTCGTAGTAAGCAGAACCGGTGAAATCTCTGACATCCAGATTGTAAAAAATCTTGGTGCTGGTACTGGTGAAGAAGCTGTACGTGTTGTGAAAACAATGCCTAAGTGGACTCCAGGAAAGCAGAATGGTAGAGCAGTGCCAGTACGTTATACACTACCTGTACGCTATACACTTAAGTAATGCTAGAATTGCTTATAAACAGAAAAGGCCATGCAGAAGCATGGCCTTTTCTGTTTATAAGCTTTAATTATATACTTTGTTAACTGAAAAGCGTATATTAATCAATATATATACTAGGATAACAATAGCACTTCCGCAGAGAAAGAAGAAACCTTATTGCACATAATGAACAAAAACATCTGAATAATGGAAAGACCAACAAGAAAAAGAAGGCCTACAAATGTATATGGTAAAATAGCTTTAGCGTTCGGAGTACTGATGACAGCAGTATACTTGGGGTTAGGACTTTTCATTATTTTTTCGGATTCAACACAAATAAATTTGAACATCCCACAAAATATTAAAATATTGCTTGGTGGAACGTTCATTTTATATGGAATTGTTAGATTTGTAAGAGTGTATCAGAATAATTCGAAATCTAAACAAAACAGAAATAATGATTAAGTGGATACAGAACGCCTTAAAGATTAGCCCGATAGTGCTGTTAGCAGCTTGTGGTGGCAATTCAGCAGGTACAGTGAATGATACTCCTACTTCTGGTAATGTAACTATAAGCGCGGATGAGACTTTCCAACCAATCATAGAAACACAGGTAAGTACGTTCCAGGGCATCTATAAGCGCGCAAGCGTAACAGCAAACTACAAAACGGAAGGACAGGTTATCAAAGATCTGCTAAACGATAGTGTGCGTGTGGCTGTTATTTCCAGAGAGCTGAACCAGGAAGAGAAAGAAGTTTTTGCTCAACGTAAACTTGTTCCTAGAACAACTAAAATAGCAATAGATGCTATTGCGCTGATAGTTAACAATGACAACCCTGATTCTTTACTGACATTAGAGCAGGTAAAAAGCATCTTTAATGGGCAAACCACTAAATGGAACGAAATTAATAGTGCCAATAGTTTAAATAATATAACTATAGTATTTGACAATAATAACTCGAGTACAGCACGTTACGTAAAAGACTCGCTGATAACAGACCATAAATTGCCAGGAAACACGTATGCCAGCAATTCTCACAAGGACCTGATAGATTACGTAGAGAAGAATAAGAATGCTATAGGTGTGATAGGTGTAAACTGGATAAGCGATGAAGATGATTCGGCTAGTATAGATTTCCTAAAAAGAATCAGAGTGGTTGGAATAAGCACAGAAAGCCAGCCTTTAAGTTCAGATACTTATTATCAGCCTTACCAGGCTTACATTGCACAAGGGAATTACCCTCTTTACCGTTACCTGTACATTGTTAATACAGAGTCGCGTACAGGCCTTGGCACAGGTTTTGCATCCTATGCAGCAGGAGACGGTGGGCAAAGAATAGTATTGAAGTCAGGATTAGTACCGGCAACGCAACCAATTCGTGTAGTAAGTATTAAGAATTAACAACGTAATCAAACAACTAACCTAAAATAAAAAACGATGACAAATAACTGGAAATATGTTCTTATGATGGCAATAGCATTTCCTTCAGCAGCAGCAGTAGCTCAGACGGGAGATGCGGGAAGAAGGGCAATTGATTTAGAGCGTTACCAAGAAGCAAAAGGTATTTACAAGTCTCAGTTAAATGGTAAAAATGCAGATGAGGCATATTTCTCTTTAGGAGACGTTTATTTAAGAACTGAAAATGTAGACTCTGCTGCTTATTATTTTAATCAGGGTATAGCTAAAAACAAAAAATCTTCCATTAATATGGTAGGTTTAGGCAAAATAGCCTTGAAAAAAGGAGACAGAGCTGGCGCACTGAACCAGTTTGAGCAAGCCGTTAAAGCAAGTAAAGGTAAAGATCCATTCGTTCTGACAATGGCTGCAGAAGCTTATGTAAATGACGAAGCATCAACAGATCAGGAACTAAACAAAGCTGTTGAATATCTTGAGCAGGCAATTGCAAGAGATGCCAACAATGCCGTGGCCAACGTGATATTAGGTGATGCCAGAAGAAGGCTGAAAAATAGCGGTGGTGCTATGTCTGCTTACGACAGAGCTACACAAATAGATCCTAATTATGCAAAGGCGTATTTAAGAAGAGGCCAGGTTTATACAAACTCTAAAAACCTCGGAGAAGCTGAAACTAACTTTAAAAAAGTTTTAGAAATAGATCCAAACTACGCACCAGCTTACCGTGACTTGGGAGAGTTATACTTCTTTGCAGGTCAGTACGACAGAGCATTGTCTACATTCCAGCAATATGTTAATATGGCTGAAAAAACGCCGGAGACGCAGGCTAAATATGCTTCTTTCTTGTTCTTAACAAAAAATTACGAGCAGACACTGGCAGAAGCACAGCAAGTGCTACAAAAGCAGCCTGACAACGTAACCATGAACCGTCTGGTAGCCTATTCTTACCTGGAGCTTAAGCAACCAGAAAAAGCATTGCAGGCTATTGAAAATTATTTCAACAAGGTAGATGAAAACAGACTGGTTGCTGAAGACTATGAGTATTACGCTAAAATTTTAGGCAGAAATAAAAAAGAGCAGCAAGCTGTTGATGCCTATAAGAAAGCACTTAGCATAGAGCCTAAACCTGAACTATATTCAGAGTTAGCCAACTTGTATGTAAGCTTGGAGAAATATGATGAGGCGATTAAAACTTACGAAGAGAAACGTGAGAAAACAGAACCGCTAAATGCCGATTATTTCTACATGGGTAACATTTATATGCAGTCTGGTGACTTCAAAAAAGCTGACGAAATGTTTGCCAACGTAACAGAGGCGGCTCCAACTTATGCTTACGGACACCTTTGGAGAGCACAGGCTAATGCAAACCTGGATCCGGACAGCGAAAAAGGTTTAGCAAAACCTCATTACGAAGAGTTTATAAAAATTGCTAGTGCAGAACCTGAGAAATTTAAAACAGAGTTAGCTCAGGCAAACTACTACTTGGGAGCCTACTACTATCTGGTAGAGTCTGACAGACAAAAAGCTATTCAGCATTTCCAAGAGGTTAAAAAATTAGACCCATCTAATGCTCAAGCAACAGCTGCTCTGGCAGAGATTAATAAATCTGCTCAGAAAAAGCGTAAATAAGATAAATGAAGCTACAAAAAAGGCTGCCTTTATAAGGCAGCCTTTTTTGTTATAGCATAGATCAAGGGCTAATACAATAGCTAAATACTATCCAGCATATAGCTCCCATTTAGCCAAAACCTCTTTAAAATCAGCGGGCAGTTCGGTTTCAAACTGCATAAACTCCTTCGTTACCGGATGTATAAATCCTAAAGATTTAGCATGCAGCGCCTGCCTGGGCATTAGCTTGAAAGCATTATCTACAAAAGCCTTATAAGAACCATTTGGTGTGCCCGCTAAAATCTTATCACCCCCATATACAGCATCTGAGAACAGAGGATGCCCGATATGCTTCATATGAGCTCGTATCTGATGCGTTCTACCGGTTTCTAAGTTACACTGCACCAGCGATACATACTTAAAGCGCTGCAGCACCTTGTAGTGCGTTATAGCATGTTTACCATAATCTCCGTTAGGATACACAGACATTACTTTACGATCTTTCTGGCTCCTGCCTACATGCCCTGTAATAGTGCCTGCATCGGCTTTCGGGCTACCCCATACCAAAGCATAATAAGTTCGCTCAATAGAATGATCGAAGAACTGCTTGGCCAGGAAAGCCATGCTATACTCCGTCTTAGCTATTACCAGCAAACCGGAGGTATCTTTATCAATTCTGTGCACTAGGCCCGGGCGCCCTTCGCCGTTGCGGCTCGTTGGCAGGTTTTGTAAATGATAAACAAGCGCATTTACCAATGTGCCCGACCAATTATTGTAAGCAGGATGCACGACCATACCGGCGGGTTTGTTCACCAGTAGAAGTTCATCATCTTCGAAAAGTATATCAAGCGGAATATTCTCAGGTAAAATATCCGTATCTCGAGGAGGCTCTGCTAGTGTGATAGTGATAATATCGGAAGGTTTTACCCTATAGCTCACTTTCACAGGCTTCTGGTTTACCTGAACAGCCTCCGAACGAATGGCACTCTGTAATTTGTTTCGGGTAACATTCGGCAACCTATCCATTAAAAACTTATCAAGCCGGAGCAGCGCCTGTCCTTTATCAACTACAATACAATGGTGTTCATACAACTCATCAGACTCTTCCTCATTTTCCTGATCTACAAATTCTGTCACGTCTCTTCTATTTAACTATAACTACAAAGTTAGAAGTTTTCTAATTCCACATTGCCACAGCTGGCCTCTTAACAGTAATATAAGCTTAAAAGCTTGCCACCATATAACAGTAGCCACAAAAAAAGGAGCCGAAGTAAAAACTTCGGCTCCTTTAAGAGAATTAAAGTTCTACTACTTATTTCTTCTTAGCAGGTGTTGTTTTTACTGGAGTAGTTTTAGTAGCAGGAGCTGCTGCAGCCGGGCTTGCAGCGGCAGGCTGCTGCACTTTGCTAGGATCTACGCCTAATTTCCTAAGTACAAGAGGAGAAATATCACCATCTTCAGGGCCAGCAAGTAAAGCCTGGTTGCTCAGTACGTATGTGTAACCATTTTCTTTAGCTACGTCTTTAATAGCCTGGTCAATTTTGTTGATAACAGGATCAACTAAAGACTTCTCTTTTTGCTGTAAAGAAACCTGCGCATTACGCTGAAACTCCTGGATAGAGTTATTCATGTTCATCAACTCTTTTTCCTTGTCTTCACGGACTACTTTATCCATGGTAGCAGCAGTACTTTCGTATGCTTTAAGTTTGGTATCATATTCCTGATACTTAGCTTTTAACTGGTTCTCAAGCTGCGTACTAGTAGTTTTTAATTCAGACTCAATTTGTCTGCTTTCCGGTAATTGCATCAGGATATACTCCACATTGGTATAGCCAAATTTTGGCTGTCCGTCATTCTGTGCAAAAGATGCAAAACTGATTAATAAAAAAGCTACTACTAAGGTTTTAACTTTGTTCATCATTGGGTTGATTGATTAATAAATTCTAAGTTTAGTTATTTGACTTCTTTTTTGTTGCCGTCTTTGGTGGTTTATTTTGCTGGTTCGTCTCCTGTACTGCTGTACCTTCTGTTTCACCAACCGGCGGCAAATCATCCGGATCGTCTATCACACCACCAGCTGGTTTAGCACCTGGTGTATTCTGTCCTTCGGAAGCCAGCCCAAGCTCCTCCAGCACATATTCAGTATAATCATGAACAGGGTTAGTATAAATCATGACAATGTCACCTGATTTATCAAACATGATATCTATACGCCTCGCTTTAACTACTTTCTCTACGGCAGTAAAAACTTCGTCCTGTATAGGCTTTATCAGTTCCTGACGTCTCTTAAACATAGTGCCTTCATACCCGAAAATCTTTCGCTGGTAATCGCGCACTTCATTCTCTTTGCCTGCAATCTCCGCCTGGCGTTTCTTCTTCATCTCATCGGTCAGAAGCACCTCCTCAGCTTTATAATCCTGCTTGAGCTTCTCTACATTCTGATGCATCTTTTCGATATCCTGCTGCCATACCTCCACTTGCTTATCCATCTCCTGCTGCACCTTATTGTAAGCCGGCAGTTTACTCAAAATAAAATTTGAGTCAATATAGCCAATCTTCTGTGCTTGCGAAACAAAGGCAAGTAAAAAGCAGCTTAAAAAGAATCCAAAACGCTTCATACCAAGTTGAACAAAAAGTTTGTCTTACTAATTCCCTTTTATCGAATCTGTTGTCCGATTATAAAGTGGAACATACCTCTGTTTGCTCCAGTCTGGCCAGGTAATGTATCTAAGCGCCAACCATAATCAAATCCTAACAAGCCGAATGCCGACATAAATATACGGGCACCCAAACCAGCAGAGCGGTACAATTTAAACGGACTATACTGATTGTAAGAACCGAAGTTGTTACCTGCCTCCAGGAAGGCCAAACCATAAATAGTAGCCGCCGGATTAGGTGAAATTAAGTAACGAGGTTCTATTACAAACTTGTTGTAGGCAATACCACCGGCCTGTAAAACGGTAGCATCTGCTGTATTCACAACTCGTTCATCTTCATAACCACGTAAACCAATATACTCAGTACCTACAAATATATTACCGCCTCCTAAGCCGGAGCCACCTAGTTTAAATCGTTCGAACGGACCAACGTCAGCAGAACCATAAGATCCCAGGAAGCCAAAGTGCGCTCTTGTATTTAATACCAAATTCCCTGCCAAGTTTATAAAATAAGAGGCATCGAACATCCATTTATTATACTCTACAAACTTATAGTTATCCTGCTTCTCTGTAAACAGCGAGTATGGCGGCGTTAAACTTAAACTCAGAGAGAATGAAGAACCTCTTCTAGGGAACATTGGATTATCTAAGCTGTTACGGGCTATCGTGTTTACGAAGGATACACCATGCGAAACACCTGTATTAAAATCAGGGAAGATCGGGTAATTCTCCAGCGCATATCTGTTATAAGACAGTGAATGGCTCATCATGAAGAAGTCATCCGGCCAGTTAATGCGCCTGCTTAAGCCAATAGAACCACCATCTACATTTAAGCTCTGCTGTAGTCCGTCAGAAGCTGTAGGTATTCTTCTTACAGTTTTAAACACGCTCACAGAAAGAGCATTACGCTTACGACCTCCTAACCATGGCTCTGTAAACGACAGAGAGTATGACTGGTAGTACTTACCGTTAGCCTGCACATTCAGCGCTAGCCGCTGCCCGTCGCCACTCGGAATAGGCCTCCATTCTGATGGTTTTAAAAACTTACGTGTGGAGAAGTTATTAAGAGTAAGACCTACTGTAGCAATAGCGCCGATAGAACCACCCCAACCACCAGACAAGCTGATCTGGTCGTTCGGACGCTCGGTAACACTATAGTTAATATCCACAGTACCGTCTGCTGGATTAGGGACAGGCTGCAGACCTATCGTTTCCGGATCAAAGTATCCTAAACCGGCTAATTCGTTCCTGGTTCTGATAAGATCATCGCGGCTGTACTTTTGGCCTGGCAGTGTTCTTATCTCACGCAGGATTACGTGCTCACTTGTTTTGGTATTACCTGTAATTGTTATCTTATTAATCGTTGCCTGCGGGCCTTCAGTCACACGCATTTCCAGATCAATAGAGTCTCCTTCTATATTTACCTCTACCGGATCTATACTCGAGAACAAGTATCCATCGTTCTGATACAGAGCAGAAACATCTATACCATTCGGGTTAAAGTTTACACGTTTCTCCAGTTCTTGCCTATCATACACATCCCCTTTCTTTATACCCAGAATTCTGGTCAGGTAGCTGTCCTCGTACAGGTTGTTCCCTTTCCAGGTAATGTTGCGGTAATAATAACGGTTTCCTTCGTCTAAGGTAATGCGAATGCCTAACCGGTTTTCCCGCGTTTTGTATACCGAATCAGAAACTACAACGGCATCACGGTAGCCTTCTGAATTATAAAAGT
The DNA here is from genome assembly GCF_005491705.1 of Pontibacter sp. SGAir0037. Lineage (NCBI taxonomy): Bacteria > Pseudomonadati > Bacteroidota > Cytophagia > Cytophagales > Hymenobacteraceae > Pontibacter > Pontibacter sp. SGAir0037. The sequence goes on along the minus strand of NZ_CP028092.1, from coordinate 4,588,084 downwards.
CGATTAGTAGCTGTTTGTCGTTTTCGTATTCACTTCTCTGAAACTTAGATGAAGTGAAAATTTTATAAAATTTCTTCTCCTTTGTCTTCTTCAGCTGACGGCGTAACTTCCTGTCAGTAAAGGCCTCATTTCCTTCAAATATAATCTCATCGATCTTCACTTTATCGCCTCTGTCGACATGTATATTTAAGACAACGCTGTTAGGCAGTAAAGAGTCTGGCTTCTGAGAGATATTAATTTTAACATTCAAAAAGCTTTTCTCCAGGTAGTAATTACGAATGATGGTACGAGCTGTATTCAGAACAGACGCATCCACTGTCTTACCGCGAATAAGATTAAGCTTTTCTCTTAAGGCATCTTGCTGTGATTTACGGATACCTGAAAAAGTATAGCGCGACAAGCGGGGGTTCTCTCTAAAGTGGAAGGTAAGGAAAATCTGATTCCCCTCTATACGTGATGTATAAACCTCAACATCACCGACAATACCCTGATCCCATATTCTCTGAATAGCTCGGCTAATTTCCTCACCGGGCACAGTAATCTCATCTCCTACTTTTAAACCCGTAACAGAAATAAGGGTAGAATTATCCAGGAAATTGGTACCGGTAACATCAATCCCACCAATACGATATTGTTTAGGCTGGGAGTAATCTATGGCATTCTGTTGTGAAGGGTTATTCAGAACTTGAGACGAGGCCGTGCCTGTAATTAACAGAAACACAAGAACCCAAATGCATCTTGTCATTAATATTTTTACTTAGTTAATTGTTCACTGGTTTTACCAAAGCGACGTTCACGGCTTTGAAAAGCTATAATTGCTTCATATAAATGCTCCTTCCTGAAGTCGGGCCAGAGCAACTTTGTTATATATAACTCCGTATAGGCTAATTGCCATAACAGAAAGTTACTGATTCTTTGTTCACCGCTTGTCCTGATTAATAGTTCAGGGTCAGGCATACCTGCAGTAGAAAGGTAATCTTTGAACAGGTTTTCGTTAACATCCTGAGGTTTAACAGCACCGTCTTTTACTTCCTGGCTCAGCTTTTGAACCGCCTGCGTAATATCCCACCTTCCGCTGTAACTCAGAGCGAGTACCAGTGTCATGCGGGTATTGTCTTTCGTTATCTCCATTGCCTCCTGCAGCTCAAGCTGGCACGAAGCAGGCAGACTTGCCGTATCGCCAATGGTTAAAAGGCGAATGTTATTCTTATTTAAAGTAGAAGTTTCTTTTCTTATAGTAGAAACTAACAACTGCATCAGCGCCGAAACCTCAAAAGCAGGTCTCGACCAGTTTTCAGTGGAAAATGCGTACAGCGTCAGGTATTCTACACCTAATTCTGCAGCTGCCTCAACAGTTTCGCGCACAGCTGTAATCGCACTCTGATGCCCGAAAATGCGTAAGCCCCCCTTTTGCTTTGCCCAACGCCCATTCCCGTCCATGATAACGGCAATATGCTTGGGTAAATTGTCTAAATCAACTTTTTCCTTGAGACTCATTTATTCCAATTTCGTCGCAAGTTACAAAAAGCAAGACAAATTTGTGAATTTTAACTATTTAATCTAAAATACCTGGATTGGCTTTATAGGTAGGCGGACAATTTATTCTGTAGATTGTATAGGAAAGGCTAATGCCGTTATAAAAATACCAGTCTTTGTCATACGGATTTGCTACCCGCTTATCCTGTCCCTGGCTGTTTTCCATATGAATATTGTCTAGTCGGTCTGTAAAAAGCTTCCTGGCTCCGAACTCAAGACCTAAATTCCAGTACTTGTTCAAGGCATATTTAACTCCTACACCAAAAGGAATGGCAACTCCCAAAGAGGTACGTGCCCCCTGGTTGAAAGCTGCTGCATACACTTCGTCTCCGAACTCGGTTCTGATGTTATATACAAAACCAGCCACACCTGCAAAAAGGTAAGGTGAAAATCTTACTTTCTGAGTTAGATCATAGTAGTCTAAGAAGTTATACTCCACTACTCCCGATATTTCGCCTACGGTAAGGCGCATGTTAGCCTGGCGGAAGTTCGGCAAGGGCAGATCAAAATCGTCGTCACCCATAGTATTATTATTTAAAATCCGATGGCTACCCATTATAGCCCCACGTAACGTAATAGGATGCGATAGATCGTGCCTGTAGAAGACGGTTAAAGCTGGCTGGTTGCTTAAAAAGCGATAATGAGGCGCAAGATCACCCTGGTAGTTCAACCCTCCAAGGCCCACACCTATTTCGCTTGTAGCAAGAGGTTTTTGTGCTACAGCTGGTTCAGAAAAGAAAATATTGATCAGTAAAAATAAAAAGCAAGCAGTAAGTGCCAGTCTAAAACTGAAGATTGTCATGTACACGTTTCAAAGTTTAGATGGATAACGAACAAAAGCTATATTCTGTTATCTAAACTTCGGCTTTCTTCTGGTTTTAGGAGAGATAATATAATTAACCCCTAAACCAGCAATAATGTACCAATCTTTATCCGAAGCATTTCCCCGTCTGTACCGGTTAGGTATGCCATAACCAGTTATATGATTATAAGCCGTACCACTTGGGTCTTGCTCATACTCTACTAACCCTTCGGCACTTCGGTCGGATAATAAGGCCGCTGCCTTGGGGTTAAGGCCGCCTCCGCTCAATAAATCTGCTTTGCTGATATACGAATCGGAGCTTACATCATCTAAGTAGTCAGTAAAAGTTTTTCTCCAGCCAATTTCGAACTTCAGGTCCCACTGGCGGTCCAGTTTATAACGTAAACCCAAACCAAAAGGAATTGCAACCTGCACAAGGCTATAGGGTGCCGACATGCCCACTCCCTCTACATACTGGCCTTCGGTACCAAGAGGCTGCAAGGCATACCAGCCTGTTGGAATATCATTGGCCTCTGATAAGCCGGGATGGGAACCACTTTCATAATAGGTTTTAGGATTGTGATGAAACACTGCTATTCCCACAAAACCGTATGGCACAAAATCCGGCCGGCGCTGGTAGTTAAAGCGGTTCTCAAATAAGTCGATAATTGCAACCGCACTAAACTCGGCTATATTACTCTTGAAAGACAGATTGCGCGTATACCGTGGCTCATTTTCAATTTCTGCTTCCGAGGCACTTTTCTTATCGTCTCCTGTTATAGTACCCCAGCTAAAGGCGGCACGGCCAGAAATACGAGGAGCAAATCTGTAGGTATAATCTAAGGTGAAGTTCGACCGTGTAGACTTAGATCGAAAACTTGTAAAATCAGGATCAGGTACAATATCGCCAAAGTAGTTCATCGCGTTCATACTGAACCCAACAGTTCCGTATTTGCTTCTACTCGAGAAGCGGGGTTGCGCTTCGGCGAGGGTGTTTACTAGAATAAATAAGACAAGCAGCAAAAGGAGAGCTCGAATATTCTTCATGGCACTAAAAATATGGCAATAATAAGTAATAAGACATGTTTTCTTACTAAATCAAGTCTGCTTAAAGAGAATTTATTAGCTTCTATTATATTTAGAGTATGTTATAATTATAGCTTTAAGCCAAAACTGCCTACTAATGATGCCTTATTACCTTAAAATAGGAAGTGGTACTTTAACTAACACTAAATCAGAGACAAAAATACACTAATATTTGTACCAAAAAATACTAGATCAGATATTTGATATCTTTTTATTTTATAATACTATTCCTTTTATCCAATCCCCAATTCAGCTTATTTCGGAGGGTAGATAAGAAATTTACATGATGCAGCTTTACCAGTCGTGCAACAAACTCCTCCCGTCTTACAGCAAGCTGCACTGTCATATCAACAGATACCGACCTGGAGTCTACGGATGCCAGGTAGCTACTGCTTCTTCCTTCTACTTCGAAAGATATAACGCTCCTGTCTGATACGATCATAGGCCTTACATTAAGATTGTGCGGACAAACAGGCGAAACAACAAAATTACCTGTTTGGGGCAGTACTAAAGGACCTCCGCAGCTTAAGGAATAGCCGGTAGAACCGGTAGGAGTAGCTACAACCAGCCCGTCTCCCCAGTAAGAATTCAGGTATTCTCCATCTATGTAGGTATGCACTGCTATCATGGCAGAAGTATCGCGCTTCAGCACACTGAATTCGTTTAACCCAAAATTAATTCCTTCAAAAATATCCTGATCTGAATCAACCCTTATAAGTGCGCGGTCATCCAGGGTATAATGCCCTTTGTACAAAGCATCGAGGGCCATGTTTATGCCATCGTAGGGTATAGTGGCCAGAAAGCCCAGCCTGCCTGTATTAATTCCTAATATAGGAATTTGCCTAGCACCCACATACGTAACAGTATCTAACAAAGTGCCATCTCCTCCTATACTAAGCACAATGTCAACATCTGTTAAATCATCGTTTCGTTTAAACGACTTTACATCTGCTGAGATCCGAATAGTATTGTCGAGGTAAATCTTAAAATGCTCAACTACAAGTAAATCAGCTCTCCGACGCACCAGTTCATCAAACAGGGTTTGAATGTAGGGAGCAAGATCATCGTTGAAAGGTTTACCCAGTATAGCTATTCTCATCTGTTTATTTTAGCATTAAAAAGCGAAGCCGCCATCAATATACAATCCACGGTTGCCTTCGCGGTTTATGGCATATTCAAACCTAAATACAAAGTCATAAAATGTAACAATGTTTAACCCGACACCTCCTCCATATAACAAGCGGTTTGCCAGCGGATTTTGCGCGTAAAACACATTATCTACAGCATAGCCTGCATCTGTGAAAGTAGTAAAATATACTGACAATGGTATGTTATTAAATTTCGGGTTTTTTATTTGTTTGATTCTGATGCTCTTAATATTGAGCAGTTCGTACGACAGCGTTTGTTTAAAAATGCCATAGTGTTGCCCGCCAATCACATTTAATTCATATCCACGTATGTTTGCCCTGAAACCTATTGCCTGGTTATCAGCATAAGCATATTCTTTCGACAGCCTTACCTGGCCCTCTCCTCCTACAGAATAATAGAACTTATCAGATAGCTTCATATAATCCACATATTTTGCTCTTATCGTAGTTATAGGAGTGCCTGAATCTTTAAAGAAGAAAGTTTGCCCGATAATAGCTTCAAAATAGCTTCCGCCTAAAGGATATGAAAAAGATTCCCTTAAGTTGATTACCTTGTATAGCTCGAACTGGGCCGCCTGCCGCTGAATGGAAGAGTTCAGGTAGTAATCAGGGTTTAGCCGCCTTACGGTATCAAGCACCTGCTCCTGCCTGTAAGACACCCTTGCCCCCGCCTGCCTTTGCACACTTTCGCGTTGAATAACACCAAGAGAAACTGAGTTACGCCGGATTGGCCGATCCTCATCCAGGATAAGAAAGCGTTGCTGGTTGCTGGTTGTGTTAAAATCGATTGCATGGCTACTATAGTTAGCTACACCAAACTCCAGCCCCAGGTTATGATTCCGGTTTATGTAAGGTATTCGGTAGGCAAACTCAATCCTCCGGCTAAAGCCGCCCTGTACCCTGAAGCGGATGTCTTCGTTCCTGCCCCTGAAGTTTCTTCTTTGCAAGGTAATGCCATAGTTCACCCTGCTCCAGTCGCCTCTGTCCCACCAGGCATTGAAGTTGCGGTCTGCCAATGAGAAGGTAGGAACAGGATAAAGATACCAGCGTTCCTGTATCGTAAAAGCAACAGAAGCAAATCCATTGTCACAGCTGTATGCATAGCTAACCGTGTGGAACAGGCGCAGGTTGTAAAGCCTCTTGCGGTTTTCCTCCAGCCGCTGTTCTAGGGTTTCGCTTGCCAGGGTATCTCCCACATTAAAGTCCAGCTCCACCATAAGCACGCGCTCCCTGGTAATGTCGTTCCCTTCAAAATCTATATTTTGAATAATAACAGAAGGCACTTCGCATGGCAAAGCGACAGCTGCTGAAGCAGCAACAACACAAGCAAAAAAAAGAAGAAGGCTATACCGGAACAGCACCAGCTTGCTTAAATATCGAGGTACTTAAATAACATATCCAGCCTGTCACGCCCCACATCGTAATTGTTGCCATCCTGAAACTGCGCAGTAATTCTATATTCGAAGCGCTCCAGAGTGGCAATAATGCGTGTCAGGTCGGTTGAGTTAAGCTTTAATGTTAGTTTTATATTGTAGGGGTCCAGCTCATCCGGAGAAACATAGGCGCTCAGAATCTTGGTGTTCTCCTCTTCAATTAAACGGCTGATATGACTTAAAGAGTAGTCGCGTTCGCTCATTGAGAGCACCAGGATGCTTCCCTGCCCCTGTAGAGCAGACATCTGGCCAAATGCAGCCAGCGTATCGTTGATAGTAATAATGCCCATGTACTCCTGCATCTCATCAAGCACGGGCACTACCTGAATTTTATTCTTAATAGCCGCCTCCATTACATCGTAAAAATGCTGGAAGTGCATCACCGTCACATCGCTAAACTCCAGCTGCACATCCTTTAGTGTCTGGCTGCGATCATTCAACTCAATCAGGTGGGACTCAGTAGCAAGTCCCATATATTTCCTGTTTCCAACAACAGGTAGCTCATTTACACGGAACTCATCCATCCACCGCAAAGCTTTCTCAACGGTATCGTAGAGCTTGAGCGGCGGGATCATTTGGTTGATGAGTTCTTCTGCTATCATGTTGCTGTCTCCGTTATACTATTCTTTACTAAAAATCTATTTAAGATACTGTTAAACTTCTCCGGATGTTCCATCATAGGAGCATGACCACATTTATCGATGAAATAAAGCTCCGAATTTTTAATGAGCCTGTTAAACTCATGTGCCACCATTGGTGGTGTAATAGTATCATTCAACCCCCATATTAACAAGGTAGGAACCTGAATGTTTGTAATGTCTTTGGCCATGTTATGGCGCTGTGCCGACTTGGCAATGGCAATTATCCGAAGGCATTTGGCATTGCTGTTCGTTATGTTAAACACTTCATCTACCAGCTCTTTTGTTGCTGTTTCAGGGCTATAGAAAGTATATTCAACACGTTCTTTTATGTAGTCGTAGTTGCCTCGCTTCGGAAAAGAACCACCCATACTATCTTCGAACAAGCCGGAGCTTCCTGTTAATACCAGCCGTTTTACATTGCCGCCATTGTTAAGTGTATAAGATAGCGCCACGTGTCCACCAAGAGAATTCCCTAGCAGCGTTAGGTTCTGCAACTTCTTAAATTTAACAAAGTCTTCTACAAAAGACGTTAAACCCGGCACACCGGCTTTGTGAAGCGACATTTCATAAATAGGCATCAGAGGTATTACAACGCGGTACTGCTTCGAAAAGAAATCGACTACTCCCTGCCAGTTACTTAAAGCTCCGAACAAGCCGTGTAACAAAAGCAAAACTTCACCCTCACCCTCATCAATATACTGGAAATCGCCTTCTTGTCTGATTTGTAGATTCATGTATGAAAACTATGTAAAACTAACGTGTAATAAAAGTGTCCTATTATTTTAATCTGTAAAATTAGCAATTGTCACCCAATTTCGCAGCATATCCAGGCCATAAGTCGTAAGTGCGGCCTCCGGATGAAACTGCAAAGCATATAATGGAAGCTCCTGATGCTTAAACGCCATAAGTTCACCTTCTTTTGTATGTGCCAACGGTATTATACAATCAGGTAGTTCCTTCAAAATTAAAGAATGGTAACGCACCACAGGCATGTTCTTTGGCAAACCTTCATAAATCGGATCGGGTTCACAGGTAATATCAGACAATTTGCCATGCATCGGCTTTATTCCTTTATCCAATGTAGCACCAAAAAACTCCCCAAGCGCCTGATGCCCCAGGCAGATTCCCAGCATAGGTACCTGCTTGTGGTAGTGTTTTATTAACTCCATCATACAACCTGCCTGTACAGGCGCTCCCGGTCCTGGCGACAATACGATGGCCCTGATCGGCAACGCCTTTATTTCTTCCAGTCCTACATCGTTTCGTAATACGTGCGCCTCTACCCCAAGCTGCCCAAAATAGTCAACAAGGTTATAGGTAAAAGAATCAAAATTATCTAACAGGAGAAGCATGAGGAGAATGTGCCAATTCTTTAATGTGTTATTGTGCTAATTAAAAATAATTTTGAAATATTATCATCCTTATGATTGAAGCAGCTATAGCTTAACAGATCTAATAGTAATAATATTTCTTATAAAAGAGTGAGCCTTAAATTTAAAGAAATTAACACATCAGCACACTCACCCATTAACACATTAAAACTGTTTCTTAAACGACTCGAACAGCGATTTTACAAACGGGAGTACGTAGCCAAGCAAGTTGAGCGCATAAGGCGTGGTTTTTAGAACGACAGGATAAATAACAGAGCCTGCGGCTGTTTCTTCTGTTATCGTGATGCCTGCCATGTCTGCTACATAGAGCAGAAGGCTCAGGCCAATGCACCACTTCAGAGCACCTAAAATGCCGCCTAACAGATTATCAAAAAAGCCAAAGGGCGTAAAATCCAATACTTTTTTAAGTAGGAGGCCCAGTACACGCACTCCGAGCACAATGCCTATAAAAACAATCAGGAAGGTTATAAAGGGGAGCAAAACACCCGCGTCGCCCACAAATCCTCGTATAACAGGTAAAGCAGTATCGAGCAGCTTTATCCCCATCAGCAGGGCAAACACCAGGGCAAAAAGAGAGATCAGTTCCAGCAGCAATCCTTTGCGGAAGCCCTGAAAGGCACCATATAGTATAGGCAGCGCTAAAAAAATATCGAATGTACTCAAGCTATAAACATTAAGGCAGTAGCAGGACCAATGCTCCCACTACTGCCTTCAAAGATAACTAAAACTTATACAGACACTCTATAAGAACGACTGCATTAAGCTATTTTTTTAGAAATCAGTATTATTAAGAAGTGCTCCCACAGCATTGGAAATGGCTCTCCCGTCAGCCTGACCGGCTAGTTCCTTAGAGGCTACCCCCATCACTTTACCCATGTCGGATGGTCCTGTAGCTCCCACACGCTGAATTATATCCAATAATCGGGCACGCAGATCGCCTTCATCCAGCTGCTTGGGCAGGTATTCTTCTATTACTGCAAGTTCTGTTAACTCAACCTCCTCCAGGTCAGGTCTGTTTTGTTTAGCATATACCTCCGCTGATTCACGGCGCTGCTTGGCTGCTTTTGTGAGTAACTTCAGCTCTGTGTCGGGCGACAATCCTTCACCTCCACCCTTTTCAGTTTCTGCCAGCAATATCTGAGATTTTATGCCTCTTAACGCCTGCAAACGGGCTTTGTCTTTCGCCAGCATAGCTTGTTTTATATCAGCCTCTACTTTTTGTTTTAAACTCATAGTTTCTTGTTGATTAATACTTAAGAACAGGCATTACCATGCTGCCTGTGCATTATACGATAATTGGCTTTCGCCATAGGTTATCATCTTATTTAAAATTCTACTAATTTAGTCATCGGATTTTAAATTTACTCAGAGCTTAATAAAAGCTCCCTAAACAGTACCATGACTAAACTGAGTGTAAATATAAACAAAATAGCTACGCTACGGAATGCCCGTGGAGGCAACAGGCCGAATGTTGTACAGGCCGCCAAAGATTGCGAACGCTTCGGAGCCCAGGGTATAACCGTACACCCAAGACCTGATGAACGCCACATACGTTACCAGGATGTACACGACTTAAAAGAAGTTGTTACCACTGAATTTAACATTGAGGGCAATCCAACACCTGAATTTCTGAAACTTGTGAAAGAGGTAAAGCCGCACCAGGTCACGCTGGTTCCCGATGCTCCGGATGCTATTACCTCTAATGCCGGCTGGGATACCATCCGCTTTAAAGAGTATTTAACAGACGTAATTGCAGATTTGAGGGAGAGCGGTATCCGAACATCTATTTTTGTAGACCCTGTAGAAGAGATGATAGAAGGTGCTGCCCTGGTAAAGACAGACCGAGTAGAGCTGTACACAGAATCGTATGCCACCGGCTATCACAGCAACCGGGAAACGGCCATTGCGCCTTATGTTAAGGCTGCCCTTTTGGCAAAGCAGCTAGGGCTTGGACTTAACGCCGGTCACGATCTGGACCTTGACAACCTCAGGTACCTCAAAGACAATTTAGCTGGTTTGGATGAGGTAAGTATTGGCCATGCCCTTGTTTGTGATGCGCTCTATCTTGGCCTGGAAAACACTATTCAACAGTACCTGCATCAGCTAAAGTAGCCTGTGGGTAAGAGCAAAGGCAACTCTGCTGTATACTTTCAGGTAGTATAAGAAAGCTAACTGACTTTAATATGAAGCTACACTACAAAGAAATGGGCCATGGCAAACCACTGCTGATCCTGCATGGCTTATTTGGCACATTAGATAATTGGCAAACCCTGGCGAAGCGACTTGCCGAAAATTATAATGTGTTCTTGGTCGATCTGCGCAACCATGGCCGGTCGCCGCATTCGGATGTGCATAATTACGACGCAATGGCTGCCGATGTGCTGGAACTGATAGATGACCTCCAGATTTCGACTCCTGCCATTATGGGGCATTCTATGGGTGGAAAAGCAGCGATGCACTTTGCTCTTACATATCCCACACGCCTGACAAAGCTTATTGTGGTTGATATTGCCCCTAAAGCCTATCCTCCTCATCACGACGAGATACTGGACGCTTTAAAATCTGTTGACATTGCTACTGTAACAAGCCGCAATGAAGTGGACGAGCAACTGGCAAAATATATTCCACAGCCAGATGTGCGTTTGTTCCTGATGAAGAACCTTTACAGAAAAGAAGAAGGAGGCTTTGGCTGGCGCATGAACCTGGAAGCGCTCGACAAGAATTACGACAACGTAAGTGCAGCTATTACTTCCGATATTCCTTTTAAGAAAGACACTCTTTTTATCAAAGGAGGACGGTCAGGATATATTAAACAGGATGATATTTTTGGATCTATTCCACATCTGTTCACGCAGGTAGAGGTAGAAACTATACCTGAGGCCGGACATTGGGTACACGCACAGGCTCCCGATCAAGTATATGATCTGGTAACAACATTTTTGGAAGGGTAGTCCATCATTTTTATAAATTTATAAAAAGCCGCAGCAGTACTTCTGTTCTGCGGCTTTTTTATTTCTGGCACCACCATATTGTTTATACTTTTGTACCATGAAAAAAACAGGCAGCTTATACTTGATACCTACCATCCTGGCAGAAGGCACCGCCGATGCAGTTATATCACCACAGGTAAAAGAAACGGTAGCAAACCTAACTTACTTTATTGTGGAGAACGTACGCACCGCCCGCCGCTATGTAAAAAGTATTTGCCCTGCACTTGTCATTGAAAACCTGAATTTTGTGCAGATCGATAAAGATGCTACTCCCGCGCAAGTTCAGGCTTCTCTTAAGCCCCTCCTTGAAAAAGGAGTTGATGCCGGTGTAATCTCTGAAGCCGGCTGCCCTGGCATAGCTGATCCTGGGGCTGAAGTAGTAAAGTATGCACACCAGAAGAACATCAAGGTGATACCCTTTGCCGGGCCTTCTGCCATATTTATGAGTTTAATGGGGAGCGGCTTTAACGGCCAGCAGTTTGCCTTTCATGGGTATTTGCCCATTGAGCGCGGGCCTCGTTTGCAGGCTCTCCGCCAACTTGAGAAGGAGATGCAGCAGCGCAACCAAACACAGATTTTCATGGAAACTCCTTATCGGAACAATAAACTTCTGGAAGACTTGGTGCAGACGCTCAGCAGCAACACGCGCCTCTGTATTGCCGCCAATATTACCTCTCCCGAACATGAGCTAATACAAACAAAAACTATAGCCGATTGGAAGAAAGGCCTGCCAGATATACATAAGCAGCCTACAGTGTTTTTAATTTATGCGTGAGGGGGAGTAGAAACAACATCTTAATACTTTGTTTTCCCATTAATTCATATTTCCCAAATTAGATATCAACCTATTGTAGGACAAGACAATTTTTAACAAAAAAGGCTGCCAAATAGGCAGCCTTTTTTGTTAAAAATAAACTACTATCTAGCCCCTTTATAATTAAAGGTTACTCGAATTTTTAGAGGTTCAAAATTTGTTGTTGCTGTTGTTTGCGTCATTATAAATGACGCATAAACTGTATGTGTCTCAGGGTCGAAATAATTTGGTCCAGTTGGATCAATTTGAAAAGCTCTTCCATTAGCTGGATTTACCGTTGTATTAACCACTGATGTTATCTCATTTGTTTCCATATCAAACGTAAACCGTGGACTCGCTGATCCAAAACCACTCCAGCCTCCAGTATTAGTTTGTATTGGAAGAATATATGTCCCAAAACCCCATGCATCAAATAAGTCAACTGTATTTTCACCCGTTGTAACTAAGTATACATCTCCAGGCCAAGTCCACTCAGTACCAGTTGCATTTACTGTTGGCCTATCTGATGCAGTCATACTTGCAGTCATGCTATAAATACCATCATATCTGTTAGCTATAGCAAGAACTGTAACTACTTCTTCTCCACCAGTTGTTATTGGTAAACCATTAGCATCTTGAATCCTGAAAGCAACTCCATACTTTTGAGTTAAGTCTTCCCATCGCTGACCATTAAGCATAATGGTTAATTCTTCTGAGAACTTGCCAGGCGCTAATGTTACAGTATAACCTCCGTTACCGTTTGAAGTAAACGCTGAATTGGCTAAGGTGAAAAACTCAGCAGGAAGAGGTTCAACAGCCTCTTCATTATCCTCATTATACTGCTCTATCAGCTCAGGTGCAGGAACTAAAGTTACCGTTACAGTTGAATTTAATGACAAAGTTGAATTAGCATCTCGCCTTATACTTAATAGATCAATTTTTTTTGAATCTTCAAAGGGTTGAAAGAACATTATGTTCTCTGGTGCCTCTAGTAATTTTATATATGTTCTTCCTCTATCTTCTAATTCTTCTACTTCATTATCAATACATGATGTAAAGAGAACTGTAAAAGTTAGGCTGAACAGAAGAAACCCTAAAATTTTCCGTTTCATTTTTTTATTTTTAAAAAGTTAATTTTTAAATTACGAAATTTATTACTGCACATCCCACCATACTCTTGCATCCTGAGTGTCTCCACCAGTAAGCCTTGCAGCAGCAGCATTAACAGCTGCTTCGTTGGTAGCATACTCACTCTGTGCATATACATATCTACGCGGAATTTGTCCGCCAGCATTTGTGGCAGCTGGAGCAGGAGTTAACTCTGGATATCCAGTTTTGCGCCAGATATTCCAACCTTGTAAACCATCTGGGTAGAAGGCTATATAACGTTGTATAGCTATTTTCCTTGCGTTATCAGTCCCAAGCTGAACTCCTGCTTGTGTTAAATAATTATTAGGCATAGTAATACCCCATTGCTCAAATGAGAATCTAATTCCGGCATTATAAACGTCAGTAACATTTTCAGTGGTCCACCCAAGATTTGCTGCTTCTGCTCTTGCTAAAGCAACATGAGCAGCAGTTATAATATATACTGTGCTACTTTGTGTTCTTAAATCACCTCTTAAAATTCGAGCCCAATTTGTGTTAGCGCCTGTAAATGCCTCTGCATTTGCCCGAGCTAAGCCATATGGAACACCAACATTTGAACTTGCATTCGAATTTGCCTGATTTGCCAGATCGTTAGCTCCACCAAAAGCATTTTGACGTAGATCACTTAAAGATCCCATTAAACTTGTCATAGTTGCGCTTTCGGCATAGTCTCTACGGCCATTATACAAAGACCAGTAGTCGCTTGGGAAATTACCACCTGGATAAGCCACATCAAAATTTTCAGCGTTAGTACTAATATAACCAGCTGAATGATTAAGAGCTGCTTTAAATTCAGTAGCCGCATATCCATTTGCATCAGGGAATCTTTCTGAAAGCTGAAGTGCCATCAGCATACGCAAAGAATTTGCAGCTCTCTTCCAAGATGCCACATCTCCAGCATATATTACATCACCTGAAATTAATGAAGCATTGTCAAATGAATTCACTGCATCAGCTAGCGTACTCAACATACCTCTATAAACATCTTCTTGAGTATCATAAGCCGGAGCTGTGTTAACACCTGTTAAAGCTTCACTATATGGTATATCTCCCCACCTGTCTGTAATTGTCCAGTAAATATACTGCTGCAATATTCTGGCCACCTGCGTCATATTATTGCTTTGGTTAGCATTAATGATTGTTTGCAGATCTTGTAATGGACCAGAATAATTACCAGTAAAAGATAACTGTGGCAGCGAATAAAGCGACTCATCAGTATATTGTGTCTGAGAAAAATACTGTGAGTACAAACCTGGCCTTGTTTGAAAAGCGTAGCTTCCCATTTGGGCACCTACGTTAGTCAATAAAGCACTTAAGATTGGTTCCGTCGTAGCAGCGGGATTAACGTTTGTATCACCAAAGTCACTAAAAAGCTCACACCCCGATACTCCTACTAGTAGGAAGCCAGCAAATGCATATTTATATAATCTTTTCATTTTATTCATTCCTATTTCTTTACTATTACCCACTTTAATTAAAATGTAACTCTCAGATTAAAACCTAAGCCACGTGTGCCTGGTAGCTGTCCTGTTTCACCTTGGAGGGCATCAATCTCAGATGGATCAAAATCTGGAGTCTTAGCATAGATTAACAGAGGATTTCGGGCAACTAACGAGAAGTTCGCATTTTGAATAACATTACTTAAACCAAATCTTTTAACTGGGATATTGTAGCCAAGAGACAGTTCACGAAGCTTCACAAAAGTTAAGTCATAAACAAACTCATCAAATGTCTTATTTGTGTTAAGCCCATGGAAATAATCTTGTGCTTCTACATAGTAATCTACAGGCTCACCATCAGCATTCACGCCAGATACATGTACGCCACCCCCATCGGCAACTGCATCTCTTATTGGATTGCCCTTATCATTTATAGTTGCAGTACGTGCAGTTAATCCACTATAAGATCCAAACATATTTGATAAAGAGACGAATTTGCCACCAACTTGATAGTCGATGTTTACATTAAGAGTAAAGTCTTTTAAGAAGTTAAATGAGTTCTGTATACCTCCTGTGTGATTAGGCAACACACTACCAAAGAATACATTCGGATCATTTACGTACAATCCGTTCTCATCTAATACAGGTTGACCATTAATTCTCTTTATACCGTTACCATATATTTGTCCCCATCTCATGCCTTCCTGATGCACCATATATGGCATCGTAGATCCCCATACACCTGCAACAGAAATTCTAGTTACATCATATTCAGGACTCATCTCTACGATTTCATTTTCAATCAATGGAGACCAAGTACCAGTGATGCTCCATGAAAAGTTAGGCAGATCTACTGGACGAGCGTTAATTTGGAACTCCATACCTTTTTTGCGGATTTCGCCAATGTTTGTATAGATTGAAGTAAAACCACTAGCTCCATTTACTTGCAAAGAATAAGGGAAACCTACCTGTGCCTGCTCAAAATAAGTGGCAGATAATCCAAATCTATTGTTGAACACCGCTAAATCTAACCCAAATTCTGTTTCTCTAATAGTAGAACCAGTGATTTGTGGGTTTACTATCTGATCAGGTGTTGACATTAAGAAGTTATTACCCCACTTAAATTGGCCTACACCATAAGCCATACCTGGATAAATATAAGCACCAAAGCCAGTATTACTACTCCCTAAAGCTTTAGGTGCTTCTCCCCAAGAACCTCTTAACTTACCATAACTCAGCCAAGTATTTGACTCAGGAACCAGATCACTAAATACAAACGATCCACCAAAAGATTTAGATAAAACTGAATTGTTATCAGCAGGCAAAGTAGAGTACCAGTCATTACGCAAGGTAACATCCGCAAACAAAATATTTTTAAAACCAAGTGTTGCTCTACCAAAAATAGCATTATAGGCTTCTTGCGACCTACCATTACCAATGCTTGCCTCATTTACAGAATTAGCTATAGTGAACAGATCAGGAACATTCAAGCCTTGATTTGTACTGGCGCTATTACTGTTGCTTCTTGCTCTGAAAAAGTCAGTTACCAAGTTAGCTTCTATACTAAAGTCATTGATTTTCTTAGAATATGCGGCTGCTATTTCAATATTTCTTCTATTAGAGAAAGTATTTCCAGTTCCATAATAACCTCGGGCAAATGCGTTATTACCAGTTGTCTGCAAGCCACTTTCATTTAAACGTGAGCTGTACCTATCTTCATAGAAAGTTGTATTTTGCTGTTTTCTATAAGTTGCAGATAATCTTAAATCGTTATTTATTTTGTAAGTAAATGTTAAATTACCATACAACCGATCTCGTTGATTCTCCATGCTGATCAGATCATAGTAGGTATAGAAATTATACCAGTAGTTTGCAGCATAAAAATTATTTGGGCTACTAGGATTGTAAGTGTTTGGATTAGCATGGTTCCATGAAGCATATATACCTTCAGGAGTTCTTAAGCCTCTAAGTTCTTCCATAATTCCCATGTCCAAATTCCGGTGAAACCATTGATTAAAAGAACCTGTAGATTGATTAGAATAATCATCCGAAATTTCTCCGTTTAAAGTACGGTTAATATAATTAACATTAGCGGATAGCTCAAAGTGACGATTAATTTCGTAAGTAGTATTTAGGAGGATTGTATTCTTATTTAAGCTAGAATTCGGAATAAGGCCTTGCGTATTTTGGTTACCATAAGTAAACCTCAATCGAAGCGCATCTGTTTCTTTGTTAAATGTAATAGAGTTATTTAAGGTAACACCAGTATTGAAATAATCTCTCGCATTATTTGGTTGAGGGTCAAGAGTCGCTGTTTGATAAGACCGGCTATGCCCGCCATACCATGCGTACCAAGGAATATATTCTTGGCCTAACATACGAGGTCCCCAGCTAGCATCATCACTATAGTCGTGGTAGTACTTGCCATCAAGAGCCTGCCACTCAACTGGATCACCTTCTTTCCAGTTATATTTTATTAAGTCTCCAGCACCACCTCCAGCATATGAGTTCTGGTAATTTGGTAATATATAAACATTTTCAACCAAAGCGCCTAGATTGAGTGTAACTCCTAGTCCATCAGTCTTTCTACCTTTTTTAGTAGTGATTACAATGGCACCATTAGCCCCCTGAGATCCGAACTGCACAGCTGCTGCTGTACCTGATAATACAGAGACATCTGCAATATCATCTTGGTTAATATCTTCTATATTTGGAAGAATTGTACCATCTACTACATAAATAGCACCCTGGCCTGATCCAAAACCAGCTGCTCCACGAAGCCTAACTTCTGTTTCTCTGCCAAGTGCTGCAGCGGATTGGCTTCTCACTTGTAAGCCTGCCACTTTTCCAGCAAGGGCATTATTAACATCTGGTTGGCGAATCACATTTAGCTTTTCATCTGTTACTACCTGAGAGTTAGTGGTTGTTGTTCTTGATGTTCTGGTAGTACCGTACGCACCGGTTATAACAACTTCGGATAGCTGTTGTGCATCTACTCCAAGACTCACATCAACTGTTGAAGCAGTACCAATATTACGTTCAACAGTAGTATAACCGATAAAGCTGAATTGAAGTGTATTGTTTCCTTCTGGTACGTTAATTGAATAATTACCTGTGGCATTAGTAGCAGTACCTACTTGTGTACCTTTTACTAAAACGGTCACGCCCGGAAGACCTTCATTGGTAGTAGCATCAGTTACCCTACCTGTAATCGTCCTACTCTGTGCCATAGCTTCTTGAAGAAGAGCAGACAGCAGAAAGAAACTTAGAAGTACTAGTCTTTTCATTTGTTGTTAGGTTAAGTTATAGTTGTAAAAGTAATTAAGAGAATATAAATTTATACAATATGGAATTTATGCCCACCTATGTAAAATCAATAATCCGAAATTTAAGCAAAAAAATCAAAGTTTAAACAATATATAATAAAATTCGCAATGGCTAATTATTAATTTACAGGATATGTTATAGTACAAGTAAGGCTCATTTTTATTAAACAATTTCCCATTAAATTGTTGAAGTAAATCAGCTACAGAAATATTATAAGTAATAACACTTAATACAAACCTGAACACGAAGCACTATTAATTTTCAACTTAAATCTGCAGGTAATAAGCTTCATTCAAGAATAAGTAAAGTAGTAATCTTCAATTTTACTTAAATTTAACTTAACAAACAAAAAATTTACACCTATAAGACTCATTAACTTCTTCTACAAATCAATATAGGATGATATTTAAAAGGCAACAGCAGACCCTAAATTCAAAATTATCAGGAAATAATATAAATTATATACGAAAAGAATGCAGAAATAGATTAGATACACTTTAAAGTGTATCTAATCTATTTCTGGCATCAACTGTTGAGATAGTATCTTTATCAGGATGTAATTAATTATTATGATAGAACAAATGGTATTAAGGATAGATAATCTTGTTCATCAATTGAAGTAACGGTAGAGCAACTACCTAAAAACCTGAAATGTAATGAATGCCGCCACATACGCTAACCCGCTCATGTAAAGTAACTGGGCCAGGGGCCAAGTCCAGCTTTTGGTTTCGCGGCGCACAATGGCCAGTGTGCTGATGCATTGCATCGCAAACATATAGAATACAAGCAATGAGAAGGCGCGGGCTGGAGTAAAGAATGGTTGCCCCTGATCGTCTTTCTCGGCCATCAGCTTGTTTTTAATGGTACTTACATTCTCTTCTTCACCAATGCTATAAATGGTGGACATAGTACCCACAAACACCTCGCGTGCGGCAAAAGATGTAAGTAGGGCTATACCAATTTTCCAGTCGTAGCCCAATGGCCTGATAACAGGTTCTATTGTACGACCAATAATACCGGCGTAAGAAGACTCTAATTGAGCAGAGGCTATTTGGTTTTGCACCTGTTCTTCAGAAAGCCCCTTGCCGTCAACTTGCTGCAGTACCTGCTCTTCTACTGCTTCAAAACTATTCCCAGGCCCGTAAGAAGCAAGCACCCATAACACAATAGAAACAGCTACAATTACCTTTCCGGCTTCAAAAACAAAGGTCTTCGACTTTTCCACAATGGTTAAACCAACATTCTTCCAGCGAGGCATTTTGTATACCGGGAACTCCATGATAAAGTAGCTACGTTCACGGGCTTTCAGAATCTTCTTCAGCACCCAGGCAGAAAGTACGGCTGCCAGAAAACCCGTCAGATAGAGTCCCATCAACACCAACCCCTGCAGGTTCAGAAAACCAAAGTAGTACGTTTCGGGCACTACCAGCGCAATAAGTACAGTATATACAGGAATGCGTGCCGAGCAACTCATCAGTGGTGTCACAAAAATCGTGATCATGCGGTCTTTCCAGTTCTCGATGGTACGAGCCGACATAACCGCCGGTACAGCACAAGCCACACCGGATATAAGCGGCACTACACTTTTACCATTCAGGCCAAACTTGCGCATAATCTTATCCATCATAAAGGTAACACGGGCCATATAACCCGTCTCCTCCAGTATGGCAATAAAAGCAAATAATATAGCAATCTGAGGAACGAAAATAAGCACTCCTCCCAAACCGGCAATAACACCCTCTGTTAGCAGGTTTATTAACGGCCCGTTAAAATTTTCTTGTATCAGTTCATTTAAACTGGCAACCCCAACATCTATCAGGTCCATGGGGTAACTGGCCCAGGCAAAAATGGCCTGAAACATCAGAAACAGCACCATAAAGAATATCATGAACCCAAATACTTTATGGGTAAGTACCTGGTCGATGCGGTTACTTAACCTCTCATCCTTACTTACCTTCTCCACTTTTACCACATCCAGCAACACATCGTTGATGCGGGCATAGCGGGCAATCGTTTCATTAGCCTGCTGTGTAGTAGAATGAAATCCTTCTGCTGCTAACTGATCTTCGAGCCACGCCTTATCTTTTTCGGACAGAAACTTCAGGCTCTTATACTGATGCGCATAATGCAACGCCAGATAATCATTCTGCAATTCAAAGTAAGCTCTGATATTTTTAACCAATGGCTTCACTTCTGCTGGAATTGCGAAGAATTTAGAAGTAGTGTTAGCCAGCTGCTGGGATATTACAATTTTTAAAGCTGCCACTCCAGCACCTTTTCGCGCATTCATAGGAATGATAGGCACCCCCAACTCCTTTTGCAGCGACTCAATATCAATCTTTATACCGGCCTCTTCAGCCACATCCATCATGTTCAGCGCAAGCACAGCTGGTATCTGTAAATCTGCTAACTGGGTAAACAGCAGCAGGTTTCGCTTCAGGTTTGAGGCATCAGCTGTAACTATAACCAGGTCAGGATAATAATTTGATTTTGGATCGTATAAAAGATCTATAATTACACGCTCATCTAAAGACTTTGGATATAAGCTATAGGTACCAGGCAAGTCGATTATCTGAGCTTTCTGGTTTTGCGTGATCTGGCTAATACCAGTTTTTTTGTCGACTGTAACACCAGGAAAATTCCCCACCTTTTGGTTAAGGCCCGTAAGTTGGTTAAAAAGGGAGGTTTTACCTGAATTTGGATTACCTATCAACGCTATTTTAGCTACCGCACGACTGGCTGTTGCTCTTTTTTCTTCTACTATTTCAGGCTGGGCAGTTACAGACATGTATTATTTACTTCTTCAGCAATATGGTTTCGGCTTCGTCTAAACGCAGGGAAAGGGTATAGTCGTTTATTATAATAGTAATCGGGTCACCAAGAGGTGCTTTACTGTTCATTTTCACCTCTGTACCAGGAATACAACCCATTTCCAGCAGTTTTAGCGCCATTTCAGGATCATTCAAAGAACTTATCACTCCGTACTCGCCTACTTTTAAATCGCGTAGACTTTTCTGCACCTGCTTCTCTTCTTTCCTGTTTTGCACTTGTAGCTGCTTTTATTTAGACTGTTTATAAACAAACGCAATTTACAAGCTGTTCACTTCTAAAGCAAAAGAATTAGGTTAATGTGCTGATGTGTTAATTGAATAATGTGCTAACCAGGTAATGTGCTACCTAAATCAGAAGATATGTTCGTGTACTAATGCTAATTGAGCAGCGCGAATTAGAGGTTTTAGAATTAGCTCCAGAATTTATTTTGAGTTACTCATTTGTGAAGGGAAAAACTTTATTAAAACATTAATAGATTACCTATTAACACATTAGCACATTAAATCATCAACACATTAACTACTCCGCATAGAACACCCGCTTTACCCTGGAACTCACGTTGGTAAGAAGTTCATAGGGAATAGTGCCTATCTTTTTTGCCAGTTCTACTAAAGTTAATTGTGGGCCGAATACCGTTACTTCGCTCCCTGCTTTTGCCTCTATGCCTGTAATATCTACCATACACATATCCATGCATACATTACCGATAACAGGTGCATAACTCCCATTAACAAGCACCTGCCCTACACCATTGCTGAACCGACGGTCGTAGCCATCGGCATAGCCAATAGCAATAGTGGCTATTTTTTTATCCACATCTGCGACACCCTTTCGGCTATAGCCAACCGTTTCGCCTTGCTTTATTTCTTTTATCTGGGAAATAGTGGTTTTAAGTGTGCTCACGGGCCGTAGCGCCTCCTGCTCCGATCCTGTAGCTTCTACACCGTACAAACCAATACCCAGGCGCACCATATCTAACTGATGCTGTGGAAACCTTACGATACCAGCTGAATTGAGGATATGCTTGATTACTTTGTAGCCGATGTTCTCCTCTACCTCTGCTGCCAGTTTTCTGAAGGTAGCAATCTGTGTTTCAGAAAAATCGTTGTGCAGTGCTTCGTCGGCTCCGGCCAAATGGCTGAAGGTGCTGATAACCTGCACCTGCTGGTACTGAGACAGCAAAGAGAAAAGCTGTTTAAAATCACCGGCAGTAAAGCCAAGGCGATGCATACCGGTGTCCAGTTTCAGGTGAATCTTAAAAATCCCTGATTTAGGTAAAGACATACCAAAGGCCTCTAATTGCTCCAGCGAATATATTTCGGGCTCCAGGTTATACTGCCTCAGTTTTGCAAAACTATCGGAAGAAGGGTTCATAACCATAATCGGGACTGTAATGCCATGCTCCCGCAGCATTACCCCCTCATCGGCATACGCTACAGCCAAGTAATCCACATTGTGGAACTGAAGCAGGTTAGCTACTTCAAAACTCCCGCTTCCGTAAGCAAAGGCTTTCACCATTACCATCAGCTTGGTACCTGGTGCTATTTTAGAACGGTAAAAGTTCAGGTTATGCACCAGTGCATCCAGGTTCACTTCCAGCACAGTGCCATGTACCTTCTGCTGAAAAGCCTGTACAATTCTTTCAAACTCAAATACCCTGGCTCCTTTTATCAGGATTACCTCGTTCTGAAACTGTGCTGGCCTGAACTGCTCCAGAAACTCTGTAGTGCCCGGAAAAAAAGTACAATCGCAGGCGAACTGGTGGGCATGAGCGGAAATGGTGGTTCCGATACCAATCAGCCGCTGTACCCCACGGGCCTGCACCAGCTCTGCTACCTGCTTATAAAGCGCCTCTTCCTGCAAGCCCGATTGCAGGAGGTCAGAGAGTATAAGCGTGTGCTTTTCTCTTTTTGGCTGGCTTGCCAGCAGGTCCAGTGCTATAGCCAGTCCAGCCA
The DNA here is from genome assembly GCF_005491705.1 of Pontibacter sp. SGAir0037. Taxonomy (NCBI): domain Bacteria; kingdom Pseudomonadati; phylum Bacteroidota; class Cytophagia; order Cytophagales; family Hymenobacteraceae; genus Pontibacter; species Pontibacter sp. SGAir0037. The sequence goes on along the minus strand of NZ_CP028092.1, from coordinate 4,565,562 downwards.
GATCGTTATTATAAGTGTCGTCTATCAGATAGCACCCGTTAATGGCTTCTTTCATTTCGAGGCGCATCGCTACTGGGTGCAGCCTGTCCAGCCTGTCCTGTATCTCATTTAGAGGCAAACCGCGGTAAAGCAACACCGCCAGGCAGTGCAGTACATTTTCTACCGAAGCCTCATCTGTAAAAGGTATAGCTAAACGCTGTTTCTGCCCCAGATAGTTATACACCACGATAGTCTTATGGCCAGCTGCTGTCATACCCGAAATAGTAACATCTGCTTCACGGCTGCGCGACCAGGTAAACGTTTTTAATTGCTTTTCTTTTACCGCCTGATGGATCAGTTCATGGTCAGAGCAGTAAAAAAGAAGTGCTGTAGCCGAAAATAACTTCAGCTTTTCTGCTACTTTCTGCTGCCTCGAGGCAAAGCCTTCGTCGTGGGCACTGCCTATATTCGTAAAAATGCCCCAGGTTGGCTGAATAATAGATTGCAGGTTATCCATTTCGCCAGGCAGTGATATGCCTGCCTCAAAAATACCCAGTGTATGGTTTGAGTTTAATTGCCATACCGAGAGCGGCACTCCAAGCTGCGAATTGTAACTGCGCGGACTTTTTACCACCTGCTCATCTGCACTTAGCAGCTGTGCCAGCCACTCTTTCACAATGGTTTTACCATTGCTGCCAGTAATCCCAATAACAGGTATCGAAAACTGTTTCCTGTGCCATGCAGCTACATCCTGTAAGGCTTTCAGGCTATCTTTCACCTCCAGGATATTAGCCTCCTTCAGCTCCTGCTTTAGTTCCTCGCTGGCCTTTTCTACCACAAATTGCCTTACCCCCTGCTCATAGAGGGAGGCAAGATACCTGTGCCCGTCGTTCCATGTACCTTTTATAGCAAAAAAAAGAGTGCCTGCAGATTGCGATAACTTACGACTATCGGTAAATAATTGCTGCACAGGCACTTGCTGCACATACTGCAACACCTGCCCTTGTGTAATAGAAATGAGCTCCTGAAACTTAAGCATAGTTTATAAATTCTGCTTCAAAGATAGGCAAATTTAAAAGCAGGCAGGTATTGCCGGCTCTCACTTCTGCTAACTATATGCTTCCTGGCTCTAAACATTTTTCATTACAAAAGTACCCTGTCTCATTTACCTGATGTATTCTTTCTGTACTTTTGCGCCTTATTTTCCTGAAATGAAGACACTAAAGGCAAACCCATACTATGCAGCCGGTATTGCGGCATTTGTTATCTGGGGATTTATACCGTTCCCACTGAAAGCACTGGCTGCGTTTCCCAGCGGCCAGATCCTGTTCTTTAGAATAGCCTTATCTATTGTTTTTTTACTGATCATCTCCCTGTTATTCCGCAGGAGAAGCATCAGGAGCACAATACAGCAAGTAAAGCAATCTGCCGCCAGAGAGCGGAGGCTGTTCTTCACTTATACTTTTTTGGGAGGCCTGCTTCTTACAGTAAACTGGCTTTCTTTTATCTATGTCATTAACCATATCAACATTCAGACAGGCTCTTTTTCTTACCTGCTTTGCCCTATTTTAACAGCTGTACTTGGGTTCCTGCTGCTAAAAGAGCCACTACGAACAAACCAATGGCTGGCAATCGGGCTAAGTGCTTTAAGCTGCATTTTGGTTGGCACCGGAGAAATAACCAGCTTACTTTATAGCCTGTTGGTTGGCCTGAGCTATGCTTTTTACCTGATCACGCAGCGTTTACTAAAAGTATACGATAAGATTGTACTGCTTAATCTGCAACTGATTCTTGCGTTTGCCTTTATAGCTCCCTTTTACAGCTACTTTACAAGCGGAACCACACCAGCATTAAACACGCATTTCTTTCTGAACATTGCAATGCTGAGTGCTTTATTTACAGTATTACCACTGTTCCTGAACCTGTATGCCTTAAAAGAACTCACCTCGGGCACCATTGGGATACTTATGTACATAAACCCGCTCCTCAACTTTATAATGGCTTTCCTGTATTTTAACGAAGAAACCACTCTTACTAAAGTTATGGCTTACCTGCTCATTTTTGTATCGGTTATTATTTACAACATTAACCTGAAAGGCAGAAAGAAAACCGGAGCAGGCATGGTGATACCACCTGTAGGCACTACGGCCGTGGTAAAGTAATACCTTTCCAGAACAAGAAAGCCATACCTAGACATGTAGGTATGGCTTTCTTGTTCTGGAAAGGTATGCTCTTATTGAATATCACTTGTTCCATCCACTCGCCTGTTTGACGGCGTTCTGGGAGTTGGTTTTTGGTTAGGGTTCTCTTCCAGCTGCCTTTGCTGATCAACTCTGTTCATTTCTCTTGCCGATGAATCTACGTTAGAAGGTAAATTACCAAACTGATCGGCCTGGTTACCTGTTCTGGCAGTATCTCCTACTGGTGCAGGGCGCGGGTTGTTCAGGTTAGCAGCAGATGGGTTATCTTCCACAATAGCGCTGGATGTTCCGGCTCCCTCTTCCACTAAATCTTCCGGAGCTCTTTCCTGTCCGCAACCATAGGTGAGGGCTGCTACAAAAGTAAGTGCAATTCCTTTTTTAAGTATATCTATAGTCTTTTTCATGTCTGTAAAATGTTATTTCCTTAATTTTAACGACCATGAAAGTTTTTGGTTGTAAAACAGCTATAGCAGCATTTATTTAAGGCTGTTAAGCTGGCTTTTTTGTCTTAAATTTTACAGTAGCACGCCTTCAAGCTGCCTCTAAAGTACAATTAAAGACACTATACAAGCTACCTCAGAAGCCAAGCCCGATCCTAAAGCCTGTGTGCACTTTCTGTTTCTCCTGAAAAGCAGTGACAAAATCAATACGCAGTACTTTAAGAATATGCTCCACACCCAGATTTAGCTCCAGGTAATTATCCGATTCTTTTGTATACAGGTAATGCAAGCCTGCCACTTCCTGCAACTTCAGGTGGCGGAATAAAGGAATTTTATTAAACAGAAAGCCATTAAAATGATGCTCAAAATGCCCTTCCAGGTACGCATGGCTGGTACTATAGCGGTAATAATCTAGCAATTGAAAGCCTTCGTAAGCACCTGCAAATACAGTTCTGTTGCCGTTAAAGTGCTTAAGATCTACCACTGTTATATTTTCTTTGCCCCAGAAGGTGCCTCCCTGCACACTATAGCTGCTGGTTCCGAGTAAACCTAAATCCAGGTCATCTGTAATGCGCATGGCTATGGTTTGGTATTTTACGTCGCTGCCTAATATACCTTTTATACCTGCCCTGTAACCAAACGAGAAAGTAGGATAACCTGTATTAATATTAATTTTCATATCAGGACGGGTAATGTAGCGTTGTCCGGGCCTGTAGCTAAGTATAACAGATGTAGTTAATGCCTGGTTTTCCTGAAAAGAAGCATCTGCCAATTCTGCATTTACAGGTACATTAGAAGTAAAACCTGCTGATTCACGCTCTCTGAAGGTAAAGTAGGTCGCATTCTGCAGCGGAATGCGATTCGCATAATTCACAAAGGTATTCAAGTACACGCCGTTCAAGACTTCTCTTCTGAAGCTCACCTGCCCATAATCCCGCTGATACAGCTTCATGTAGTTCTGGTGCATAAAGAGCGTATAAAAAGTATTTGCAAAAGAAGAGATAGGCTCCAGGTTATTGAGCTGCTCTACATACCTGCCACCTTCTACAGCTATAACACTGCGCTTTACCGGGTTATAGTTATAGCTAGCCCTTAGCCTTACATTTAGCTGGCTGTTGGCAAACCCGTAGCGGATCGCAGGAGCAATTTCGTAGTTGCGGCGGTCTTTGTACCGCTTCGTATAGCGCGTTGCCAGGTTAATAACGGCACCTTCCACTGTATTGTACTGAAGCAAGCTTTCGCCACCCCGTATATTAAACAAAGGCACTACTTCATAGGCTTTTCGGTCATAACTGTTGGAGTAAGTATAGCCCCTTATAAAGAGGTTCCCGACAGATGGCTTGTTACGAAGTCTGTCTACTGAGTCTTTATACTCCCGAGAAGTTACAATTACCTCCAGGCTGTCTTTTGTGTGATAATCCTGGATTTCCTCTCTTGTTAAAGGAACAGGCCTTATAGCAGCCCAGTAAGCAGAGTCGCGGGCATTAGCTTCCCGCTCTATCACCAGCACTTCTTTGCTAAATAGCTTTTCATCGTGAATAGGCGGCTGCTCCTGTGGTGTAGCTTCTTTAGGCTTCACCAGCTTAGGCCGCTTTTTCCGGGCAGGTTTGGCAGCCACAACCTCCGGAACAGTTTCTTCAGGCGCTGGCTCTTCCAGCGCAGGGGGTTTACTGTAAGCAGCCTGCACTTTATAGTTTGAATAAGCTCCTGTTATGTTTCCTCTGCCCTTAAAGCCCATGCCGGAAGCTTCAAAATTATACTTCTGTGAAACCAGCATCCACACGTTTTCCTGCACCGGGGCATACACCTGCTGTACCCGGATAAAATCGACAAACTCTACACCAGCACTTTTGTTCAGGCGTAAGTCGATGCTGTGTATGCGCCAGCTGCCATCTACTATATAGATATTACCTGAGAATACCGGATCGTTTTTGCGGCGGGGAATTACTTTTATTTTGTTGATGGTGCGCCCGTTTTCCTGGAAAGTACCCAGGTATTCGTAAGCATAAAAGAAGAGTGCATTGCTTGCAAGCGGCGAAACAAAGCCTCTTTCGCTCAAGCCCTCTACTTTAAGCAGGTTCTCATAAAAACTGATGTTCATTTCTGAGGCCTGGTTAAAGCTGAAGCCTTTCTTTTCGCCACTCACGCGCGAGGATATCATGCGTTCGTTTATTTTATTGGGCTGCTTAAAGTGTAGCTGCGACACAGATTCCGATAAGTAAACAATACCCGTGTCTACGTCAACCACTCTTATACCTAACACCTTCCCTGGCACTTTATCCATCCGAACCACACATTTCATATACACTTGCGCGCTCCAGGCCAGGGCTTCCTGCAAGTGATATTTCCGCAACCTGATGGCATTGCGCATGATGGCATAAGCAGGATCTTCATCGGAAGCCCGCACAATCACTTCTTTCAGGTGCAGCGTCTCCGGAGTAAGCTGTACGGTCAGCTCCTGGTTAGCCTCTCCTACTGTTATGGTTTTGATTTCAGCCTTATAGCCAACAAACTTAAATTCCAGGGTATAGGCTCCCGGAGGCAGTTGCAGCTGAAAATAGCCTTGCTCATTACCGCTGGTTCCACTGGCTGTTTCTTTTATATAGATACTGGCAAACGGCAAACCCTGCCCCTTCTCATCTAGTATGCGCCCGCTTACAACAGCAGCATTAGCAAGAAAGGGTAGCAAAATACAGCACAACAAGAAATACAATCGGCGCATGCTTTCATCAGGATTTAAACGCAGTTAGAGACGGATAACAAGTATAATTGGTTTGTTATCTGCTAAAGAAAACAGAGCAAAAATGACTTATTTACCCTTACCTGCGTCTGATGCGACTATGGCAACGCAAACTTTTGCTACTTTGTGTTATGCACACCTATCTTCTCTATAAATATATTTAATTTATTTATTAAATAGATGCTCTTTTCTGAATTTGATTTACCTGCTGCTTTGCTAATCTGTTTTTGTAGGCCACATTAAGCACTACCCCTACCAGCACCAGTGCCATGCCAAGGTAAGACCACAGTGTAAAAGTCTCGCCAAAGAATATAAACCCAAAAGACAGGGCGTAGATAATGCCCAGGTAATTCAGATTAGCAACTTTGGATATTTCTTCTGCCTGGTAAGACATAGTCATGTAATACTGCCCCAGTTGCGTTAGTACGCCCACTAGTAAAAGCATTGCCCAATCCCAGCCCTGAGGCTGCACCCAATTAAACAACGATAGAACCAGCGTAACCGGAAAGCCTACCAGCGGAAAAGAAAGTACAATTACCAGCGGATGCTCCCGCGCATTCAGCCTTCTTACCAAGCCATAAGCCACGCCCGAAAAAACGGCCGACAATACACCTAACCATATATAGAAAGGATCTGCGCTTATGTCTACTCCCTGTATCACCAGTATGCCTCCAAACGAAACAGCAAAGAAGAGCCATTGCCACGGCTTCACCTGCTCCTTTACAATAAATATACCCAGGATGGTGGTGAAGATAGGAGCCAGGTACTGTAGTGTAGCAGCTGTTGCCAACGGTATTTTTTGCAAGGTAGTGAAGAACAGCATCAAGGCAATTACACCCGATGCTCCTCTGGCAAACAGCAAACCGTAATTGCTGCTCAGTGCTTTTACTCCTTTGCTCCGAAGCACAGCATAGCTCATTACCAGCGAAATAGCTGACCTGAAAAAGATAACCTCCACCGCCGGTATATGCGACACCAGTTTTACGCACAGATTCATGAGCGCAAAAAAGAAGGTTGACAGCAACATATACTTTACACCTTTCGAAAACATAATTTATTCTGATTGTAAGGGTGCAAAGGTAGCTTTTTATAAGCTGGCAACTATCGCAGGCATATTATTACTAATTTTGAATCTGGCGCACTTGCCAGGTGTTATATTTCTATACCATTGCTTCAGCACTTTTCAACTACATGGACCAGCAGAAGAAAAAGAAAACCTATACTCCCAAAGAGGCTCTTGTAAAAGCTGCTGCCTACTGTGCCTACCAGGACCGTACACAGCAGGAGGTGCGGGACAAACTATATTCTTACGGCCTGGAGCCCGACGATGTGGAGGAGCTTATTATACGCCTGAGCCAGGAAAAAATGATTGATGAAGAACGCTATGCGCAATCTTATGTCCGGGGTAAATATGGTTTAAAGAAGTGGGGCCGACGCAAGATTATGCAAGGGCTTAAAGCCAAAGGCATCTCTGATTACTGCATCAAGCAAGGAATGAAAGAAATAGACCCGGAAATCTATGAACAGAACCTGCATAGCCTGCTGGAGAAAAAAAGTGCCTCCGAAAAAGAAAAGAATCCTTTCCAGCGCCGCCAGAAGCTAACCTACTTTATGCTCAGCAAAGGGTACGAAAGTGATTTGGTACAAGACGCACTGAAGCAGTACGAGTAATTTATTTAACAGCCTTTTGCACACTGCGAATGGCTGTAGCAGTACCATTAGCTTGATCACCTCTTTTGCGGCATTTGAGGATTCTGTATAGCCCGCTGTTGCACCAACACTACTTTTCGGCCTGTAATTTCTTCCAGCATCGGCTTGAGTATCTTTTCGGCATTTACCTGCGTCTGGCGCAGGATGCCAGCATTCAGGGCTGCATTTTTTACGTTTTCTTCGGCATAACGGTAGCTTTCCTGCACCAGGTCAGCATCCTGAAAATAAGTATTCTCTTTCGAAAACACTTTCGATTTGCTATGATCCAGCTTGTAGTAGCATATTTCCGGCTGCGGCACTGCCACCTGCACCAATGTATCGCCTCTAAAGAAGATATCCTCTTCCCGGATTTTAGTAAAGTCGATACAACCTACAGCTTCACCTGTTACAATAAGTGCTATTTTGGAATTCGGAATCCAGCGCGACACTTCCTTCTCATACTCTACCACATCCTTAAAGTTATACCGCACCAGTTCCATTTTCCCCAGCTCATCTACCGAGGTAAGTATTGTATTATGGTTCACAACCACTTCAGGTTCTTTCGTTTCATTTGTACCTAACAAAGAATCCTTTAAACGCCATACAAAGAGCACGGCAGCAATTATCAGCAATAGAGGAAGTAACTTGATAAAAAATCTTATAAGGGGCATTTTAGCTCTTTAGGTTTAAACATGCACTTAACAAAGATAGGGCAAAACAAGTGCCAAATACTAAAGCACCAGCCCCATCCGCTCTTTAAAACCCGCATTGCCTTGTAAGCCACCTGTATGAAGTGCTACAATACGGCTGCCTTTCGGAAAGAAGCCTTGCCGGATAAGGTCGTAGAGGCCGAACAGCATTTTACCAGTATAAATTGGCTCCAGCTGCACGCCGTGTTGCTGCTGAAAGTACTGCATAAACTCTAGCAGCTCCGGCTTTACTTTGGCATAACCTCCAAAATGATAACCTGTTATAAGCTGCCAGTTTGTAAAGCTTCTGTTGCAATAGCGGCTAACAAGCTGCTCCACCTCCTGCTGCAGAAACTCGCCGCCTTTTAAGGCCGGGAAACCCAGCACCTGCTTCTCCCCTGACAGGCCTGCAATAATCCCGGCTATTGTTCCTCCCGTACCGCTGGCACAACAGATATAGTCATAGGCAATCTCGATGTCCTGCACTATTTCTGCACAACCCTGTACAGCTAAATTATTGGTTCCTCCTTCGGGTAGCAGGTAAGGCTGGTTAAACTGCTGTAAAAGTGCCTCCAGAAACATAGGTTCCTGCTTTTGCCTGTACTGTTCGCGGCTTACATAGTGCAGCTCCATACCACAGGAAACCGCAAAGCTTAAAGTTGGGTTTAATGGCAGGTGCTCCTCCCCCCGAATTATGCCAACAGTTTTAAGTCCGAACGCATGACCTGCTGCTGCTGTGGCTGCAATATGGTTAGAATAAGCTCCTCCGAATGTTAGCAAGACTTTCTTTTGCAAGCGCTGTGCCTCCTGCAGGTTATACTTTAGCTTGCGCCATTTATTACCCGATATGTGCGGGTGCAGCAAATCTTCCCGCTTCAGCCAGAGACTTACCTCCTGTGCTGCAAAAAGTGGGTCATGTAGTTGTTGTAAAGGTGCAGTTGCTATCATGGTAAAACGAAAGCCCCAGTTTTCAGGCTGAGGCTTTTTATAAAGTTTAGGATGAACTCAGTGAAATTCGCAGGTTTATGTATCCAAAGCATCAGGCTTAGTTCCCCTTTTTACGCCATATACCACAGCACCTATAACCACCAGCATCAGCAGAATAGAAGACACTAACGATACTGTATTACCTGTTTCATAAGATGAAGGAGCAAAACGAAACTCAATGGTATGGCTCCCGGCCGGCACCTGCATGGCACGTAGCACATAGTTAGCCCTTATATGCTCCACCGGCTGCCCATCTATATAAGCCTGCCAGCCCTTCGGGTAATATATCTCTGAAAATACAACCATACCTGCCTGTGCTGCCTGGTAAGTGTATTTCAGATAGTTTGGCTGATAATCTGTGAGTTTAATACTTGCATTTTCGGCCGAGAAACTGCGCTGCTGCACTGGGAACTTCTCAACATCTACAACAGCAGTTCTGGCTGCCTCAAAGTCGCTGAGTGCGGCCAGTTCTTCATCGGGAGAATTTACAGCCTGCACCTCCTGCACAAACCAGGCATTACCCAATGCACCGGGCACACGCTGTACCGGCTGCTGCTGGTTACCGGTGATGGCATAGCGGGTGTTAAGCATGCGCAGCACTTCGATGTTATTTTGTGCAATATGATGCTCAATCAGATCCTGGTAACGTCGCAGTTTGGCTCCGTGGTAACCGCCCACTGATTTATGGTAGTAAGACGTGCGGGCATCCTGGAACGGGTTCGGAAGATTGATAACACGGTAGCTCAGATACTTATCCTGCAGAATCAGCTGATCGGCTTGTGTAGGCTGGAAATAATTTGCGATAGGGTTCTTCTGGAAGTCATCGTTGTTCAGGTAACGTTTGTTCACAGTCCAGAGATCGCCTAATGTTAAAATGCCTACACCCGCCACAGCTATAAGTGCTGACACTTTGTTTTTCAGAAATACATACAGCAGCCCTGCAGCCAGCACAATCAGGATAAGGGAGCGTAAAGCATCTGAACGCATCTCGGATTCCCGGTCGGCCCGAATGGCATCTATCGGGTACTGCGCCTGTATGAGCTGCTGGTCAGAACCTCCCACAAAGTTGGCTGTACCAGCAAACAACCATACCAGCAGGCAAAGCCCTCCTGTTATGCCTGCTGCGTAGAGCAGCTTTTTGTCTATGTTCGGAATAAGCTTGTAATCGCGGAGCAGCGTGTAAAGCGCCAGCATGCCCAATAATGGTATAGTTATCTGTGCAATCACCAAAGCCGATGAAACAGCCCTGAACTTATTGTAACCCGGGAAGTAATCGAACATCAGGTTATTAAATGCTTCGAAGTTATGCCCCCACGACAGCAAAAGCGACAGCACTGTAGCGGCTACCAGCCAGATACTCCAGCGCTTATCTACTATAAGCAGGCCTAATATAAATAGAAAACACACAATGGCCCCAACATAAACAGGACCACTGGTAAAAGGCTGGTCGCCCCAATAAAGCGGTAACCCTTCCTTTACAATCTGCTCTGCCTGCCCGGCAGGCAGCCCCATGCGTACAAAAGCATCGTAGGTCTCGGAGTTTGTGCTTAACGGCACTTTACTGCCACCACCATAAAAATGAGGAATCAGTAAAGTCATTGATTCAGACACGCCATAGCTCCACTGAAAGGCATATTCCCGGTCAAGCCCTGTTCCGGTCTGGGCACCGCTGTTAGGGGCTGACAACTCTGATTTACCACGAATGGAGTACTGCGAATATTCGGCTGTTGTATAGAGGCGTCCAAAGTTTACACCTGCAGCCAGAATGGCTCCTGCCAGCAACAGCAAGCCACGCTTGAACAGGCCTGCAAAACGGTTTTCCCGGATGGCAAAAACTACTTCCGCTACAATGAATACCAGGATCATGAGCAGCATGTAATAGGTCATCTGCAAGTGGTTAAAGTGCAGGTTCAGCGTAAGCCCCAGCGCAAACAAGGCTGCCCCTATCCACATGTTGCGGCGCAAGGTGTAAAAAAGCCCGCCTAACACAACCGGTATATAGGCTATGGTTAAGGATTTGGTATTGTGCCCCGCCTCCAGGATAATGAAATTATAAGAAGTAAAAGTTATAGCAACAGCTCCTACCACCGACAGCCATACATTCATACCCAAAGCCAGCATAAGGATATAGGCACCAAGTAAGGTAATAAAGATATTCCCCGCTAAGGCAGGCATATCAAGTGTAAGTACTTTATGAATAAACCCGGACCAGTCACCCGAATAATGCGTGTTGATAAGATAGGCTGGCATACCGGAGAACATCGAGTTTGTCCAGAGAGGTTCTTCTCCTGTGGCTGCCCTGAAATCCTGGATTTCTTTATCGGCACCCCTTGCCTGCATGATGTCCTGCTGCGGAAGACCTTCGCCATTAAAAAGTACCGGAGAAAAGTAAATAGCCGTGAGCAGCAGGAAAATGACAACAGCCACTACATGCGGCAATACATTACGTTTAAAATCAATAGAAGCCATAGTATCTTTCGAAAACCTCAAAAACAGAGCCTGAAATTAGTTTTTTTATTTCACTTCTGCACCATATACCTGCTAAAGGCTTGTTTCTTCGCTAGAAACAGAGAGGCCTGGCAATTTACGATCACCAGGCCCCTCTGCATATTTCCGAATTCCTATTTATTTACTTTTTCCTGCCCCAAACTGAAACTGTAGGCCAAGCGAAGGTATAATGGTCATACCGGAGAAGCTATATACATTGTTCTCCAGTAATGGATAGCTGCCATAGTTCTGATAATACATTGTTAGCGCTGGCAGCAGGTATACATACCTGTACCCGATCTTTCCATTTACAAATATTCCGAAAGAAGGAAAGTTATTTCTTTCTGTAAAAGCATCTACCCGCACTATATCTTCTCCATACTTCTTAAACAGGCGGCCTGGCTCAAAGCCGTACTTAATAAACGTATGGTTGTAAACAGCTCCAAAAGCAATGTGCCCTTTTTCTTCTTCTACACCAAAAGATTTGCTGAAGATTAGCGGAATGACTACGTCTCTGCGCGATGCTGTAAAGCCTATGACAGGCTGTAACTTATTCAGGAAAAGTTTATTGATAATGCCAGACTGCTGGCCCGCATACTGTATGCCTACGCTGCCATACCAATCTCCCGCACCGGGGTTATCAAACGTGCCGGTTGGCCCCATAAACTGGTACATAGCATCCAGCACATGCGCACCCGAAGCATATTTATAGCCTACATCAAAGCGTGGTGCAAGGCCATAGCGCACATAAAAATCGAACGTAGGCCCAACAGGATCGAGTGCATAGGCTACAAGTGCCTTAGAGGCTACATCTATCTGGCTGTTGTAGTAAACAGAATCTTCCCGGGCCAGGGCATCCACAGCAGCTTTTGTAATATCGTCTAACTGGCTTAAAGGTGATGTAGCTATATTACCGCCTGCATTAAAGCCTACCCTGATCTGACCCGGTGCTGTTACCTTTCCAGAGTTGATGACAGAGCGGGGAGCTGTACAGCCTGCCATTGCCCCCAACAACACGAGCACCCATGCATAATGGGGAAATGGAAAAAATCTGCGCATTTTGTTTCTCTACTTCACTTCTTCATAATCCACATATTCGCCGCCATCAAAGCCTTTGTTTTTAGACTGATCAGGTATATAGTCAATCTTTACATTGCCATTGCCGGCTCGCTGGCTGTTTTGCTCCTGCTGGCGCTGTTGCTGGTTGTTTATGTTACCATAGAAAAAGGTGCCGTTGCGCATACTCTTCTTCACAAACATTCCTAATAACCACCGAAACAGAAAAGGTGCGACTAAACGAATTAAAAAAATAATAACTAATGTCGTGAATATGAATTTGATCATGATATCTGGTGTAAATAAAACTACAAATGCTGCTGTTGGAATCTTAGCTCCCTGCTAGAAAGCACTATACTTCTTATACAACTCTTTTGCCAAATCTTTGTTACCTGCCGTTTTGACTGAAAACTTTGATACACAAAGATAGCTAATTTTCAATTCTGCCTTTACTTAACTCATAAACCTGTAGCAGGCTAACAAGCAATTAGGCAAGTATAGCTAGCAGCATTAACCAACTATTGTACCTCACAGCTCTACCGTTTAAACAGCCTTACCTAACTTTTCATTCAAAAAACAGTTCTTCAGTTTTAGCAAACAATTTTAAGCGACTCCTATGATTGTAAATGCAATAGCTGAAGGCTGGGAAGTAATTTACCAACAGGCACATGGCGTATTGGCAGCACAGCTGGCCTGTTCCCTGAAACCTGCCTTACGCTCCCGCCACTGGGTAGAAACCATTATTGCTATAGCCAACCACGACAACAGGCAGAAGACCTGGCATGGAAAGGATGGATTAACCAAAGCAGGCGCACCAGCTGATTTCACCTTGCTACCTGTTACCATAGAACAGGCCAAAGACCTGATGCAGGAGGTGCGGTTCCAGAGCCAATGGGTAACGCTGCTGACATCTATGCACATGAGCTACCTGTATGAGAGCCAGCGAGGCAAGAGCAAAGACATAGCGGCTTTTATGGATGAACAGGTGGCGCTGCAAAAGCGATGCAGGAAAAGTGTTGGAGTAAACAAACAGGAAGCAGAGCAGGCGTATACCATTATGCAATGGTGCGATCGCCTTTCCCTGATTCTATGCCGAAACGAGCTGCCCGAAGACGAACGTACACTTGAAATAACGGCTGGCCCCGACGGAAATACTTACTTTATAAAACATTTAAAAGATAAAGCCATTCAGGTAGCTCCCTGGCCTTTTGAGCAAAATAAGCTGGATGTTCAGGTAGAATACCGTACGCTGCAGCAACTGCAATACAGCAACGATTCGGAACTGGCACAAGCCCTGCACAAGGCAGAAGTAAAGCGGAAGACATGGACATTAGCCAGGTAAGCTGCTCGCATCTATTCATTAACCAATGTCAGGCTTTCCTCGTCTATACAAGCAAAAAAGCTGGTACAGGTGAGCCTGCACAGTTTTAGCTAAACCAACAACCAATGACTATTTTAGAATCAAACGATAAAGAACTAAGACAGCTGATTTTTCAAAAGCCCAAAGTAATTGTAAAATTTACAGACGAAAACTGCCCCATCTGTAAACAACTGCACCCCAAATTCAATCTACTATCTACAGCTCCTGAATATGAAGGCATTACCTTTGTCAGGATGAATGCCAAAGAAAATCCTGTATCCAGTAAAGAAGTAAAATTAACGGGTACGCCCTTCTTTGCTATTTACAGAGAAGGTAAACTAGTAGATTGCGGAATTGCCGCCACTGAACAGGAACTCCGGAAAATGTTACAGGCTTTGCTGTAGTCCTGAAAAATTAAATTTCACGGCACAAACCTTGCAATTGATAGCTGAAATGAAAAAGCCGTTGTAACTTGCATCGCTATTTTTTAAATCAGCTTATACGTGAGAAAGTTAACTCAAATAAACACCTTCTTTTTAGCAATCTTCTGCTCTGGTACTCTGCTGCTGCAGGGTTGCACCAGCACTTCGAAACTTAATGCAGATTCACCTTCAACTGCTGTAGCAACAGCTCCGGTATATCAGCCACAGCTTTCCTCTATCTCTGTGCCTGTATCGGTTTCTATAGCCACTATAGAACAAAAGCTTAACCAGGAGCTGAACGGCATTCTTTACAAAGACGATAAATTAGATGACGATAACGTTGCCGTTATAGTGTCTAAGAAAAGCCGCATGAGCATTCGTGCCGAACAAGATAAAATATACTTCAGCATTCCCCTGCATATATATGCCAAAGGACGCTGGAAATGGGACCCTTGTAAGTTCTGCCCGGCTATTGATAAAACAGAAGACACGTCTTTTGATATGGTAATTAAAACAGAAAGCAGAATTGGCCTGACCGAAGACTACAAAATCAATACAATTACCAGCGGCAACTTTGAGTGGGGCGAAACCAAACCAACCCTGCAACTAGGGCCTTTAAAAATAGGCTTAGCACGATTTGTGGAGCCTGCTTTACGTAGCCAGATGTCTGCTTTATCTAAGCAACTGGATAAAGAACTGCAAAATTACCTCGATATGCGCAAGTATGTGGCAGATGCCTGGCAACTGATACAGCAGCCAGTAAAGATAGACGATAATCTGAATGCCTGGCTTTCTATTGTCCCTAAAGAAGTACGCATAGCTCCGCTTGTTGCTAAAAACGGAGTTTTGAGCACAAGACTTGGCATTTCGTCTTACATAACTGTATCTACAGACGGCAAGCCACAGGTACAGCTAAATAAGAATCTGCCAAAGCTTATTGTAGACAGCCGCATGGGGGAGGATATCCAGATTGGTTTAACGGCCACCATTCCGTATGCACACGCCAGCAAAATGCTGCATGAGCAGGTAGCTAACCAGACCTATAAGTTTGATGGCGATAAAAGCCAGGTAACTGTTAAAGATGCCGCCATTACACCAAGTGGTGAGCAACTGGTGCTGATGCTCGATGTAGACGGTAAAACGAAAGCTGGTATTTTCACGAAGAAGATTGTTGGTAAGGTATACCTGCGCGGCACACCCTATTATGATGCCCCATCAGCCTCTATCAAAGTACGCGATGTTGATTATGACCTGGATACAAAAGACAAGCTATTAAGCACTGCCAGCTGGCTGGCAAAAAACAAGTTCAAGGACATGATTCAGAGCCAGGTAAACATCCCGGTGCAAAGCCAGATAACGGCAGCTAAAAGCATGTTACAAACCACCTTAAACCAATCAGGCAGAGTACATGAGTCGGTGTTGCTGCGCGGTACTATTAAGGAGATCACACCGGATAATATTTACCTGACACCTGAAGGCATTAAAGCCATTGTAACAGCGAAAGGCAATATGACAGCCACAGTAGATAAACTATAACTGTATTAACCCGGATTATACAAGCGTTGGGTGCCAGCTAGTGCTGGCACCCAACGCTTTTTTTGGGCCATATCAGGAGTTGGTAAAGCATCCGGTTATTGTATAAACTAACTAAATAGCAAAGCAAGACGTATCAAAAAAATCTTATGCAAATTGAATGAAACGAACAAAAGCCTATGGCAAAATTTTCAGTTAAAACAGTATTCAGCCTTTTTAAATCAGCTATCTCCGGATTTACTGACAACAGTTCTTTGCTATTGGCTGCTGCTCTTGCCTTTAATGCCATATTCTCTATTCCTCCTTTGCTGGTAATTATTATACGGGCCGCAGGTTTTTTCCTGGGTGAGCAAGCTGTTTCAGGAGAACTTTCGGAACAGATTTCTGATGCCATCGGAGAAAATGCTGCAGAAGCTATACAAGGTGTCGTACAGAACGCCAGCGAAAGCGAAGAAGGTGGTCTCGCCTTCTGGATTGGTTTAGGCACACTTATATTTGCTTCCACCACTTTTTTTGCCACTTTGCAGGAGTCGCTAAACCGGGTATGGAACCTAAAGCCCAAACCAACAAATGGCATTGTAAAAATGCTTAAAGTGCGCCTTTTCTCCTTTGGCATTGTATTAAGCATTGCTTTACTAATGCTGGTTTCCTTCTTTGTAAGTGCCGTTATAGCTGTGTTAAGCGATTATATAACTAAAATGCTGCCTGAAATCAGTGTGGTGTTTATCACTATTACAGACCTGGTTCTTTCTATAGGTATCATTACAGTACTCTTTGCACTGATTTTCCGCTTCCTGCCAGATGGCATCATCCGGTGGAGAGACGTATGGGTGGGTGCTTTAATTACAGCCACTTTGTTTGGAATTGGCAAGGTACTGATCGGCTGGTTTATTGGCACCAGCGATCCAGGCTCTGCTTATGGTGCAGCGGGTTCTATTATTGTGGTACTTATCTGGATTTATTATACTTCGGCCATTGTGCTGTTCGGTGCCGAATTTACGCAGCAATATGCCTGCGAGTTAGGCCAGGCCATCAGGCCTAAAGAACATGCTGTATTTTACAAAGAAGTAGAGGTAGTAGAGCACCCAGACGATAAAGCCAGCGGCAGGCCACCTGCAGAAGGCAGGTTCAACAAGAAAGGGTAAAATGTAGAAAGCCTTTACCTCGCTTCAGGTAAAGGCTTTCTTTTTAAGAGGAGCTTTAAGAGCTTATTTCTCTTTGACAGCAAGTTGCCCGCAGGCTGCATCAATATCTTTGCCACGGCTGCGGCGTACATTCACCTGCACACCTCTATCTGCCAGGTAGTAGATGAAATCCTGCAGGCGATCATCTGCTGTATTTACAAAATCAGCATTTTCAATAGGGTTATACTCTATCAGGTTTACCTTGCAGGGGATCAGCTTTGTGAAACGCAGCAGTTCTTCGGCATCTTGTAGCGTATCGTTAAAATTATCAAACACGATGTACTCGTACGTTACCTTACGCCCTGTTACCTGGTGATAATACTTTAAAGCGTCCGATATAGCCACCAAAGAGTTAGTTTCGTTAATCGGCATAATCTGGTTACGCTTTTCGTCGTTTGCCGCGTGCAGCGATAGTGCCAGGTTAGCTTTAATGCCATCGTCAGCCATCTTCCTGATCATTTTGGCTATACCTGCTGTACTTACTGTAATACGACGAGCCGCCATATTTAAACCATTCGGAGAAGTGATGTACTCGATGCTCTTCATTACATTAGCGTAGTTCAGCATCGGCTCACCCATTCCCATATATACAATGTTCGTTAATGGCTCACCATACTGCTGTAGGCTCTGCTCATTAATGCGTACCACCTGGTCGTAAATTTCGGCGGCATCCAGGTTACGCACACGATCCATATAGCCTGTTGCGCAAAACTTACAGGTAAGCGAGCAACCTACCTGGCTGGAAACGCAAGCGGTTTTACGCTCATCGTGTGGTATCAGCACACCTTCTACAATGTTATTATCATACAGCCTGAAAGCTGACTTGATCGTGCCATCAGAACTCAGCTGCTTTGTAGCCACCTGCACCGAGTTGATGGAAAAGTTCAGCTCCAGCTTCTCACGCAGCGCCAGCGAGACATTGTTCATCTCCTCAAACGACTGCGCCGCATGCTTCCAGAGCCAGTCGTGTACCTGCTTTGCCCGGAACGGTTTTTCGCCATTCTCTACCAGCCAAGCCTTCAGGTCGTCCAGAGATAACTTACGGATATCCTTTTTATTGATGATGTTTATGTCTGCAATTAAGTTCATACTGCAAAATTACAAAATTCCTCAGGCATTAGTTTCAATTTTAGCCTTTACTTCATCGGGCAACGGCATCAATTTTCGGGTAGTGTAGTTAAAGCAAAGTATTCCGGTCTTGGCCCGGGCTACTTCTTTGCTAAGCTGGTTCAGTACATGGTAGGTGATATCGAAACCATACCTATGCATATCGGCAAAAGCCATTTTTATAGTGAGTGTGTCTCCGTAAAAGCCTTCGCCTTTATACTCTATTGCTACATCGGCCATAATCATACTGGTTCCCCCCAGGTTCAGCTCTGTGTAGCCAAGGCTTTGCAGTAAACGAAGTCTGGCTTCATGCAAAATTGATAGCAAGGCATCGTTGCCTAAGTGGTTTCCATAGTTTAAGTCGGTTATCCTGATTGGTAGCTGTGTTTCAAAAATTGTAGTTTCAGGTATTTCTACTTTTATTCGCGCCATAGTTATTTCTTTAAAGGCTATAACATAGGAATAATATATACGTATGCTGCATACTCCCAATTACTAAAGTGAGTACATACTATTGCACACACGTATAACATATACTTATATTTGTAAGGTAACACAAAAAATATGCTCCTCGAAATACGACAGACCAAAGATGGGTCTAATACCCTATATGTTCCAAAGCTGAACGAGCACTATCATTCGGTGCATGGAGCCTTACAAGAGTCGCGTCATGTTTTTATTAAGCATGGGCTGGAACATGTGCTTAATATTAAGAAGGATATCAAGATTTTAGAAGTAGGTTTTGGCACTGGCCTCAACGCCATTCTTACCTACCCATATGCTCTTTCGCACAAGGCTTTTATACAGTACGACACCCTGGAAAAGTATCCGTTAGGCCCGGAAGTGGTGAATAAGCTGCACTACAACAAGCTGATCCTGAACCCTGAGCTGTATGATACTTTTACAGAAATGCACTCCAGCCCCTGGAATGAGCCTGTTAGCCTGATCCCATACTTCACTTTGCAGAAGATACACGAGGCGCTAGAGGAATTCTACTCTCCTGATTCTTATTACGACATTGTTTATTTTGATGCCTTTGCTCCTGAGAAGCAACCGGAGCTTTGGGAAGATGCCATGTTCGTGAAACTGTACAATGCCCTTCGCCCTGGCGGAATTCTGGTAACTTATTGTGCGAAAGGATCTTTTAAAAGAAGCTTAAAAGCAGCCGGATTTGAGGTGGAAGCTCTGCCCGGACCTCCGGGAAAACGTGAGATGACAAGAGGCATCAAACCTATCTGATCAAATTCTACAGATGATACTACGGGCAAAATAAGGATACTTATTTTGCCTTTTCTTTTGCCCCTCGCCTCATTTACCCAGTCTTGCTTCTGATCGCATTTAAAAGCTTCCGGGGCAAAATGATTCACTAAAACTTTATAGTGGAATTTCCGGTTATCAGATAAAGCTTATATTTGAGCAAACACAGGAAATTAATGGAAAAAGAATTTTATCAGCTATCGGCCACATCTCTTCAGGGAAAGCAAGTACCGATGGAGTCTTATAAAGGCAAAGTAGTTTTAGTGGTGAACACGGCCAGTAAATGTGGCCTTACTCCGCAATACGAGGGATTGGAAACACTTTACCAAAAGCATAAGGATGAAGGTCTTGTTATTCTTGGCTTTCCCTGCAACCAGTTTGGAAACCAGGAGCCTGGAGGCAGAAAAGAAATAGAAGAAGGCTGCCTGATTAACTATGGTGTTAGCTTCCCCATGTTCGATAAAATAGATGTGAACGGAGACAATACACACCCCGTATTTAAGTATTTGAAAGCTAAGCTGGGCGGGTTGTTTGGCACTAGAATCAAGTGGAATTTTACTAAGTTTCTAATTGATTCAAACGGTAAGCCGGTAAAACGTTTCGCGCCAATCACTAAGCCAGAGAAAATAGAGCCTTATATAGAGCAACTGCTGGCAAAAAAACAGTAAATACGATAGTTCCGCTACCCGAAAAGAAAACTTAAACTATAAAACTATGGGATTGTTAAATGGCTTAATGGGGCATGCCTCCGAAGTATCTACAGACAAAATAAGCAAAGAATTTCAGCCAATTCTGCTTCCTGATGAGCAGATAGAAAAAGCTTTTAAGCTTATCCGCGACATGCTGGTATTTACCAACAAACGCCTTATTATGGTTTATAAACAGGGTATTACCGGCTCTAAAATCGATTACCAGAGCATTCCCTACGCCAGCATTAAAATGTTCTCTAAAGAAAGTGCCGGCATGATGGATTTTGACGCTGAACTGAAGATCTGGCTAACAGGTGAATCCACCCCAACTATAAAGCAGGAGTTCAGAAAAGGCGATAATGTAAATGAGGCGTATAAAGTGCTGAGTAAGTATGTACTGAAGTAAAACCTCCCTGCCCTTCCCTGTTTCAGGAGAGAGCAGGGAGAGCTCCTATACTACCACTTCTCCATATAAATCAAAATCGGAAGAGTCGGTGATCTTTACTTGAGCAAAGTCTCCGATCCTTACGTAAGTATCTGTAGCAGGTACCAATACTTCATTGTCTACTTCAGGAGAATCGTATTGTGTACGGCCTACAAAATAGCCGCTCTCTTTGCGGTCGAATAATACTTTATAGGTCTTTCCTACTTTTTCTTCGTTCAGCTCTACCGAAATACCCTGCTGCAGTTCCATAATAGCATCGGCGCGCTCCTGCTTCACTTCATCCGGCACATTGTCTTCTAAAGTAAACGAGTGCGTGTTATCTTCGTGAGAGTAAGCAAAAATGCCCAATCGGTCGAAGCGGGTTTCCTCTACCCAGTCATACAGCTCCTGGAAATCTTTATCTGTTTCACCAGGATGACCGGCAATCAAAGTAGTTCTTAAGGCAATGTCTGGCACCCGCTGACGGATAGAATCCACCAGTTCGATGGTTCTGCGCTTGCTGATGCCACGGCGCATGGTCTTCAGCATATTATCAGAGATATGCTGCAGCGGCATATCCAGATACTTGCAGATGTTCTCCCGCTCATTCATTACATCAAACACCTCCATCGGGAACTGCGACGGGTACGCATACTGCATCCTGATCCATTCTATACCCTCCACATCGGAAAGGTGACGTAGCAAATCAGGCAATTTACGCTCGCCATAGTGCTGCAGGCCATAATAAGTCAGGTCCTGGGCAATCAGGACGAGTTCTTTTGTACCCATGCTTGCCAAACGTTTTGCCTCACGCACCAAGTCTTCGATTGGGCGATCAACGTGTTTGCCACGCATCAACGGAATAGCACAGAAAGAACAAGGGCGGTTACAACCTTCAGCAATTTTAAAGTAAGCGTAGTGTGACGGAGTTGTCAGCAGGCGCTCTCCTATCAGCTCGTGCTTATAATCAGCCTCCAGCTTCTTAAGCAGTTGCGGCATCTCCAGCGTGCCAAAGTATGCATCTACCTGCGGTATCTCTACCTCCAGCGAATCTTTGTAGCGCTGCGATAAACAACCTGTTACATAGAGTTTATCTATTTGCCCTGCCTCTTTTGCATCGGCATAACGCAGAATGGTATCAATCGATTCCTGCTTAGCATTATCAATAAACCCACACGTGTTTACGATAATAATATTCGAATCATCTTTATCAGACTCGTGTGCCACCTCCATATCGTTGGCACGCAGTTGCCCCATCAACACCTCCGAATCCACCAGGTTTTTAGAACAACCCAGTGTAATTACGTTTACTTTATCTTTTTTTCGTGTTCTTACTTTCACGTGTTAGTATATTGCCTTATAGTTAATCAAAAACTCAACAGCTGTTATTTTCTCCTCTTTCACCTCTACCGGAAATATATTGTTCTCTCCGTCGAAAAGGTTTGCATAAAGCCCTTGCTCCTCTTTGGTGAAAAGAGAATATCTTCCGGGCTTCAGGCTAACAGTAAAGTTACCGTTAGCATCTGTAACAACCTGAGTTACTAAATTAGTTTGAATAGAGGTGTAAAAAATCCCGTCTGGTGAGGTAGCCTGAGAGCTTTTAGTTAGCTCGTAAATATAAACAGTGCGTTGCACGCCACGTTTCCCACTGCTGGCAGGTGCATCAGGCGAAGGCATGCGATTACCTGCTTCCCATAAAACCTTACCAGCAATACCCTGTTTAATTGCTATTTGTGCCTGCTGCCCCAGGCTTTTATCTGCCTTACTGCCTGTCGTTTTAGAATGATTTTGCTGATTACCTGCTATAGGCTGCTCCATCTGCTTCTCAATATCTATGCTTTGTTCGGCAGGTTTCGAGCCGCTGCAACTACTAAGCAGCAACGTCAGGCTCAGCAGCAAAAGCTTTTCCATTTTTGAATTTACTTGCGTGAAAAGAAAGACTCTACAAATTCGTTCTTGTCGAATAATTGTAAGTCTTCAATTTTCTCGCCAACTCCTATATATTTCACAGGAATTTTAAATTCATCTGAAATACCGATTACTACACCACCTTTAGCAGTACCATCCAGCTTGGTGATAGCCAGAGCTGTTACATCGGTAGCTTTAGTAAATTCACGCGCCTGCAGCAGAGCATTCTGCCCTGTACTGCCATCCAGCACCAGCAGCACCTCATGCGGTGTGTCAACTGTTACCTTCTGCATCACACGCTTAATCTTGGAAAGCTCATTCATCAGGCCTACTTTGTTATGCAGTCGGCCGGCCGTGTCTATAATCACAACGTCGGCTCCTAATTCGACACCCTTCTTTACGGCGTCATAGGCTACAGAAGCAGGGTCGGTGTTCATCCCGTGCGAAATAACAGGCACTCCCACACGCTCGCCCCAGATAATCAGCTGATCTACTGCCGCAGCCCGAAAGGTATCGGCAGCGCCCAGTACCACTTTCTTACCGGCACGATGGAATTGAGAAGCAAGCTTACCAATAGTTGTAGTTTTACCTACTCCGTTTACACCCACCACCATAATAACGTATGGCTTAATATCTGCAGGTAAATCAAAGTTTGCCCCGTCACCGGCTCTGTTCTCCTCCAGCAGGGCCGCTATTTCCTCACGAAGAATACGATCCAGCTCAGAAGTATTCACATACTTATCGCGGGCAACCCGTTTCTCAATGCGGTCAATAATCTTGATAGTTGTATCTACGCCCACATCGGCATGTACCAGAATTTCCTCCAGTTCGTCGAGCACCTCTACGTCTACCGTAGATTTACCCATAACTGCCTTGCTTAACTGGCCAAAAAAGTTGCTTTTGGTTTTTTCCAGCCCTTTGTCAAGCGATTCTTTCTTTGTCTCTTTATTAAAAAAGTCAAAAATTCCCATACCGATGTTTTTGAAGGATGAAATCTATCTCGGTGAAACGGTAATATACTAAAAAAGTCCCAGTAGAGGGACTTCTTCGTTTTTTCTATCTATGTATAGTAGAGTAGGCTGTATTATTTTGCAAGGAACTCTTGCACTTTATCAACAGGTACCATTTCTTCTTTAAAGCTGTAAGCACCAGTTTTAGGAGACTTAACGGCTTTGATCACTTTTGCCCAATCTTTACCAGTAGCGGTTTTAAGGGTCGCAACTACTTTCTTAGCCATGGTTATTTAATTTCTTTATGTACAGTTACTTTTTTCAAATTCGGATTATACTTCTTAAGCTCCAGGCGCTCAGTCGTATTTTTTCTGTTCTTGGTAGTAATGTACCTTGATGTTCCAGGCACACCAGAGGCTTTTTGCTCTGTGCATTCCATGATTACCTGGATTCTATTACCTTTTGCTTTTTTAGCCATCTCAACAGTAATTTTTTATTTAGGACTGCAAATATACAAGCTTAAATCTCTAATTACAAACAAAGTATAAATTTTATTCAAAACCTTTGAATAATGTGCCCTAATCGAGTTTTGGCAGTGAAAATTTTTCTAATGCACTCGACTGCAACATCATTTTTTCTATCTCTGCCACTGTACGCGGTGCTTGTTTAGAAAGGTTTTCCCAGCCCTTGCTTGTGATGAGTATATCATCTTCTATACGCACGCCAATGCTCCACCATTTCTTATCACAGGGGCTTCCTTCCGGAATATAAATACCAGGCTCCACCGTGATAACTGTATTATGCTTGAACGGCCCGTAACTCCCGGCATCGTGTACATCAAGGCCCAGGTAGTGCGAGGTTCCGTGCGGGAAGTAGCGCCGTGCTTCTGCTTTATCTTTAATAATTCCCAGTTTTAGCAGGCCATTCGCTATTACCTCCTGCGCCGCCTGTCCGGGTGCCTGAAAGGCATTGCCAACCTTACATTGTTTCATACCCGCCTCCTGGGCCTCAAGCACCAGCTCATATATCACCTTCTGCTCCGGGCTAAACTTTCCATTGGCAGGGATAGTACGGGTTACATCGGCAGTATAGCCTTCATATTCAGCTCCCACATCCATCAGCACCAGGTTGTTGCCAGCCGAAGGTTTATCGTTGGTAATATAATGTAATACACAGGCATTATTACCAGCCCCAACTATAGAAGGGTATCCAACGTGCTGTGCTCCGTATTTTTTAAATACAAACTCATGTATTCCCTGTATCTCCATTTCCGACATACCAGGATGCATGGCTTTCATTACTTCAATTTGCCCGATAGCCGACATAGTGATGGCTTTACGAAGCAAATGCAATTCCTCCTCTGTCTTCTCCTCCCGCATCTGCCCCAGCACCTGCTCTAAAGTAGCTGCATCAAGTTTGGAAACAGGAATAGCAGCAACAGCCTTCTTAACGGCAGCATCACCTGTAGCCTCTAAATAAGTTTTCAGAAAAAGATCGTCCTGCAGCAGGCCACTACGGCGATACATCTGGTTGAGATACTTTTTCACCTCCGCATGCTGTTCTACACCTTGTTGCCGAACCAGGCTATACAACATTTGGCGGGTAGCGTCAAAATTTGCAGGATAGCCTACCTTCGCCTTAAACTGCTGCATCAGGCTGTAAAGATCGGCTTCGTCGCGAGGATTGTCGCGCACATCGTGCGGCAGTTCTTTAAATAGAATATGCAGCAGGTTTGCCGTGTCTAAAGCGAAGGATGCAAAAGCCGTATTAGGCTCTGTTACCATACCCAAAGCCGTAGCCGCACCTTCCACGCCCAAACGCTTTCCGTTCCACATTTCCGACTGCGGATCGCCCGGCTGCACAAAAAGGACTTCTGTTGTTTGCCTACCTCCAATGTTTCTGGTTTCAGAAAACAGCAACAGCACAGCATTGGGCTCTTTATAACCTGTGAGATAGTAGAAGTCAGGGTCCTGGTGGAAGTAAAAATCTACATCATTGGCACGGTTACGAACCGGATTAGCAAAAAAAACAGCAACGGAGCGAGGCGGTAGCTGCTTACGCAGTAGCTCTCTCCGTTGCTGGTGGAAATTTTTATCTAAAGTATCAGATGGCTTGTTCGTGCTTATGCGCGGCTGAGCAGAGGCAGCTGAAACAGCCAGCCACACCAACAGCGCACATAGCCGAATGGCGGCCACTAGTATACGATATAACCTTGCTCTACAGCTTTCTTCAACACAGCTGAGATACCATTCTTATTGATAGTTCTCAGTGCAGAGGTAGAAACTTTTAATGTAATCCAAGCATCCTCTTCCGGGATGTAAAAACGCTTCTTCTGAAGGTTTGGATAGAACTTACGCTTAGTCTTATTGTTAGCGTGTGATACGTTATTACCTACTTGTACTCTTTTTCCAGTTAAGTCGCAAACTCGTGCCATCTTGTATTATCTTCTAAATTATTTCAATAGGGGTGCAAATATCTGTAAAAAGATACAGAAATTCAAAGGTATACGTTATTATTTTTTATTTACATGCCTTTGCAGGCCCCAACAGCTAGCTTATTTACCGCACAGAAGGCTGCTTCAGTCCTTATTTCCCTGCTCTTTTTCCCGCTGCTTTTTTCTGAAACCATACGGGCAGTGCCGGCAACCATTTTCACAGCAGTAGCCTCTTTTCAGGTGATATTTAACGGTAAACACCATCAGGCCCTGCTCGTTAAAATAATAATCTTCGCCTTGCTTTAGCTCCTGGTTCAATGCTTCTGCTACTGTTTCAGGCTGCAAGATAAGCAGAATTTTAAATTCCGGGTGCAAAAGACATTGGATGCCAAATGTTCGGTATATTTCATAAAGCCCCTATGGTGCGTGTCGCTCCTGATTAATGTTTCTTTAAACTACCGCTGCAACAGCATTTTTTAGCATCTGCTATCACAAGCTTTGTGCTGTGCTGGTTATATCACACCCTTCCATATGTATAATCTCTTTATATTTTATCCAAAGCTTCGCGTTTAGCATCTGTCTAACACCTGGCATCTTTTTACTCCTCCTGCATTTTCCTATTTTTACAACATTAGCAGCTAAATTCTGTAGAAATACATAAATGATTTGGTGTTGCTATCACAGATTTAACCTATTTCAAAAACTATGAGCATGACAAGCATTACTTCGAGCCAAGAGGCTATAGAAACTGAGCATAAATACGGCGCCCATAATTACCACCCGCTTCCTGTGGTACTATCCAGAGGCGAAGGTGTACACCTGTGGGATATTGAAGGAAAGCATTATTATGATTTTTTGTCGGCTTATAGCGCTGTAAATCAAGGCCACTGCCACCCCAGGATAATTAAGGCCCTAACAGAGCAGGCACAAAAGCTTACCCTTACCTCCCGCGCTTTTTACAACGACAAGCTGGGACTAGCCGAAAAATACATTTGCGAGACTTTTAACTACGACAAAGCCCTCTTCATGAACTCAGGTGCAGAGGCTGTAGAAACTGCTATTAAGCTGGCACGCAAATGGGGCTACCTGAAAAAAGGTATTGCTCCGAACAGTGCCGACATATTGGTTGTAGAGCGCAACTTCCACGGAAGAACAACTGGCATCATTTCATTCTCAACAGATCCTGATTCTACAAAAGGCTTTGGGCCGTTTACACCGGGCTATAAAGTTATTCCTTACAATAATGTTGAGGCTCTGGAGCGCGCCCTGCAGGAAAATCCGAATGTTTGCGCCTTTATGGTTGAGCCTATACAGGGCGAGGCAGGTGTAATGGTACCGGACGAAGGCTACCTGGCAAAAGCGCATGCGCTTTGCAAAGAGTATGATGTGTTGCTTATTACCGATGAAATCCAGACAGGTATAGGCCGTACAGGAAAACTGCTGGCAAGTTATTATGATGATGTAAAAGCAGATATCCTGATTTTAGGCAAAGCATTATCCGGCGGTGTGCTGCCTGTTTCCGCTGTTTTGGCCAACGATGATATCATGCTTTGCATACAGCCTGGCGAACATGGCTCTACTTTTGGGGGCAACCCACTGGCTGCCGAGGTAGCTGTTGCTGCCCTGGAGGTAATAAAGGATGAAAACCTGACAGAAAATGCAGCTGCTATGGGCGAAATATTCCGGAGCCGCATGAACCAGATAAAAGCTATGCGCCCTGAACTGGTAACAATGGTGCGTGGCAGGGGCTTACTGAATGCAATTGTTATAGAACCTACAGCAGATGGCTATACTGCCTGGGATGTATGTGTTGCCCTGATGGAAAAAGGCCTGCTTGCCAAGCCAACCCACGGAAACATTATCCGCTTTGCTCCTCCACTTGTTATTACCGAAGAACAGCTAAGAGAGTGCTGCGATATAATTGAAGAAGTTGTGATGAACTTTTAAAGAGACAGCAACATGAAATTCGGCAGGCAGAAATCTGCCGGGTTTCATGTTAAACAAACAGAAACTCACTTAAGAACCAGGCCAGGTAAGCCAGGGCCGGAGCACACAACAGCAGTATAACACCCAGGTTCAGCCTTGTCCACTCGGGGTTGAGCAACATACTCAGGCAAGCTTCTATCGATAGCAGCAAAGAAAAGTAAAAGGTAATTTGCAGCAGCGTTGCCGTTATGTTTGCTTCACCGCGCATATCGGCTGTAGAGTACGCCAAAAAAGATACAACCAACCACGACATAACAGTACCTAATAACATCTGGCCTGCTTTTATATTCACTTTGTTCATAGCGTTTCTACCTGCTTTTGTGTTAATCTACTACAATATATAAAATAAGCCACTCCATTTACAGAAGTGGCTTACCTTTTTATCTAATTTAGAAGCATTCTACTTCAGCACGCCAAGTTCTTTGCCTACTTCTGTAAAAGCTGCAATAGCTTTATCAATATGTTCTTTATCGTGAACAGCCGATAGCTGCACTCGGATCCTTGCCTGTCCTTTTGGCACTACCGGGTAGTAGAAGCCAATCACATAAATACCCCTGTCGAGCATGCGGGCTGCAAACTCCTGCGCCAGCGGTGCATCATACAGCATTACAGGCACAATTGGGTGATCGCCTGGTTTAATGTCGAAACCAGCTTCGGTTATTTTCTCACGGAAGTACCTGGTATTCCACTCCAGCTTATCGCGTAGCTCCGTAGTAGAGCTTAACAGATCCAGCACTGCAATGGAAGCCCCTACAATAGAAGGAGCCAGTGAGTTAGAAAACAGGTACGGCCTCGATCGCTGACGCAGCATATCTATTATTTCTTTACGGCCTGATGTAAAGCCCCCCATGGCCCCACCCAGTGCTTTACCAAGTGTACCTGTTATAATATCGATCTTCCCCATCACATGATGGTACTCATGCGTACCACGGCCTGTTTTACCCATAAAGCCTGTAGAATGAGAGTCATCCACCATGAGCACAGCCTTATATTGCTCTGCCAGTGCCACAATTTTATCTAACTGTGCCACTGTACCATCCATCGAAAAGGCGCCATCTGTCACAATAATGCGATGTTTTGCATTCTGCGACTCCTGCAATTTTGCTTCCAGGTCGGCCAGGTTGTTATGCTCGTAACGGAAACGCTGTGCCTTACACAGTCGCACACCATCTATAATAGAAGCATGGTTCAGCGCATCCGAAATGATAGCCGAATCAGCATCAAACAAAGGCTCGAACACCCCGCCGTTTGCATCAAAAGCGGCGGCATACAAAATAGTATCTTCTGTACCTAAAAACTCCGATAACTTGCGCTCTAGCTCTTTATGTATATCCTGGGTACCGCAGATAAAGCGCACCGAACTCATGCCGTAGCCATGCGAATCGATAGCTGCTTTGGCCGCTTCAATTACACGTGGATGCGCCGAAAGCCCCAGGTAATTATTTGCGCAGAAATTAAGCACTTCTGGCTGCATGGTGGTATTTATCTCAGCACCTTGTGGCGTCGTGATGATACGTTCTTTTTTATATAAGCCTGCTTCCTGTATTTCTACAAGCTGTTGTTCTAAATCAGGTTTTAAGGTCTCGTACATAGTTTAGTGCTTCGTCAAATTAAAGTTCAGGATTGAAAGGTGTTGTTATACTGTTCTTACAGAAGGGTTATACTTATTTAACCTCGATGTGCTACATAATTGCGCTTGATCTTTTATTGCCTGCATTACTTATGGAAGCTCCGTTAGCTTTGTGCTTCTCCCCCTTCATCTGCCGGCTTGGGTGGCGGCCTTCGCATCACAGGCCTCGGGCGAGGAGGTTTGGGCTTATCTTCCTGCTGGCTTTCTCCTGCAGTTGGTTTTGCCGCAACTGATGCATCGGCTGCCGGATTGCCGGCTACAGGAGGCACAGGTCGCTTTATAACCGGCCGTGGTCTCGGAGGTTTGGGTGCCGGCACCTCGGCTGCAGTATTTTCAGCTGCTGCTCCAGCATCTGCCGTTCCTGTATCCTGTGGCTCTGGTTCAGGCGGCAAGGCTGCAGGCGCAGCCGGGCGTTTCATAACTGGCCGCGGCCTCGGAGGCTTAGAAGCTGCATCATGAGGCTCCTCAGCTGCTTTTTCTTCTGTTTTAGCCTCTGAAGGCTGGTCCTCTGTTGGCTTTTGCAAGGCAGTCGGACGTTTCATCACAGGCCTTGGCCGTGCTGCGGCAGGTTGCGCAGAAGTTTCTTTCGCATCTTTCTCCTGATCAGTTGTTTCTGCCGCTGCAGGTTTTTGCATGGCAGCAGGCCGGCGGATAACAGGTCTGGCTTTAGGTGCCTCAGTTGCTTCTTGTTTTTCTTCAGCGGCTGGCTGTGGCGCAGGAGCCAATGTTTTGGCTGGCTTAGCAGTCGGAGCAGCGCGCCTCACAACCGGCTTTGCGGCTTCGGCTGTAGCAGGTACGGGCTTAGGCACCTCCTCCTCACGCAAATGAAACCTCAGTCGAATATCGTTGAGCACCATTTTTACTGCCATATAAAAACTGTTCGGGTGCATTTGCGCATACATCTCCTCCCAGGCTTTATAGCGTGCCGAGTCCCCTGCCTCAAAGGCAGCTTTATTTATCCTTCTCTTAACCAGATATTCTTCAAACGTCATGCTGTTCTGGCGCTTACCAACGCCTTATGTGCAAAGATAATAAAATCAATTTTTGAAACAGGAGCCGCTAAAACCTTTTTCCAAGTGTATTATTTAATTATTAAATCCGCTTTTACCACATTTCCAGCCAAACTAATTCTTCTACATTTGTACTGTAAATATTGGTAAAGTTAGATTAGTTAGAGGAAAAACGCTCGCCAGATGGTGGGCGTTTTTCTCTTTACCCCTCTCTTACAACAAACATTTATATAACACACTTAAACGGTTTAGCAAATACTTCCTCTCTATATTTTAACTATTGAAATGAAATAGGTTACTTTGCAAAAAGATTAACCTATTTTATGGCAAATACCGGTGAAAAGGTGCTGGTAATCGGGGCTTGCGGTCAGCTGGGCTCTGAACTCACCCTGGAACTTAGAAATATTTACGGCGGCGACAACGTAATAGCCGCTGATATCTCCACTCCCAAACAGGCAGAGCTACGCGATTCCGGTCCTTTTGAGGAGGTTGATGTACTGAACAAGCAGGTTCTGAAAGACCTGGCCTCTAAATACAACTTCAAGCATATTTATCAGTTAGCTGCCGTACTTTCTGCCACCGGCGAAAAAAAACCTAAGTTTGCCTGGCAGCTGAACATGGAAGGTCTGTTTAATATTCTCGACCTGGCGCTGGAGCAGAAAGTAGCAAGTGTTTACTGGCCTAGTTCCATTGCTGTTTTCGGACCCAATACGCCACGCCGGCACACGCCCCAGCATACTGTCATGGACCCGAACACGGTGTATGGCATCAGCAAACAGGCAGGCGAACGTTGGTGCGAATACTATTTCTTGAAACATGGCCTGGATGTGCGTAGCCTTCGTTATCCTGGCCTTATCGGTTATAAAGCACTTCCGGGTGGCGGCACCACCGACTATGCAGTAGATATTTACCACAAAGCATTGGCAGGTGAAACGTTTGAATGCTTTTTAAGCGAGCATACTTACCTGCCTATGATGTATATGCCCGATGCCATTAAAGCCACAATAGATCTGATGCAGGCTCCTGCTGATGCTGTTAAGGTTCGAAGCTCCTACAACCTGAGCGCAATGAGCTTTTCACCGGCCGAAATCGCCAAAGCCATTCAACAACATATTCCGGATTTTAATATAACGTATAACCCGGATTACCGCCAGCAGATAGCAGATTCGTGGCCGCAAAGTATAGACGACAGCGCTGCACAACAAGACTGGGGCTGGAAACCTGCTTACGATTTAAACGCTATGACGAAAGACATGCTTTTAAACCTGAGGAAAATGCAGCTGGTATAGCTCTCTCAACAGTAAAGCCTGAAAGGATGACACATCAATGTCATCCTTTTTTATTAAACTATATTGCTGCTGCTCATCCTTTAAAATACGCTTTCTATCTGAATACAACCACTGCATCTGCAATTGAGTAAAATAAAGCTTTACTTTGCAGCGTAGCAGAACACACAGCACTATCGTATGAGTGCATAATTGCTATGTGTGCTCGAATAAACGCTACCCTAACATTTCAGGCTCCGCAGATGGAAGTATCTACTATGAAAGTTACCACTATGGACTACGCCGCTACCGGCGCTTTTTCCCAAACTATAACTGATTACCTGTGCCGAAGCGAAAAGCTGCGGCCTTTCTATAATCATTTTCCGACACCTGAGGCTTTTGAGAAGCAGATACAGGAAAAGCAATTTACACCGGAACAACGCCAGGTGCTGCACGCCTCGCTTCAGAGGCAATACAGATCAGTGGCAGAAATACACCCGCAGGTAAAACAGCACCTCGACCTGCTCCTGCAGCCTAATACTTTTACCATTACCACGGGCCACCAGCTGAACATTTTTACCGGCCCCTTATACTTTGTTTATAAGATTGTTACGGTCATAAACATGTGCAAGCAGTTACAGGAAAAATATCCCGCCTACAACTTTGTACCTGTTTACTGGATGGCTACAGAAGATCACGACTTTCCGGAAATCAACCATTTCAGCCTTTTCGGAAAGAAGTATACCTGGGAAACAGATCAGAAAGGCGCTGTAGGCAGATTCTCTACACAAGGGCTGGAGCAGGTGCTCGAGCAAATGCCAGAGCAGTATCCTGTTTTTGAAGCTGCTTACCGCAACAGTAATACCCTCGCCGATGCAACCCGCTTTATTACACATGCTTTATTTGGGGCCTATGGCCTGGTAAGTGTTGATGGCGATGATGCCGGATTGAAGAAAGCACTTGCTCCTGTTATTCGGCAAGAGCTAATAGAAAATATATCTAACAAACTGGTAGAGGAAAGCAGTAAGCAACTGGAAGAACTGGGATACAAACCGCAGGTATACTCCAGGGAAATTAACTTGTTTTATCTGCAGGAAGGGCTCCGGGAGCGTATTGTGCAGGAAGGCGAAAAGTATAGAGTTTTAAATACCGACATCAGCTTTACGCCTCAGGAAATACTTCAGTTAGCAGAGCAGCACCCGGAGCAGTTTAGCCCTAACGTTATTTTACGGCCTCTTTACGAAGAGCTTATCCTCCCTAACCTGGCTTATATAGGCGGCGGAGCAGAAGTAGCGTATTGGTTCCAGCTTAAAAAGGTATTCGATGCCTGCCAGGTGGCTTTTCCTATACTGGTGCCACGCAACTCGGCCCTTTATATTAACCGTGGCAACGCCAGCCGGATGCAGAAACTGGGACTGCAGCCTCAGGAGCTCTTTAAAGATTACCAGGAACTTAAAAAGTACTTATCGGCCCAGTTACACGAAGAGGAAATAACCCTAGAGGCACAACGCAATGCCGTAGCAACCGCCTTTGCCGAAGTAGAAAAGCTGGCGCAGGAAATTGAACCTACCTTAACCAAAACAGTAGGTGCCGAAGCTCAGAAAGCTGCTAACGCTCTGCAAATGCTCGAAAAGAAAATTTCCAAAGCCCGTGACAATAAGCATGAGCAAACATTTAAGCAGCTCGAGAACCTAAAAGATAAACTGTTCCCGAACGGCAGCCTGCAAGAGCGCCAGGACAATCTGCTCACCTATCAGACAAACAACCCTGATTTTATTCCGGCACTGGTAGAGGCATTCAAACCTTTTGAACTGAAGTTTACCATTCTGGAAGAAGCGTAATGCGAAAGGCTGATCTTCGCAAACTGATGTTGCAGCAGCGGAAAGCTTTACCTTTAGAGGAAGTAAACTTTCGCAGCCAACGCATGGCTAGTTTGTTTTTTCAGCGGTTCCGGCTGAACCCGGGTATAACGGTGCATGTGTTTCTTCCTATCATCAGAAATAAAGAAGTAAATACCTGGCCTTTTATAGAACGGCTAAGGCTGGAGCACCCTGAGGTACGTGTAGCAGTGCCTGTTACAGATATAACAGAAAACAACCTGTCGCACCATATTTTAACAGACGAAGCCGTATTGGTAGAAAATGCTTGGGGAATACCGGAGCCACAGCATGCGCATGTTATTTCGGCAGCAGAGGTAGACATGGTGCTGCTACCGCTGCTGGCCTTCGATAAGACCGGCCATCGGGTTGGCTATGGCAAAGGCTACTACGACCGCTTTCTGGCCGACTGCCGCCCAAACGTACTAAAGATCGGGTTATCTTTAGAGCCTCCTGTAGAACAGATCGCCGATGCAGGTTTGCATGATATACCTTTAGACTTTGCCATTACGCCCGCAGGTATCTGGGCTTTTTAAGGCAGGTATGTTATGAGGCAGAAAGCCGTTCTTCTGCCTGTGCTATAGCAACCTGCATCACAAGCCTGGGGCTGCCATCGAGGTAGTAGCTGCTCTCTAAAACCTGCTCCCCGAAACCTAATTTCTTATATAAGCTCAGCGCAGGTGTATTTGACGGATGAACCGTTAAAAAAACAGTTCTGGCGCCTTTTGCTTCCAGGGCCTGCAGCAGATAAACGGTTAATTGCTTTCCGATTTCTTTACCTGCAAAAGCTGGCAATACTCCCAAAGAAAGTACCCACCCCTCCTGCCTCTCCTGGTCGTGGTGCCCAATGGTATAGCCAACTACTTCGCCAGCCGAAACAGCAACTATAAACAGGCTTTTGGCAATGTCGAAGAACTGGCGCAGGACAAACAGCGGGTAGCTGTCTTTTCCGAACAAAGCCTCATCTATACTTTTTACCGTGCGCAGGTCATGTAGCGTTGCCCGCCTTATTTCTATCATGCTCTTTTTACCTTGATTCTTCTTCCCCGTTGGCTGCACCACTGGCGGTGCTTTCCAGGCCCCTGGTAAAGGCTTTAATGTAAGCGTGCCGCAATACGTTCAGCACTGTTTTCCACGTATTGGTGTCCGGCTGATTCAGGTCTCCTTCAATAGGTATCTGAGTAGCTATGTTATCTTCTTTAGGATTTTCCACTACGTCTTTTACAAGGCCAACCACAGCTTCCCAAGCTGCCCGGAAAAAGCCGCCTTCTTCCCTGTCTTTTTCCCAGTTCAGCACCTTTACATTTTCAAAAAATGGTTTAACATAACCATCGAGTTTTCCGTCTTTTGCTTTTAGTTCGCTATACAGCTCCATCTGCCCCTGCTCTATATCAAATTTCCCGTAAGCCTTCACAAAGTCGTTGAGACTGGTTAAATTTACCTTTGTCAGCCTCATCTTCATATCAAAATCCGGTACTTCCTTTAGCATATTTACCTTCATGTCTCCTCGAAGGCTACCTCCTCCAACAGAAGTACCTGTAAGCGAAACCGTTGATGGCAATGCATTTCCCTCTTCCTCCACATTTGCCAGGTTAAGCGCAACCAGGTGCATGTTCTCAATATGCATGTTTATGTCAGGGCTTGCATTAAAATCGCGGTAGGCAATCATGCCATTTGTTGCCTCGAAACGGTTTATCGTAATGGGCATCAAATCCTTTACAACCTCCGTCCAGTGCTCTTGTGTGGCTTGGCTTGTATCGGTGCTGGAGGTGGCTACAATGTTGATTTCCGGTGTCCCCATCAATACTTCTCCGGCTACCTTTCCCTTAAACAGCGACTTCCATTCAACAGAGAGATCGGTCTCGGCAATTTTAAGAAAAGGGTATTTAGGGTTACCTTTCTCTTCCTCCAGCACCAGCCCTTTTATTTTGTAAGCTCCTCTATACAGGCTCAGGTCTATGTCTTCTATATGCCCGTTATAGCCAGGCAGTTCGCTGAGGGTTTTATTTACATATCTTTTTACAATGGAAGGCAGTGCCAACCTGAAAATGATAAGCAGGAGTAAAATAATCCCCAGGGTAATGTATATTCTTTTTGAACGTCTTGTCATAACCTTTATGGAACCAGGAAACCGCTGATTCTAGGATTGATACGACCAGACTTGCACATAGTTAAGTAGAAAGGCTGGAGATGACAGGCTTTACTTGACTATGTTTACACTAAACCCGCTGCTAAAGCAATATTTTAAAAACAGCTATAAACAAAAAGCCCTTCTGTACTATACAGAAGGGCTTTTTGATGTTATTTCAGTCCAGATTACATACTCAGGTATAAGTTCCTTTCGGAGTATACTTTGGTGAAGTAATCGTCTTGCAGATCATCGATAAAGTAAATTGCTTCACCTGTCGATTTCATCTCAGGCCCAAGCTCCTTGTTTACTTCAGGGAACTTGTTATGTGAGAACACAGGCACTTTAATGGCATAGCCTTGCTTGTATGGGTTAAAGTTAAAGTCTTTGATCTTCTTCTCTCCCAGCATCAGCTTGGTAGCGTAGTTAATGTACGGCTCACGGTAAGCTTTTGCGATAAATGGTATAGTACGAGACGCGCGTGGGTTTGCCTCAATCACATAAACCACCTCATCTTTAACCGCAAACTGTATGTTAATAATACCTACTGTGTTCAATGCCAGTGCTATCTTCTTGGTATAATCTTCTATTTGTCTGAGCACATGCTCCGACATATCGAAGGCAGGCAGTACCGCATAAGAGTCTCCTGAGTGAATGCCAGCCGGCTCAATGTGTTCCATTATACCACAGATGTACACGTCTTCGCCGTCAGAGATAGCATCAGCTTCTGCTTCTATGGCATTGTCGAGGAAGTGGTCTAGCAGCACCTTGTTGCCCGGATGGTCTTTCAGGAGGTCGATTACGTGTGCCTCCAACTCTTTCTCGTTGATCACGATTTTCATGCTTTGCCCACCTAGTACATAGCTTGGGCGCACCAGCAGCGGGAACTTCAGCTCTTTGCAGAGCTCTAACGCTTCTTCAGCCGATTCAATCACACCAAACGGAGGATACGGAATATCCAGGTCGCGCAGCAGTGATGAGAAGGAGCCACGGTCTTCGGCCAGATCGAGCGACTGGTAGCTCGTACCCAGAATCTTAATACCGTAGCGGTCCAGCTTCTCTGCCAGCTTAAGAGCCGTTTGCCCACCCAGCTGCACAATAACGCCTTCTGGTTTTTCGTGCAGAATAATATCGTAGATGTGCTCCCAGAATACCGGCTCGAAGTACAGTTTATCTGAAATATCGAAGTCTGTGGAAACTGTTTCAGGGTTGCAGTTGATCATGATGGTTTCGTAGCCACACTCTTTGGCAGCCAATACGCCATGCACACAGCTGTAGTCGAACTCAATACCCTGCCCGATGCGATTCGGCCCGGAGCCAAGTACTACAACTTTTTTCTTGTCTGTAACAATGCTTTCGTTTTCGCCATCAAAGGTGCTGTAGAAGTACGGTGTTTTCGCTTCAAACTCGGCTGCGCAGGTATCTACCATTTTGAACACACGCTTAATGCCAAGTTCCATACGCACACTGTGTACTTCACTTTCTTTGCAACCCAAAATGTGCGCAATCTGGCGGTCGGCATAACCTTTCACTTTTGCATCGCGCAGCAGGTCGGCAGGCAGCGTAGCCAGCGTATATTTCTTTAGCTCACGCTCCAGCTGGTCCAGCTCCTCAATCTGGTTCAGGAACCACGGATCTATCTTTGTCAGGTTACGGATGGTGCTCATTGGTATACCGGCACGCATCGCATCCTTGATACAGAACAGTCGGTTCCAGCTCGGGTTCTTCAGGTTGTAGATCAGGTCGTCGTAGTTGGTCATTTCCTTCCCGTCGGCACCCAAACCGTTGCGCTTAATCTCTAAGCTCTGGCAGGCTTTCTGAAGCGCCTCCTGAAATGTACGGCCGATGCCCATTACCTCACCTACCGACTTCATCTGCAGACCAAGGGTACGGTTAGCACCTTTAAACTTATCGAAGTTCCAGCGAGGGATCTTTACAATTACATAATCCAGTGCAGGCTCAAAGAAAGCAGAGGTTGTTTTAGTAATGGCGTTTTTCAGCTCATCCAGGTTATAACCGATAGCCAGTTTCGCTGCAATTTTAGCAATTGGGTAACCGGTAGCTTTAGAAGCCAGAGCAGACGAACGGGAAACACGTGGGTTAATTTCGATGGCAATGATGGTATCATCCTCCGGGTTTACCGAGAATTGCACGTTACAACCACCGGCAAACTGCCCGATGCCATTCATCATTTTGATGGCCAGGTCGCGCATTTGCTGATACACCGTATCAGGCAAAGTCATGGCTGGGGCTACCGTAATAGAGTCGCCTGTATGCACGCCCATTGGGTCGAAGTTTTCGATAGAGCAGATAATAATGATATTACCCGCATTATCGCGCAGCAGTTCCAGCTCGTACTCTTTCCAACCCAGAATACTTTGCTCGATAAGTACTTCGTGCACAGGAGAGGCATGCAAGCCGCGTGTAAGGGCTGCATCAAACTCTTCGGGTGTATTTACAAAGCCACCGCCGTAGCCCCCAAGTGTAAACGAAGGACGAATAACAAGCGGGAAGCCTATTTCCTGCGCAATCTCTTTACCTTCCAGGAAAGAAGTTGCCGTTTCTCCTTTACAAACATTAACGCCAAGCTCAAGCATCTTTAACCTGAATTCCTCCCGGTCTTCGGTTGTCTCAATAGCTTTAATATCAACGCCAATAATCTTTACGTCATATTTCTTCCAGATACCTGCCTTTTCACATTCTATGGCCAGGTTCAGGGCAGTCTGGCCACCCATTGTAGGAAGAACGGCATCGATTTTATGCTTCTCCAGAATCTCAATAATGTACTTCTTCTCTAGTGGTTTTAAGTACACATTATCCGCCGTAATACTATCTGTCATGATAGTGGCAGGATTGGAGTTGATAAGTGTCACTTCTATACCCTCTTCGCGTAGCGAGCGGGAGGCTTGTGAGCCAGAATAGTCGAATTCGCAAGCCTGGCCAATTATAATGGGACCAGAACCAATAATAAGAACAGATTTAATGCTGGTGTCTCTAGGCATGGTATGGTATGTATAAATTGCCCCAAGTTAGCGCAAATTGTTGGGGGGTACAAATTAAAATTATTTAACAGTGCAAACAATTCCTTATAACACTGATAATTAAATAGATATAAATATTAAATATAATTGTTGCGATCTCGAAAAAATACTATATTGCTAAACCAATCTTTTTAATACTCATGAAAAAGCTGTACACTCCCTTTATTCTGATCCTGCTTTTTACTTTTTCTGCCTTTGCTCAAAACTCCGACTGGAAGACAAAAGAAGACTACCTGCGCGACACGGCACAGGTGGCCAAAACTATTGTCTGGCTCGAAGAAAATCCTTTTCCGGACAGCCAGCGCGACAGGCAGGAAAAAGCGCAATATGCTTTTAAATGGTTGGAAGGTGCACCTTATTCTGTTACAGTAGACGGCATCTTTATCCAGGATATTATGCAGGACAACAGTTTTGCCTAAAAGATATGCTGGTTCCGCAATTTATCTTTGGCAAAGGCTTGTTCTTAATAAAAAACAAAGGCGAAAAAGACGAACTGCAAGCAAACATCCGTGGCATTGAAAGTATGGTAACGCTCTATACCAAGATCAAGGCAAAAGATAAA
Organism: Pontibacter sp. SGAir0037; assembly: GCF_005491705.1. Taxonomy (NCBI): domain Bacteria; kingdom Pseudomonadati; phylum Bacteroidota; class Cytophagia; order Cytophagales; family Hymenobacteraceae; genus Pontibacter; species Pontibacter sp. SGAir0037. Next base: position 4,526,527 of record NZ_CP028092.1, on the reverse strand, counting down.
CGCGCCAAGAACAAAACACTGGAGAAGTACGAAGGCTTGGTGGCAAAAAACACGCTGGAGGCTTATGTAAGGAAGCAGATGAGGCTTTAATGTAGCTGCCGCCAATAGCTCGGCTTAATGTTGCATATATTTTAGGAGTTGTGCCTTCACCTGAAATACCTGACGCTGTATTACCTGAAAAAGCAACCGTAAACAGCTTTATTGGTTCTCCACTTTAGGCACAATCAAAATGCTGCAGTAGTACTTGTACTTTGATTTAGAGTTATAGGCAATACCAATCCCGACATGCGTAGTTGGTGTTTTGCCATCGTCGAGTCCCAACAAGTGCTTTCTGTGGCCATACCCAGGCACCCCTTCATCTATAATTAACTGCTTTATAAATTCCTGCGGCCCCTCTGTGTTGGCGGCAATCGACTCTACATTATTGGCATTGTCTTGTTTCGAGAAGTAGTGCGGCAAAGGGTAATCAGATTTCCAGAGGTAATAGTTCATGCCTTTCTTTCTCTTATCTACGTGCGCAAAGTAATTATTCTGCGCCATATCTTCTGCCTTTTGGCGAGCTAGCCTGGCAAGCGTTGTGTCCCAAATCAACTCGTGCTTTTTAGGCACCTTCAGGAGTGCCGGAAGCTTATACACCGAAGCATACTGCTTCGGATTCTGCCGCACCCGGTTCAACTCTGTAAAACTGGCTTTTGCTGCTTTGTCGGCATCAAAGGTACTCTGCTGCTGTGCACGCTGCGGGAGCAGCATATACAGTAAAACAACTATAATTATCTGTAGTGGCATTATTTATTAAAAGCAACATTCACTCCCTCCTAACGACTATACCATAATCTAAGTATACAACATACCCTCTCCTAACAAACTACCCAAGCCTTCTACCTGATCTGGCAGCAACACCTATTGCTGGTTCTAACCGTAAAACCAAAGTATACCTATAAATTTAATTACTATGGAAGCACCTCAAGAAGACGATATCATTACAAACCAGGACGAAAGCAAACGCTTACCTGATGAAAACCCTGAGCCTTTAGAAGGCACCAAGATGGAAAAGACCGATATTATTGAACCAGAAGTAGAAGGCAAAGAAGCAGGCGGTAATGCAGCAGCTAAAAACGAGGAGGATACCCGAAAGCTGGACGGCAGCAATGCAAACAACCTCAGAACAAAATAGCAATTAGCTATTAGTTAGCTATTAGAATACCTGTATAAGCCACACCTCAACAGCAATGAAAGGTGTGGCTTATTTCTTAACATCATATTTATGTTCAGTATTTAAATAACATAATGCTATAAAGTATTGCTTTTTAACAAATATTCTTTAATTTTATTTCTTTAAAAGCATACTTTCCCCTTCTCCCCAGTAAGCAAAACAAGGGCTTTATTATTTAAAGATTTAATAACAGCAATTTAATACCCCTGGTTTTGTAAGAGTTCATTTAATGCTTAATCTTACTTCGCTAACCTAAAGCCGCGTGAAATGGTGTTTTTTGATTCGAATTACCTTCATGTAGAATACTATGCGGCAACTAATGTGCTGGTTACGCAGTGGTATGGCGGGTGTAGCAGCTTACAATACCGGCAAGCGCTTATTAAAGGGCTGCGAATTTCTAAAGAGCTTCAAGTAGAATACGCCATCATAGATGAACGCATGATGCCTCCGCTCTCATCCGAAGACTTTCAATGGTTACGCCACACCTATCTGAAAGCATTCAACAAACTTCCTTTTAAACGGTTTGCCGTTGTAAACGCCTTTGATAACACAGCATTAAAGCAGCTAAAGAAGGTGCACCAGTTTACAGAAATTGAAGCCCCTTTTGAAACACGCGCTTTTGACGACCTTACCTCTGCCTACGACTGGCTGATTTCAGCAGAGTAACTTCCTCACCTGCCCGTGTTCCTGTGCCCTTTTCAGGTGCTTTTCATAATAAGTTCTGTTAAAATTAAGTATATTGCTCTTCTCCAACTGAACTTTTGTGCACAAGTATCTGCTCCTCCAACTTTTGCTGGCTGTTTGCCTGAACACCCTGCCTGCTTATGCTGCACCAGCTGACACTGTTCGTTTAAGGCAGCACCTTATTGCACTTACCACAACAGCCGAACCCAGGAACCATGAACACCCGGAGGCATTGGATAAAGCCGCTGATTATATTAAAACCGCTTTTGGTATGCTACAGGGGCAGGTAACAGAGCAGGCTTACTTTGTAGCAGGCAAAAAATATAAAAATATTATTTACTCTACCGGAGCTGCTCATACCCGCCGTTTGATTATCGGAGCTCATTATGATGTTTGCGGTAAACAGCCTGGTGCAGACGATAACGCCAGTGGCGTGGCTGGCCTGCTGGAACTCGCCCGCTTGCTGGAGCATGAAGTGTTGCCCTACCGCATAGATTTTGTAGCCTATACCCTGGAAGAGCCGCCTTATTTCAGAAGCGAGTACATGGGTAGCTTTATCCATGCCCAATCGTTGCAGGCAGAGCAGGCCAATGTAATAGGAATGGTATCTCTGGAAATGATCGGCTACTTTTCTGACGCCAGAAAATCGCAGGACTACCCGATAGCTCCTATGAAATTGCTTTATGGCAGCCGGGGCAACTACCTTGCGCTGGTGCAAAAGTTTGGCAATGGCAGCTTTGGCCGTCAATTTAAGCGGCTCTATAAAGCAGAAGCACCCCTGCGTGTAAAGTCGCTCAGGGCACCGGCGGCAGTACCAGGCATTGACTTTTCGGACCATCTGAATTACTGGCGCTTTGGCTATAGTGCCCTTATGCTCACCGATACCTCTTTCTATAGAAATAAAAATTACCATCAGCCTACCGATACATGGGATACTTTAAACCTGCCAAAGATGGCACAGGTGGTAGAGGGCGTTTATAAGACAGTACTTCGTTTAAGATAGGCTATAGCATGTTATACTTTATACTGAAACTGATTTTTAAAACAGGGCTTTGGATTTTCTTTCGGAAGTTTGAAGTACGCAACCGCACTGCTTTACAGGCACAGGGGCCGCTGCTGGTGGTATCGAACCACCCTAATACTTTTATGGATCCTCTCATTATAGCTTCGCTGCTCCGGCAACAGGTGTATTTCATAGCTAAAAGTACCGTATTTAACTCTCCTTTTAAGAAGTGGCTGCTGCACCGCATGCACCTCATTCCTATTCACAGAAAAGAAGATGCACCTGCACAGAGCGTAGGTAACGATGATGCTTTTGCTGCCAGCTATAATGCTTTGGAAGCGGGCAAAACTATTCTCATTTTCCCGGAAGGCAACAGCTTTAACGAGAGGAGGCTACGCAAATTAAAAACAGGCACAGCACGCATAGCGCTTGGCGCACAGGCAGCCGCCTCATCAGATGTGAGAGTCAGGATTTTACCTATTGGCCTTAACTACTCTGCACCCACCAATTTCCGGAGCAACGTTTTTGTAAATGTCGGAACCCCTATAGATGTAACAGATTACCTTACCAGCTATAGCCAGAACACATCGGCCACTGTGCATTTGCTTACAGAACAGATGAAAGTTGAGCTTGAGAAACTGATTATAGTAACGCCCACCAATGAAGAAGATAAGCTTATCAGGCAAATTGAAAGCATATACAAGCGTACTTTTGCCGCTGAAGTACCGGCAGCACCAACTGAGCACGAGCAGGATTTCCTGTTAACCAGAGCCATTACAAAAAGCCTGGCCTACTTTAAACAGGCGGCACCCGAGCGTGTCGAAGCATTAAAACAGCAAATAGAAGCGTATATGCTGCAACTCAGGCAGCTAAACCTGCACGATGCAGCTTTAAGCAAGAATACTAAAACAGTAGTATGGCAAAGTATACTGGCTATGCTTTACCTTGTAGCAGGCTTGCCGGTATACCTTTACGGATTGCTGCATAATTACCTGCCTTATATTATTCCTTCCAGAGTAGCCTATATGCTTGCCAGGGAGGAAGAATGGCATGCACCTATGATGCTTTCGGTCGGCATCTTCACCTTCCCGATTTTCTATACCATACTGGCTATACTATGCTATCAACTTTACCCTTCGTTGCCAATATTGTTTCTTTACCTGCTGTCGCTGCCGATCACTGGCTTTTTTACCCTGCACTACTGGAAAATACTCCGGCACGCGAAAAGCAACTGGATTATGCTGCGACTCTTTTCGAAGCGAAAAGAGCTCGTGGAACAGCTGGTGCATAAAAGAAGCAGTATCATTCAACAGCTGGAGCAGGCAAAACAGGAGATTTTACTTAAGCAACAATAGTATAAATCGAATATTACAAAGCAGCTTTTTTTAGGTATTAATACGTATTTTCCATACCTTAACAACAGATAAAAGTCTGATAAACAGAACATAATTATACATTTCTTTATCCATTTGTGAGAAGCTCCGTAAAAGGTGAATTAGAATGTAAAAAATATGTACTGTTAAATCAATCTTGAAATCTATGAAAAAGACATTTGTAAACCTTCTAGCTTCATCGTTTGTAGTAGCCACCGTTTTAGCTGGTTGCTCTGCTAACAACACAACGGGCACCGAAGGTATGGACGACACTGATACTTATGGCACGACATCAGGAACAACAACTGATGGCACCACAACTACCGGAACGACTACTACTGGTACAACTGCAGGTACTACCACAACCGGAACTACCAGCGGCACCACTTCTGGCACTACTACTACCGGAACAACATCTGGTACTACAAGTGGCACAACTACTGGAATGACAACTGGTACAACTACTGGAACCACTACTGGTACTACCACTGGAACAACAACAGGTACTACCACTGGAACTACTACCGGTACAACAACTGGCGGAACCACTACTGGTACGACAACAGGTGGAACTACAACCGGAACAACTACTGGTAATACGACTGGCACAACAACCGGAACTACCACTGGCACTACGACAGGAACAACTACTGGTACAACTACCGGAACTACAACAGGTGGTACTACTTCTGGCACAACCGGCGGAAGCACTACTATGTAATTATTAACTCTATCGTACGAAATATGTAAAAAGGCAAGCACTTCGTGTTTTTGCCTTTTTACTTTTTAGCCTACCAACAACATCCTTATCCTATTATGAAGCAGTTAGAGGTATATTTAAGAAAGGTATTCACAGTAGACTTGCGTGCACTTGCTTTTATGCGTATATGGGTAGCTGGAATTATCTTAACAGATCTTGCTATCCGGTCTACTGATCTTGAAGCCCACTATTCCAACACAGGTGTACTTCCTCTTCATGTGCTCCATCGCTTTGCCTGGAACCCTTATTTCTTCTCCCTTCACTCTCTTAGCGGCTTATGGCAGGTTCAGGCAGTGCTTTTTATTGTAGCAGCTGTTTTTGCCGTTTTTTTACTGGTGGGTTACAAGACCCGTTTAGCTACTGTTGTTAGCTGGACCCTGCTTGTGTCGCTCCAGAACCGGAACACACTCATTTCACAGGGTGGCGACGACCTGCTCCGAATGCTGCTCTTCTGGGCTATTTTTCTGCCATGGGGTAAGTTCTACTCTTACGACGCCACAAAAGCCAAACCTGAAAACGAACTACAAAGCACCAACTACTTCAGCGCAGCAACGGTAGCCTATATCATGCAGATATTCTTGGTATACTTTTGCACCGCACTGCTTAAAAATTCACCTGAATGGAATTCCGAAGGTACTGCCCTCTACTATGCATTAAGTCTGGATCAGATTCTTATGCCTGGCGGAGAACTGATTTATCCATATCCTGAGTTATTACGCTTCCTTACCCTTACAACTTGGTATACAGAGCTTATTATACCTTTCCTCCTGCTGATTCCGTTCTACAATTCATTTTTCAGGATGGTAGTTGTCAGTGTACTGCTCATGTTCCATATTGGAATCAGCCTTACACTTTTTGTAGGTCTGTTTTATCTGATCAATATTGCTTCTGTAGCAGGTTTACTGCCTCCTAAAGTGATGGATTGGATTGATAAGCGGCTGCTGGCATCATTCAGGAGACCTAAAACCGGGCAGTTTAAACGCATTTTCCAACGGTTTAAAAGCCCTGCTACAGTTAATTTTCAGCTTCAGATTCACCGCCCCCTTATCTCTGCACCCCTAAAAAGGCAGCTTCGGGATGTTTTTGTGGCAAGTGTTCTTTTGTACTGTTTCTGGTGGAATTTAACAGGTGCCGGGGTAAAGAACATACCTAAGCTTCCGGATAATGCCCGCTGGGCTGGTTACTTACTGCGCGTAGACCAGCATTGGGGTATGTTTTCTCCTGTCGTTTTTAAAGATGATGGCTGGTATGTATTGGAGGGGCATACAGAAGATGGCAAAATGCTGGATCTGAATCAGCAAGGCAAAGAGGCAGATTATATTAAACCTGCCTCTGTTATGGCCCTGTTTAAAAACGACAGATGGCGCAAATACTCTGAGAATTATCTATTTGTGCATAATTCTTTTATGCGCCCTTACTACTGTAATTACCTTGTCCGCCGCTGGAATGAATCTCACCCGGATCAGCCTGTAAAAGAACTACAGGTAGTCTATATGAAAGAGCCTTCGCTGCCTGATTACCAGGTGGCAGAACCCACCCGGGAAATGTTGTGCGCCTGTGCTAACCTGCCTGAGTAAGCAGAGAGCTAAAGGCGCACCTTTTTTAATCTTCAGAAGCCAATAAATGCCCTACTGCCGCAGCCACAAGCCCTCCGGCCAGATATAAACCGAATGTCATGGCTTTGGTTTGAGGAGTGCGGCTACTAGGAGCTTCGCCCAAACCTAAAGGACCAGGTAGCACAATAGCTCCCAGGCCAGCTCCGGCACCTAACAAAGCGCCACGTAGCCATGCTCCGTTTCCTGTACCTGCCAGGCTGTAGTATAAAGAGTTGGAAACAATGTCACCAGCCATAGCCATACGATGCAGTTTGTCGTCAGCAGGCGGTTCTTTACCTGCACCTTTCATGATATCTGCTATCGCACGCATACCCAACAGGTCCATTCTAGGTGCATTGGGTACGGTATGTCTTGTTGTCTCGTGCAATAAGGTAAGCACACATGCTCCTGCCAGCCCACTTGCCAGCGCTTTAAGTATAGCCATAGTTTTATAAGCGTTTTTAATTTAAGAACAGTATACGCAAGTACATCAGGCATAGGATTACGCAGACCATTAGTTTCTGTAAACTTAAAACACAAAAGCCGGGCTTACAGGCCCGGCTTTTGTACTGCAATTACTTAAGCGTATGCTTAGCTTTTGCTTATGTTGCTTTTAGAAGCCGATGAGGAAGCCAGACCTTTGATCTTGTCGAACTGGCTGCTCACCTGATGTTTGATTTTGTTCTTGCTGGCAGGGCTCATAGAATTAACAGCCAGCCAACCAGCTCCAACAGCTAGCAAAGAGCCGCCCACCACTTTCTGGGTAGTGCTTAAGCTGCCTACTTTCTGTACTGTACTGCTTCCAAATTCCTGAAGTTTGCCTGTGATATTACCAAGGCCTCCCTTACCGGAAGTGCCTGCTATACTACTCTTACCAGAAGCCACTTGGCTTGATTTATTTTTCTTAGTTGCCATAACTCAATATTTTAATTTATACAAAAATTAAAGATGCTTCTATTTAACACGTGAGTTTCCATCTGTAGGTGCATCAGAGTTATTTTATCGTTAAACAACTTAGTTAGTTACAATTTTTACATAATTTCTATTAATACCCAATATAAACTTATTTAAGTTATAAAACCAGCTTCTTTACCGGGAAACATAAACCAAATTACTTAGCTCAAGTAATGCCTTTTGCTTTACTATGTAGAGGCAGCCCGCAAATTTTATATTTTACAGATTGTTCAGGAGGATTCTCTATACTTAAAGCTGATAATCTCTATCAGCGAAATACCCGTTAACAGCCACATCCCTCCCAGCAGAAAGCCAGCCAGTACGTCTGAAAGAAAATGCACCCCCAGGTATATCCTGCTAAACCCTATGGCTATAATCAACACTGCCATCAACCACAGGACCACCCTGCGCTTCCAGCGATCTCTGAATACCTGAAGCAACAGGTGTGCAACTATACCGTATTGAGCGATAGCCGTGGTGGCATGTCCGCTGGGGAAAGAGAAATTTGGTTCTTCATAATAACCTACATCTACAGGCCTGTCGCGGCTAATGTACTTTTTGGTATATTGTACCGACAGGCCTACAACAGCCATTGTGAGCCAGAAAGCGAGTATAAAGGCATAGCTCCTGCGGTACAGGGCCATTGCCGTAACTAAAGCTCCCACTATGTATGTAGAAGCCCTTGAGCCAAACTGCGTGATGATATACAATGCTTTGCTGAGCCATCCTGTTCTGGCATCATAGAGGAAGGCTGTAAAGTGTTTATCTACCACTACAATGCCCTCCGACTGCACCACGTCTTCGGTTATCCGCGAAAGCAAAGCCAGGTTGATCATGCACCCCAGCAGTAACAGTGTAAGTGGCAGGCCTGTAAACGACCGGGTTTGAAACCTTTGAAAAATAAAATCTGCAACTCTAGGAAAGCGTTTGCTGAACTTTTGCACTTCCGATTGCTGCCGCAGTTCTTGTATATACTGCCTTATTTTATTAGAGAGAATGTTTATCATTAGAAAAAAGCACTTTAGGCTTATACGCACACCGCTCTTTCTGATGCTGAATATTTCCTTTCACCTGCTAAAATTAATTACTCACCCTTAAATACCACTTTACACACAACTATTAGCTTCTAAATAAAGTACATATTTAACATGAGAGGGTTTGAGAACATATTAGATAAACTTCTAATTGGTGTAGGGGTGCTTTTACTGGCTATGGTCTGGATGCTGGTACCATCAAAGCCATACCAGGATGTACAACATTATGCCGTATACAGGGGAGCCGAAGCTGAAACAGGATCTACGTCCAAATGGAGTTATGTACAGCCATCTAAGACTTTAACACCGCGCGATGTTATCAACATTCAGCTAAAAGCCCTTCAGCAGAACGACAGAAGCGACAGCGGAATAATTACAGTTTTCAACTTTTCTTCTCCTATGAGCAGGGTACAGCTAGGGCCTGTCAATCATTTCAGGCTGCTGGTGCGGGAACCAGCCTACCGGCCAATGCTAAACTTTAAATCATCCAAAAAAGGTAAGTTAATCATAACCGACGATACTGCTTACCAATTGGTGGTAGTAACAGATAAGGATGGCGACGAAACTGCTTATCTGTTTATTTTAGCGAAACAGAACCGGGGCATGTTTAAAGACTGCTGGATGACCGAAGGCGTTACGAGGCTGGAACCTGAGCGTGAGAGCAGCATGATCTAAGCCCAGCGAGCCAAACCTCCCATTTAAATAGCAGCTACCGTAGATGTAGGAACCTTGATTTTCTCGGTTTTCTGCAGCCCTGATACAATTTCGATGTTAATGCCATCGGAAAGGCCAGTTTTAACCTGCCGTTTTTCAAATACCTGAGGCGCTTTCTCCACTTCCACAAACGTGGCATCTTTCTCGAATAACAGCATGCTCTCTTTTACGGCCACAACCTTTTCTCTTTTATCCAGCACAATATCCGCATTGGCACTATAGCCGGCTCTTAAAAAGTCTTTTTCGCTTAAAAGCACCTGTGCTCTTATCGGAAACTTAATAGCACCTTCTTCCAAGGCTCCTTTCGGAGCAATGTACTCCAGTTTCGCATTGTAAATTTTGCCTTCTATAGCTCCTATAGTTAGCAGCAGATCCATGCCCTCTTTTAATTTGCCTACCTCCGATTCATCAATCTTACCTTCAAATACCAGGCTGCGCATATCAGCTACCGAAGCAATGGTAGTGCCTTCGTTAAAATTGTTGCGCTCTATAATAGAGGTACCTACTTTTACGGGCACATCCAGTAGCATGCCGTCTATAGTTGAAAGCACGAGGTTAGAAGACTGCCCATTTCGTTTTGAGGCCCCCTCACGCACCAGTTGCAGGTTATTTTCTGCTGATTGCAGTGCTTCGCGCTTTAGGTTATAGTCGGCTTTGTATTTGCGGTATTCCTGCTCCGCCACTACTTTCTGCTGGTACAGCTCATCGTAACGCTCCAGTTCCCGTTTGGCCTCTTCAAAGTTTATTCTTGCCGTCTCCAGGGCATTTTCAGCATTGTTTACATTCACGATGTTGGGCACGATCCTGATCTTGGCCAGCAGCTGCCCTTTCTTCACCGTCTGCCCGGCCTCTACATACAGCTCTTCCACCACACCCGATACCTGCGACTTAACCACTACTTCTTTGCGGGGCACTATAGAACCTGTAGCAACCGTTTTCTTTATAATATCCGTCTCAAAAGGTGCCTCTGTTTGGTACACAATGGGGTCAGTGTTAGACTTATTGTAAAAATAGTATCCCAGCCACGCTGATAAAGCCAGAAAGATGAGCACAAATACACTTAGCAATACCTTTTTCATAGGATTATAAAAATTAGAATTCTTTGTTACTTTTTAAATGCTTACCAGCTTACTCATCTTTTAAAGCCACCACCGGATTAACACGGGCAGCTTTGGTAGCCGGAATAAGCCCGGCTAATGCCCCAGCCACGACCAATACTGTTACGGCAGCTATGGCTATACCCGGATTTACTTCCGGATTACCGAAAAAGCCTGCCTGTACCTCAAACTTCACCATCAAGTAATCTATAAAAGCAATAAGCCCCGTACCTGCCAACAGACCTACATAACCTGCCAGACCAGTTATCACAATCGATTCCTGCATGATAAGGCTGATAATGGAAAAAGGCGTAGCTCCAAGAGCCTTGCGCACACCTATTTCTTTGGTCCGTTCCTTCACTACTATCAGCATAATGTTGCCCACACCAATAATCCCTGCCAATATAGTTCCGATGCTAACCAACCAGCTAAAACCGGCTATTCCGGCAAAAAGCCCTTGTATTTCTTTAAACTCTTCTTCTACATTGGCCGAGCCAAAGGCCTTTACATCTTCCGGAGCCACACGGTGCCGCTTGCTCAGCAATAGTTTTGCTTTACTTTCTACTACCGATGCCGGAATACCTTCCTGGGGAATAAGCGCAATAGATCCGATGAAATTGGGTTGGTTAAAGCTTTGCTGTAAGGTTGTGGTAGGAATATAGATTACCTGTGCATCCTGCACCACATCTTCGTCTGTGCCTATGGGCTTAAAGGTGCCAACAATTTTAAAGTGGTTTCCCTTGATGTTGATATATTTCCCGATAGGATTCTCGCCTTTTTCAAACAGCACTTCCAGCACACGCGGCCCTACAACTGCCACTTTACGCCGTTCTTTTACATCGATCTTGTTTAAAAAGCGACCGGTGTTTACCTCCAATGGCTTTATAAACAGCAGGTCCTGGGTTTCTCCGTTCACTGTAAAAGAAGAGCTTTTTGTACCATATGTAACTGCAAAGCTTCCCCAAAGCTGGTTACTGGGGGCAACCACTGCCGCCTCTGGCAGGTTAGCCCGGACAGCCTCTACATCTTCGTTTGTCATGCGGATGTAGCGGCCAGCCTGAAAGCCCATATAAGGAATGCTGGTGCGCTGCGACCACACAAACACAGCGTTCTTAGCCACGTTAAATTCTTTTGTTATACCATTCTCCAGCCCTTTGCCTGCCCCCAGCAACAGCACCAGCATAAAGATGCCCCAGAAAACACCAAAGGCAGTAAGTGCTGTGCGAAGCTTGTGCTTTTTTACAGTATTATAAATTTCCGCCCATTTATCAACGTCTATCATAAATTCTCAGGTTTGTTGGTGTAGTATGATGAGTTAATCAGCGCGTAGTGCTTCTATTGGTTTAATCCGGGCTGCTTTTAAGGCTGGCATAAGCCCTGCTATAGCACCAGCCAAAACCAGCACAAGTGTAGCCGAAAGCGCCACACCAAAATCGACTTCAGGAGCAGCAAAAAAAGGCATTTCAGCCCCCGAAGACACAATCAGATACTCTACGCCGGCCAGCAGTCCTGTGCCGGCCAGCAAACCGAGGTAACCAGAGAAGGCCGTAATTACAACAGACTCCTGCAAAATGAGGCTTACAATCGAAAAAGGTGTAGCTCCAAGTGCTTTGCGTACCCCAATTTCACGGGTGCGCTCTTTCACAATAATGAGCATTATATTGCTTACCCCTACTATACCTGCTATTAAAGTACCGATGCCCACTATCCATACAAAAATGCGGATGCCATTAAAAAGGCCCATTACCTTTAAATACTCCGCTTCTGTATTTCCAACGTCGAGCGCCATCTTATCTTCCTCAGAAAATTTATGCCGCTGGGCCAGTAGGGTTCTTACCCGCTTCTCCATTTCCATGGCACTTACACCGGGTTGGGCCACCAGCGCCATCATCTGCACTTTGTTATTTTGATTAAAAGCTGTTTGCATGGTAGAAAAAGGAATGTAGGCCCGCTCTTCCCTCCTGCCACTGTTATTGCCCTTCACTTTAAAAGTACCCACCACCTTAAAATGAATGCCCCTGATGTTAATATACTTGCCTATAGGATCTTCTTCGAGAAACAGCACTTTGCTGGCCTGCTCACCTAGTACGACCACCTTGCGTTTTTCCTGTTCATCCAACTTGTTTAACAAGCGGCCTTTAAAGGCTCGTTCTCCATTCAGCACCAGGAAACCAGGTTCGGCACCAAACAACTGGTAAGAGCCATTCTGTTTGCCATAGTTAAGTGTAAACTCTCCCCAAAGCCGGTTACGCGGCGCCAGAATATCCACGTTATTTATCTCTCTGTCAACAGCTTTCAGGTCTTCGTTGGTAAATTGCAATTGCCGGCCTGGCGCCATACCTTTATGGGCCAATGCCGTTTTACCAGCAAACACAAACAGGCTGTTTTTAGCCCCATCCCCAAAACGATTTACAACACCATTCTCCAACCCTTTGCCTGCTCCCAATAGCAGCACCAGCATAAAAATGCCCCAAAAAACACCAAAGGCAGTAAGGAACGTACGCAGCTTGTTCTTCTGCATCGTACCCAGGATTTCCTGCCACTTATCTACATCAAACATGGTATCAGCTTGGTTGGTAAAAGGGATAGTTATGTAAAAATCAGTGCGCGGTAGCAGCCGCCTCGCCATTCAGAACAGCAGCTTCACGGCCATCGCTCAGAATAAGCCCGTCTTTTAGCCTGATAACACGGTGCGTTTGTTCAGCTATATCGTTTTCGTGTGTTACAATCACAACCGTCATGCCTTTGCGGTTTACTTCTTTAAAGATGTCCATTACATCGTAAGATGTCTGCGTATCCAGGGCACCTGTCGGTTCATCAGCTAAAATAAGTTTGGGTTGCGAGATAAGAGCCCTGGCAATGGCTACCCGCTGCTTCTGCCCGCCCGACATTTCGTTGGGTGAGTGTTCCGCCCAGTCCTTCAGCCCCACCATATCTAGGTACTCCAGGGCCAGTTTATTTCTCTGCTTGCGCCCAACCTTCTGGTAGTAAAGCGGCAATGCAACATTCTCCATTGCATTTTTAAACGAAAGCAGGTTAAACGACTGAAATACAAAGCCTAAAAACTTATTCCGGTAATAGGCTGCTTTAGCCGCAGAAAGATTTTTAATAGGTGTTCCTGCCAGCGTATAAGCGCCTGTATCGTAATCATCCAAAATACCGAGTATGTTTAATAAGGTGGATTTACCCGAGCCGGAGGAGCCCATAATAGATACCAGTTCCCCTTCCTGCACATGCATATCTATCCCCTTCAGCACATGTAACTTATTGTGCCCTACGGCATAATACTTCTGAATATTACTTAACTGGATCATAGGCACGGGCTAAAAAGTAAGTAAAATGTAAGAAGCTCTGAAATGAAGCAAGATATTTAAATTGTTCAAATTTTTCAGCATAACTTATACCTAGCATCCTTTTCTATAGATAGACTTCTGTTTCTGTTCGACCAAGCAGCTTTTTATGCTTCTTATTTTCTGGTTTTAAAATGCGTTGCTTGTCGCGATGCGGCAACTATAAGCTTGTAAACTATTGTAATGATGCACCAGAGCAGACCAAGGTTGCCTGCCGCTTATCTTTTTTTACTCTGAACAAAGCCTACAGGATTTCCTGCAAAGCCACAGCTTAAATTGAATCTAAGTTTAATTGTTGCTGTTCCGGCTACAGAGTAATTTAACAAATTGAAGTATAATTTATTAAATTGCTTAAGCTTGCGGCTCAGGCCCAATAAAAGTAAACGCACCCTGTATTTTTATGAAACTCAGAAGCCTTTGGCTTGTTGTATATTCTTTTGCAATAGCTGTACCTGTTCTTGCACAGAATGCACCCAAACCTGTTTATGTAAACTCTAAAGCTTTAGCGCAGCTAGCCGCAACCGAAGAAAAAGCTTACAGAGCTAATCGCACAAAAGCCATTGAGCTTGCCAAAGAGCGTGGCTGGGTAATAGAAAAGCACCTTTCCGATGGCTCTTATATCGCTTTACAGGGCCTGGACTCCAGGGGGCTGCCTATCTACTACATAACACACAATAACACGCGTGCGGCTGCTACTACTAAAACCGACCAACTGTGGCCAGGCGGAAGCACAGGCCTGAACCTGAGCGGCGCCAGCAACAGCGTTAATCAGAAAATGGCCCTCTGGGATGGCGGCGGCGTGCGCACAACCCACCAGGAGCTGACAGGCCGTATAGAGCAAAAAGACACTCCTAAAACCGATGCTCTTAATAACGACCATGCCACGCACGTAGCAGGTACGCTGATAGCCTCCGGAGTGAACCCTTTGGCAAAAGGTATGGCTTTTGGTGTAAAAAAGCTTTCAGCCTATGATTTCAACAGCGATTTGTCAGAAATGGCGGCAGCGGCTCCAAACCTGTTAATCTCGAACCACTCCTATGGCTCTATTGCCGGCTGGCGCTATAACTCCGACAGAAAAGGAACAGACGAAGATCCTTACTGGGAATGGTGGGGCGACACAGACATCAGCCAGACCGAAGACTATAAATTCGGTTACTATGATGAAACTACTGCTAAATGGGATCAAGTAGCTTATAATGCTCCTTACTACCTTATTGTGAAGTCGGCAGGCAATTCGCGCTCTGAAAATGGCCCGGCAGCGGGTGCACCTTATTTCCAGCGAAGCAAATCCGGTAATTTTACGTTAGTGAAAAGCCGCCCTAACAACATCAGCAGTAACAATAGCTATGATATTATTTCAACGTATGGGAATGCCAAAAATATATTAACCGTAGGTGCTGTAGCTCCTATCTCAGGTGGCTACAGCAAACCCTCGGATGTACAGAGTTCGTCTTTCAGCAGCTATGGCCCTACCGATGATGGCCGCATCAAGCCTGATTTAGTAGGAAATGGTAGCTCGGTTTTGTCTTCCTCAGGCGAAAGCAATCGTTCTTATATGTCCTCCAGCGGCACTTCTATGGCCGCCCCGAACATTGCGGGTACACTGCTGCTACTGCAGGAGCATTATAGCAATATTAAGAATGGCAGCCTGATGCGTGCTGCCACCTTAAAAGGACTGGCTATTCATACGGCAGACGAAGCAGGATCGCAGCCTGGGCCGGATTATATGTATGGCTGGGGTCTTCTGAATGCAGCGCGGGCAGCAGCAGCTATCAGCAATACCAACCAAACGCACCTGATCCAGGAAAGAACACTTGCCAACAACCAGACTTATACCTTTGAGGTAACGGCATCAGGCGCAGGACCACTGGTAGTTACTATTTCCTGGACAGACCCGGAGGCCACCGCTTTGGCTGCCTCGCTCAACAACCGTTCTCCCCGTTTAGTAAATGACCTTGACCTGCGAATCACCGGCAGAAACACAACGTATATGCCCTGGATACTTGATCCTGCCAATCCTGCACAAGCAGCATCGAGAGGGGATAATAAATTGGATAATGTAGAGCAGGTGCTTATTGCTGATGCTGTACCGGGCGAAAAGTATACCGTGACCATAAGCCATAAAGGCACGATCAGCAAAGGGCCGCAGGCATATTCCATACTTGCCAGTGGCATTGGAGGCACCGCATACTGCACCAATACCGGCACAGCCACAACAGGTGCCAGAATAAACAGGCTGGTACTCGGAACTTCTACTGTAGCGATGCCTGCAACCTGCGCTACTTACCGCGACCTGACAAGTAATATTTTCAGCTTTGAGCCGGGCCAGGCGCAAACCATTTCGCTGCAGCTCAGCGACTGCTCCACCGAATCGGCTAAAATGGCAAAAGTGTTTATAGACTGGAACGGCGATGGTGATTTTAACGATGCCGGTGAAACGGCAGCAACATCCGGAGTTATAAATGGCTCCGGCACTTTTAATGCGTCGGTTACAGCACCCTTTGCCTTAACAGCAGGTTATAAGACCCGGATGCGCATTGTAGTAGAAGAAACTACCAACGCAGCCAATGTAGTTGCCTGCGGCACAACCCAAAGAGGGGAAACGCAGGATTATCTGGTTCAGTTTACACAGCCGCTAACTGATATAGGCATTTCGCAGGTAACGCTTGCCGGCACATCTACCTGTGCCACTCCCACACAATCTGTAGTAGTGAAACTACGAAACTATGGCACTGCAGCACAAAGCAATATTTTGGTATCTGTTATTGTACGCCGAAGTGGCACTCAGATCGCGCAGCTTTCCGGCCTCTACTCAGGTACTCTTAGCCCGAATAACGAGGATGAGCTGCTGCTTGCCAACAGTTTTGCCACAGAAGCAAACGTTACTTACGAATTGGAAGCAAATGCGACATTGGCAGGAGATGTAATTACAACCAACAACAGCAGCAGCTACAGGTTTACAGCCAGCGGTGTCGAAGACCTGCCCCAGGCAAGCATTTACCGCTGTGGAGCCTCCGACTTCTATACACTTTCAGGAAAAGGCAACGGTACTGTGTTTTGGTTTAATTCTCAGAGCGCAACCGAACCGTTTGCAGCAGGCAACCTGCTACAGCTGCCTGTTAGCCAGGTTGGCAGTACTGTTTATGCCTCGCTAAACGAGTTTTCCGGTCAGCTGGGGCCAAAGACCAAAAGCTTTGCTTCTAACGGGGGCTATAACCAGTTCTCTCCGGATGTACGCATTCAGGCAAATGGTGCTCTTGTGCTGGAGAGTGCCAGGCTCTACATTGGCAATAGCGGCAAAATAACGTTTACTGTATTTAACAGCGATGGCTCTCCCGTCTCTACCAAAACACTTACTGTAACTGCTACCCGCACCACTCCAGGACCTGACGCTCTTCCCGATGATCCTGCAGACGCGGGGGCTGTTTATTATTTAGGTTTAGTGATACCAGAAGCCGGCGAATATCGCATTGCCATTTCCTACGAAAACGGAGCCACTATTTTCAGAAACAATGCAGGTGTAACCGGTTATCCTTTTCAGATACCAAACATTGTAGCAATTACAGGCAATACTGCTACAACCACGCCGGAAAGCTATTACTACTATTTCTATGACCTGAAAGTAAGTGCCTTAGGCTGCAAAAGCGATCGTATCCCAGTAAGCATACAAACCGGCACTTCCATAGAAAAACCGTCTTTAGAAAGAGCAGGACAAACGTTGGTCTCAAGCCAGGCTATCGGCAACAGGTGGTACCTGGATGGCAGGCCAATTGAAGGTGCCACCGGGCAGGTATATACCCCAAAAGAAAGTGGCACCTATAGTGTGCTCGTCATGAAGGATGGTTGCGTTTCAGAAATGTCGCTTGCCTATACGTTCGATTATAAGCCTGAAATAAGGGAGTTAGGTTCTGAACTGGTCGTATCGCCAAACCCAGGCACCGGCCGCTTCAGAATTGAACTGGAAACACACGAACACCAGGATATTCTGATAGATGTGACCGATATGCTGGGCAGAAGCATCTATACCAGCCAAGTAGCCAACTACTATGGCCAGTACAATGGCTTTATCGAAATTGGCAACCACCCGGCAGGCGTGTATATCCTGAGGGTCAGGCACGGCAATGTAGTAGAGTCTCAAAAGCTTGTACTACGAAAGTAGCATAGATACTAAAAGTAGACTCGATCTATCATGAAAGAGGGCGGTTCAGAAGTTCTTCACCGCTCTCTTTCATAGATTTCGGTCTTATTTCTTTGCCAGCTTATTCTTCAGCATGAGGTAGTCGATGTAGTAGAGTACTTTTACAGATAAGCTGTTTGTTTGCGGGGCCGACATCGTGCGAGAAAAGTTATCATAGTACCCGGGTATAAGCTGCCGCACCTCCTCTTCAATGGCATTTTTCCAGACAATGCTTATCTCGCTGCCGGGAGCAAACCACCAGGAGTAAACCATATCCACATTAAAGGTATTATAGTTTATGTTGTGGCTATGGCTAGCAGCCACTCCATACCTGCTATACCCTAGCGGATACGAATCTTCCTGCAACATGCCTGCCGATGTTAGCTGATAGTACTGCTTGTAATCTGCCCCAGACCAGTAGTGGCGGGCACGAAGCGTAATGGACATCCTGTTGCTAAAGATATAGCTTACTGCCAAGGTATTGGTAGTGGTTTTTACATTTCTCCGGCCAAACATAATTGTATCCTGCGCTTCAGCAGAACGATCAGCATTGAAATGGTTTACAAAACCGATGTCGTCGTTCTTCGTGTTATTATTTAACGTATAGGTAAAGGATAGCCTGTCGTTTACACGATAGCGGGGCGAGACGTAAATGCTGATATTATGGCGGCTATTCTCATTAAAGCCCCTGTATCCGATCTCCACATCAAGTGCCAGTTTTTTACGATAATCTGAAGATACCCAGCCTCCAAAGCCATAGTTGGTAGGGTATGTATAATACCAGGCTCCTCCTATACGCGGCTCAAAAAAATCGTAAGTAGTAACTGGCTCCAGCGTAAGCCAGGCTCCAGCGCTCATAAAGTTTTTAAAAGTACCATTAATGTTGCTGTTCAGATAGAAATTCTGAAAAGCATCGGGCTTGTAGCGGCGGGCGTATCCTCCTTCTATGTTTGTGTAAAGGTTCAGCATTTTCCAGAAGGGCTGGTAAATGTTGTACTGTAAGCCTACCGACTGCTCACTAGTGTTGTTTGTGAAGAGTATACCCATATCATTCGGATTATAGGTATCAGATATTACTTTATGAGAGGCACTAAACTGAAAATTACCACTTACCTTGCCTACTCCCAGTTCATATGTATGGCCCAGATCAGTCTTATCTGTAAAAAAGCGCTGACTTAGGGCTCCTCTGCCACTAACTGCGTATTTGTTGCCCTTATTAGCCAGCCTGAACAACATACCCGTCAGGTTGGCATCATAGGTTTTGCCTTCGCGCATAACGTTGGTATTTACCAGCGTTACATAAGAGTTATTCTTAAGCGACTGATCCAGTACAGCTATATTATAATTCGTAAGCGGGTGTGTTTCCCGCTTTGTCCTGTTGCCTTGCTCATCTTCCAGGGTTGCATACGTTCTTCCTACCACGGCATTAAAAACACCAATACCCAAGCCTGAAGAGGTACGACCGGATAGCTTGGTGCCATTAAGCATTTTTGTTTCGGTCGGATTTTGGATAACAGTATATCCCTCTGCCTCTGCTGCCTGTGCATTCAGGTAATTAATGGGGCTGCTTCCAATTCGACGAGAATAGAAAAAGTCTCCCTTGTTAAATAACTCAGTCCCTTCCATAAAGAAAGGCCTGTTCTCGTTAAACTGCACCTCGAATGGAGACAGGTTCAGCACGCGATTGTCCGACTGCACCTGGCTAAAGTCTGGTATAAGCGTCATGTCTAAAGTAAAGGCATCGCTTATACCATATTTCACATCCATTCCTCCACTAAAGTTAAAGTCGTGGTTATAGTCTGTTTTTCCGGAGCTTTCGGTGTTGGCAGGATATATTACACCAAACCCAGAGACGTAAGGCGTTAGCGACAAGCGCAACGGAGCCTTGATATCTTTTATCCCTACCAGCTTTCCAAACTGGTTTACGAAACCATCTTTGGCCGGATCGACATGGTTCCAGAAAAAGCCCCGCCTTGTTACCTGCCTGTTACGCATAAAATTCAGCCCCCACACCTGTTCAGGCTTGCTACTGAAGCGCAACGCGGAATACGGAATCTTAAATTCTGCTATCCAGTTGTTTCCTTGTATACTGGCATTGCTTTCCCATACCGCGTTCCAGCTCCAGTCTTCTCCGTTCGAAGAATAGCGGGCATCCAGCTGCACACCAGCCGGCGTTGTCAGGAACCCGAACCCGTTGATCTGGTCGTTGTAGGTATCCAGAAAAATACCAAAGAAATCTGTGTTACCGATATCGTCGCGTTGCCCCAGCTGCCTCAGAATACTATCTGGCGATACATCATGCATAATAGCTCCTACATAGATAGCTACGTCATCATACAGAATGCGTACTGCTGTAGGGTGTACCTCTTTAGGGCCTGGGTTAGGTCTGTTCTGGATAAAGTCGGTGGCTATTTCAGCCTGCTGCCAGATAGGTTCATCTAAAATGCCATCAATTTTAACAGGCTCGGTAATACGTAATGCCTGCAGTTGCTTTGGTGGTTGAGGTACCGACTTTACCTCCTGTGCCTGCGCTGCAAAACCAGGCAAGAATAGCAGGAGAAACAGCCTGCAGGTAAAAGGGGTAAAAAACCGGCAAAAAAAATTTTTCATAGTTTTAATGTACTGGTGCAGCCCTGCAAGCAAAGTGCTGAGGTATTTAAAAGATGTAGCTTCTGCTGCAAAGGTTGCTCGAAATTAGAGATATAATTTTGAAGCAGGACAGAATCTATACATACCCTCATTTTTTATATGCGAAAGGCTGCTTTTACCGGATAATGCGCAAAAAAAGCCGCATTCAGCAGAATGCGGCTTTACTCCAGTTGTAGCCAGCTACTAAAGATCTTCCTCCCGCACCAGCATCAGCACGGCCGATTGAGGTACAATAAAGTATTTTTCTCCCAAGTAATTGATTTCTATAGCATCGCGCTGCAGGTATATTGCCAAGTCACCTTCTTTGGCCTGCAGCGGAATATAGCGCACTTCCTCTTCCTCATTTTCCCAGGGTTCTTCATCGAACCCGTAGTCGGCAGGTATAGGATAACCCGGCCCTACTTTCATTACATACCCTTCCTGCACCCGCTCTTTTTCCTGCACTCCCGGCGGCAGGAATAAGCCGCTTTTGGTCTGCTCACGTGCTGTTTTCGGTTTTATCAACACACGATCGCCTACTATAATTATCTTCTCCAGTTTATTCTTCTCAGAAATCCTCATTGGTAATGTACTCATACTATATAAAAGAGTCTTAACTTACTCTAAGTTGTATTTATGTGCTCAGCAACCTCACTACCTGTAAGTTTGGTAGCGGGCAGATTTGCAATTGGTGTGCAAAAGTACAACAACAGCTGCTAAATGTAAAGTAGCACAAAAAAGAGGAGAACAAGGCTATGCTTATTCTCCTGAAGCATTCATATGCAGAAAGTTGATGCAGTCTTATTTCCAGCTCATCGGGTAATGCGCATCCATTAAGGCCACCGCTTCCTCTGTTAAATGCAGCGGCCTGAAGGTATCTATCATTACCGCATATTCTTTTGTTTCTTTTTTACCGATACTGGCTTCTACGGTGCCCGGGTGCGGGCCATGCGGAATGCCACCCGGATGTATCGTAAAAGAAGCTCTGTCTACCCCTTTGCGGCTCATAAAATCGCCGTCTACATAGTAAAGCACCTCATCCGAATCTACATTAGCATGGTTGTAAGGCGCAGGAATAGACAAAGGGTGGTAATCGAACAGGCGTGGCACAAATGAACAAATAACAAAATTATGTCCCTCGAAGGTCTGGTGCACTGGTGGTGGCTGGTGTATACGCCCTGTTATCGGCTCAAAATCATAAATGGAAAAAGCATAGGGATAAAAGTAGCCATCCCATCCGATGACATCGTAAGGCCTAAAATTATAATAATACTGATGCAGGTAGCCTTCCTTTTTGATTTGCACCAGGTGTTCCCCTCCCTCCTGGTACTCTACCAGTTCATGTGGCGGTCGCATATCGCGTTCGCAAAAAGGCGCATGCTCCAGTAACTGCCCAAAATGGTTCCGGTAACGGCGGGGTGTCTCCACCGGGCTAAAAGACTCTATAATCAGCAACCTGACAGGAGCCTGGTTAAATTCAAAATGATGGATGATAGTACGCGGAATAACCAGGTAGTCGCCCTCTTTAAATTCCAGCATTCCCATTTGAGAATACAGCACGCCGCTTCCCTCATGCACAAACACCACCTCGTCGGCCTGCCCGCTTTTGTAGCTGTAGCCCATCTTCAGCTCCGACGGATTGCAGATACTGATCACTACATCGTTGTTAAACAACAATGGCTTTCTAGCATTCAGATAGTCTGAACCGGTAGTAACCAATTGCAACGTACGCAGGTGATGCGGCGCCAGCTTTACTCCTTCAGCAGCCTTTGGAGCATAGGGCACAGGCTCCTCTATGCGGCTGATGCGTGTTGGCGGGTTTACATGATACAGCAGCGATGAAACACCGCTAAACCCCAAAGTTCCCACCAACTGCTCTGCATACAGGCTCCCGTTGGGCTGCCTGAACTGCGTGTGCCGCTTATGCGGAATTTCGCCTAATTTATGATAGTATGCCATGTATATTTATTTTGGTCGCACTATCTGCAGAGGCACGATATTACCTACACATCGCCTCTGGCTAAACGCTTTGCCCTGGTAAATTCTTTGAGCGCCTGCTGAAACTCTTCATCAGATTCGTGCAGAATCGGGTAAAAGCCATTGTTACCGTACACACTTCTGGCAATAAATGCCTTCAGGTTATTGCGCAGCAAATTCTTAGACCGTTCAAATTGTGCCGTATTCTGCTCAATGCCTGCTTCCTTTGCCAGCGTCACAATGTCCTGCAGCATTTTATCTGTTACATCAAAAGTCTTCTGAAACTTATCAAACGACATTTTATCAAGCTTCTTACGGTTATCACGGTAGTAGTTAAGGGTATATTCCCCGATAATGTTCTTATTGTAAATTTTGCTCAGATACTCCGACATTTCAGTGGTATCGCGTGCTACAAAAACATCCGGCATAATACCACCCCCACCGTAAACAGTACGGCCAAGCGTAGTACTATACTTCAGTGAATCCACGAACAAGGTACTATCCGGGTGAAAGTATTCGCCGCGTTCATAGCGGTTCAGCATGTCTTTCTGGTATTCGTCGGTACCCGCTACATATGGTTTCTGGATAGAGCGGCCGCTTGGCGTGTAGTAGCGAGAAATAGTAAGCCGCAGCTCGGACCCATCGTTCAGCGGAATTGGCATTTGCACCAGGCCTTTGCCAAACGAACGGCGGCCAACAATCAGGGCTCTGTCGTTATCCTGTAAGGCTCCTGCCACAATTTCAGAAGCAGAGGCACTCCCTTCATCTATCAATACGATTAGAGAACCATTCTCGAAGTCGCCTTTAACATTTGCAAAGGTCTTGGAGTCATACTTGGAGCCTTTACCATCGGTATACACAATCAGTTTCTCCCCCGACAGGAACTCATCGGCCATGCGGGTAGCATGATCCATATAGCCGCCCGGGTTACCACGCAAATCCAGTATCAGCTGCTGTAGTCCCTTTTTCTTCAGTCCGGTAAGTGCCTCCTTAAATTCTTCGAAAGTATGTGCCGAGAAACGACTTACTTTAATATAGCCTGTATGCGCATCTACCATATAGCTCACGTCCACAGAATGCGTTGGAATTTTATTGCGCCGGATCGTAAAGTTGAGTGGCTTATTATTACCCTTGCGCAGTACAGTAAGTTCTACCTTAGTACCTTTTGGCCCCCTCAAGCGCTTAAACACGCCTTCATTTGTGATATTTACCCCTGCTACGCTCTCTCCATCTACCTGTATAAGTTTATCTCCGGCCTGAATACCCGCTGCTTCCGAAGGACCACCGCTAAGAGGCGTAACCACATAAATAGTGTCTTTAAAGATATTAAATTCCACTCCTATACCTTCAAAGTCGCCATCGAGGTAAGAACGGGCCATGGCCAGCTCCGATGCCGGAATATAAGAAGTATGTGGATCGAGCTTTTCCAACATCTTTGAAATAGCATAATCCGATAATTCCTCAATATTAACTGTATCCACGTAGTCGCGGTCGATATAGCTGAGAATATCTCTGAACTTAAGATAACTTTTTGCGGTACCTTGAGGATTATGGCCAGAAGGGGCAAAAGTAGTTGCGCCAATTAATACACCTACCACCAAGGCAAATGCTATAAACAGCGGCAAGCGAATCTGGAACAGTGTATTGCTGTTCCGGTTCTGCTGCGGCTGAGGGGTTTCCTGATCTGAAAAATTATTTTTATCCTCGCTCATTGCCTGATCTATAAAATTGTGATTAAAGATAAGAAAGTAGATCAATTTTACTAATCTTACCCTCTAAATTCTGTCCGCCGATACGACCTCCTATACCTGCTTTTTACTGTAGTTTAAAAGATGTGTTCTACTTTTAACAAGTAAAAGAATAAAATTTGTTCTTTACCTACACCTTATTCTCCTGTACAGGTTAAGCTTCAGGTCTAAACGTAGTGCAATTCTGCTTAATTAAAAAGAAAATCTTACCTTTGTACGGTAAATCTTACAGCCATAATCTTGCCAGTATACAATTACTGCCAGGATTATATAAACAAAAGCAATGGGTAGAATTTTGGCAATTGATTATGGGAATAAACGTGTAGGCCTGGCTGTTACAGATGCGTTGCAATTGATTGCCACCCCATTAGAAACCGTTCACGCCAAAGATGTGTTAGCTTATTTAAAGGCTTATACACAACGAGAACCGGTGGAGGCCCTGGTGGTAGGCATGCCCCGCACACTCAGCGGCGATGCAACCGACTCTACACAACATGTAGTCGGCTTTATCCGGTTGCTGGCTAAAGAATTTCCTGCCATACCTGTGCATACCGTAGACGAACGTTTTACATCCAGTATAGCTCAGAAAGCTATGTTGGCCGGCGGTTTAAGGAAGAAGGCAAGGCAGGACAAAGCAACTGTGGACCGGCTAAGTGCAACAATTATTTTACAATCGTATTTAGAGAGCAAAAATATATGATTTACCCTATAACCGCTTACGGCGACCCTGTACTGAAAGAACCTGCACAAGATATTCCGAAGGATTATCCTGAACTGAAGGAACTGATTGATGATATGTTTGCTACCATGTACCATGCGCATGGCGTGGGTTTGGCAGCTCCTCAGATAAGTAAGAGCATCCGTCTTTTCGTGATAGATTCTGAGCCTATGATGGACGAAAAAGACGAAGGAAAGGGGGTTAAAAAAGCATTTATCAATCCTGAGATCTTAGAAGAAGACGGTGAGGAATGGGGCTTTGAAGAAGGCTGCCTTAGTATTCCGGGAGTACGTGAAGTAGTTTACCGCCCGGAGCGCATTGTGATTCGTTATTTTGATGCAGAATGGAACGAACATACAGATACCTATGACGGCATGACAGCCCGTGTTATCCAGCACGAGTACGACCATATAGAAGGGGTTCTGTTTACGGATTACCTTTCCGGACTGAAGAAGCGCATCATCAAAAATAAATTATCTAAAATTACAAAAGGCGAGGTAGATACGGATTATCGTATGAAGTTTCCAGCCTTAGCCAAGAAAAGGTAGTTTAACTTATCTTTAACATGGAATCGCCTGTTGCAGCACTGTAACAGGCGATTCCATGTTAAACCTGTTTTGCTCCTCCCGCCGCGAGGATAACAAGCTAAAACAGAAGCCTTAAACACAGGAGCAAAGTACTTCCATATACCAAGATAATTTCATTCTTTTGCAAACATTTAAAATACTAATTATAAAAAGTAATACTTTAATATTAGTTTAAGCACCACTGCTGCCATATTTAAAATGCTTTTTATTTAGTATTATTTTTTTGTTATTTGGACTTGTCTCCTGAAAATGAAATAGTATAATTTTATTTTATATATTTAAGTAAAAGAAATAACCAGTACACATATGGTTCACGAAATTGACAAGCTGGACAAACAGATCCTAAAGCTGCTGATGCAAGATGTTACACGTGCTTACACCGACATCGCAAAGGAGTTAAACGTATCGGGTGGCACTATACACGTTCGTATGAAAAAGCTGAACGACCTGGGTGTAGTAAAAGGAGCACAATTGCTCGTGAACCCAAGTGCTGTAGGCTACGATATTTGCGCATTTATTGGCGTATATCTTGATAAGGGCTCCGACTATAAAGCTACAGTAGAACAAATGCGCCAGATACCGGAGATTGTAGAGCTGCACTATACCACCGGCTCTTACAGCATGTTCGTAAAAATCATCTGCCGCGACACCAAACATCTTCGTGAAATATTAAACGAAAGAATACAAGCCATAGAAGGTGTACAGCGCACCGAAACTCTAATTTCGCTGGACGAAAGCATCTCACGGCAGATTACGATCTAAAGAAGTGAGCGCCTGAATATCAGACAGCAGACTTTTCTCTTAAAAACAGGAGGGGCTGTTCCGATAACGGAACAGCCCCTCCTGTTTTTAACTTTTTAGTTCCTGACACAAATTTTATAGAGCAATGCACCAATAAACTTAATGGCCTTACCCTACACCTACTGTAGTTTCTGCAATGCCTCACGCAGCCTTCCCAGCGAACTTTTTATGGCTTCTAAAGATGCCCCGCCTACCGATAGCCTGAACCAGTTCAAATCTGCACCGGATCCGAAAGCAGAGAAAGGAACTACGGCCAGCTTAGCTTCTGACAGCAGGTAAAATGTAATGTCTTTGCTGGTGCGCAATACTTCGCCTGCTGGAGTAGTCTTGCCAGCCAGATCTAACTTGGCAGACAAATAAATAGCACCCATTGGCTCTATGGCATCTACAGGATAACCTTCCTGCTTCAGCTCCTGAAAAGCATTGTACAATGCATCCAGGCTCTGCTGCACCTTCCCTTTGAACCCACCCAGGAACGAGCTCAGTTGCTCCTCCTCTTTCAGAAATCTGGCCGTAGCCACTTGTTCTGCTTTAGGTGCCCAGGCTCCTACGTGTCCTAAGATAGACTTCATTTTATCCAGCACGGTAGTTGGTCCGTATGCATAGCCTACACGCACACCTGTAGCTGCAAAGCTTTTCGATATCCCATCAATATATACCACATACTTTTTCAGTTCAGGGCGAAGGCTCACCGGGTCGAAATGTTGGGCACCGCCAAAGGTCAGCATCCAGTAAATCTGATCGTAGAGTATGTAAAGCGGCTTTTCACCTTCTGATCTGCCGGCGTTCTCCTCCAGTACCAGGTCGCATATAGCCTCCAGATCATTTTTGGCAAACATTGTACCTGTCGGGTTTAGCGGAGAGCAAAGTGCCAGCATGGTAGCACCTTTCAAATGCGGAGCCACATCGGCGGCAGTAGGCATAAAGTTGTTCTCCGGCTTTGTTTCAATCATTACAGGAGTTGCACCGGATAAATAGCAGTAGTGGTTATTGTTCCAGGATGGTGTCGGGAAAACCACTTTGTCGCCCGGATCTACTATAGCCAGGTAAGTGGCATAGATAAGAGGGCGCGAGCCACCGGCCACCAGAATATCGTTTTCCGGATACTCCAGCCCCAGTGCTTTCTTTGTAAAAACGGCCACCGATTGCCTTAAGGCAGCCACACCGTTTGCAGGCGGGTAATTTGTCTGGTTCTGCGCATAAGCTTTGGTGATCTCCTCGCTTAACCCTTCTGGTATAGGGTATATAGAAGGATCAAAATCACCAATGGTGAGGTTGCAGATTTGCTCTCCACGGGCTATCATGCTGTTCACCTCACCGGCAATCCGGATAATTTCGGAGCCGATCAGATTTTGAGCCATTTTAGAAACACTCATAAAATAGTTTAGTTTAGTTTGTGCAAAGTTACGCATCTTATAAAGTATACCATACCTATACCAAGCCAGAAATCATATGCAGCAATAAAAAGCCCTGCAGCTAAGGTTAACTGCAGGGCCTGAGAGATAAACTATATTCTAGACTACCACTTATAGTACCCGTTCTCCTCGCCATCGTTCAGCACATCGGCTGCGGTGTTGGGGCTGCGGTTGATATCGGCTAGTTTACGTTCTTTCCAGACAGCAGCTGACTCGCGCACCACTTCCAGGTGTGTATCCGACTTAAGTTTTTCTTCTTCTTTCTTCGCATTAATTTCATGCTCGGCTCGTGCTGCAAACTTCGCCTCCGCCACTGCCTGCCGTGTATCGTACTGCTTCTGCCGCTCTGTTACACGCTGCATCTCCTGGGTAGTACGTTCGTGCTCTACCCCCTTCAGTATATCATCGTACGGGCCTTTGTTCGAAATAAGCTTTGTAAAGATTGGTGCCGTTTCCAGGCAGATAAACAGAAGCGTAATAAAAAACACGGGCAACCAGGGCAACTGATCTAAAGCATCTATCCGGGCCATCAGGCCATCGTAGTTTTCAAAGCTTTCCTGCCCCTCTGCCACCACTTTATCCTGATTCTTCATCAGGTCAGCGATTCGCGCTTCCCGCTGCAGGATACGCTCCTGTGCCCCTGCCTGCAACAGCTTCAGCTCTTCATCAATCTTATCATACTGCAGCTTTTTTTCCTGGTAAATAGGTCCTTTTCCCACTTTACCTGTTCCCCCGGTTCCATCGGCTTCTGCAGCCAGCAAATCATATAACTTGTTACGTTCCTGCACCTTTTCCTCTACCTCCTGGCGTATACCTGCTATCTCGCCTTTGATAGAATCCACCTCAGAGAATTGCCTACTTACCAATGCTTTATGATCGATGGCCAATTGCGCCTGCTTTTCTTTCAGGATGGCTTGTATTTCTTTATCGAAGATTTTCAGCTCCAGCGGTTTAGAAATAACAACAGCCAGCACTAAAGCCAGCAAAAGGCGGGGCATTACCATGAGCAGCTCTTTCCAGAACCTGCCCTCTTTCCGAAGCGTGGAGACTATAAAGCGGTCGAGGTTAAAAATGACAGCGCCCCAGAGTATACCGAAGGCAATGGCCATTAGTGCCGAGTCGAACACAGTATACAGGGCATAGGCTCCTGAAATACCAGCCAGTAAGCCAGTAAAGAGCACCGTAGCACCTATACCTGCATATTTTACATGCTCCGACTTAGAGCATTTTTCAAGGATTGTGTCGTCTGCACCGGCACACCACCAAAAGAATTTTGTCATCTACTATCTATCCAGGTCTTTATTTTGCAGAAGACTGCAAAATAGCTTGTAAGCTTATAACGCAAAGATACTCAACAGGTATATCTCTTCACACATAAATATCTAAACGCCAGCTTTCTCTATACGAACAACAGCTTCTGCTATATGTAGGTTCATAAACAAAGAAGCTATTGTTCGCCATGTGTTACTTCAGACTAAGCTCCCTCGATACGTCAGTTAACTTATCGTATAGCAGCAAAGAGGCTATTGCGCCAGTAAGTACCATGCGCTTATCTTCTGATAAACCTGGTTTCAGCCACACTTTGCCATTGTTTATTACCTGCACCGCTGCTACCCTTTCGTTGGCTTGCATAAACTCGTAGCCCAGTATATCGTCTGATGGCAGCTTTTTTCCTTCTGCTTTATAAACAGGAGAAATCTTTATTGACACCTCGCCATTGCTGAGCTCTCCCTCGAATTCTTTGCGTCGCAGGTACTGCCCCGGATCTGTAGTGAGCAGGTGCCATTGGCCACTTTGAGGAGAGGTAAAGTGGCTGGCATAGTACTCCAGGTTGGGCGCAACAGCAATGCTTATACCATTGTTGGACTTCAGTGTTTTCTCATGCAGCTTGCTGGCCCCAAACACATACCACTCATGGCCTTTGCCATCCTGCAGACTAAACTGGTGCTTTTGGCTGGCTTTTATGTTTTCGTAACCTGCAACTGCAAAGCCACCTACGCTTGGCCAGCCTCTGTTTACATTAGCTACAGTGTATGTACCTATGGCAAAGTTGCCGTTAGGTTTAAACGCTTTACGCCCTGCAACAGGCACTTCTTCTGCCTGCTCTTTAAAGGAAGGCTCCACAGCCATAGTAGCCACCTGGCAGGAAGATAGCATGAGCATACTTGCTAAGGATACCAGCAATAATTCTTTTTTCATAGTTTTATGGATCAGGTAGTTTTAAAATCACTCTGCCACAGGTAAAGCATAAAATATGCCAGATGTTTAATGCATGTATAGCTGACCTAACTAGTAATTTGTATTTCATCAGCTTGTAATCAATATTAGCCATTTATGCAGCTCATCGTTCAACCATGTTCCTGCACCATTCCGTAAGAAGAACAACACGACAAAAAACTATACATGCTAACCGGACGAGTAAATGCCCCTGAACTTACAACTGCCCATGGCTGGCTGAATACTGCGCAGGAATGGTCGATAAAAGATTTGAGAGGCAAAATTGTGCTGCTCGATTTCTGGACATTTGGTTGTATAAATTGTCAGCACATTGTGCCCGACCTGAAACAACTGGAAGAGGAGTTTGCCGATATCCTGGTAGTAATTGGGGTACATTCCGCCAAATTTGATAACGAGAAACACAGCGAAGCTATCTTACAGGCTATTCAGAAGTTTGGGATAGAACACCCGGTTGTAAACGATGCCGACTTTGAACTCTGGAACCAGTACGGCATACGTGCCTGGCCTACCATTGTACTAATAGATCCGAATGGCAAAGTGATCGGGCAACACGCCGGCGAAGGAGTATACAACACAGTAAAACCACACATCCTCAAGCTGCAGGAAGAATTTAAAGAGGACCTGAACCGAACTCCCATCCAGCTTCAAGCAACAAAGGCAGCAGCATCAGCTTTGTACTTTCCATCCAAATTAGCCAGCGATACCGAAGGTAATCTGTACCTCTCCGATAGCGGCCATAACCGCATATTAAAACTAACCCAGGAGGGACAGGTGCTGGAGGTAATCGGCAGCGGTAAGCAAGGCTTCTCAGACGGCGACTATACCGAAGCCAGCTTTTACGAGCCGCACGGACTGGTTGTACACGAGAACCTACTTTATATTGCCGATGCCAAGAATAACGCCATTCGCAAAGTAAATCTGGAGCAAAAGCAGGTGCTTACAGTAGCTGGAACAGGTGAGTTAAGTTACTATTTTGATGCTGATGCTCTTGCTGAACCTGTAAACCCGAACAGTCCCTGGGACCTGCTCCTCCTGGAGAACAGCATGTATATTGCCAATGCCGGCAATCACCAGATTCTGCGTATGGACCTTAGCACAGAAAAAGTATATCGCTTTGCAGGTAACGGGCGGGAGGCACTCGCAGACGGACCTTTATTAGAAGCAGCCTTCAATCAGCCTAGCGGACTGGCCAATAACGGGCATGTACTGTTTGTAGCCGATGCCGAGGCAAGTGCCATTCGCACTGTAAATACTAAAACCGGCATGGTGCTTACTCCTCTTGGTGTAGGGCTTTTTGATTTCGGTGATGCAGACGGACATGTAGACGATGCGCTGCTGCAGCATTGTGTCGGGGTAGAAGTAATTGACAGCAATGTATACATCGCCGACACTTATAACGGTAAGGTTAAGGTACTCGACCTGGAGCAGCAACGGGTACGCACATTGGCAGACGACTTCCATGAGCCTAATGATGTGCTTTTCCTGAACGGGCAGCTATGGGTAACCAGCACCAACAGCCATCAACTGTTCCGCATTGATTTAACTACAGGCGAGAAAGAGGAGGTAAACGTGCAGCTATAGTATCATATAACTATAGCTCACAGTGGTGTCTATAAATAGCCAAAGCCACTTATGGTGGTAGCCTTAATTTAAAACAGTATAACCTCCATTTTAGGAATGCTTCAGCACCCTTTTTAACTTTATTTGCTCCTGAAGAGCTGGCAGAGCAGCCTGGGCCGCATCTTTTCTTGTTCCTGGCACGTGTGCTACTACTTCCTGAATGAATTGTGTTAATATTTCTGCTTGAATATTTAGCCCTTCCAGTGCAAGGTTAATCTCCTGAGCTTCGTCAATACTACCTGGAGAAGCTTTCACAGCTTCTCCAGCACTATTTGTGCTCAGCAAAACCAGCTTTACAACTTCCTTGCTCTGCTTCTGCAACGGCAAAGCTTTCTGTATAACATCCCAATGTATAAGGCCTTCATATAATGTTCGGTCGTATATCCCCAACTTGTTTATAATCATCTGCGGCTTATGCTCCAGCAACCTAAGCAAACCTATAATAACACCTAAGCTACAAACCAATATACCCAGCCAAGCAAACAGCACAGATACATATACACTGTAATTAAGCAGGTATATACATAAAGCAACCAATAAAGCGGAACTGCCAATCAGCAAAAGCGTTTTGCGGGGCGAAGGGTATAGTTGTATTTCAGTATTAAGCATAACAGAAAGCAGATGCTGCTTATACGTAGCACACTAAGATTTGTAACACTAAGTTAAAATCACCTGCTTGGCCTGATGTGCCTTAACACGTAATGCCTGCTGCAGATGCCGTTCCTGGTGTGTAACAACAAATTCCAGCGTTTCTCCAATGCGCAGCTTCAGCAGTTTAAAAAATTCGACCGGAATAGCTTTTTTATTGATGTTTGCAGCTTTAGCGCTCTGTAGCAAGTTCAGTAGCTTCTCCTGGTGCTGTCTGAATTCTTCCACAGTACCATGGCCGAGCTGGCTGTTGTTCGGGTTCATGTGCTTTACGGTTTTGTGCTTCTTGCTGCTCATAGGCTGCACCATCTCCAGCGATTTTTTCCCGAACCAGCTATAACTGATCGTTGGCAGGTAATTCCCGCCTGAATTTTTGGCAATAGCTTTTGCTAAAGCAGGATTATAATAGCGGCTATAGCGGTTTAGATGCTCCAGGCATTCCAATATGCTCCAGCTCTCAGGGGCAGGCTTGTAGTTTAACACAGCCAGGTCTTGTGGCGCAAATGCTGCCATTACGGTGTCGTGCTGCTTTTTTACGGTTTCGGTGAGCTGATCCAGTGTTTTCATGAGCGCATAGTTTTATTTTGTAAAAGCAAAGGTATCAAGCCTTTCGCTTCCAAACCTTGACTAAAATCAAGATTTATAACTTTAGAGAGCTGCATCAGTTACTTCCGGTATATAGCACCTTATGCCCCATTCCCTGACACTTCAAAATATTACTAAAAATAGCTTACGCTTGCTTTATGTTATATAATTTATTTTCTATCTTTAACAGTAATCACTACATCTTTTTTGCCAATTATTTATGTATAAGTTCATCTTTAAACTTGCATTAACACTGCTTGTAAGCAATATTTTTTACTTGAATGTACATGCGCAGATTGCAATTGTTGGCGATGTGCAGGGCAGGCCTGCCGTTACCCGAAGTTTTACAGACATCCAGGGTTCTGCTTACCTCTATGATAGCTGGGAAAAAGGAAAGGTTAAGATGATGAACGGCACCATTCACGATAATATGGAGCTAATGTATGACCAGGTAAATGACGAACTGATCTTTAAAGGTTTGTCAAACCAACCTCAAACTTTTCTGCATCCTGTGCATGAATTTACCATTTCAAAAGTAGTTAATAACCATGTAGTGGAAGAGCGTAAATTTAGAAAAGGATTTTCTCCTGTTGATGGTGCTAACAATATGGCTACTTATGAAGTCCTAGCCGAAGGTAATACACTACTGTTAAAGAGAACGGCTAAAGTAGTTTTTGAAGATCTTCCGTATGGTTCTTCCACAAAAGTTAAAACTATAAGAGAGAACACCCATTACTACATTGCCGTAGCTGACAAGCTGGTAAAAATAAAAAATGATAAAAAGTCTGTGTTACAGGTCTTAAATAGTAAAAGTACCGAAATAGATAGGTTCATTAAAGAAAACAAAATCAATTTTAAAGATGATGCCGATCTTTCTAAACTGATCGCCTATTATAACACCCTCTGATGTTTCGCCTATCTGAGGCGGCTAAGCGTTTCAGGAGACATGCGCAGATACGAGGCAATATACTTTTTAGGAATGTGTTGAAAAAGGTGCGGGCTACGTTGCATCACACGCTCCAGCCGTTTTTCAGGCTCAGGCAGCAACAGGTCTACCTCCCGCTCAATTTTCCCTACCAGTGCCCTCTCCAGCTCCCGATACCAGAAAGCTTTTACGTTTGGCCGTTCTGCCATCAGCTGCACAAAATCCGCTTTGTTAATCCCCAGCAGCTCGCTTTTCTTTAACGCCTGTATATAATAAGCAGAGGGTTTATTATCGACAAAGGAGGGGAAGGAGACGATTAAAGTATTAGGATATCCAAACCCAACACAAATATCTTCTTCCTGGGTAGGGTAATAAATACGAAGTGCACCACTGGCTACAAAGTATAAACCCTGCTCTACCTGTCCCTGCCGAATCAGGTAATCATACCGGTTAAGGTGCACCTGCTTCTTCCATAGCGGCAGAAAAGCTGCTATGTCTTCAGGAGTGAAGTATGAAATTTGCTGGAGGAGGGTGTGGAGCATTTGTTGCAAAATGTTTTACTACAAGATAAGCAATATTTCTACCTCCTCACCTCAAACTCTCTAAAATCTGCTATCTGCTCCAACTCTTGCACTTCTACTTTTTCTACTCTTGCTCTGCCCGGGCCTTCATGCGTCCACTGTTCAAGCTGCTTTAATGCTGCTGCCTCTCCCTCTGCTTCCAGGTATACCGTTCCGTCAGGCTCATTCTGCACGAAGCCTGTTACTCCAAGTTCTTTTGCTTTGTCTCTGGTGCTGGCCCGGAAGAAAACACCATGTACTTTGCCGTAAACCCGAATGGCAATATGTTTTCTGCTTGTGTTCATGCTAAGTAACTTCATTTATATCTAAGCATCATACGCAGTATTTATCTTTTAAAGCCATGTAAACTGTCCGTAAAGAACAGCTTGTAAATTAATACCTCCCATGCCAGCACTTTCCGGGAAAGGCAACAATGCTTATATTTGATAAATTTACGCTTTACCTTTTACAGCTTTATGGTTCTTCATCGGCTTCATTTCTATATACTGCTCTGCCTTTTCGCCTGCTTCGCAACATCTGCAACTTTGGCACAAAAGAAAAAAGCTGCGGCTCCTGCTCCCAAAGCAACAGGGCTGCAGCCGCCCTTTTTGCAGGAAGACAGCAAAAGTAAAAGATGGGTTGATTCTGTTTTTGCCACCCTTACACCTGATGAGCGCATTGGCCAGCTGATCATGATTGCTGCTTACTCCAACAGAGACAAAGCTTTTGAAGATAACATTGCCAGCCAGATTACACGCTACAAAGTGGGCGGGCTGGTTTTTTTCCAGGGGGGGCCGGTACGGCAGGCAAAGCTCACAAATCGTTACCAGGCGGCTTCTAAGGTACCGCTCTTTTTAGCGATGGATGCCGAATGGGGCGTGGGCATGCGTCTGGATAGTGTTCTTAAATTTCCGTTCCAGATGAGCTTGGGCGCGATACAGGACGATACGCTGATCTACCAGATGGGCGTGGAAGTAGCCCGGCAGTTTAAGAGGCTGGGCATGCATATAAATTTTGCCCCCGTAGCAGATGTAAACAATAATCCGAATAACCCCATTATTGGCTTCCGGGCTTTTGGCGAAAACAAGTACAATGTAGCCCGTAAAGCAGGTGCATATATGCGCGGCATGCAGGACAATGGTATTCTGGCAACAGCTAAGCATTTTCCCGGGCATGGTGATACCGATGTAGACTCTCACCTCGATTTACCCAGCATTTACCAGAATTACAAGCGCCTCGATTCGCTGGAGCTTTATCCTTTCAAAGAATTAATGCGCCAGGGCCTGGGCAGTGTGATGATCGCACACCTCAACATCCCTGCTCTCGATACTACTACCAACCTTCCTTCCTCTTTATCCAAACCTACCATTACAGCCCTTCTAAAGGAGAAGCTGGGCTTTAAAGGATTGGTGTTTTCAGATGCCATGAACATGAAAGGCGTTACCAAGTTTTTCCCGAATGGCTCTGCTGATGCCTTGTCGCTCACGGCAGGTATGGATATTCTGGAGTTTCCTGAGAATGTAGATTCCACTTTTGCAGCTATCAAAGCAGCCGTAGCAAGTGGAAAAATCCAACAGAATGAGATAGACGAACGTTGCAAACGCGTGCTGGCAGCCAAATACTGGGCAGGGCTGAACAGGTTACAGCCAGTAGAACTCCGCCACCTGCATACTGACCTGAACAATCCGCAGGCTGCGTATATCAATCGGAAGCTAACAGAAAACTCTGTAGCCGTACTTCAAAATAACAATAACCAGATACCAGTACAGCAGCTCGACACTTTACGTGTAGCAGCACTGGCCATTGGAACGCCAACAGCAACAGCTTTTCAAAAGAAACTGGCTGACTATGTGGGT
Organism: Pontibacter sp. SGAir0037; assembly: GCF_005491705.1. Lineage (NCBI taxonomy): Bacteria > Pseudomonadati > Bacteroidota > Cytophagia > Cytophagales > Hymenobacteraceae > Pontibacter > Pontibacter sp. SGAir0037. The sequence goes on along the minus strand of NZ_CP028092.1, from coordinate 4,490,267 downwards.
GTCGATAATTTCTTTCTTCCGGCCAATAGTTCGCTAGACAATTTATACAACCTGAAGGAAAAACTAAAGGCTTATAACCTGATCATTGTAGGTATACATGATGTAAGCACACGACCAGCTACCAACTACGGCATCACGCCTGAAACAATCCTGTTTGTAAAAGAACTGGCTGCTAACAAAAATGTGATCATGAGCATCTTTGGCAATGCTTATGCGATTTCCAAATTTCAGAACCTGGATAAGATCAACACATTGGTGATGGCTTTCCAGGAAACTCAGAATACACAGGAAGTAGCGGCGGAGCTGATCTTTGGCGGCATTAGTTCCAAAGGCAAAATGCCTGTTACCGCTACAGCCGCTTATAAAATAAACACCGGTCTGGCTACTCCACCTGCCACCCGGTTTACCTATGCCTCTCCTGAGGCTGTTGGTTTAAACTCTCAACTGCTAAGCAGAATTGATACACTGGTACAACAGGCTATTGCAGCCAAAGCCACACCCGGCGCACAGGTGCTGATAGCTAAAGGCGGCCGTATTATCTACCACAAATCCTTTGGCTACCATACCTACGACAATACCACGCCTGTTAAAAATACCGACATCTACGACCTGGCCTCTATCACTAAAATAAGTGCTTCCATTCCTGCACTTATGAAACTACAGGATGAAGGCAAATTTGATTTTAATAAGCGGATAATAGATTATTTGCCTGAGTTTAAAGGCTCCGACAAAGAACAGCTTGTTTTTAAAGATGTACTGACACACCAGGCAAGACTGAAAGCCTGGATTCCGTTCTGGCAAAACACCGTCAGGAAAAACGGCAAGTTTAAGTGGTTCACTTTTAAATCAGATTCTTCGGCCCGCTTCCCGATAAAAGTAGCGCAGAACCTGTACATGCACCGCAACTACCATAAAAAAATATACAAGCAAATCATCAACTCTCCTCTGAATGACAAGGAAGGCTATGTATACAGCGACTTATCTTTCTATCTATACCCTCTGCTTGTGGAGCGGGTAACCAGGCAGAAATTTGAAGATTACCTGCGCGAAGAATTTTATAAACCGCTTGGCGCTACCACACTCACCTTTACACCTGAAAACTATTTCCCGAAATCGCGCATTGTGCCTACCGAAGTAGATACCGCTTTCAGAAAGCAACTCCTGCACGGCACAGTAGACGACGAGGGAGCTGCCATGCTGGGCGGTATATCAGGCCATGCAGGTTTATTCGGCACTGCTAACGACCTGGCAAAGCTTATGCAACTATACCTCCAGAAAGGGCAGTACGGAGGCACCCGCTTTATCAGCGAAGAAACTATTAACACCTATACCAGCTGCCAGTTCTGCCCTACTAACCGCCGTGCCCTCGGGTTCGACAGAGTAAACTCGCCTTACATCGAGAATGGCAATACAGCCAAAGGTGCCAGTGCCGAAAGCTTTGGCCACTCAGGCTTTACCGGCACTTTTACCTGGGTAGACCCGGTGCACGACCTTGTATATGTATTTCTTTCGAACAGGGTGCACCCTAACAGAGAACCCAATATGTTGGGAAAACTGAATACCAGAACGGCTGTGCAACAGGTTATTTACGATGCCATTGAAGCCGCAGGAAAAGCAGCTGCCAAACAATAAATAAAACAGCAACAGAAGCCTTAAATTTTTTGTTCTTTTGTAGTGTAAGAGCCTTTGTTGGCTTTTTAGCATCAGAACAGAAATACTAAATTATATGTCATTATTATTTAATGATTTTAAAAGCTGGGAAAAGCATTGTGCCGAAACAGGTGAACCGCTTTACCAGGCTGTATTGGAGTACGAGATCGACCAGAAAGGGCGCACCGAAGCATTTATCTGGGAAAATATAGCCAGGGCTTACGATGTCATGAAAGATGCCGTACAAACCGGCCTGACCGAAGACATGAAATCCCGTTCAGGTATGGTGAACAACGGTGCTAAAAAAGTAGCCAAAGCACCTGTTACAGTACTTTCACCTGAATTCCAGAAGCTCATTTCCCGTGCTTTGGGGGCCAAAGAAGTGAATTCCTGTATGGGCCGTGTGGTAGCTGCTCCGACAGCCGGTGCTTCGGGTATATTGCCTGGCACCCTTACCACACTGCAGGAACTGCACAACCTGGACGATCGGAAAATACACGAGGGCCTTTTAGTTGGTGCAGGTATCGCTCTTATTATTGAACAGAATGCTTCGCTGGCCGGCGCTGTAGGCGGTTGCCAGGCCGAAACAGGCAGTGCCGCCGCTATGGCGGCAGGTGCTATCGTTTACTGCCTGGGCGGCTCTGTTGACCAAACGTTTGCTGCCGTTGCCATTACCATACAATGTATGCTCGGCCTGGTATGCGACCCGGTGGCCGGACTGGTAGAAGTACCCTGTATTGTGCGCAATGCCAGTGCAGCCGCTATTGCTTTCTCCTCGGCACAGATGGCTATTGCAGGCTTAAACCCCGTTATACCCGTAGACCAATGTGTGGCAGCGCTGGGCGAAGTAGGTGAAAGTATGGAACGTAAGTATAAAGAAACAGCCGAAGGCGGATTAGCCAACACTCCCAAAGCCCGCGAAATAGAAAGCTTTGTACTGGTGCAGGATGTGGAAATCCTGCCGGACGAGACAGAGGAGAGCTAATGTGCATTTAAGTAAATCATTCATCCTGTTCAGTTCAAGTGGTAAATAGTCTTTCCAGAGAACATAATTTCTAATTTTTAATTTAGAAGATTACTCGTGCTGTGCCTTTTAAGAAGTATACATGGAGAGTAAGCTATAATTATTGTAGTTTTGCAGAAACAGCGCTAAGCTATGGCAGAAACATATTTATCGGATTTTGGAACAATCCTGCTATTCCTGATTGGCGGTGCTATTTTTGTTATAATAGGTCTGTTTACAGCCAAGCTTTTAAGGCCACACCGACCTAACCCTGAGAAGCTATCTACCTACGAATCAGGGGAAGAGCCCATTAGTAATGCCTGGATACAGTTTAACCCAAGGTTTTATGTGGTGGCACTTATCTTCATTATTTTCGATGTGGAGCTGGCCTTTCTGTTTCCGTGGGCTACCGTGTTTGGCAGAAGAGATTTAATAGAAGCCACCAACGGCACCTGGGGCTGGTTTTCACTTATCGAGATGTTTATCTTTATTGCGGTACTAGCTCTTGGTTTAGCTTATGCCTGGGTAAAGGGCCACCTCGACTGGATTAAGCCACAGCCTGTTGTTCCGCAAAGTCGCTCTAAAATACCTATGGAGGTATACCAGCGCGTAAACGAAAGGCAGTATAAAAGAAGAGAAGCAGCCCCTACCTCTAAGACCGATCCGCAAGATAGTTAGTGTCGGATTGGCAGACAAACTGAAGTTAGCGCTATGAGAGAAACTTGCTGATAACTTCCAATTCATAATTATTAATTTCTAATTCTAAACGTATCGTGAACGCAAAGACAGGAGAAGGCGGGGTAGTGATTACAAAACTGGACGACCTGATGAATTGGGCTCGTTTATCAGCACTATGGCCTATGGGCTTCGGGTTGGCTTGTTGCGCTATCGAAATGATGGGTGCTTATAGTTCTGGCTACGATATAGACCGTTTAGGCGTTATTCCGCGCGCTTCGCCCCGGCAGTCGGATGTGATGATTGTGGCAGGCACTGTTACCTTTAAAATGGCTGACAGGGTGCGCAGACTATATGAGCAGATGCCGGAGCCGCGCTATGTTATTTCTATGGGCTCCTGCTCTAATTGCGGCGGCCCTTACTGGGAGCACGGCTATCATGTAGTAAAAGGTGTAGATCGTATTGTTCCTGTAGATGTATATGTGCCTGGTTGCCCGCCACGTCCGGAAGCTTTGATAGGCGGCTTTATGCAACTGCAGGAAGTTATCCGGAAAGAGTCGCTTCGTGCTCCACGGGCAGTGCAACAAATTATGGCAAAGCGGGCAGCACAAATGCAGCAGCCTGTGGCCAATGCCGGTAAAGTATAGCAAGCTAAAAGACATAAGCTTAACTTCGCTTTGGTCTTCTAGCTTGTTCCCTTAATCCTTTGCTACACGCAAACTATATGGTTTCAGGTGCACTTCAAAGGTGGTGCCTTCTCCAGGTTGACTGCGTACCTGAATACGACCGCCATTTCGCTCCACCATATTGTTTACTAGGTATAAACCGAGTCCGTTTCCCTCTGCCTGATGTGAAAATCTTTTAAAAGGTTTGAACAGCTGCGCCCCGTGCTGCTCCAGATTTATTCCTATGCCATTATCTTCTACCTTCAGCACCACCCCCTCCTCATCAGGTTCTGTCGAAACATAAATAACCGGAGGCCTTTCAGCAGCACTGTATTTGAGCGCATTATACACCAGGTTCTTTATAATACTAAGCAGGAAAGCCTCCTCATATACAATGGTTTCCGCCTTGCTGAAATCTGCTAGCACCTGCCCCTGCTTTTGCTCTAAAGCAAGCTGCAACTCAGGCATAACCTCTTCAAAAGCATGGCGAAAAGTTATTCTATCGGCTCCCCTGTTCCCCCGCGTTTCAAGCCGGATAATATTCAGCAAGCCTTTGATAGTCATGTCGAGACCTCTGACAGAACCTTGTAACATGGCTAACAGCTTTTTCTGCTGTTCAGGATTGGCCTCATACTCAAATACCTTTAGCAGTCCCTGCAGGTTATTCACCGGCGTTCTAAGATCATGAGCAGCTATGTGTACAAAGTTATCCAGCATCTCATTCGATTTCTGTAAAGCATGATTTCTGCCTTCCGAATGATCCACAGCTTCCTGTAGCACCTGCACTACCTGGTTTCGAAGGTTTACCAGGTGAAGGTTTGTTTTTACTCTCGCTTTCAGCTCCCGTTCATTGAAAGGTTTTATCAGATAATCGTCGGCTCCCATTTCAATACCTTCCGCCCGGGCCTCTTCCCCAGCCCTTGCCGACAGCAGTAGGACAGGCATAAGCTTGGTGCGTACATCAGCCCGGATACGCTGCACTAACTCAAAACCGTCTGATTCAGGCATCATAACATCCGAAATTACCAGGGCAGGAGACTGTTCTGTTATCATACGCCAGGCTTCTTCTCCGTTAGAAGCTCTTACTATGTGGTAATCGTCCTGCAGTATGCGAGACAAATACTGCTGCATATCTTTGTTATCATCAGCTATAAGAATGGAAGGTTTAGTTCCGGCACTTGTGGAGCCTTCTTTAACTGTACTGCTATGATCTTCGGCTGGCAGAACTGCATGTTCCCATCCCAGAATGGGTGCTAAATCATTCTCCCAGGGCTTATCATGCCGCTCAACATGTGTGGAGTCCTGTGATACAGATGCAGCTGGCAAATGCTCTTTACCTAATGGTATAGCTACAGTAAAAGTAGTACCTGCCTCAGGTATGCTTTTTACATCTACCGTTCCACCGTGCAGCTTTACCAATTCCTGCACCAAAGCCAAGCCTATACCTGTACCTTCAAAGCTTCGGCTTCTAGCTTCTTTTATACGATGAAACCTTGAGAAAACCCGCTTCAGCTCTTCTTTAGCTATACCTACACCTGTATCCGAAACAGTAAGCACAGCCTCCTGCCCCTGTTGTGTAACCGATACCCTTATCTCTCCTTCAAATGTGAAGTTCAGGGCATTAGAAAGCAGGTTAAACAAGATACGCTCCCAAAGATCTGCATCAAGGTATACTGGCTCTTTTATAGGAGTACACCATACCTCGAATTTTAAACCGGCTGCCTCCACTGCCGATCGAAAACTGCTGCATATATCCGTAGTCAGAGCAGTTATATCCACAGGTTTAAAATAAGCCTGCAACCTGCCTGCCTCTGCTCTTGAAAAATCCAGCAGCGAATTTACCAGCTTCAGCATCCGCTCGCCATTCCGCTTTACCAACTGTAGCTGATCCTGAATATCAGTCGGCAACTCCTGCTCCAGCACATGTCGCAAAGGCCCCAGCATAAGCGTAAGCGGTGTGCGGAACTCATGACTGATGTTATTAAAGAAAACTGTTTTTGCTTTGTCTATCTCGGCCAATGCCTCCGCGCGCCTGCGTTCTTCTTCGTAAGCCTCTGCATTGGCAATGGCGCGGCTTGTATGCTCCGCTATAAGTCTGTAAAAGGCAATATACTCATCATCTACTACTCTGCGTGCACTGAAACCCGCTACTAACACGGCATAGGGCAATTCTCCTTTATCCTGGCCCATACGGTTTACCGGCAGCACCAATGCCTGCCCCGGCGATTCCGGCCAGGCTCCTCCTGGCAAAGCACCGAAGCGCCCCGCCAGGTCTGTTAGCAGTTCCTGTTCTCCCAGGCGTGCTACTTTTGCCACAGGCCAGCCTTGGGTTACGTCAGTTAGTTCCTGCAGCTTAATTGTTGCCGGGCTTACAGCGGTATCTGCGTCTATAGTAACGGTAGCTGCCAGGCGGGCTACTTTTTCATTTTTATCGATAAGGTATAGTAAAGCAAACGGAACATCTTCAGGATTAGTGGCTAAGGAAGCTGCAATAGCTTTACACGCTGCCGCTGCATCTTTTGCTTCGTTAATGGTTGCTGCTATATGGCTAAGCATCGCCAGCCGGCGCTGATTTACCACATCCGTTGTTGTTTCAATCGCTGTGGCATAAATACCTCCTACTTTACCAGTTTCGTCATATATCGGGCTGTGCGAAAACGTAAAATAGGCCTCTTCTAAAAACCCGCGCCTGTTAGGCAATACCAGCTGGTCTTTAAAATAAGTGGTTTCCCCATCCAGCACCTGTTTAAAGATTACGTCCAGAAACTCCCACATCTCGCTCCACCACGGATAGGCGGGCTCTCCTAACGCACCAGGATGCTTCGACTGCATGATAGTCGCATAGCCATCGTTGTAAAAGTGGATGAGTTCCGGCCCCCAATGAATCATCATCGGGATTTTAGAAGACAGCATAATGCTAACAGCAGTGCGTAAACTCTGTGGCCATGTATCAATGGGCCCAAGCTTGGTTTCAGACCAGTTCAGCTGCCTGATACGGTCTCCCATTTCACCCCCACCTTTAAAGAATTTTTCGGCACTTACACTAGTCGCTCTATTCTGCATAGCTGCTCCTCTAACGCTTTTAAAATCACCTACTATAACCAAATTATGCTAAGTTATAAATAATTAAAGGCCGCACCAAACCTGATTAGGTATACCCCACCAAAACAAGAAACCCTGTAGTTCTGGCCACAGGGTTTTTGCATGACAAGGATTAATAAACTATTCTAATTTTATCTTTATTTCTGTTTTACTACCACATCGTTCATCAGAAAAGTAGTACCCTGATCGGCTACCATGTTGTATACCTTCTGTACGCCACCTGCAAACTCTTTCTTACGCAGCACGGTGTAAGGTTCGTATGAATTTGTTTCTTTGTTAAAGCACAAGATTTCTTCTCCCTCGGCTATCTCTCCTATCTTTTTGTCGCCTGCCCTTGTTTTCATCGGGTGATTCGGAGTAGCCTCTAATACTTTGTCCTTTAGATGTATTGTAGTCTCTTTTTTGCCAGCCTTCTCTTCTGCAGCTATAACTACCAGTTGCGTAATGGCATAATTCTTTGCCTCGTGTGCCACCAGCTCTCTTACCTTAGTCACAGTTTCCAGCTTTGTTTCAGGATTCACGGTCACCACTTCGTCGCCTGGTAAAATGTCTCTCAGCAGCTTTCTGCTGCCGTTGGCCATAGCTACTACCTGGTCGCCCGGAAAACAGATGTCATTCCCGTAGGTAGCCGACTCTGCTTTTAGATCTTTACCCTGATTTATTACCTTATACTGCTGGAAACCTAATTCTTTCGACAGGATATAGGAGAGCTTCAGCACATAGTTTTTCTCTTCTTTATCGATGGCATGAATATCTTCGAAGTACTGCTCCCATACCTTGCCGTCGGCTGTAAAATTGGGTAGCACCGCTTTATACTGTTTGCCTTTCTCGTTGGTATAGAAGATCATCAGGCCCAGCTCCTGCATCCCCTCTTTTGCCATCAGTTTGTACAGATCGATGCGCTTTTTCAGCCCGTCGTCACCTGTAATAAAATAGGGCTTGCGCATTTCATAACGATCCAGTATGTAAGTATTTTCTATTTTCACATAGGTGTCTTTATCTAAATTGTTAATGGCAAAAGCTTTTGCTTTCTTATACTCATCCATGGTAAGCGGGCGAGGATTTACAGCTGCAGTCTGAGCCTTTGCTGTCATACAGGTAGTTAGAACAAATAAGTAGGCTACTATAAATATCTTATGCATGATAAAGCGTAAAAGTTAAAACAAGTGGTTTATTTAAAGGAGAAGGTTTTTTATGAAATCTGCCCAAAGGCTTCGGCAAAAACCTGCATTTCGTCCATGCGCCCGATGCTCACGCGGCACCAGTCCTGGTTATTGAAAGCCCACGTTCTGATGCTGACTCCCCGCTTCATCATTTCTTCGCTAAAGCGCCTGCCCTCCATGTTGATCGGGAACATAACAAAATTGGCTGAAGACGGGATATACTTATAGCCTTCTTTATCGAGCACGCTGTACAGAAACTTTTTAGATGCCATTGTCTTCTGCAGGGCATCTTTCAGGAAAGCCTGATCCTGATAGCTGGCCAGGGCTGCCTGAAGCGAAGTACAGGAAATACTGCCTCCACCTGAAGTAAGCGCCTTTAGTTGCTTAATCATATCGGGTTGTGCGATGGTATACCCTACACGCAAACCTGCAAAACCATAAAGCTTGGAGAAAGTACGGGCAACAATAACGTTTTGGCCTTTCTTCACATTCTCCATCAGGCTGGCACTTTTCGGATCATCGAGGTAATCTATGTATGCTTCATCTATGAACACCGGTACTTTTTTGGATACACGCTCACAAAAAGCTTTCAGCTTCGCGGTGTCTACTACCGTGCCTGTCGGGTTGTTGGGGTTGCACAGGTAAACAAGCGCGGTACTGCTGTCTATCTTTTTTTCCATGGCATCCAGGTCCAGTTTGTAATCAGCCGTAAGAGGCACTTTTACAATATTGGCACCAAACTCACCTGCTGTTTCGGGCAGATCGGCATAAGACGGATCGCCAGTGATAATAGAACCGCCTTTTTTGCTGAAATGCATGGCTGCTGCATGCAGTAAGGGCGAAGAACCTGCATCAATTAATACCTGCTCCGGCTTTACTCCCTCGTAGGCTGCAATTTTTTGCGTCAGCTCCCGGCCAGCCACAAAAGCATACTGGTAGCTTGTAGAAAGCGAGTCCATAATAGCCTTCTTGGCTTTCTCAGATGGCCCGAACGGGTTTTCGTTGGCACTTAACCTGGCTTTTATTTCGGGCGGAGCTGCCAGTAAAACAGATTCATCCGTTATAAATTCTCTGATGCCAGGTACAGGAGCAGCCTTGGCTGTAAGCGAAGCCAGGCCAGCCGGCAGTACAGTAAGGCCGCCAGCCAGAAAAGCACTGGACTTTAGCCATTTTCGGCGATTCATAGGATGTGACATGGTAGTTTAGATTTAGGTAAGTTTATAGTTTCAGCTTGTTAGTTACTTCCTACAGCAGGATATGTCACCCGCTGCTCATTCACACGGCTATGCACCGCTGCTACCACACTTCTGGCAGATTCAAATGCTCCGGCCATCCAGGCGGTTAAATAAGTCATGTGCTCCCCTGCAAAGTATACCTGCCCTTCCGGCTTCTGCAGCGCCTGGTAGTGTGTTTTCCGGTCGTCGGAGCTATACACGGCCCAGCCACCCAGGCTGTATGGCGACTTGTGCCAGCTTACCGAATAAGAGGTTTCGAATTCTTTAGGGTATTGCACATGTATCTGGCTTCCTTTCTGCAAGGCAAACTGCTCACGCTCTATATAAGAAAGCTCTCCTATTCTGGCAGCTTTATCGTTAAAATTGTAGTACCCTATTAGCACACCCTTTTTGCTGAGGTAATCGTTGGAGGGGTAAAAAATCTGGGTGAGGTCGTTGTTGGTGTGGGTAATGCCGCCAAAGATATGTTCGTCTTCTTCCCAGAAACGGCGCTTGAACTGCAGCCCGATTTTCCCGGTCTGGATATAAGGCACAAAATCAATAGCACGACTTACATCAGAAGAAAAGTTATGGTTAATGTTGCTTAGCACAGGTAGCGGCAATGTGCAGATGCACAGGTCTCCTGTTATAGTTTGTATGCCTTTTTTATCTTTATACGTAATCTTTACACCCTGCTCCTGGTTCCGGATATCCGTTACCTCGGCCCCAAGCTTTATACTTTTAGCTACCTGCTTCTCCAGGGCCTGTGCAATTCTATCCATACCGCCTACAGCCTGGAACATAGTCATCTGCAGTTCATATGTATATTCGGCTACATTGTAGAAGTCGGGGTCTATCAGGCCCGATTGAATGATATCAGCCAATTTATGCGGATCGGCTATCTTCCCTGTTCTCTCACCTGCTCCCGGAGCTTCTATGTATCCTCTTCTGGCAGATGCCTTGTACAGTTTATCTATATCCAGGCCACCCTCTGCCCGCAGGTACTCAATTACTTTAGCTGCATCTTCGTGCGAAAGCGCTGTATCTACCTGTTTCTGGTCGATGGCTTTTGCAAGAAGTTCACTCATGTAGCCCCGCATATCGTTGTGTATTTCGCGGGCCCTTACTTTTTTATTAGATAAGCTACCATTGCCTTCGCTATAGAAGTAAGCGCTTTCGTTTACGTTGTTATAAACTTCCAGTGGTACGCCCAGTTCCCGGCAGTAGTGCAGGCTCAGTTGGTGATGGTGTGGAATTCGCGAAGGGCCAGCATTAAAATACAACCCGCTATCGAAGCTGGCTGTTTGGCGCAGATTAGATGTCTCTGTTTCTGTAGCACCGTTACGCACGCTCCAGCAGCGCCCCCCGGTTCTTGTTCTTGCCTCTAAAATAGTACACTGGTAACCAAGCTTGCCTAATTCATAGGCAGCCGTCATGCCTGCCAGTCCTGCCCCTAATATAATAATGTGTTTGCCTTTACTTTCTCCTTCCAGTTTAAAAGCATGTGCAGGAGCAGCAGGCATTAGTCCCAGTGCCAGCGCTGCCGGATAAGCGCCTCCAGCCAATATGGCACTTTTAGTAAGGAAATCTCTTCTGGATAAACTTTTCAACGATAATTCTTTATGTTTTCAAGTAATTTATCAAAAGAAAACATAAAATAAAATCATTTTTATAAAATTATAATAATTATGATGATAAAAAATCAACAACACCTCTTTTTTGTTGAAAATAATTAAGTATTTACTACTAACCATATGGCAGCGTTGCAGTAATTACCTATATTGAGAAGGCTGATTTGCACAAGTATTCATTTATAGCTAAGGCACCTGTATTGTAGGCAAGTTTATTTTAACTTTGCACCGGTTGTGGCTGCCAGAGCCGGTTTGTTTTTAATGTTATTTGTAAGAGCATGTTATTTGAAGAGATAAAGAATTTTATAACTGAGCAGTTTGGGCAGGATGTGATTGTAGCAGAGAATACAAATAACCTGCAGCCTTACCTGGTACTACAGGCAGAACGCCTGCCGGAGGTGTGCCTGGAGCTTCACGACAACGAACAAACCTATTTCGACTTTCTTTCCTGTATAACGGGTTTAGACAATGGCCCGGCTGCTGGCACTATGGAGGTGATCTACAACCTTTACTCTATCCCTTACGACCATCACCTGATGCTAAAGGTTACAGTTCCCCGCCATCCGGCTGACGCGCTGCTGCCGGAAGTGCCAACTGTAAGCCATATCTGGCGCACTGCCGACTGGCACGAACGCGAGGTATATGATCTGTTAGGAATATCTTTTAAAAACCACCCGGACATGCGCCGCATTTTATGCACTGCCGATTGGGAAGGGCATCCGCTCCGGAAAGACTATAAATTACAGGATTATTATCATGGCATTAAGGTAGCGTTCGACGATCATAACGAGTTTAATGGCTTTAAAGGAGAGCCACATGAATTAACGGGTACTCCGACACCTTTTTCGGATAAGCGTGAAAAGCCTGGCACTACTTGATAGGTTTGTACGACAGGAACCAGTAGTATTGCATATTAACAAAATTTATGTCGGTTGCCTTGCCGTCTAAAGCTTCTCTAATAAGCTGCTCGGTAGGGAAGTTCTTCAGCACCAGGTGCTCCGATCCGTTTTCGAGTGTACGCAACTGGTACGTGTTGCCATGCTCATCCTGCTTTACAATAGGAGAACTGCTACCCTCTACATAGTTATTATCTATAAGCACTACGGAGCCGCCTATATCTACAAAGTTGTTGATGATATTAACAAACTCATCCAGGTTCTCCAGTTTAATATGAGACCAGATAAAGCCGCCAAAAAGGTTGCGGCATTTCAGCACGCTGTCTTTCAGATCAAAAAGATTAATTTGTTCAAAGCTGACATTAGCCTTTTTATAGCCTTTTGATTCGGCCACTTCGAGTACAGCTTCGTTAATATCGGTGGCCAGCATGGCTTTTGCGACAGATGCTATACGCTCGGTCCAGTAGCCGGTGCCACAGGCAATTTCAAAAATCAGTTTTCCAGCAAAAAACTCCTGCAAAAGATTTGTTAGCTGTAAAAGTTCCTCCTGCCTCTCTGGCTTTTGGTAAATGCATTCATACTCTTTCGCCCTATCTCTGTAATAAGTAGTCAGATCCGTATTCATTCTTTTAAGCTTTTGCTGATTTTTGCTGAAACTGTGCTGGAATTTATATTCTAACCACAATTTACTTAAATAAAACGCATAAACTACTATGAATAATGTCCTAACACTTAAAAAAACAAGGCTTTTACCATCTTTTACTGCACATTCCGGAAGAACACAGGCGAATTACCATACAGTGCTGTTTTACCATCCCACTTTTCTATAAACTGCTGCTGGATAAGTAAAGGTGTAAGCGTTTGTTGTCGTAGCTGGTTTGCTTTTGCCTCTGCTTCGGCTTCTATAATCTTTTTCTTAGCCTGTGCTTCGGCCACTTTCAACTCGTTTTCTACCTGCATGGCCTGCTGTACTGCCTGGTTTTTCAGGTTTACAGCTCGCACAATTTCTTCCGGGTACTGCAGCCCGCTTGTCATCTGCTCTAGCTCAAATCCTTCTTTTCTTAAAGATTCGCCTAGTGCCTGCTGCACCTTGTCCTCAAAAGATTGCCTGTTAGAGATAATACTATCGGTGCTGTATTGGTTAAATTGAATCCGGAAAGCATCTCTGGTATAGTTGTAAAGAGTAGTTTCGGTAATCTGCTCGATGGCTTTGCGGTATTTGCTAAAGATACGGGGGCTTTGGCCGGCAATTACTCTAAAAGAAATTGTTGGGTCTACGGTAAAAACCGAACCATCTTTGGCATTTACTGTGAAAGCAGCATAATCTACTGTTTGCACAAAAGTAGGAAACTGAAACACGTCTTCTGTTAACGGATTATACCATACACGCCCTGTTACCAGCGATACGTCCTGTACGCCCTTATCAGTGCCATACAGCTTCACCAAAATTCCCTCGTGCCCGGCATCAATGCGGGTGCAGGAGGTCATGGCTGTAACAGAGAAGAGGATTATCAGAATAAAGGCAAGGCTAAAGGTAAAAATCTGGCGGCTCATCAGGCTTTTAGTTTGGTGATTATGTATCGGATAATTATGAAATTGAATATCAGCAGCAACAGAAGCAAAAGCACTCCTCCTGCCACCGCCATATCAGATGGAGTTCTTAGCAAGGCCGCTATCTCCGAAAAAGTGAGAATGTCTGTCAGTATCAGCAGCGGTATAAGAAGCAGGGATCGATAGTTCATAAGGCAAAACCAATATATTCAAACATAATCATATTAATGCTAACTCACAAACTTAAACCTGGCTATAAAAATCAGCCTCAACAAAGCTACCCTTGCTTTCAAACCTACTGCTTAAGTCGTGTTTTTTCACGAACTTTGCTCTTATTCATCATTTAGAGTTTATCATTGAGCACCACGTCCATCTACAAAGAATACCTGCTGCAATCGGAGCCGAATAAGTTTGAGGCGGAAAACCTGAAGGCGGGTGAAATGATTATCAACATGGGCCCGCAGCACCCTTCCACGCACGGTGTACTGCGCCTGGAGGTAGTAACGGACGGAGAGCTGATCGTAGATGTGGCTCCTCATATTGGCTACCTGCACCGCTGTTTCGAGAAGCATGCCGAAAGTATGGCTTATAACCAGACTATTCCTTACGTTGACCGCATGGACTACCTGGCCGCCATGAACTCAGAACATGTGTGGTGTATGGGCGTAGAGAAGCTGTTAGGTATAACAGACCAGATTCCAAAGCGTGTGGAGTATATCCGGGTGCTGGTGGCAGAACTGAACCGCATTGCCTCTCATTTTGTGGCTATTGGTACTTATGGCATCGATATAGGCGCCTTTTCACCTTTTCTGTGGCTCATGCGGGACCGGGAACATATACAACGCCTGCTCGAATGGGCCTCTGGCGCGCGTATGCTGTATAACTACATCTGGGTAGGTGGCCTGTACTACGACCTGCCTATTGGCTTCGAAGAGCGTTGCCGCGAATTTATCAACTACCTGCTGCCTAAGCTTGATGAACTCGATACAATTCTGCTTACAAACAAAATATTTATAGACAGAACTGCCAATGTAGGCATTTTACCCCTGGATGTTGCCATAAACTATGGTTGCTCCGGCCCTATGCTGCGATCTTCCGGCCTAAAGCATGACTTGCGTCGGGTAGATGGTTATTCTGTTTACCCGGAACTGGATTTTGAAGTACCTGTGGGAACAGGTTTGGTAGGCACTACAGGCGACTGCTGGGACCGCAACTATGTTCGGGCACAGGAATGCCGGGAGTCGGTAAAAATTATTCGCCAGTGCCTTGATCAGCTGGAGGGTGCGCATAAGCGTACACCTGATTTTGACCCACAGGCTGCTTGCCCGAAGAAGCTGCGCATGACTGGCGAAAAAGAGCTTTATTTTCGGGCCGAAACACCACGCGGCGAGTTAGGCTACTTTTTCCGTACCACCGACCGCAGCGATGTGCCTTTCCGCTGCAAGGGCCGCTCTCCCTGCTTCTCAAACCTGTCGGTGCTCCACGAGATCAGCAAGGGTTGTATGGTAGCCGATTTAATTGCGATAGTCGGCTCCGTAGATATTGTACTGGGAGAACTGGACAGGTAACAGGTGAATCCTGCCTTATCAGCTTCCTTTATTACTAAATTGTTAAGTAACACGTATAAGGTCAGGTATTTTATATAAAAAGTAGAAATGCCTGACCTTATACTATCATTAAAATTTCCTCACCAGTAATGTCGAAAGTTTTAAAAGTACCCCAGTTTGCACTTATACACTTCTTTTGCCTTGTTTTCTTGATAAACCCTGCTTTTGCACAGGAACAACAAAAGCAGGAAAAAACCATTGAGCTTTCGGATACGGCTAATGCCCTTCCTCCCGATACAGTTCTTCCTGGCCAAAAGAAACCATTTACCGATGCCCAACGCTTAGAGGCCGATAATGTCCGCTTTCTGAAAAGAGCGGTGCTGCCCTCAGCAGTTCTGATTGGAGCAGGTATTTACACTGTAGGTGGCAGAGGTATTTTGAGCAGCCACGACGTATTCGACTACAGAACCAGAACGTTCCCGAACTTCAGCACCAATGCCGACGATTTTATAATGCTGGCCCCACTGGTCGGGCTCTATGGTTTTAACCTGATTTCTTCGCAGCATCGCCACGAGCTTCCTCGCCAAACGCTGCTGCTCATCTCTGCAGGCGCCTTAACTTCTGCCATTGTATGGCCTGTAAAAACAATAACTGATATCGAGAGGCCTAACGGTAAACCTACGGCATTTCCTTCCGGGCATACGGCTTATGCTTTTACGATGGCTACTTTCATGGATAAGGAGTTCCGCCACAAAAGCCCGTGGGTAAGTGTTGCCAGCTATGGTATAGCAGGTGCTACAGGAGCTATGCGAATTCTCAATAATGCCCACTGGTTTTCTGATGTACTGGCCGGTGCTGGCGTGGGTATCTTATCTGTAAACACTGTTTATTGGATACACGGCAAGCTGGTAAATAACAGAACGCTGAAAGACAGAGGCATTAATACTTCTTTTGTGCCTGTTGTACTGCCTACCGGTAATATGGGCATGGGGCTTTCGCTGCAGTTTTAAAAACTACGACAAACGTATCACGCATCAGGACACGCGACTTTCTGACAAAGTGTTACAAAAAAGTTAAGATGCGCTCTGCCACTTGTTATGCCTTTAATAACCTGCTCACCGAACAGGCAAACCCGGAAAATATTAAGCATATCATTTTATTTAAGATTTTAATGGCGTTTCTTCCAGAGCAGGAGGAAACGCTTTTTCTTTTATATTTACCTTATGCCACATATCCGACTGCTACTCCTGCTTTGTACATTGTTCGTTTCTGCCACTGCTTTCGCACAGGTATACACTATACGCGGCACTGTGCGCGACGCCGAAACAAATGAGAAGCTTGCCTTTGTGAGTATAGCGGCCAATGCCGGAGAAGCAGGCACCACAACCAACTTGGAGGGGCAGTATCAGCTTCGGCACCAGCAACCAGTTACTAGCCTTCGTTTCAGCTACGTTGGATACACACCGCAGGTGCTTGTGCCTGATTCAACGGGTGTGTTAAATGTATACTTGCGTCCGGCAGCTGCCCGCCTGCAGGAGGTGGTGGTACGCTCCGGCGAAAACCCGGCACACCGTATTATCAGGCTGGCCACCCGCAACCGCTCCCGCCACCATACAGGTAATTTAAAAAGCTATACTTACCGCACCTATAACAAATTTATACTTACCGCCACCGATATCACCAACCTGGATCTGAGCGATACGCTGCAGCTAGCGCCACAGGATTCTTCTTACCTGAAAATGCGCAGCCTGCTGGCCAGGCAGCACCTGTTCCTGGCAGAAAGTATAACAGACTATAGTTATCTGAAACCTGACCTGAGTAACGAGAAAATATTGGCAACACGGGTATCAGGCCTGCAGCAACCCAGCTTTGGCATAGTGGCAGCAGAAGCCAGAAACTTCTCTGTGTATGAAGACATGCCCGATTTTTTTGGGAAACGCTATTTAAGCCCGCTTAGCCCCGGCAGCACACGCCGCTACCGCTTTACCCTGGAAGAGACTGCTGTTATAGGCCAGGACTCTGTTTTTATTATTTCTTTTGAGCCTGAGCAAGGCAGAAATTTTGATGGGCTTCGTGGCCTGCTGTATATCACCAGCGATGGTTGGGCGGTTCAGAATGTGATGGCAGAGTCGGCAGTAGCAGACGACAAAAGAGGCATGAAGCTACAGCAGCAGTTCAAAAAAGTAAATAACCAGCAGTGGTTCCCGACAGAGCTGGATGTTGAAGTAACTGTACCACAGATTGTCATGCGTGGCCATCAACCTTACGGCCATATCCGTACCTACATCACAAACATAAACCTGAACCCCGATCTGCGCCGCCGCGACTTTAGCCCCATTGCTTTATCGCAGGCTCCAGGTGCACACCGCCAGACAAAGATGTTTTGGCAGGAGCAAAGGATAGATTCGCTTCAGGAGCAGGACCTGCGCACGTATCAGCGCCTCGATAGTGCCGGGAGAGCTGTAAACCTGGACAGGAGCATCCGCCTGATGGAGTACCTTACTACAGGGCAATTGCCTGTAGGCATTATCAGCCTGGACCTGCGCCGAATCCTGCGGGTAAACAGTTTTGAAGGATTGCGTTTGGGTATAGGTGCACATACCAACAAACTTTTGTCGGAGCGTTTTACCATAGGCGGCTACTGGGGCTATGCCTTTGGCGATCAGAAACAGAAATACGGAGCCGATGCTTCTCTCATACTGCACAAACCCTCTGCTTTAGCCTTGCAGATGGCTTTTTCTGAAGATATAGCTGCTCCCGGAGAGCGCCACTTTCCTTTCCGGAAACGCTCTATTATCAGGGACTACCGCCCGTACCTTCTCCCCCACCTCGACTATGTAACCGAATACAGCACTTCCCTTTCAGGAAGAATTGCACGGTACATGCAGGCTCAGGTAGAGATACGGCAACAGGAACGCAGGCCAACTTTGGTGCCGCCGGCAACAGATGCGCCTGCTCCTGCCTATCAGATAGCAGAGGCTATTGTGGGGCTTCGGTATGCATACGGCGAGCAACTGATGCAGCAGTTTAACCAAACAATGGCTCTCCCTTCTTCTTATCCTGTGCTGTGGTTGCAGTATACCAAAGGGCTCGACAATATGTTAAACGGCAACTACAGTTACCACAAATTTGATATACGCGCAGAGGCTTCTTTTCAGCAGCGAACCTTAGGTGAAACCAGGTTTACGCTGGCAGGTGGACTTGTACAGGGAGATGCTCCTTTTGTGAGTTTATATAACGGCTATGGCAGCTACAGCGACCGGCATCATATTTATGCCGGAGAAGGCTTTGAAACGATGTATCCCTACGAATTCTTTTCTGATCGTTATGCAGCTCTCTTCTTGCAGCAGAACTTTGGCAAGCGGCTTTTACGAACCAAGTTCTTTAAGCCAGACCTGGTGGCGCTCACCAATATTGGGTTTGGAGATATTGATCACGAACTTCCGGCTCTCGAAGGAATGCAGTACAGCTCCATGCGCAAAGGCTTTTATGAATCCGGGCTCCTCCTCAACAACATTATCGGCTCTGCCTTTACAGGTATAGGTGTTGGCGCCTTTTACCGCTACGGCCCTTATGCGCTACCTCAAGCCTCAGATAATTTTAAGGTTAAACTTACCCTCACGCTAAGCTTTTAATGCAGCTCCAGGTTTGTAACAGTTATCACATTATCCAAAAGCCTGCATTTAACGTCTATTATGATACAACAAACTCTGTAAGATCACTTAATTAAAAAAATATCAGGCGCATTTATGCGTGCACCGGTTTTAACATGCTAATTCCTATGAAAATTTTATCTGCAGCACAAACAAGAGAAGCCGATGCCTATACTATAAACCAGGAAAACATATCATCTGTGGAGCTAATGGAGCGTGCTGCCAGGGCTTTTACAGGATGGTTTGAAAACAAGTTTCCTGCTCCTCAAACAGTTTATATTTTCTGCGGGCCAGGCAACAACGGTGGTGACGGACTAGCGGTAGCCCGCCTGCTTTGTGAGCGGTTGTATAAAGCAAAAGTTTATGTCGTTGGCGATTCCGCAAAAGCATCTCCTGACTTTAAAAAGAACTTCGACAGATTACCTGATGAAGTAGATTACCTGCACATTTCTTCTTCAGAAGCCATACCTGACCTGCCTTCAGGCGCCTGTGTAATAGATGCGCTTTTCGGCACCGGGCTCAACAGGCCTGTTACAGACTTGTTTGCTCATGTAATCAAAAGACTCAACAACAGCCGTGCCTGCATCACTTCCATCGACATGCCTTCCGGTTTATACACCGATAGCCAAACACCAGCCGAAGGTGCCATTGTAAAGGCAGCTTACACCATCAGTTTTGAACTACCAAAGCTTTCTTTTTTTCTGCCACAGCACGAGTCATACATCGGTGACTGGCATGTTGTACCTATTGGCCTTTCTGCCGACTTTATTTCATCTGTTGATACAGATAAATATTATACTACTGCTACAGATGCGCAACGCCTGCTGAAGCCCCGCAAGAAGTTCTCCCACAAAGGACTCTACGGGCATGCTTTACTGCTAGGTGGTGCCATGGGTAAAATGGGAGCAGCCGTACTGGCAGCAAGGGCCTGCCTGCGCTCAGGAGTCGGCCTGCTGACGGTACAAACGCCGGCTGTGGGTTATAGCATTATACAAACTGCCGTACCGGAAGCCATGACGTTGGTAGATAAGAACAGAAAGTATCTTACAGCGCTGGATGAAAGTATAGAAAAGTATAATGCCATAGGAATTGGCCCGGGCATTGGCACCGAAAAAGTGACAAAAACACTTATAGGGCAGTTGCTGGCTACTACCCAGGCACCTTTGGTTATAGATGCCGATGCCATTAATCTTATTGCCAGCAGCGATAGGCTAAAATCACAGTTACCTAAAAACAAGGTTATTTTCACACCTCATCCCAAAGAGTTTGAGCGGCTGGTTGGAAAAACAAAAGATAATTATGACCGGCTGGAGCACCTGCGGGAGTTCTGCCAGGAATATGCCTGCTATGTTGTTCTAAAAGGAAATCACACAGCTATTGGCACCCCGGAAGGAAAAATTTATTTTAATACTACAGGTAATGCAGGTATGGCCACCGGTGGAACTGGCGATGTGCTTACGGGTGTACTTACTGCACTGGTCGCACAGCAATATACCCTGGAAGAAGCTTGTGTTTTAGGGGTATACCTGCATGGTTTGGCCGGTGATTTAGCGAAGAGCCAAGTAGGCGATGTTTCCATGATCGCTTCTGACCTGATTGATTATCTGCCACAGGCATTCCGGCAAATGGTCCAGGTATAGGCTCAGCTGAAGGCAATATACACCAGGCCAGCATGCACTAACATAGCACCATCTGCCAGAAGCGCATAGTAAATGCGGGGACGATCTTCGGCAGAGAGCACAACAACAGTAGCAGCCACAACCGCACCCAACAACAGCATAAGCAGAAGCGAACCACTTGCAGAAAGGAAGCTGAGCAATGTATAAAACAGCAATAAGCCCAAAGACAACAACTTGGTGTTACGAATGCCAATCAGCCCGGGGAAGGTAAGCGTCTGGCTGTCTCTATCATAGCTATAATCTCTGATATCGAACAGCAAAGCTAAGGCTCCTATAAAGAGAAACCGCCGGCCAAACAATTCCAACACTTCTCCCGACCACGTGACCTGCTGTTCTGCATGCATCAGCGGGAAGAGTGTTGTTACAGCCGCCCATACGTAGGTAATCAGGAACACCTTCAGCAGGGGGATGCTCCTTAAAGGCCTTACTTTCTCTCGCTTATAGATAATGGGAATGGTATAGCCTACCGATAAAACAGCCAGATGAACAATAAACCAAAAGTTAATCCTGAGCCCATATCTAAAGTAGACCACAGCAGCTGCTCCTATGCTAATTAACCCTGTTATGGCCAGCAGGCGCTTGTGACGTATGCCCCATGGTTGCCCTTCCTGCACAATAAGCTGCCTGGGGTTAAGCAATATACTCTGGATGCTGCTAAGGTTGTAAGTAAAAAGAGTAGCCATAAAAACAAACACTGCCATTGGCAAAAAAACTGGCAAACCAGCCAGCAAGTATGTTTCTATAGTTAGAAAGAAGGCACAGAATGAGATAAAGACATTACTATACAACAATGCCTCCAGCATGAGATGCAGACTTTTCCTGAGGCTTGTCGTCTTCGCTATGTATGCTATGCTACTTTTATCTTCCATGAACCAACCTGCAATTTCGCAACAAATCCTTAGCTATAAAACCAATTGTACGCATTTAGAACAATGGCCGGTACATTGCTTTAAGTATACGCCTGTTCACAATTTCCTGAGCCAGGATATTCGACTCAGCCTATAAAACAAAAAGCCTGACGTACTATTGCGTACTACGTCAGGCTTAACAGGAAGTGTAAAAGTGTTAGATCACATTCTTAGGTTGTGGCACCCCGAATGTTGTGTTATACAACTCTATACTCTCCTGAATAATTTCGTAAGCTCTTTCGCGCCCCAGGAACTGCTCTACAATAACCTCTTTATGCTCCAGTTTCTTATAGTCTTCGAAGAAACGGCGCATCTCCAGCAGCGTGTGCGGTGGCAGCTCCGAAATATCGTTGATATGGCGAACAGACATATCGTTGTTTGCAACAGCGATAATTTTATCGTCTTCTTCGTTATTATCAATCATCTGCATCACACCAATTACTTTGGCATCAATCAGACACATTGGCTGCACATCAATAGAGCAGATCACCAATATATCAAGAGGGTCTTTGTCGTCGCAGTATGTCTGCGGAATAAAGCCATAGTTGGCAGGGTAGTGAATGGACGAGAAAAGTACACGGTCCAGCTTCAGCATTCCACTTTCCTTATCTAATTCATATTTCGCTTTCGAACCCTTCGGAATTTCGATTATGGCTGTTACCACACCTGGAGCTTCTTCCCCGAAACTCACGCTGTGCCATGGATTGTTATTCTCCATATCTTTATAAATTAATATGTTGTTTACTACTTTATGTATCACAGGCTTTATATAAAGCCTTTATTATTTCATCAATTCCTGTAAGGGCTTGCCGGTAGCGCCGTTTGGTTCCATAATGTACAGCCATGATGCAATGGTGGGAGCTATATCTTCTACATGCACTTCTGTAGAACTCTCGCCACTTTTCACTTTCCAGCCATAATATACCATTGGTATGTGTGTGTCGTGAGAGCCATAAGAACCATGCGTGGTGCCTTTTGTTCCTGCGCCATCAAACCAGGCTGGCTCCAGCAGTACAATAACATCACCTGATCTTTTTAAATTATGTCCACGGCTTACTTTTCCCATTGTACCATCTGTCCAGTCAGAACTGTGCACATCGGCAGCAACAACTGCTTTGCTCACTCCTTTAAACTGCAGTACATAATTTGCTACTTTTTCCTGCATTTCCCGCAGGTTCAGTTTTTTCTCTCTGATCAGGTTGTGGTTTAAATAAACCTGCATGTTTATAGTGTACTCCACCCATTTGCCCTGACCATATTCTTTTGTTAAGTACTCTTCCAGCGACTTTGTAAGCTCTCTTGCATTAAACACGCCTGCCGGCACTTTGTTATCTGTTAAGAATGCGGGCACATGGGCAGCACCGTGATCAGCGGTAAGAAACACTAATACGTTTTCTGTACCAATTGTTTCATCTAAATAAGTTAAAAATTTTTCCAGTTCCTGATCAAGCCGTAAATACACATCCTCTACTTCCACTGAGTTCGGGCCAAAGGCATGCCCGACATAGTCCGGAGAAGAAAGGCTTAAGGCCAGAAAATCTGTCTGCCCGTTTTGGCCTAGCTTTTCTCCCTCTATAGCCGCTCTGCCAAAATCAAAGGTAAAGGTATTACCAGCAGGCACAGAACGCAGCAGCTCATAATCTTTTCCTCTTAAAGACGGTAGATTATGCGGAAATACCGGCTGATCTTCTCCTCTGAAGGCACTCTCGTATGGTGTATTATCTGCGGTGCTTTCTGTATACTGGTCTATCGGCAACAATGTGTTCCAGGGCTGGCTCAGGTGCTGATCCGGGTATTTCTGGTTGTTAAACTCCTCTACCCAGCCTGGCAGCGACGGCATATAAAATGTACTTGTTACCCAGTTCCCGGACTTCCCGTCAAACCAGTAGGCTCCGTTTGCCATATGCCCGGCTGGCAATATCGCTCCTCTGTCTTTTAAAGCTACGCCTATCACTTTAGATTGTTTGTTGGTAGCCAACCGTAACTGATCTGTGATGGTAGTGGTAAGAAGGTTTGCCGGCGACATTTTGCCAACTTCCTGGTTTGTGCTTCCAACAGTCTGTACTGTAGCATCATCGGTACAATATACCGAAGCTTTTAACTCCCGGTTATACCAGTTATTGCCCACTATACCGTTTACAGCAGGTGTTGTTCCGGTGTAAACCGAAGCATGCCCCGGACCTGTATAAGTTGGCACATAATTGTAATGCGCATTCTTAAAGTTGTATCCTTCTGCTACCAGCCTTCTAAATCCACCGCTTCCGTATTTATCCCAGTAACGGAACAGATAATCGTAACGCATCTGATCTACCACAATGCCAACTACTAATTTTGGCCTTGCCAGAGGAGACTCTTTCTTAAGTTGTGAACTGCTATTCTCAGCAACCGGACCTGAAGAAGATGCCGTGTTTGCAGATCCCGTGCATGAGGCAAAGGTTGCAATAACACCAATAAGAATAGATTTGATAAAATTATTTGATAAAATTCTCTTTTGTGGCTCCATTATTTTTGTTTAGCTTATTACAAATATAACAAGCTATTGCAGCATCACTTTGGTTACCTGCTATAAGTTAAAGTTTTAACAATTAAATAACATATAAAAGTAATACCTAGTCCTGAAAAAAGCAACGCCCACCTTTTGGGGTGGGCGTTATACTTATTTAATATTGTTTTTCCTTATTCTGCTGCCAAGGCTTCTGCACCACCCACAATTTCCAGAATTTCTTTGGTGATAGCTGCCTGTCGGGTTCTGTTATAAGTTAGTTTTAACTGTTTCAGAAGCTCTCCGGCGTTTTCTGTTGCCTTATCCATTGCGGTCATTCGGGCTCCATGCTCAGAAGCATTCGATTCAAGCACTGCTTTGTAAACCTGTATCTTCAGTGACTTAGGAATTAATTCTTCAATAATTTCTTCTTTTGAAGGTTCGAAGGCATAGTCCGGTATAACAGAAGAGCTTTTGTTTTCTTCCACAGGTTTTTCAACTATTGGTAAAAACTGCTCAGTACGCACAATTTGTGTTGCAACGTTCTTAAACTCGTTATACACCAGTACTACTTCATCAAACTCACGGTTTACAAACCCGCTCATAGCTCGTTCAGCAGCGCCTCTCACAGTATCAAAAGAAAGATTTGAGAAGATTGTACTATAGTCAGAGATAACCTTGTAGCCTCTTTTTGCAAAGGCTTCAGCACCTTTTTTACCTATACCTAAAAAAGTAACGTTGCCTGCTGCAAACTGGCTGCTGTACTTTCCGTTGATCAAAGAGGTAGCAGCTTTGATAATATTTGAATTAAAAGCACCCGCCAGACCACGATCTGAAGTAACAGCAATAATCAGCACACGATTTACTTCGCGCTTTTCTGAGTATTGGTTTGTTACCGAACCCTCATCTGTGATAGAAGACAAATTCGTTAAGATCTCATTCAGGCGCTGCGCATAAGGGCGCATACGTATGATGTTATCCTGCGCACGTCTCAGCTTCGCAGCCGCCACCATTTTCATGGCTTTTGTAATCTGCTGTGTAGACGATACCGATGTAATACGGGCTCTAACCTCTTTTAAACTCGCCATATTTTCTTTGTTATGAGCAAAAGAAAGGATATAGGCTTAAGCCTATATCCTTTATGCATAACTTTTAGTTACTGTATTTAGATGAAAGCTCTCTGGCTACCTGCTTCAGAACACCTGTCGTTTCATCGTCAAGTTTACCAGCTAACAAGGCATTCAGCGTGCCTACGTGTTGAGCACGTAATGTACGGGTAAAGTCTTTCTCGAAATTTCTTACTTCGTTTACAGGCACTTTATCCAGAAGGCCGTTTGTAGCGGCATAGATAACAGCAACCTGCTCCTCTACCGGCACCGGAGAGAATTGAGCCTGCTTCAGGATTTCCAGGTTACGACGACCACGCTCAATCGTAAGTTTGGTAGCAGCATCCAGGTCAGAACCGAACTTAGCAAAAGCTTCCAGTTCACGGAACTGAGCCTGATCCAGCTTCAGCGTACCAGCTACTTTTTTCATAGCCTTAATCTGAGCAGAACCACCCACACGTGATACAGAAATACCTACGTTGATAGCAGGACGGATACCAGAGTTGAACAAGTTAGTTTCCAGGAATATCTGACCATCGGTAATAGAAATTACGTTTGTCGGGATATAGGCAGAAACGTCACCGGCCTGTGTTTCGATAATCGGAAGTGCTGTTAAAGAACCGCCACCTTTTACCAGGTGCTTGATAGAAGCAGGCAGGTCGTTCATATTGCTGGCAATTTCGTCAGAAGCATTTACCTTGGCAGCACGCTCTAACAAGCGGGAGTGCAGGTAGAATACGTCACCAGGGTAAGCTTCGCGGCCTGGTGGTCTTCTTAACAGAAGAGATACCTCGCGGTAAGCTACTGCCTGCTTCGAAAGATCGTCATAAACAACCAGCGCCGGACGGCCAGTGTCACGGAAGAATTCGCCAATGGCAGCACCTGTAAATGGCGCAAAGAATTGCATTGGAGCCGGATCAGAAGCAGAAGCCGCAACAACTACTGTATAGTCCATTGCACCGCCATCCGTTAATGATTTTACTACTTGTGCTACTGTAGATGCCTTCTGGCCTACAGCTACATATATACAGAATACAGGCTGTCCTTTTTCGAAGAACTCACGCTGATTCAGGATTGTATCGATTGCCACAGCCGATTTACCAGTCTGGCGGTCACCGATGATTAATTCACGTTGGCCACGACCGATTGGAATCATAGAGTCAATCGCTTTGATACCAGTTTGCATTGGCTCGTTTACCGGCTGGCGGAAAATTACGCCAGGAGCTTTACGCTCGATTGGCATTTCGTACAGCTCACCAGCAATAGGGCCTTTACCGTCTATTGGCTGGCCAAGAGTGTTAACAACACGTCCGATGATACCGTCTCCTACTCTAACAGAAGCAATGCGGTTTGTTCTTCTTACTGTGTCGCCTTCTTTAATTTCGCTGTAGTCACCAAGCATTACGGCACCTACATTGTCTTCTTCCAGGTTCAGAACAAGTGCCTGAAGTCCGTTTTCAAACTCTATAAGCTCGCCAGACTGTGCTTTTGAAAGGCCATAGATACGAGCGACACCGTCACCCACTTGCAGTACTGTACCAACTTCTTCCAGTTCTGCCTCAGAACGGAAGTTTGATAACTGCTCTCTTAGTATGGCTGATACTTCGTCAGGTCTTACTTCTGCCATGATTATAATTTATTGATATAGGAGTTGTCTGTAAAATTATTTTTAAGCTTGCGAATTTTATACTTCACAGAGCTATCTATTTGTTGGTCGCCAATACGAAGCACAAAGCCTCCGATAAGCGACGGATCTACTATTTCTTCTAATTCGACTGCTTTACCAGTTTGATTGGCAAGGCGCTGTGCCAGTTCCTGGCGTAGTGCAGGTGTAAGCGGAGCTGCTGACGTAACAGTTGCTTTCTGAATGCCCTTTCTAAGGTTGTACTGCGTTTTAAACTCAGACGCCACAACATCAAGCAGGGATTCACGGTTTTTACGTGCCACTATGTTAAAGAAAGACAGCGTCATGTCCTGCACCTTTCCTTTAAAGATGCCATTGATAACAGCTAGTTTCTTATCAGATTTAACAATCGGGTTACGCAGCAACAGTTTGAAATCGCGGTTTTGAGAAACAATGTTTGAGAATAATTTCATATCCTCATTCACCTGCTCTAAAACGCCTTTTTCTTCTGCCAGCTCTATCAGCGACTTTGCGTATCTGGAAGCAACTCTAATTTCTGACATATTGCTTTTTTATAATCGAAGATGTTGCTCATGAAGAGCCGCATCAGCTATGTTTATTAGTTTAGCGTTACTTCGTTAATGTATTGCTGGGCCAACGCCTGCTGCGCCTGAGGATCGTTTAACTCTCTTCTCAAAATACGCTCTGCAATTTCTAATGACATAGCAGCCGCCATATTTTTTACTTCTGCTATAGCAGCACGCTTCTCCGTTTCAATTGCTTCGCGGGCACTGGCAATCATGCGCGATCCTTCCTCATTAGCTTTCACCTTAGCCGATTCTACTATGTTATTACCAGCTTCGGTAGCTTCTTTCAGAATTTTATCACGCTCTAAACGTGCTTCAGCCAAAAGTTTTTCGTTTTCAGCTTTTAAACCCTGCATTTCGAGCTTTGCCTTTTCAGCAGCACTTAATGCATTTTCGATGTTTGTTTCACGCTCGCGAAGAGCATTCATGATTGGCTTCCAAGCAACCTTAGAAAGCAGGAACAGAACAATAAGGAATGTTAATGTCTGCCAGAAAATCAGCCCTATACCAGGAGTTACTAATTCCATTTTTTATGAATGTTGTGTATTTAATCGTCTAATACCGCTACTCTTCACAAGTAGCTTACAACTATAATTACAAATTTAAATCTCTACGTCTGGGCCATGCGCCCAGACGAGAGATTAGCAAAAGCTTGTTAGCCTTTGATACCTTTACAGAAGGTTGCCTTATAGAACGACAATCAAAAGACAAACTACCACACCGAACAGGGTTACACCCTCGATAAGAGCAGCTGCAATGATCATCGCTGTCTGGATTTTACCACCAGCCTCTGGCTGACGTGCAATAGACTCCATAGCAGAGCCACCGATTCTACCGATACCTAGACCAGCGCCAAGAGCTACTAGACCAGCACCGATACCAGCACCAAGGACACCTAAACCAGCACCTTCTGAAACAGCTTGAAGCAAGATTGCTAACAACATAATTATAGTTATATAGAGTTAAAAAATAAAATTCCTATTAATGATGCTCCTCTTCATGGTGATGTTCTTCAACAGCACCGCCAAAATACATGGCTGAAAGAAGCGTAAATATGTACGCCTGCAACAGCGCCACAAATAACTCCAGGAAGTTCATGAATGTAGCAAAGGCCACGCTAAGAGGTCCTACTGCAAAACTTCTGAAGATGAAAATCAAACTAAAAAGCGAAAGAATGATGATGTGACCAGCTGTGATGTTTGCAAACAAACGCACCATCAGCGAGAAAGGCTTTGTCAGGATACCGATCAATTCCACTGGTATCATAATCGGAGCAAGCCATCCGGGCACACCTGGTGTAGCAAATATGTGTTTCCAGTAGTTCTTATTTCCGCTAAACACTGTGATCAACAGCGTAATCAGTGCCAGCACAAGCGTAACTGCTATATTACCTGTTAAGTTGGCTCCACCTGGCATTAAGCCTAACAGGTTGTTAAACCATATAAAGAAGAACACGGTAAGCAGGTATGGCATATAGCGCTCATACTTAGGACCAATGTTTGCTTTGGCAATCTCATCACGAATAAAGATAATGATAGGCTCAAAGAACGACTGTATTCCCTTTGGAGCTTTACCAGGATTTTTCTTATACATTCCTGCAATGGTAAAGAACACACCAAACAGCAACGCTACACTAACAAACATAGAAGCCACGTTTTTAGTGATAGACAGGTCATACAAACCCGACTGATCTTCTGTAGGCTCGCCCTCTGCATTCGCCCGGTAGATATGCCCATGCTCTAACACATAACCATTATAGGGAACCGTTTCGTGGTTTTCGTCATAAAAATTATGCGAGGAAAACACATTCACGCTCCCGTTATCGATCAGGATAACAGGCAGGTACAGCGTAGCACCATCTGCAAAGTGCCAGTTGTAATCATCAGCGATGTGATGCGTGATCATATCACCGGCTTGAAATTCCCCGCCTTCCACAGGAGCATCAGCAAAAGCTGATATATTTAAGAAGGAAAACAACAGAACAAATAACTTCTTCATTAAGAATAGTTTAGAAGCAATATTTACGAGCAAGAACACACTTACTTAGTATGCCTTTTCAAATTGGGCCGCAAGTTAGCCAACAAACTATAAATTTCAAACCCTGTAAAGAGGAAATATAACATAAAAAAGTTCAAAACGAAGATAAGTATACCTGCCTTCACAAAATAGGCATAGCCCAGCACCACCGCCAGACTTAGAACAAACCGGAAACCTACCGCGCTGAAATAATATACCTGAAAATTTTCGGGATCGTTTTTAACGCCTAAGTCTGTAATATAATAGGCGAACCCTGTCACAAAAACAAAGAAAGCTCCTATGTACCATATATACTGATGCACCAGCATATGGCCTGTAAAATACATCAGCATCCAAATGACAAGACCTATGATACCCGAAAAGATGACTAGATTTCTATAAAAGAGCACGTATTATTTTTTTATAAGTGACATAACTGCTAAAACCATTGAAGCGACAATTGCAACTATTAAAAATGTTATAGTGAACCATGGTTTGTCTGTTCCTAGTGCTTTATCCAGCTTCTGGCCTGCAAAAGCCGCTATCACCATAGCACCAATCATCTGGAAAGCCAGACCGGAATATCTAACATACTCCTTTATATTATCTCCACGCTGAGGCTTTTCAGGCTTTTGTTCTGAAGTATTTCCCATACCTTTAAAATGCATACAAAATTACTGCTTTTTACGTGGTTCACAGCAATTAATGCTTTTCAAGCTAAAATAAAGGAGTAGCTGTTCCTTTGCAGCTTCACAACTCTGCCTGAAACCAATTCTTATTTTCTATAGTTCAATAGCAGGTTCTAAGAATGACTGTTAAGCTATAAACACATACTTTAGTTAATATTCAATACTTTATTATATTTTTGCAAGATTACCTGCTACTGTAAACTTTTAGTGAAGCAGTAACCTGTTGTAGTTGCTATACTTAACAGAATAGCCGCAGCGTTATTTATAATATCGAATAAAATTAGTGTTTTAGCCACCATATCACGTGTACGTTACTATCTTGAATACCCGGTTTATCTACATACTGCTTTTAGTTGCTGCCACACTTACCACAGCATGTTCTGTTGAGCGCAATAATCCGCTTAGCAAAGCCTACCATAATACTACTGCGCATTACAACGGCTACTTTCTGGCAAATGAAAAGATGGCGGCTATCGAGAAAAGCCTGCAGGAGCAGATGGTTTACGACTATAATCTCATGCTTCCTGTTTACCCTGCCATAGACTCAAATACTTATAAAGCATTTGAGTCCGACCTAGAAGATGTGGTAAAGAAGGCATCTTTCCCGATTCAGTATCATAAGAACAGCAAGTGGATAGACGACAGCTACCTGCTGGTTGGCAAAGCACGCTACTACCAACTTAACTTTACAGAAGCCGCGCAAACCTTTAAGTACATTAACACCAATAGCACCGACCGCCATACCCGCCACGAAGCTCTGGTGTGGTTGATGCGCTGCTTTATGCAGGAAAAGGAGTGGGATAATGCCTGGGCAGTTTCTGATGTGCTGCGAAAGGAACGATTGAATAAGGATAATGCCCGGGAACTCTATCTGGCACGCGCTCAGTATCACCTGCACCAAGGCGACACAGCAGCTCTTATGGAAAACCTGGCTCTTTCAGTACCTAACTTTGAAGAGCGGGACGACCAGTCGCGTGTCAGGTTTTCATTAGGAAGGCTTTACCAGTTTACAAGCCAGGACAAGGAGGCCTTTAAGCAATATAATAGAATTCTGAAACGTAACCCGCCTTATGACCTGGCTTTCTTCAGCAGGTTATACCTGGGGCAGGTAACAGAGCTGTCTAACACCCACGACAAAGATCGTATAGCAGGTTATTACCGCAAAATGCTTAAAGACAGTAAAAACACAGAATACCGGGACAAGATATACTATGAAATGGCGCTGTTTGAACTCCGCCAGCAAAATTACGATAAGGCAATGGACCTCCTGCAGCAGTCTTTGAAAGAGAATGGAACACTGCAAAACCAGAAAGCCTATTCTTACCAGTTGGCAGGTGAGATTTATTTCGAGAACCTGGGCAAATTTACACTGGCACAAGCCTATTACGATAGCGCCGTTCAGGTGCTCCCTCAACAGGCACCGGGTTATGCACAGGTGGTGGAAAGAAAAGATGTACTAACAGACTTTGTTACACAATACAATACGATTCAGACACAGGACAGCCTGCAGCGCCTGGCTAAACTCAGCGACAGCGAACGTATGGCTTACCTGCACCTGGTTGTGCAGCAGGAGGAAGAGCAGCGCCTGCAGGAACTGGCCCGGCAGCAGGAAAGACAGCAAAACGATGATATGCGCGCCAGCAGCCCTGTGAACAGCAACAGGAACAATACTGCTTTTGCCAGCAATACTACTACAGCCAGTGGCGTATGGTATTACGATAACCCGGCAGCCATGGCAACAGCACGCTCAGAATTTGTGCGCAGATGGGGCAACAGACCACTTCAGGACAACTGGCGCCTTCAGAACCGGGGCAACAATGAAGAACCGGCCCCTGCTATTGCTCAGGCTACAGCAACAGAAGCTCCGGCCGAAGATACTGAAGCCCGCCAGGAGGCACAAGTACAGACATACCTAAAAAACATCCCGCTTACCACATTGGCGATGCAGCAGTCAGAAAAACTGATTGAGGATGCTTTATTTAACCTAGGCAAAATTTATAGCCAAAAATTGAACGACAGCAAGCAGGCTGCCGATACATATGCGCAGCTTTTAAAGCGCTACCCTAATTCTGAACATGCTCCGGAAGTAAACTATAGCCTGTACCTGATCTACGAAAAATTAGACGATGCACAAAAACAAACCTACTATACACAGCTGAAGCAGAAGTATCCGAATACAATTTATGCGAAACTGGTAGATGATCCTGCCTATATGTCTCAGAATGCAGAGGAGAATGTAAAAGCGCACCAGCTGTATGATTCTGCTTACGGTTTGTATGAGCAACGTAAGTATGAGCAAGCCTCTGCACTCCTTAAGCAGTTGCAAAGCCATTACCCGCATAACGATATCAGCGATAAAGCTGCTTTTTTAGGCGTAATGATAACAGCCCGTACAGAAAAGCCACAGGCATTAAGGGAGCAGTTAAACCGCTTTAAATCCGGTTATCCAAGAAGCCCGTTAATTGATAAGGCAAATCAGTTGTTGGCTACCTACTCAGATCTTGAGCAGAAGAACCTGCTACGGAAGGACGCGCCGTCTGCCGCAGCGGCTACTGATCAGGAGGCACAGCTATCCCAGGCCAAAGCTAACCTGGATATGGCAGCGACCGCTGTTGCTTCTACAGAGAACAGAGCAGTTCCTCAGCCGAAGCAGCAGCAGGAGAAAAAGCCAGAAGCTGCCAGCCCTGCCGTTACTATATCAGAAACGCCTAAAGCTGTAACTACTCCTGAAACAGTAAATCCGGTTGAAGTAAAACAGGAAGCTCCGGCTAAACCGGCCACGCCTCCAACTGCGGCCAAAGAAGATGCAAAGCAGCAGGAAGTAGCTACGCAGCAAGCAGAAGCCCGACAGGCAGCCCAGGTGGAGCAGCAAACCAATGCTGCTATAACACAGGCCAAGCCAGAAGACCTGGTGGTAACAGATTCTGAACTTGCCCCGCGCGACGCTTCAGCCGATTCGTTACAGTACTCCACCGATCAGGACTCTATTTACTACTATGTTATAGCGTATCCTTCTAACTCTCCTGCCTTTAAAGACATGAGAGAGAAGTATGAAAAGTATAACAACACTTATTATAAAAACCAGAACCTAACTGTTGAAGCTATCCGCTACGAAAGAGATAAAGTCATACTGGTAACCCGCGCTTTCAATAACTTTAAGATAGCGCAGGATTATAATATAAAACAAAAAGGACCTTTGGCACCTGTCGGAAGAATTAGAGGAGTAGATTTCACTACCTTTGTTATCTCTTCTGCCAACTATAAGATATTTTTGCGGAAGCAAGACTTAAAAGACTATCTGAACTTCTTCAGAACTAATTACTAAAATGAGTACAACCACCACTCGTCAGAAAGAAAAGAAAATTTACCCAAAGGTAATCACAACATTATGGCTGCTTTTTGTGGGTGGCTTTCTAGTTTTTGTACTGTATGTATACGCAGTAAGCATTAACTTTCTGAACCTGTTCGGAGAGCTACCTAACCTGCGCACCCTCGAGAACCCTAAAAGCGCTTTGTCTTCTGAGCTTTACTCTGCCGATAATGTTGTGCTGGGAAAATATTTCCGTGAGAATCGTTCGCCTGTTGAGTACGATGAACTTCCCCAGAACCTGATTGACGCCCTGGTAGCCACAGAAGATATCCGTTTCGAAGAGCATGCCGGCATCGATCCCGAAGCCATGGCACGCGTAGCAGGCTCTTTATTGATAGGCACTTCTAAGGGTGGTGGCAGTACCCTTACACAACAGGTAGCTAAAAACCTTTTCAGAACCCGTGGCGAAGAGTTGAACACCGGCTCTTTAAACGATGTTCCTGGCTTGCGCACGCTTATTATCAAAACAAAAGAGTGGCTAATGGCCGTTAAGCTGGAGCGGTCTTATACCAAAAAAGAGATCCTGGTAATGTACCTGAACATCTTTGAGTTCGGGAGTAATGCTTTCGGTATAGAATCCGCTGCTAAAACCTTCTTTAACAAGAAGCCTGGCGATCTGGAAGTTCAGGAATCGGCAGTGTTGGTGGGCCTTTTTAAAAACCCGAACTACTATAGCCCTAAATTTAATCCTGAGAACTCTAAAAGGAGGCGCAATGTGGTGCTATCTCAGATGGTTAAGTATGGCTTTCTGCCCCAGGAAGAGTATGATAAGCTAAAAGAAATAGATATAAAGCTTGATTACCGGGTAGAAAACCAGAACATTGGCCTTGCTCCTTACTTCAGAACGGAAGCAAGCAAGTTTTTACAGCAGTGGTGCCGCGAAAATGGGTATGACCTTTATGCCGATGGTCTTAAGATCTATACAACCATCGACTCTCGTATGCAGCGCTATGCCGAAGAGGCCATGGTGGAACACATGAAAGAAAAGCAAAAAGAGTTTTTTGATCATTGGAAAGGCAGAAACCCTTGGATAGATCGTAACGGAGCCGAGATAAAAGATTTTGTTCAGACTGCTATTAAAAGAACAGACCGCTACCGCAGCCTGAACAGAAAGTATGACGGCAACCAAGACTCCATCAACTATTACCTGAACAAGAAAGTACCGATGACTATTTTCACCTGGAATGGTGAAAAGCAGGTAGAGATGAGTCCAATAGATTCGCTGAAGTACTACAAGCACTTCCTGCAGGCCGGTTTTATGGCCATGGAGCCTCAGACAGGTTATATCAAAGCATGGGTGGGTGGCATTAACTATAAGCACTTTAAATACGACCACGTAAAGCAAGGGGCCCGTCAGCCTGGGTCTACGTTTAAGCCATTCCTGTATACAGCGGCTATTGAAAGCGGTTATTATCCATGCTACGAAGTTATTGATACGAAAGTATGCGTCCCGCTACCTGACGGCAATATGTGGTGCCCGAACAATTCGGATAATAAGTATTCAGGGAAAAAGTACACCCTTAGAAATGCGCTTGCAGAATCGGTAAACTCAATTTCTGCCTTCCTGGTTAGTAAAATTGGCCCCGAGGCAATGGCTGAAACGGCTAAGCGAATGGGTATTTCTACTCCTCTGGATGCCACTCCATCGCTGGCTTTAGGCGTAAGTGACGTAACGCTTTACGACATGGTTGGTGCTTATGGTACGTTTGTAAATAGTGGAACCTGGACTCAGCCAACGTATATCACACGCATTGAGGATAAACATGGTAATGTATTGGCTGAGTTTGTACCTAAAAAAGTAGATGCGCTTAGTGAGGAAACAGCCTATATGATGGTGCACATGTTAAAAGCTGCTGCCGAACCAGGTGGTACCGCTTATTACGGCCTGCGCCATCGGAACGGGTTGAAAAATGAAATAGGCGGTAAAACAGGTACAACACAGAATCAATCTGATGCGTGGTTTATGGGCATTACGCCAAATCTGGTGTGCGGCACCTGGGTCGGTGGCGAAGATCGTTCCATTCACTTCAGGAGCATTGCCCTGGGGCAAGGCAACAAATTAGCGATGCCGGTATATGGCAGATTTATGCAGAAAGTGTATGCCGATAAATCGCTCGATGTGTCAAAAGAACCTTTTCCTAAACCTTCTACGCCTTTATCTGTAGAATTAGATTGTTCTAAGTATAATAACGGGGCACCTGCAGACTCTACCAAACAGGGTGAGTTTTTACAACTGCCTACCGATATTGACCTGGACGCTGTTATCTAATAAAAACGTGCATGGCTGCAAATGAGAGGCTGAGGGAGAAGATATCGCACCTTCCTCATAAGCCTGGTATATATAAATTCTTCGACGAAAAAGGTATTATCTATGTTGGTAAAGCAGTTGATATCAGGAAACGCGTTAGCTCCTATTTCAACCGCTCTACACAGCATAATAAGAAAACACTAAAACTGGTTTCCCAGATCAAGGATATTGAGTTTACCATAGTAGACACAGAAGCAGACGCTTTTCTGCTGGAGAATAACCTGATCAAACAATACCAGCCGAAGTATAATATCCTGCTAAAGGACGGCAAAACGTATCCTTACATTTGTATAGTGAATGAGCGTTTTCCACGGATCATTAGCACCCGCAATAAAATAAACGATGGTTCGCGCTACTTTGGCCCTTACCCAAGTGGTACTACTATGAATGTGGTGCTGGACCTCATCAGGACGCTTTATCCTTTACGTACCTGTACCTACAACCTATCTCAGGAGAACATTGCGGCCGGTAAATTTAAAGTATGCCTAGAGTATCATATCGGCAACTGTAAAGGCCCGTGCGAAAATCTGGTGGATGAAACAACTTATAATGAGTACATCTCCCAGATCAGAAGCATTTTGTCTGGTAACTTGTCTATTGCAAAAAACTACTTTAAAGAGCGCATGGCAGTTGCGGCTGAAGAATATCAGTTTGAGGTAGCGCACCAGTATAAGCAAAAGCTGGACATGCTGGATGATTTTCAGGCCAAGTCTACAGTGGTAAGTAATACATTAACAAATATTGATGTATTCACGATTACGTCTAACGAGAAGTGCGCCTTCATTAACTACCTGAAAGTGATGAACGGTTCTATTATCTTAACGCAGTCGCTGGAGATACAGAAAAAGCTGGATGAAGCAGACGAAGACATTATGGCCTCTGTTATTGTGCAGTTGCGCCATGAATTTGAAAGCACGTCCCGTGAGATTATTACCAACATAGAACTTACACTTCCTTTAGATAATGTAACTGTTTCTCTTCCCCAGATCGGCGATAAGCGCAAGCTCATAAACCTATCGCTAAAGAACGCGTTGTACCTGCGCAAGGAGCGGGAGGGCCGGCAGGAGAAGAATAAAGACCTAGGTGAGCAGCGCGAGCTCCGTGTGCTCGAGACAATGAAGAAAGACCTGAGGCTTACTGAACTGCCACGCCACATTGAGTGCTTCGATAACTCTAACTTTCAGGGCGATAATCCGGTGGCCTCTATGGTGTGCTTTAAGAATGGCAAGCCGAGTAAAAAGGACTACCGCCACTTCAATATTAAAACTGTGGTTGGGCCGAACGACTTTGAGTCGATGTACGAAATTGTTACCCGTCGCTATAAACGACTGCTAGAAGAAAACCAGCCACTGCCTCAGCTCATTATTATTGATGGCGGTAAAGGACAGTTGAGCTTTGCGGTACAGGCACTTAAAGACCTAAACCTATGGGGGCAAATAGCCATTATTGGTATTGCGAAGCGACTGGAGGAAATCTTTTATCCAGGTGATAAACTGCCTCTGTATATCGATAAAAAATCTGAATCGCTTAAACTGATACAGCGGCT
Organism: Pontibacter sp. SGAir0037; assembly: GCF_005491705.1. Taxonomy (NCBI): domain Bacteria; kingdom Pseudomonadati; phylum Bacteroidota; class Cytophagia; order Cytophagales; family Hymenobacteraceae; genus Pontibacter; species Pontibacter sp. SGAir0037. The sequence continues at coordinate 4,453,202 of NZ_CP028092.1, read as the reverse complement.
GCGCAACGAAGCACACCGTTTTGCTATCACCTTCCATAGAAGCAAGCGTGATGCCAGCACTTTAAAGACAGAGCTAACTGAAGTAAAAGGAATTGGCCCCGCCACCGCACAAGCACTTCTTTTAAAATACAAATCTGTTAAGAAACTGAAAGAGCTGTCGCAGCAGGAACTGGAAGAAGAAGTAGGCCAGTCTAAAGCGCAGATTTTATACAATTTTCTGCACCAGTAACATTTACTTCAGGAACAGGTAGGATGGCATAAAAAAGAAGCGGGAGGCTCTGTTGAACCACCCGCTTTCTTTTTGTATAGTTAAGCTAAGTTATCAGCTTAGTAGCTCCAAAGGCTATATTCATACTCTATAAGAGCTTCAGCAGCGTCCTGAGCAGCTAACAATCCTTTTCGTCCACCACCGTAGATGTCAGCAAGACCTCTATCGTTCGGGTTAGAAATTTTTGTGATGTATGAGCTGAATAACCACAGGTCGAAAGCGTCGGCAAGGTTTTTATGCTGTGCATCATTCTGAGCATTAAACCAGATAGCCACATCAGGATTGTTCCTGAACACTTTTACCAAGTCATTCATCCTGAAAGTACCTACCGTCTGCTCAAACCCTAATGGGTTTAGAGTAGCAGGCACTTTGATGCTGATTGTCTGAATGTCATGATACATGCGTGAACGCTTCTTATCAAACACGACATTCTCTTTCAGCTCAAGCAGGTATAGTTGCTTTGCAAAATATTCGTTGCTTGCCGGAGCAGAAGTCTCGGTGGCTGATGAGCCTAAAGCTGCGCCCCATGCATCATCTTCACTTTCCTGCTGCTCACCAAAACCTGCTGCAATTTCTTCTTCTGTTAATGTCGCCCCTTGTTCTTTTGGAGTCATATTTCCAAGAAACTCCTCTTTCGTGAGTGGTACATTTACAGAATCAGTCTTATAAGCAACAAGTTCTCCACTTTTCACAGCATCAATTAAGATTCTGGTAATCTCTCTGTTTTCAGAGAACATAGGCGTGTTTTGCTTTTCACGCAAATCGATTTTACGCCAAACTGTTTTCTTAAACAAGATATCGTGCTCCGGAATCGGCCTTGCCGACGGGCTGCTTGATTGCGTATTAGGCACTTGCTGTGCAAAAGCTCCTAAAGAGAGCAGTACACCTGCCGCTACACCACCTATTGCTTTTATCAGTTTCATACGCTTTGTTAGCTTCTAATTTTGATTAATTAAGCGGAACAGTAAAAATTCCATCTCCGCCGGCATTTGCTGCCACAGCATTGCCCTGGTAGTTCAGGCGCTTTACTTCAAGTACCTCAATGGTAACCCGATCACCTTTACCCGCCTTAGATGCAAATCTGCTCAGGTCAGCATTTGGCCCATTAAATTCAGCCTGATCGATAGGGTTAGATCCTCTTACCAGGAAAGCTCTCCATTTGGTTACTCTGAAACGAGCTTCCTGTGGTAAAGCCTGGCTAAATCCTTCGTCAGCAATGGCACGCATTTCTACGGCTCTGATAGACTGGGCTGGAATACCTCTTTTCTGATCGATTGGCTTACCGTTTACTACTACGGCAAGAGAAGGTTTCGGAATCGGACGGACTCTGAATTTTTCAGAACCAATTGCGTTTCCACCGCTACTCACATTAAGAGTAACTTCAGTTGCGTTAGGAATAATTGTTACTAACCCCTTTTTAGCACCTTTTATAGCCGAACCGCCTGAAGCCGAGAAGCTAGGATCATATACCGCACCTAAAGCAGGTACTTGTACGTTCAGCTCATTGGCACACTGGAAGTACAACTGCTGAATAGCAGCAGATTGAATCTGGATAACTGGCTTTGCCACTATGTAAGTTTCTTCAACCGGAAGGGTTTGTGTGTTTCCTCCCTGGTTAATAGTTACCTGCCCTTTCCATGTCTGCTTAGAGTTTCCTTCTGCATCATAATTATTAGCAGCAGCCGTAAATTCAATAATACCCTTTCCGCCTTCTACTTTCACAGGTTTACCCTGGAACGTCATCGTTGGTGTAATGGCATCTGAAGAAGCAGCAATAAACATTTCTGCTCTATATTTGGTACCAGCTGCAACTACTTTAGACTCTGCACGAGCCATGGCAAAAATTTTCTCAAATTTGATAATATCCGCACCTACTTTAGCAGCTAAACTTTGCAAAGCATCCGCTTCATACTTCAGCACTTCAGATTCTTTCTGGGAAAGGAAAGCCAAAGCAGCTACAAGTGGCGTTTCTTCAAAGCCCAGGTGCGCAAAATCCTTTCTTCTCTGCACCGGATCATTCTTTGCAATAGGATCTTCGTTACCATCTAATGCAATGCTCTGAGGGATGTTTTCGTTGTACTGACGCAAAAACTTAGCATAGTTGTTCAGCCTGTCCTTCAGTTCATAAGCAGCGCCGTTGTTAGAACCACCTATCATGGTCATGTTTACAATCTCATTTGCTTCAGGGTTCACGTAGTGCCCTTCGGCATTCACATCTCCAGCTCTTCCGATCAGTTCCTGTCTTACGCCTCTTATGTAGGTAATAAGTTCTTCTGTTTGTTTTCTAACAGATTCTGCATTTGAAAGTACCCGTTTGTCGTTTTCTGTTCCGGGGCCTTCACTCACAGACTTTCTGATATTTGATACTACGCCGGCATTATCTGATATCGTTTTATCATTCAGTTCCTTTAAACTGTTATCCAGGAACTCAAACTTTAACAGAATAGCCGAACTCACGTTCAGAGCTAAAAGAGCGGTAAGTACTAAGTACATCATACCGATCATCTTCTGCCGTGGGGTCTCTTTTCCTCCAGCCATTTTTTATACTATAGGGTCTTTGTCTTTTGTTGATTTTGTTAATAGTTAGCTTTTCATAGCTGTTAACATATTACCATACACTGTGTTAAGAGAGTGTAGGTTCTTTGTTAATTGTGCTACTTCCTGCTTAAATTGTTCGGTATCTTTTCCTGCGTCAGTCAGGTTTTCCATTGCTACGCTCAGGCTACCATAGAACTTGTTCATGGTTTTCAGGTGATTATTTGTATCCTGAAGTTCCATTTCATACACAGCGTTTAATGCTCCAAGGTTGCGTGTCATGTTCTGCACCTGGTTGTGGTACTCTTTTGCATCTACAGCAGATCCTGCCATTTGCGACAAGGCATCAGCAGTAGCAGCATAAGCTTTGTTTATTTCGCCTAACTGACCTGCAGCATTTCTTACTTTAATAGTATAATCATCTGTTGCGGCAGCAGCCTGGCTCAAGTCTGCCATTTGAGCAGTTGTTTCGCTCAGACGGTTCAGGCCCATACCAAGAGAGTTCATAGTTTCAGGAGTTACGTTGGCATCACGCAGCATATCATCCAGTTTTCTAGTTAAACCAGATCCGCCGCCTACTGCTGTTGCTGTTGCAGGCATTAAAGCTTCTCCAGTATAATCGTCTGCTAATTGCGGATAAACACGTGCCCAATCCGGCTCATGCGACTGTGGCTGAAATGCACTCAGAGCAAAAATAATAGCTTCTGTACTAAGACCTACTATCAACATCAAATCGGCACCATCCCAGTGTTGTATTTTAAACAACGCTCCCACAATAACAACCGCAGCACCAAGGCCATATATTTTAGGCATTAATACATCGAATAAAAAGTTGCCTCTAGCTTTGCTCATTTTATTTTCTAATTAGATTTTGAGGTTTAATAAATATAAAGGTTTGAAAATTAAGTTTGTTATGCGATTATCTTCTGAATTCTCTTCCGGATGATCTTCCCAAATAAGTCACCACGTTTCGGAAGCCAATGTAGGATCTGGCAGAATCCTGGTACTCGAAGTTTCTGGTACCGGTCTCCAGGAAGTAAGCTATATCTTTCCATGATCCGCCTCTCACAATTTTGCGGGGCTCGTTGTCGTCGTTATAAACCGGGTTAAGGTCCCAAACCAATGGAACAGCAGCATCAGCATAGGCATCTTCGCACCATTCTGCCACGTTACCAGACATATCGTAGAGGCCAAAGTCGTTCGGGAAGAATTGCGCTACAGGGGCCGTATAAGTAAAGCCATCGCTGTAGTAGTCGCCTCTGCCGGGTTTGAAGTTTGCCAGCAAACAGCCTTTTGCATTGCGCAGGTAAGGTCCGCCCCAAGGGAATGTAGCCATATCGCGTCCCCCTCTTGCGGCATACTCCCATTCTGCCTCAGATGGCAACCTGAAGCCCGGGATTGGGGCTCTTCCTCTTTCGGCATTTGCCTGGTTTTTGTGCTTGGTGCGCCAGGTACTGAATTGTCTTGCCGCAAACCAATCTACACCTACTACCGGATATTCATCAAAAGCAGGGTGTGTATAGTAATATTCCATCAGCGGGTCACCCATGTGATAAGAGAAGTCTCTCACCCATACCGTTGTATCAGGATATAACTGCGACATAATGTACTCCTCTCCCAACACATCCAGAGAGTCTTCCATCATCACATTCATAAACTGGCGGTATTCATTGTTCGTGATTTCTGTTTCATCCATATAGAAACCACTTATAGTTACCTGCTTATTCATATTAGCCATAGTGGCCGCAATGTCCTGATCTGCCTGTCCCATGTGGAAAGTTCCACCAGGGCAAGCCACCATACCGTAAGGGACTTCCTGAGCATTAAATTCTGGCCTATCTTCTGCTCCGACAAGATCACCTTGCGGACCTCTTCCCATACCACAGCCTGCTAGTATCACCACCGCCAAACCGAAGAAAGACAGTTTATGTAATTTGTTCATGATGATTCTTAAAAAAGTAAAATTTCCTAGTATAAATAACTGCACGCATTTATAGGTGTAGCAAATATATGAGAATAATAAATAATTAAAACAAATATTTGTTTTAGCATTAAATTATATTATCTCAACGGCACTACCTTCCCTTTATTGTTTATAATTGTTTGTATTTTTTCTGTTTTTGTAAAAAAACTTATTTAGACATTTTCTTGATAAAAGCATACTTTATCTCGAGAAATAATAACGAGGAGTTCGAACTGGCGGACGGAACCTGACAACTGGTTCAGGCAATCTGTATGACATCATCACCTCATGTGACGATGGGGCTTTTGCATATCTATTTAATGTAGTGAAATCAAAAGCATATCCAACTCTTAGTGCATTCCCCTCAAATAAGCTTATACCTACAAGCGCACTAACAGCTTCTTGATGCCGATAATTCAAACCGAGCCAATATTTTTCCAGAAAAGTTGCCCTGGCTCCTGCATCGAACGAAAATGTCTCAGTATCATGCTTTAATAATACTGTTGGTGTTAAAGTGACATCCCTAGTCAAAGGAAAATTATAGCCTCCTGTTACATAAATATGGTGCTCTCCTAAGACCGTTCCCACACTATCTCCTGTCACATCCTCAAACTCATACTTTGATTTAAGTAAATTTGTTACTCCCCCACCTGCATAAAATGTTGAAGATTCGTACCAGACGCCTGCCCCCAGATCATACTTGGTGTCGGAACTATTAAACGGTACATGAGGATCGTTATCCTGCCTGGCCCTGTAGCTACCTTTTTTATAATTATTAATATTTCCCTGAACCCCCACTCCTAGTTTACCCTCGCCGATATTAATATGGAAAGAATAAGAAAGTGCTGCATTGGTAACCGTAGTGTTGGCAATTTGGTCTCGCAAAAGATTTATCCCTAAACCTCCCTTTAGAAAATGGACCGGCGTGTGTGCTGAAATGAGCAAAGTCTGAGGGGAGCCACCATCATCGAAAGATGCATTATAGCCAAGCCACTGATACCTAAAAAGTGACATAACCTCAGGGCGGTTTGTGATGCCGGCATAAGCAGGACTTATGTACAACCCATTAAAACCATAATGGCTAAACTGAGGCTGCTGTTGCGCCTTTGCAAAGGGCTGGCATAGCAGCAACAGTAAGACTATTGGTAAAAGCTTTCTCATAGGCTGTTGCAAGAAGGCAAGGTATAGTTAGACAGAATACGGAACAACAACAATCAAATATAGGTATTAAACGCTAAAACGCAAAAGCAAGTATGTTTGATACATATCTCGCTTTTGCGTTTTAAGTATTATGGAAAAATAACGTAAAAGTTACAGCCTTCTACTTATTTTTTTGCCTTCATATTCTGAATGTATACCTCTATTGCTCCGGTCATGGAAGGGGCATTTGGCATAGGGGCCTCAATATCCAACTCTAACCCGGCATCGCGCACAGCCTTAGCAGTAGTTGGCCCGAAAGCGGCAATGCGTGTGTTATTCTGCTTAAAGTTCGGGAAGTTGATAAACAGCGAGCTTATTCCTGACGGGCTGAAGAAAGCTATACAATCGTACGTTACATCATCCAGATCAGAAAGATCGGCTGCTACCGTCTTATAAATAATAGCTTCTGTATGCTTGATTTTGTTTGCCTCCAGAAACTCCGGAATATCTTCCTTCCGAATGTTAGAGCAAGGGAACAGGAATTTCTCGTTCTTATGCTTTTTAATTACCTCGAACAGATCCTTGGCTGTTTTTTCACCTACAAATAACTTACGCTTGCGCAGCACGATGTACTTCTGCAGATAGTAAGCTGTCTGATCTGAAATACAGAAATACTTCATATCGGCAGGCATCTCAATTTTGCTTTCCTGGCAGATTCTGAAGAAGTGATCTACTGCATTACGGCTGGTAAAAATAACGGCTGTATGTGCCAGAATGTCAACTTTATCTTTTCGAAATTCTTTATAAGGAACTGGCTCAACCTCAATAAAAGCTCTGAAATCCACCTTAATACCATACTTTTCAGCAATAGACAAATAAGGAGAATTGTCTGTAGTTGGTTGTGGTTGCGTTACAAGAATGCTTTTAATAGGAATTTCGTGTCTGTCTGGATTAGCCCAAGGCGTTACCGTTACATTACTCTCAGCCATAATGTATAGAAGTTATTTATTTTTATACCCGCTCTTCCCGTCGCTGAATAGCAATAATATTCTAAAAGTTAGAAAACAATTAACTTTAGCACTACAGCCAACGGAATTACTTCTGTGGCGCAAAGGTATGAAAATAAATGCAAATTTAGTACTGTGGCTTTCTTATTTACAGTTATAAAAACCCTGAGAGTGGTGATTATCAAAAGTAAGGAAACAGCCAGGCTCGATACTAACAAAATGGTTTGAGGCTGTGATGTGTTTAGCCCCAGGTACAGGAGCATAATAAAGGGAAGAAAAATACCCAGGAAAAGTATCGTTCTTATAAATTCATTGTACTGCACATGCACGACCTGCTCCAGCTCGAAAATAAAACCCATTACTTTTAAGAAAAGGTATTTGAGCAGGATAAACACAAAAACTACCGCTGTATAAAACAGGATTCGGGTAATAATATCTGCCTCTGAAACAGGAAACAACCTGCTTATAAACTGCACCTGCTGTACATTGGTGTGTATGGCAACAATAAGAAGTGCCATAGAAAGCGAGAAAGCAATTACAAATAAAATACTGGACCATGAGGTGATAGGCTTTGCAAGCGTTCCTTCCTCCAGTTTATTTGCTTTAAAAAAAATACCCGGGTTGTAGATGTTTTGAAAGTCTGCCGTAAAATTAGTTCTCAAGCTCCCATACAGCAAGCCGATTAAAAGCACAAACACTACAAAGGCCGTATGGTTGGGATAGTTGCTTAACCTTGTAAAATTAAACCTGCTCCTCCTCTGCTCCGTGCTCTGTTCCGGCAAATGATTTTTGTATGTGCTCACAAGCGGTTGCTGTGCCGGATGCCAGGCCGTAAGCAGATATTTTCCCTGAACCGCATCAACTCCTTTACTGTAAGCAGACAAATCCAATGTATAATTTGCTGTTGAATCTGCCAAAAAAATCAGCTTATTGTTCAGGTACAGGCATAGGTTCTGCTTGGCAGCAAAGTCGATCAGGAATGGTTGCCGGGGGTTGATGAACAGCCACTGATGCACCGCATTATAGTTCGCATGCTCTCCTGCTATGTAAGGCACAAGTTGCCCCGAGGCCGGGTTTTGCACCATCCAGTCGGTACTGATTGTGTTCTTTTGCTCCAGCGGTAATACCTGTGCCCTGAGGGGCTGCAACAGGCAGAAAAAAATAACTACAAATAATAAACCCGCCTTAAACTTTTGAAGCATGAGGCTCACTCTTTGATTTATAAACACCTAAAAATATGCTTAGTAAAATTGACAGGAACAGCAAACTTAACAAAATGCTCATGTTCCCCCATTGCTGAAAACTCACAACAAAAATAATAACCAAAACATTTATGGCACCCAACGTCAGCACTGTTCCTATCTGGCTAAAGCCCATCAGCAACAGGCGATGGTGAATGTGATTTTTATCCGGGATAAAAGGAGAGTTGCCTTTCAGTATTCTGATGGAGAAGACTCTTAAGGTATCGAATACCGGAATAAACAGGATACCCAGCGCAACAGCAGGCGAAGCAGCAGACTGCCTCATCTCGACAAACTGAATAGCCATTACCGAAATAATGAATCCGCAGAGCAGAGAGCCGGTATCGCCCATAAAAATGGTAGCTTTATGAAAATTGTACCGCAGGAACCCGAGCACTCCCCCTATCAGGCAAAATGCTACAAAAGCATAGTTGCTATAGGTGTTGCCTCCAAATATAAAGAAGAACACTCCAAAAGAGCTGGCAATAATTAACACAATAGTTCCTGCCAATCCATCTAGGCCGTCAATCAGGTTAATTGAGTTTGTGATGCCTATAATCACCAAAAAAGTAAAGGCATAGCTAATGCCAATCTGCAGCTCTCCTACGCCAAATATACCCTGAAAGCTTGTAATCCGGATGTCGGCCACAAACATTACAATGCCAGTTGCCAATATTTGTACGGCAAATTTTTTCATTGGGGCAATAGCCACTAGGTCGTCTTTAAGTCCTATAAAGAACATGATCACGCACCCTGCCAATAACTGCTGCACTCCGTTATCCAAATCTACAAAAATGGTAAGAGACGAAGTAAAACCGGCAAACATAGCCAAGCCTCCTAACCGGGGCGTAAGCGCATCATGCACTGTCCGGAGGTTAGGCTGATCCAGTATATTTTTAAGGTGCGCCACTCTTATGATAGACGGAACCGCGAATATAGCAATTAGGAAAGCCCAGATACAGGATAAAATCAGAGATAACAATCTTGGTTCCATAAGCTGATTGGCAGCACAGCACAGGTTATGACTACTGGTGCACCCGTTATATAATTAGAAACTGCTATACCTATGAGTGAAGCACTCCCTGCATTTGCAGCATACCAATATTAATAAAGTTCTCTTCAGTGATAGAGTCCGGCACGAATACAAATTTTTTATCGTAGATCTGCCGGCCAATGTAGTAGCTCACCCAATACTCATTGTTGATATGAAAAATTGCCGGATCGATGGGTTCTATCTGTACGAAGCTTTTGGCCTCTACTTTTTCAAACATGTGCCGCAACACCGATGTTTTTACCTCATTCCCCTCTGATGTACCGTATCCTTTCGACGAGACCAGCACGTTTTCAATAGGAAAGGGATTGTTATTTAATAAATAAACATTCCACTCCTGCACATTTAACTCGTTATGCTGTGTGGCAATAGCTACTGATATACCTTCTACTGTATCAAAATTAATGTCTTTCTTCATGTGCAGCTGTTATGATTTTAGCCTCAAAAAGGTGTGCCAGGTGAGTAAGCAGTTTTTCTTCCACCTCAGGCAAAGGCACTTCCCGCCCCAGCTCTTTTGCTAAAGAGGTAACCTGTTTATCGGATATACCACAAGGTACTATATTATTAAAATAATCTAAATCGGTGTTTATATTAAATGCAAACCCGTGCATGGTTACCCAGCGGCTGCACTTTACCCCCATAGCGCAAATTTTGCGGGGGTTGTTTTGCTCCACATAGTCAAGCCACACCCCTGTCAGGCCCGGAATACGGCCTGCCTCCAGGCCATAATCTTTCAGTGTCAGAATAATGGCCTCTTCCAGAAAACGCAGGTATTTATGTATATCTGTAAAAAAGTTATCCAGGTCCAGAATCGGGTAACCTACTATCTGGCCAGGCCCATGGTATGTTATGTCTCCTCCCCTGTTTATCTTGTAAAAAGTAGCTCCTTTCGCCTGCAGGCCAGCTTCATTGATGAGCAGGTTCGATTCGTGGCCGCTTTTGCCCAGTGTATATACATGCGGGTGCGAACAGAATAAAAGGTAATTGGGTGTTATGGCCTGGCTTTCAGCTTCAGCAGTTCTGTTCTGCGCTTTTAGCTCCAGTATAGCATTAAAGAGCTTATCCTGGTAATCCCACGCCTCTTTGTAGTCTATCAGGCCCAGACGCTCAAACTGTATTTCCTTATTTTGTAATAAATTCAACTTTCTTGCTCCCAAATTAAATTATAGCAACTATAACACAAAGCAGACTTTTTTAATATCGCTGAGCTTCAACATTACTACAACATGCTTCTGAAATACCTGCTGCCTGCTTTAAAGTCGCTTTCTTTACCTCTTTAACCACAACAGTTAACAATTTATAGTTCAAAGATAGATTTACAATTATCTATAAGCAAATAAACTGAATGCAGGTCTACAGAAACAACCAGTACATTGCATTATACCTATACTATGAGCAACAACCTGCTGCTACAGTTAAGGGTATAGCTTTAAGCAATAGCAAACAACTTATAATGACTTCTCAAAAAGGCGAGCATATTCGTACCGGGCAAAGCGGTGAAAGGCAGGCAGCTGTTTACCTGCAGCAGAAGCAGTATACTATCCGCCACCGAAACTATAAGTATAAACGGGCAGAGATTGATCTGATAGCCCAGAAAGATGATACCCTGGTCTTTGTAGAGGTGAAAACACGTGCTACAGACAAATTCGGGTTTCCGGAAGAAGCCGTTAACTGGAAAAAAGAAAAACAGATCTTAAAAGCGGCAGAACAATATATTCAGGCTGTCAGTTGGGAGCAGGATATCCGTTTTGACATTATATCTATTACTTTAACGGAACCTGTTACCATACATCATATAGAGGATGCATTCCATTAGCGCTGCGCCGCAGATCGCTTATCCAGCTTGTCTTTTTCGTACACTAAGGTGCCATGCCTGTCATACTCTCTGATTAAAACAGGCTCAGCGGGTGCATCAAAAGAACTTTTGGGATACTGAAACTCATAGTGGCGGCGGTTTCGGAAATCATAATGCTTTATCCAGATGCCGACTTTGCGGCCTTTATCATACTGCCCAGACCACTCTACCTGCCCGTTCTCATAAAAGCGATAATATGTGCCCTGCACCTGCCCATAGGCATAAGGAATAACCTCTTTGATTTTTTTTGCCTCACCGGGATAGTACGACACCACCGCATCTCGCAGAAAGCCTTTCTCATAGTGTGCTTTATCTACGAGTGTGCCTTGTTCATCGCCTCTGTAGCGCTCCCACCGCAGATGCTTGGTACCCATAAAAAAGTACCCCTCTTCTATTACCTGATCACCTCTTCGCTTCTTATAAGGGCCATGCAATATTTTGTCTTTTGCAGGGTCTGCATCGGCACTTGTAACACGTATTTTCCCGCTCTTGGTATTGTAATAGTATTTCTGCTGTACGTAAGGGTCGGTTTCTGTATGCTGAGGCAGGTAGCTGAAAATTTCCACAATTTGCTTATCACCTCTGGGTCCGCTTTTTGTAAAGCCCCTGCTTACTTTCTGGCCCATAAAGTAGCGCTTGCTGGGCTTTTTCTTTTTCTTTTTTTCCTCCTGCCCCTTGCCTTCATCCAGGGGAAGTTTGGTTTCCAGCGATGGTTCTGTTGTATCACCTTCCGCCACGGCTATAGCACCCGCTTTACTTCCGTTCTTTAACTGCGCTTGGCTCAGGTTATAGTCGCTGTTATACTTAGTTGCGCCACAGCCACTCATAACGGTAGCTGTTAAACTCCCTAAAACCGCCCAGACCAATAAGAAGGATTTACGCATTTTTTGTTTCAAAAGTAATTGGTGCTATAATTTAAAATACTTTCACAGAACAACGTAAAGATGCATATAAATCATATACACGCCAATATTGTAACCGATGTTCCCTATAACTTTACGAATGGGCTGTAAGTTCACTAAGCCCGTTTTGGAGAAAGCAAAAAAAGCGGCACCAAACGGGCACCGCTCTTTGAAAGATAGGTTATTACTGTAATTATTCTTTATCTATCAGCTCTACGCTACGCTTAACGAAGGCTGTAAGCGCAGAACCGGAAAGCATGTTCTGAGACAGCAAAGCCAGGTCGAATGCCTGACGGGCAATACGCTCTTTGTTCTCATCTTTTGCCTTTAAAATGCGTTGGTTAATGCTATGGTTGGCATTGATGGCTACCTGGTAAGTATCCGGCATATCGCCCATAAACATCATACCGCCACCGCCTGTGCGATTCATATCTTTCATGCGGCGCATAAATTCTGGCAGAGTAATTACCACTGGTGCATCGTTCGGAGAAAGCGGCTCTACCTCTACCATCATGTGTTGGTTACTGATCGCCTGCTCGTAAATCTTTTTAAGATCCTCTTTCTCTGCATCACTCAGCACACTTTCCTTGTTCTCGTCTTTGGCAATCAGCTTATCAATGGTTTCAGAGTCTACGCGCTTGAGTGTGGTTTTCTCCAGCTTCTGCTCCAGCAACCCGATAAAGTGGCTGTCAATAATCGTATCAAGCTTCAGCACATCATAACCTCTGTTCTGAGCAGCCTCTACAAACGCATGCTGTTTATCTGCATCAGTGGTGTAAAGCAATACCAGCTGATCATTTTTGTCAGTCTGGTTTGCCTGCGTCTGCGCCTTGTATTCCTCTAAAGTATAGCATTTGCCTTCTGTGTTCTGCAGCAGCACAAAGTCTTTTGCTTTCTCATAGAACTTATCGTCTGAAAGCATGCCATACTTCACGAATACATTAATGTCTTTCCAGTTCGTTTCAAAAGTAGCTCTGTCTTTTTTAAAGATCTCTGTCAGTTTATCAGCTACTTTTTTCGTTACGTACGTGTTGATTTTTTTAACGCTGGAATCGGCCTGCAGGAAAGAGCGGCTTACGTTCAGCGGAATATCCGGCGAGTCGATCACGCCATGCAGCAGCATCAGGAACTCAGGCACCACATCTTTTACCTCGTCGGTAATAAACACCTGCCGTGAGTACAGCTGAATTTTATTGCGCTGCAGCTCAAACTCGTTTTTAATTTTAGGGAAATACAGGATACCTGTCAGGTTGAAAGGGTAGTCTACATTAAGATGAATCCAGAACAACGGCGGTTCAGAGAATGGATACAGCTCTTTATAGAAGTTCTTGTAGTCATCTTCAGCCAGTTCGGATGGCTGCTTCGTCCAGATAGGAGTTGGGTTGTTGATTACCTCTCCTTTGAACTCCACCTCTACTGGTAAGAACTTGCAGTACTTGTCCAAAATGGTTTTGATGCGGCTTTCTTCCAGAAACTCTTCTGAATCCTGAGCAATGTGCAGAATCACATCTGTGCCACGCGCTTCTTTTTCAGCGTCTGTTATAGCAAACTCTGTGCTGCCATCGCAGATCCAGCGGGCAGGCTCAGCGCCTTCTCTATAAGATCGGGTAATAATTTCTACCTGATCTGCCACCATAAAGGCAGAGTAGAAGCCAAGACCAAACTGGCCAATAATCTGGTTTTTATCGCCAGACTCTTTAAAGCGCTCTACAAATTCTGTAGCGCCCGAAAAAGCGATCTGGTTGATATATTTTTTAATCTCATCTGCTGTCATACCGATACCCCGGTCTGCAATGGTGATGGTTTTAGCATCTTTATCTACCGTTACCACCACTTTCAGCTCGCCCAGATCACCTTTAAACTCACCAATAGAGGATAAGCGCTTGATCTTTTGAGTGGCATCTGCAGCATTGCTTACCAATTCACGAAGAAAAATTTCGTGGTCAGAGTAAAGAAACTTCTTGATGATCGGGAAAATGTTTTCGGTGTGAATCGAAATATTACCTCTTTCTTCCATGTTTATATCTTAAAAATTTTGATTTCTACTGGAATAAATGTCCTCAGCAACAATTGTCAAATCCTGTTCCAGAGAAAGAATATGGCAAAATTTGTGACAGGTTGGCAGCATCTGCTGCTATTAGCATAACCAGGCAAGTCATAGACCCGCCTGAAACTAAAATTTTGGCATATATCGGGCATAAACGAAAGCTTTAGAAGCACCCGTATTTTCAGAGGTTTGCAACAAAGATGCAGGTTTATTGAAATTTTTATACATTTGCCTTCGTTGTAATACAGCTTGGAATTTTTCCTGAGACATATCGCCCTCTTTTTGCTCCTGCTTTTTGTGCGGGTAATGGTACCTGACGGCCTGGTGCTGGCAATGCATACCCATACCCATACACCCCACGAAGAGGGAATGGTAGTTAAGCAACATCCCGGCCTGGAAAAGGTGGATACGGCGCATATACATTGCCCTGTTGAAGATTTGTTCGGAGCCCCTTACCATGCTAGTTTAAACCACATCCGTTTTAGCCAGCCGGCGCCTTACAGCATGTATGTGGCTGCCAGAGCTTCTGCCTGGGGAGGTTTGCCTGGCTCCTCCTCTCATCTTCGGGGGCCTCCAACTGCTTAAGCATTTTCTGTTTCCTGCTTTCTGCAAGCCACTTTTTCAGGTAATCTTTACCTACGTTTTATTCTGCACATGTACGTCTTCCTGTAGTAAAAAAGGCGCGGTATGCACAGTACCTAAGTCCTTGTTACTATAATGGCTATACTTCTGATGCAGCAATTAATTTTTTTCTAGTGATAAGAATAAGATATTATTTTCTGGGTCTGCTGTTGCTGGCTGCCACTACTTCCATTGCCCAGATGCAAGCCCCTTCCGATACCCTTCTGGTGGAGGAACAGGACTGCGGGCTTACGATTTCTGGTAAAGCAATCGACCATGACACGCGAGAGCCATTGGTCGGAGCTACCATTTATATTCCGGAACTGCAACGAGCTGCTATTACGGATGAGTACGGCAACTACCACTTTCACCACCTTTGCCGTAACGCCTATACACTTTTGGTGAGTTACATCGGCTACGAAAACGAACGCATATCTCTGAAACTTAGTGCTTCTGTGGTTCGCAATTTAACAATGCATACAGATGCGCGCCAGCTCGGAACGGTAGAGATACGCGGGCAACGGCTTTCGGAACAGGCACAGGCTTCCGAAACACTTACAGGCAGAGCACTGGCAGAAACCCGTGGTCTTTCTTTAGGAGAGTCGCTAAAGAAACTGACAGGTGTAAGCTCCGTACAAACGGGGCCCAACGTTTCTAAACCTGTTATACATGGCTTATTCGGAAACCGTGTCCTGATTATGAACAATGGCGTGAGGCACGAGTCGCAGCAATGGGGCAACGAACATGCCCCGGAAATAGATCCGCTTAACGCACAGGAGATGACAGTAATAAAAGGAGCATCAGGCGTACGGTATGGCTCTGATGCTATAGGCGGCATTGTTCTGGTAAACCCTAAACCACTTCCCGACTCTGCCGGCACTCGTGCCGAACTGGGGCTTATTGGCAGTACCAATACCCGCATGGGAACCGTATCGGGCATGGCAGAAGGCCGGTTGCCGCAGGTACCGCTAAGCTGGCGGTTACACGCGTCGTTAAAGAAAGGTGGTAGTGCGCAGGCACCTCACTATAACCTGAACAACACAGCCTTTGAAGAACAGAACCTGGCAGCTACACTTGCTTATACTAAAGACAGGTACGGTGCAGAGGTTTATTACAGCTTCTTTCACTCTAAACTCGGCTTTCTTTCGTCGGCACATATTGGTAACCTAACCGATCTGGCTAATGCTATTGCAAGAAGCCAGCCTGAACAAACCGGCGATTTTACTTATGCCATTAACCGGCCTTACCAGGATGTGACGCACCACCTGTTCAAAGCGAAAGGCTTCTACAAAACAGGAGAGGCAGGCCAACTGCAGTTTACGTACGGTTTGCAGCAGAACATACGCCAGGAGTATGATAACCACCGCAACGCCAGCGGCAGGGCTCAACTGGACCTGGACCTGCAGACGCATACGACAGAACTGGTGTGGGAGCATCGGGCTGTTGCAAATATGACCGGCAGCATCGGGGCAAGCACGGTTTGGCAAAACAACTCTTTTGCCAGCGGCACCAGAGATCTTCTTCCTTTCTTTACAAACTTCACAGCAGGACTTTTCATAACAGAAAAGTGGCAGAAAGATAATCTGCAACTGGAAGCAGGACTACGCTACGACCATAAAGACCTGACCGTAAAGCGGCAAGAAAACAGGCTGCTCTTTAAACCTAGCTATGAGTTTCATAACTTATCTGGTAGCTTAGGAGCTATGTATGATCTTGGCTACCACCTTACCTTAAGCAGCCATATAGGATATGCCTCCAGGGCTCCGCATACCTATGAGCTTTTTGCAAAGGGCCTGCATAACAGCGCTGCCACTTATGAAGAAGGCGACCCGAACCTCTCCTCTGAGAATGCACTGAACACATCTGCCACAGTTTCGTATCACTCTAACCTGCGATTGAACGGGGAGGTGAGCTTTTACCTTAACACCATCAATAATTATATTTACCTGCAGCTACAGCCTGACTATGTATTAGGTGTGGGCGGTGCATATTTAAGCGGTAAGTATATGCAAGCCAACGCTTTATTTTGGGGAAGCGACATCAACTTACAGTATAACATCTCCAAAAATCTTATGCTGGAAAGTAAAACTTCGTTAGTTTATGCTAAAAACAGAGATACAAACCAGTACTTACCATTTATAACTCCTGGGCGCACCGACAATAATTTACGCTATTCTTTTAGAAATAGTGAAAACAGTATGTTTGCAGAATCGTATGTGGCTGTGGGCGGCACAAGTGTTAGTAAACAATATCGCTCAGATTGGCAGTCAGACCCGGTAGCTCCGGCGCCTGATGGTTATTTTCTATGGCATGCCGAGGCTGGTACTACTTTAAAAATAGGCCATCAGCACCTGGCAATTGGTATAACAGGTAACAATTTGTTAAACACAGCTTATAGAGATTATCAGAACAGGCTACGGTATTTTGCAGACGAAATAGGCCGCATCATCATGTTTAATATCAGAATTCCGCTGGAGTTTACAAAGGGATAATACATGCCCCGCGAACCAACCAGCATTTAGAATATTTTTGTTTAACTATATTACTTTCAACAAACCATGAAAAGATTACTTAAACCTTACCTGGCATTCTTACTTTTAGGGAGCTTAATATTAACTACTTCGTGTAAAGACGATGATCCGGATCCGGAAGCAGAGAGCGAGCAGGAGCTAATTACCACTGTAGAACTACGCCTGGAACCAGTAAACGATAAAAGTGCTCAAACTGTAACAGCTATCTGGAAAGATACAGATGGAGTTGGAGGAAATGCACCTGTCATACAGGGGCTGGTATTAAAAGCCGGAACCGTGTATAATGCAACTGTTTCGTTCATGGATGAAGCCAGTACTCCCGGCCAAACCAAAAACATTACAGAGGAAATCATAGAAGAAGGGCACGATCATGAAGTATTCTATACTGTAACCGGAGCCAACGTAACTTTCGCCAAAGATGTAGCGGAAGACTTGGATAAAAACAACCGCCCTATCGGTATTGAGACTACAGCCACAACAACAACAGCCAGCACAGGAACAGTGCGTGTGGTGTTAAAGCACCAGCCAGGCCTTAAAAACGCTAACAGCAATATGAATACTGGTGAAACGGACGTAGATGTAACGTTCCCTACTACTATTCAATAAGTAACTCAGACGTAACAAAACAGCCTCCCGTGCAAAAGTACGGGAGGCTGTTTTGTTACGTCTGGTCCTGTTTTAGCCCGGTTAATTTTTCTATCGTTTTCTGTATGCGGCTGGCTCTTGTTTCCGGTTTTCTGGCTTGCAGCACTGCCACCACATATTCTTTTTTGTGCGTAAAAGCTAACCCATCAAAAACTCCTGTTAGCCCTGCCTCTGCTAACGCCTCCTGTAAATCAGCTGGTGGAGTTACTGTGCGGGTTGTAGTGTCTATGCCCGGGTAGGTTGCTCCCATTTTAGAAGGTGCCGGCCTTTCGGAAGTATGCCTGAACCGTAACGACGACCAGGTATCGTCTATAGCAATCTGTCTTACTCCCTCATACCCTAATGCTGCTATTGCCTGCCAGCCGCTATCACGTGTTATATCTGATGCTATAGCAGAAGACTTCTTAGGATAAGCAATCCATAACAACCCTCCTGGCCGGATAGCTTTAGCTGCCACAGGAGCCAGGGCATCTACATCTGATGTATGCTGCACAAAAAGCTGCACCGCATCATAAATCTCACGAATATCTGTTCCTGCAACCGCCGTAGCATAAGAGTATCCCTCTTTCACCAGCCTCGCTTCAAATTCTTTTGGAGCATTTATAAGTAAGAGGCGCTGGTTAGGTTTAAGCTGTAGTTTTTGTATAATGTCTTGCATGGCTATTCCGCTTTTGTGATATAAAGCACAAATACTATATTGAGGCATATATAGCTAAAAATATGATAAGACCACAAAAAGCATCAGAAAAACATTACCTTCTGAATGTAGCCGTGATTGTAGCAGCACTAGGTTACTTTGTTGATATTTACGACCTGGTTCTTTTTAGTATCGTGCGTATTCCCAGTTTAATATCGCTGGGTATAACAGCACCTGAAGCACTACTGGAAGATGGCGTTCTTTTGCTCAACATGCAGATGGCCGGCATGTTGCTAGGCGGTATAGCCTGGGGCATTTTAGGAGATAAGCGGGGCAGAATATCAGTACTTTTCGGTTCTATTTTTCTGTATTCTGTGGCCAACATACTAAATGGCTTTGTTCAGGATATACCAACGTATGCCTTACTCCGCTTTATAGCAGGTGTTGGCCTGGCAGGAGAACTAGGGGCTGGCATAACACTGGTATCAGAAGTGTTGCCCAAAGAAAAACGCGGCTACGGCACCATGATTGTGGCTACCATTGGTATAACAGGAGCTTTGCTGGCCGGTATAGTAGGCGAATATTTTGGCTGGAGAACCGCTTATTTTATAGGTGGCGGTTTAGGCTTGCTGCTTTTACTCCTTCGAATTGGTGTGTATGAGTCGGGAATGTTTAATTCTCTGAAAGAAAGAAGTATAACACGTGGCAATTTTCTTACGCTTTTTACCAGCGCCCAACGTTTCTGGAAATACCTGAAATGTATTTTAACCGGTGTACCTATCTGGTTTGTGGTTGGGGTACTGATAACCTTTTCGCCGGAGTTTGGAATTGCTTTAGGTGTACCTGAGCCTGTTTCAGCAGCCAAAGCCGTTTCGTTCTGTTACCTGGGTTTGGTTTTTGGAGATTTTGCCAGTGGTGTATTAAGCCAAAGATTTAAAAGCAGAAAAAACATTGTTATAGCTTTTATACTGCTCACGGGCCTGGTAATGACGATCTATTTATTTGGCAGTAACTATAGCCTTACGCAATTTTATACCATATGCGTAGCACTTGGCTTTGCCAGTGGCTACTGGGCAGTGTTTGTTACTATTGCAGCAGAGCAATTCGGCACAAATATCAGGGCCACTGTAACCACCACTGTACCTAATTTTGTAAGAGGGGCCGTTGTACCTTTAACCATTGCTTTTAGCTCTTTAAAAGACAGTGTTGGCATTGTTCCGGGAGCCGCTATTCTGGCCGCTATTTCTTTATGCATTGCCCTGATCTCAATTGTAAGGCTACCCGAATCCTTTGGCAAAGATCTAAATTTCCTGGAGCCGGTTTAGGGTTCTGCCGAAGCATAACCTGGTAGCTATATTCTACAATATCCATGTTTGCTAACTATTTTACTATCAGCATACTTACACATCAGGCAAATTCAAAATAATTATATAAAATCACAACATATTCTTAAACAGGCAGTATAGTATAGTAAGCCATTCGTTACACTATAATTTTACTGCTTATGAATAGAACTTCTACTTCTGCAAAGTCCGATTTAACTTTAATTGCGCTGCTTTCTATGTTGCTGGCAGTTTTTATTTTAGCCTCCTGCTCCACAAGGGTAGAGCGGGAAACAAATAAAGAAGCAGACGTTAAAGATGTAATCGCTACAACCGAACAACCTGCCGTTACTGTTGCTTCTTTGGGAGAAGCTGCGGAGGAAACATACTTCGATTTAATTGCCAACACCTCCAACTGCCTCGGTGAAGACCTGTGGATAGGCGGTAAGATAGAAAGTGCCAAAAAGCTGGTGATGACGCAAACAGGCAGTACCAGTCTGCAAAAGGTGTACGAGGTAAAAGAACTCACTGCTACCGGGCTTCATTCCAACAACAGCTATACCTTGCTCAATGATGCCGGTACACTAAAAGCTGTATGCGATGAGAGTGGTGTACTTTACATAAAGCTGGCGGAAGGGCCGCTACAGCTTGTATCTGAAGAAAGCACAAAACCGTTAACGGTTGCTTATGAACCTGTACTAGCTGTTAACTCAGAAGACGGCAAAACAGGAATATGGAGCTGCAAATAGGCTCCTTTGCCAAAGCAGAAAAGGCTTTCTTAGCAATAAGGAAGCCTTTTTTATTGCTCTCCCTCAACTCTATAAAGCTAGTGCTAAAATAAAACTTTCCCTTTGGCTCTCTATTGGAAAGCTATTATTCGTAATTTTAAGCATGATTTTATATAATTTAACAATAAATATAGATAATAGTGTAGCTGAGGACTGGCTGGCATGGATGAAAGAAGTGCACATACCTGAGGTGATGGCTACAGGTTACTTTCTGAAGAACCAGATTGCCCGACTGCTAGACGAGGTAGATAATGGAGGTACCACTTATGCGGTGCAGTATACTTGCCGCAATCTGGAAGACCTGGAAGAATACCAGCGGGATCATGCCACAGCACTGCATAACAAGCATACAGAGCGCTACAAAGATAAATTTGTGCTGTTTATGTCTTTGCTCGAAATTGTTGGAACCGATGTAGAACGGCAGTAGCCTGATGTTAAAGTAAAAAGGCCGTGGCTACTTTCTTTTGTAGCCACGGCCTTTGCTTTTCTGCTGTGTTGCATTTTAAGCTGAATAAGCTTTTATCTGCTCTTCCGTCATGCGGCAGTTATACCATTCGCCATCCAGGCTGGCTCCAATCTTCTTATAGAATGCAATAGCAGGTTCGTTCCATTCCAGCACCTGCCAGGCAAAGCGCTTTGCGCCTACCTCTTTTGCCTCCTGGGCTACAGCATTAAACAATTGGCGCCCAATTCCGCTACGGCGCAGATGCTCTGTCACCACCAGATCCTCTAAATAAATGGTTTTGCCCTTCCAGGTGGAGTAGGCCGTGTAATAAAGCGATAACCCTACAATACCCTCTTCCTCCGATTCAGCTACAAAAAATTTAAAGATAGGCTCCTGTCCAAAGCCATCGCGGCGCATATCTTCCAACGTATTGGTTACCTCCTGTGGTGCGCGCTCAAAATCGGCTAGCTCCTGTACCAGCTTTAGCACCTGTGGCAAATCGTCTATTGTTCCTTTTCTTACTGTAATATTCATTAACTTTTTACTTATTGTTTCTTCACTAGTAGCTAATACCTACCGGAGGCGCTGCAGCTTATTTGCTTATAGTAACAGCACCAGTTCTTTATTTCCACTTTGTTTGGGCCTGCACCAGTTCTTTACCGGTTGCCTCATCTGCCAGCTTATGTAAGTATAGGCCAGGTTCGGTTGGCGCGGCCAAAGACACTATGGTATCACCTAAAGTGCTTTCGGAACGAAAAATGATGTCTGCCTCCCGGAGCTGCTGCTGCTCTAATACCTCTATTGGTAATGCTTCTAAAGCCCAGCGCAAATAGTGCGTATTATTCACATGCCTATTCAGGTCTATATCGTGCCATTTTACCTGCACATGCTGTTCAAACGCAGCTTCTGCCAGGGCAGGCAACTTGCCTTTAGCAAATGGCAGGGGCTCATAACCAGTGGCTATTTCTACAGCCGTTATAAAATCCGGAACTGAAGTCAGCTGCCGCTTTACGACATCCATTACCAGCCACACACTGGTAGCCTGCCCCAGTAGCTCCCGCTCTGCATTGTAAATTCTGAAATCGCGGTGCAGAAAAACTTTTTCTCTTCCTGATGCCCATGTCTCTACCATTACCTGATCGCGGTGTTTCGGATACCGGAACATTTCTATGCGCAACCGCGACAGCACCCAGGTAAGCCCTTTCTCCAGCAAATCATACATTGATATTCCCAAAGTAGTCGTATTATCCCAGGCTGCTTCCTGCAGGTAGCTTACCAAAACCGGCAAGGTTACCTGTCCCCGGAAATCAATCTCGCTCGACCTCACGATGAAAGTACTTTCTCCTCCTTTAGACATAGGCAATCGTTTTCAATTGTGCTGTAAACTTATAAAAGTTTGGGAGCTCTTGCTACCTGAAAAACAAAAGCATATTCCTTTAGCAGGAATATGCTCTGTTTAACTTTCATCTGTTGAAGTTTATCTCAGGCTATTATAAGCTGAAGCCGAGCCAAGAGCTGCAATTGCAACCACATAAAACAACAAAGTAACGAGTAGCAGAATGCCCATAAACTTGAAAAGCCGCCTAAGGTTTCGGAAAGAGGCATTGATTAATTCCTGGTCTTTTGCCTTTAAGCCCTGCATCATCTTATTTGAAAAATTAAGCAGGTAGAGCGAGGGAAAGAAATGAACAAAGGCCAGTAAGGCATAAAACCCTGTTGTGAAAGAAGATACGCGCACACTATTGATACTGGCATTGGCATAAAGCACCTGTATGTATTGCTGCATAAAAAAAGCCAGCAACAAGGTAAGGCCTATAAAAGTAAACCCTACTACAGCTAATACTCTGCCCCATCTTGCTGTGGCATACAAGCCGTCTATCAACCTGAAATCAAGCCTGATCTCTTTATCTGATACCTCCTGGTAAAGCTCTGCCATGGCTACTCCTTATTCTGAATTTAGTAATAAATATAGGTAATTAAAGCTGTTACAACACTATTGATATTTAACAATATCTTCAGCGCCAACAAACTACATTGGTTAACAACATAAAAAAAGCCTGCGCCACTACACAAAAGCTTGGCGCAGGCAAAATTATACTAAAAAAACTGGTTTTACTGGTTCAGATAAGGGTTAACACCCATGTTATGGTAAATGAAAGACCAGGTATCTGCCCATTCCTGTATTACCAGCGAAGTTGGCTTTCCGGCACCGTGTCCTGCCCGTACATCTATCCTGATCAGGTATGGGTTCCCGGGCGCTCCTTTATCCTGCAGTTCTGCTATGAATTTAAAAGAGTGTGCAGGTACTACCCGGTCGTCGTGATCGGCAGTTTTAACCAGGGTTGCCGGATATTTTACGCCTTCTTTAATATTATGCAGCGGCGAGAAAGCGTACAGGTTTTTAAACTGTGCTTCATTGTCTGATGAACCATATTCAGGCACCCAAGCCCAGCCAATTGTAAACTTATGGAAGCGCAGCATATCCATTACACCAACTGCAGGGATGGCCACTTTTGCCAGTTTGGGGCGTTGTGTCATAAAGGCTCCAACCAGTAATCCTCCGTTAGAACCACCTGAAACTGCTAACTTTTCGCTTGAGGTATATCCTTCTTTTATCAGGTACTCGGCAGCTGCTATAAAGTCGTCGAATACGTTCTGCTTGTTCGGTGTCATGCCTGCTTTGTGCCACTCTTCACCGTACTCACCACCGCCACGCAGGTTCGGCATAGCGTATACACCACCATTCTCCAGCCAAAGCATATTGGCAATGCTAAAGCCTGGCGTCATAGACACATTAAAGCCGCCGTAGGCATATAGGTAGGTCGGGTTATTGCCATTCAGTTGCAGCCCTTTTTTGTGCACAATAAACATAGGCACTTGGGTGCCATCTTTAGAGGTATAAAAAATCTGTTTGGTTTCGCATGCATCGGTATCCACATTTACTTCTGCTTTGCGGAACAGTGTTACTTTGTTATTCGGCACATCGTAACGGTAAATAGTGGCAGGATAGGTAAAGGAGGTAAAGGTGAAAAACACTTCCTTATCCTCTTTCTCCCCACTAAAGCCACCTACTGTACCTATAGCAGGCAGCTCTACCTTGCTTAGCTGCTTGCCTTTGGTATCAAACACCAACACTTCGCTGGCCGCATCTTTCATATAGGTGGTTATAATTCTGCCACTAACCAACGAGGCTCCCGTCATTACGTTTTCAGATTCAGGAATTACAACCTGCCAGTGCTGTTCCTGCGGCTTTTTAGGGTCTATGAGCACCAGGCGGTAACGTGGCGCATTTTTATTGGTATGCACCAGCAGCTTGTCGCCCACATTGTCTACCACACTATACTCCGACTCAAAATTGGTAACTATAGGTTTGATAGTTGATTTGGCATCTGCCAGATCTTTGTAGTATAAAGCATTGGCACCGCTGGCTCCTTCCGAAGCATATAACACCAGAAAACGCTCATCGTCTGTAGTGCCACCGTAAAAATTGCGTAGCGCATGCTCTTTATCCTCGTATACCAGCTGGTCCTGGCTTTGCGGTGTCCCTATTTTGTGGTAGTATACCTTATGAAATTCATTTTTATTTGCCAGCTTGTTTCCTTCGGTGGGCGCATCGTAACGGCTGTAGAAGAAGCCGTTCTTATACCAGGAAGCACCTGAAAACTTTACCCAGTCCACCTGGTCGTCGAGTTTCTTTCCTGTGGCTACATCCAGAACATAAAATGTGTTCCAGTCGGAGCCCCCGCTGGAGGTACCATATACTGCATAAGTTGCGTCTTTCGAGAAAGCCAGCGACGTAAGTGCTACAGTGCCGTCTTCGGAAAACTTATTCGGGTCCAGAAAAACCTTTGGCTCTGCCTCCAGCGATTCCTGCACATAAAGTACGCTTTGGTTTTGCAGTCCGTCATTTTTATAGAAGTAATACTTTCCGCCCTTCTTAAAAGGAGCACCATATTTAGGGTAATTCCAGATTTGGGTCAGGCGATCTTTAATTTTATCGCGGAAAGGAATACTGCTGAAGTATGTCTGCGTTACTTTATTTTCTTCTGCTATCCACTGGTCCAGTTCGTCGTCGTGGGTTTCCTGCCAGCGATACGGGTCGGCTACCTTCGTACCGAAATAATCATCTGTGTGATTTACTTTTTTTGTATCAGGATAAGTTAGTGCTGGTGTGCCTGGTGTCGATGCCTGTGTTTGTAATGTTTCTGTATTCATGCCTGTGGCGGTAGAGTCTGTTTGTGTTGATTTACATGCCGATGCAACTAGCAGGCTGCCGGCAAGCAAAATTGTAGTTGTCTTTTTCATAAGGCTACGCCTCCTCTAGGGTTTACGTTTTAGAATAGAACTTTCCAAGATAGCAAAATTTTAAACGTAGTGGTTGCCACGCCGCCAGGAGATAGTTGTAACACCATTTTAAAGATGCAGTTATAGATTCTTCACGTGTGTTTTCCGGAGAAAGAACAGGCTTGCTTTGAGGGGCTGCTTCTAAACATTTAAATCAGCAAAATATTTTTATCCGGCCGCCTCGTATACCACTTGCAGGTTAAGGTATAGTTTGTACATTTAGCGGCTTTTTTGGAAGGTGAAAGAGAAGCGTTTTTAGAGGAAAACTACGATGGAGGAGTTAGAAGAACATCTGCAACAATTTGAGCTATTAGCCGACAAGTTGTCGGAAGACGGATATGCTATAATAGACAATTTTATAAGTAAACAGCAGATCAGGGACCTTCTGGCGGTTCTGAACCACCACCAGGAGCAGGGTACATTCAAGAAAGCCGGCATAGGTGCTTCTGATCAGTACCAGGTAGACAAGCAGGTGCGTGGCGATTATATCCGCTGGATTGAGCCGTCGCAGGCATTACCACCCACGCGTGTGTTCCTGAATCGTATGGATGAGTTGATGCGCTACATTAACCGCACCTGCTACCTGGGCTTAAAAGATTACGAATTCCATTTCACGGTTTACCCGCCAGGCACTGTATACAAGCGCCACATAGATCAGTTTCAGACAAATGATCACCGCCAGTTGTCGTGCATCCTGTACCTGAACGAGGACTGGCTGCCTGAGCATGGCGGCAACCTGCGCCTGTACCTTCCGAAGGTAGACGGCTCGGAGGAGGAAATTGATGTACTGCCTGTAGCAGGTCGCCTGGCCTGCTTCAGAAGCAATCTACTACCACACGAGGTACTGCCAGCTACCCGCCACCGCTATAGCCTTACAGGTTGGCTGAAAGACCAGCTGAATGAACTGCCGTTTTTGTAAGGGACACAAGATGTCAGACACAGGACATAAGACTTTCTCTTCTCCCCCAATTTTAAGTGGCGCGGGAATTATCATGTGCCACAGAGAGTGTTCGTAAATTTCCTGATTCACGTGAAACTGTGCAGGCAGAAGGTCTGCTGCTACCTTATCCTGCGTCCTGTGTCTTGAATCCTGTGTCCTAAACTGCTACTGCCCGAAGTTTATCTCGGTGCTGTCGCCGATGTTTAGGCTATGGCTAAGGCCTTTAAAAGAAGCATCGCTGCCTATAATGGAGTCGTGCATCAGGGCATAGCGCAGTTCGGAGTAGGTGCCTATAATGGAATTGCTTAAGGTAGAGCGATAAATAGAAGTATTATCTCCTATAGCTACATTAGGTCCTATAATGGAATTCGTGATGGTGCAGTTATCGCCTATACTTACCGGAGGTATAATAATATTGCCGGGATACTGTTGGCTGTAGTCGCGCTCCCTGAACTGCGGCCTGCTTAACAGTGTGGCATTGGCCTCCAGCAAGGTTTCCTTTTTCCCACAGTCAAACCAATGGTCCACAGCCCAGGTTGTCATTTTTTCACCGTTCCGGATCATGTGCATCAGCGCGTCAGTCAGGTGGTACTCCTGCTGCGTTCGGATATCTTCTTTGATAATATAATCCAGAGACTCCACCAGTTTGCGGGGCTGTATGATCTTATAAAGTCCCACAAGGGCAAAGTTGGATTTGGGAATAATCGGCTTTTCCACCAGCCTGACAATAAACTCGTCTGTGCCTACTTCTGAAACACCAAACAGCGAAGGCTTGGATACTTTCTTTACACCCAGAACAGAATGCGGAGCCTCAATAATTGCCTGCAGGTCTACGTCTACAATAGCATCGCCCAGCATAATCAGGATGCTGTCTTCGTCTTTATATGTATCGCGTGCCACCCACAAAGCATGGCCTAAGCCCTCACGCGGTTCCTGCACGACAAACTCTACTTTCAGCTGCGGATATTTGGTGCGGATGTAGCGCTCTATCTTCTCCCCCATATACCCGATTATAAAAACAAAATCTTCTATACCAGCTTGTATCAGCTTCTCTACTATATGCCCCAGTATAGTATTATCAGCCACAGGCACCAGCGACTTCGGCTGCGTGTGCGTGTGCGGGCGAAGCTTTGAGCCTACTCCTGCAACGGGTATAACTGCTTTCATATACTATACTTTTGTTACAATAAATTGAATATGGATTCTAAATTACTTAAAAAATAATATCACGAAGCAAATTTACTTATAGTAATTCTAATAGCTTGCCTCTGCAGTTACCGAAACCCAGGCCTAAAGATTTCACCTTTCACAGCAGAACGCTATACGCAGCCAGGGCAAAGCACTGATGTTTATATGCTATTTTTTTCATGTATTCGTTAGCATTAAAACGAAGGACCAGTAATTTCGTACTCAAATCACTTTATATTATCTACTTAATAGCGTCAAGAAAATGAAAAAAGCACTTTTATATCTCATCGGTTTTGTAATTCTGGCTTCCCAATCTTCCTGCGGGTATAATACCATGGTTCAGAAAGACGAAACAGTGGAGGCGGCATGGGCAAACGTGCAGAATGCTTACCAGCGCCGAGCCGACCTGGTTCCAAACTTGGTAAATACAGTAAAAGGTGCTGCTAATTTTGAGCAGGAAACCTTAACACGTGTAATTGAAGCAAGATCGAAAGCTACCAGTGTACAGTTAAGCGGAGATGATCTTACGCCTGAAAATATACAGCGTTTCCAGCAGGCTCAGAACGAGCTTGGCAGCTCCCTCAGCAGGTTGCTGGTAAGTGTAGAGCAGTACCCGGAGCTGAAGGCAAACCAGAACTTCCTGGAGCTACAGGCTCAGCTGGAAGGTACCGAAAACCGCATTGCCGTAGAGCGGCGAAACTTCAATAATGCCGTGCAGGATTATAATACCACGGTGCGCTCTTTCCCCAACAATATTATGGCCGGTATCTACGGCTTCGAGCGTAAAGGGCACTTTCAGGCAGACGCAGACGCACAGAGAGCTCCTACGGTACAGTTTTAATTGCTGATTGTTTACGTTTGAGGCAGCATCTGTGCCTGCCTTAACTTTGTTTTAGGGCAATCATCAAAAAATTAAAAACACAACATTTATGCCTAAAGACACCATTTCGGAAGCCGATGAACGGCTCATCATAAAGGCCATACAAGAGGCAGAGACAAAAACATCGGGAGAAATACGTGTGCACATCGAAAGCAACTGCAAAGGTGATGTACTTGACAGGGCTACCGAAGTCTTTGCAGAACTACACATGCACCTGACCAGTCAGCGAAACGGAGTGCTGTTTTATGTTGCTATAGAAGATCACCAGTTTGCTGTTTTAGGCGATGCGGGCATTAATGCCATTGTTCCCGATCACTTCTGGGAAGACATCACCGAAGTGGTTATCAACCATTTTAAGCGACGGCATTATGGAGAAGGGCTCTCAAAAGGCATCCTGATGGCAGGCGAACAACTTAAGTCGCATTTCCCTTACGATGATAAAGGAGACCAGAACGAATTAAGTGACGAAATCTCTTTTGGAGACTAAATAAATATGAAGCAGCATATCCTATTCCTATACTTTATACTAGCCGGCATAGTAGCATATGCTCAGAATAACAATGATTTTCCGCCCAGGCCCAACCCTCCGAAGCTGGTTAACGACTTTGCCGGCATCTTAAGCGCCAACGAAAGAAGTGCACTGGAGCAAAAGCTGGTTAACTACAACGACACCACCTCTACGCAAATAACAGTGGTTACCATGAAATCAATCGGCGGCTATGACGTGAATCAGTATGCGGCAGAGCTGGGGCAGCGTTGGGGAGTAGGTGGCAAGGCAAACAACAACGGCATTGTTATACTTGTTGCCATGGCTGAACGCAAAGTATCTATCCAGACAGGCTATGGGATGGAGCATATCGTGCCCGATGCCATAGCAAAACGCATTACGGAGCGTACCTTAAAGCCAAATTTTCAGCAGGAGGCATACTATAAAGGCTTAGACGAGGCGACCAGTTTTATAATTAGTGTAGCCAGCGGAGAATACCAGGCAGATCCGAATCAGCAGCAAGGAGAGGGCGAAGGCGAAGGCCCTTCTATCTTCTTTATCATTATTATCATCATGCTGATTGTGTTTATCATATCGCGCAGGGGCGGTGGCGGCGGTCGTGGCGGCAGGCGCTATGCCCGTACTTTTGGCGGCCCTGTTATTGTACCCGGCGGCTTTGGCACCTTCAGAAGTGGCGGGGGCATGTTTGGGGGCGGCGGAGGCGGCGGCTTCGGCGGCTTTGGAGGAGGCTCCTTTGGTGGAGGTGGTGCCAGCAGCAGCTGGTAAAAAACTACTTAACCTGCTTTAACTATAGAAGTAAGGTGTGCTGTATTACAACCGATATAGCCTGCCTTACTTCTTCGCTTTTAAGAAGCCTATGGCCAAATTGCAATCATTTAGCAAGGCACAACGTTATGTACCAAAAGCTTTTATATGTTAACAGGAAGCATAAAGCTTATACGAATATGAATTAATGAGACAACATTGATTGTATACGCTCATTTGTGACCCGGTACCTGGTGCCTTAAAACCCACTACTCCGCATGCCTGCTTTAAAAGTAACAACAAAAACAAAGGTAATTACCGGCTTCAGCTTAGCCCTGTCTGTAATTGTTGTTGCCCTTCACCTTACTTACAGCAGCTTTACGCAGCTGCTTCACTCAGTTAGCATACTTTCACAGCCTAATGTAAAGCTGGTAAAGCTGCAGCATACCCTTGCCGATATGGCAACTGCAGAAAGTTCGATCAGGGCCTATACGCTCACCACCAATAATAAGCACCTCGATGCTTACCTGAGCAACATGGAGACTGTAGACTGCCAGATTGATTCGCTGCGCCTGTTTTTTGCGCGCACCCAGGCAGAGCGCCTGCAAGTAGACTCTGTTTCAGCATTGTTACAAGCAAAGAAACAGCGCCTTGAGCAATACATTGCTTTAAAAAAGCAACACCGAGACTACAACTACTCAGGTGAAGTAATGCAGCAAATTGCCTCCTCTGCTGTTAACCCGCCTAAGGCTACTACTATTAAACGGAGTACTACCACTACAATATCTGAAAGAGCAGCCACAGAAGACACGAAGCCACAGGCAGAAGAAAAAAACAGGCGCAGCCTGCTAAGCAGGATATTTTCTAAAAAACCGGAAGAACCCAAGCCGGAAGAAGCTCCAGCTTTAAAAAGCATTCCCCAGGTTACTGTACGGCAGAATACTTCTGTCGATTCCAGCAAAGCCAGCACAACAGAAGTAGCCGAGTTAGGCCAGGTAAGGCGCATCTTAAACGATGTACAGCGCAAAGCTAACAGAAATGAAAGTATGCTGCTTAAACAGGAACTGGCCTTGCTGCAACAGGATAAGCAGATCATGGACAAGATCAGGGCCATGATTTATAAGCTGGAGCAACACGAGCTCAAACAAGCAGCAGTTAATTCTGCCCACGCTAAAAAGGTTGCTCATAATACCTCACTAACACTTCTCCTCATTGGTGTGTTTGGGCTGGTGATCGGAATAGCTTTTATCCTGCTTATCCTGCGCGACATCACGCGAAGTAATTTATATAAGAAACAACTTATCAGAGCACGCAAAGAAGCTGTACAGCTTGCCCGTACAAAAGAGGCTTTTCTGGCAAACATGAGCCACGAAATCAGAACACCGCTTCATACAGTGCTGGGTTATGCAGAGCAGCTAAAAAATTCTCCTTTGCAACTACAGCAGCAGGAACAGCTGCAAGCCATTCATAACGCTGGTGAGCACCTGCTCCATATAGCCAACGATGTGCTGGATCTTTCCAAGCTTGAGGCAGGTAAGGTTCAGGTTCAGATAACAGAATTCAGCCTGCCCACACTTTTACAGGAAGTGGAGCAAGCTTTTGTGCTTAAAGCAAAGGGTAAAGGCATAGGCTTTCGTATAGAGCTGAGCGAGCAGCTACAGCAGCCACTTCAGGGCGATCCGGTATGCCTGAAGCAGGTACTTTTTAATCTCGCTGATAATGCCATTAAGTTTACCCACCAAGGGGAAGTATGCATACAGGCGCACCTGAAATCTGAGCGCCGAGGCATTATGGTCGTAGAAATAGTGGTTTCAGATACAGGTATAGGTATTCCGCCGGAGAAAGTTGAGCATATATTCGGAGAGTTTAACCAGGCAGACAGCTCCATCATCCGGCAATATGGTGGCACAGGCTTAGGCCTTGCCATTAGTAAGCGCTTGGCTGAAATGCAAAACGGTGGTTTATACCTGCAAAGTACTCCGGGCAAAGGCTCTGCTTTTTCCTTGATCCTCTCAATGAGAAAAGGAAACAGGATAGCTGCTTCAGCCTCTAAGGCACCTGTACGCCAAGCCCAGGAGACGCTAAAAAGCAAACAGGTCTTAGTGATAGACGACGACGCCTATAGCCGTAACCTCTGCGAAATGGTACTGCAACGCTGGGGAGCAATTGTTACCTTGGCAGAAGATGGCTATGCGGCACTGGAAGCTGTGAGCAGACAAGCCTTCGACCTGGTGCTTACCGACATTCAGTTGCCGGGCATGAGCGGCAAAGCGTTGGCAAGGGCAATTCGCAAAAAGAACCCGCATATACCTATTGTTGCTCTTACGGCCAATATCATGAGCAATAGCAGCAATTTCTTTGCTAAAACCGGCATATCTGATTATCTCCTGAAACCTTTTTCTGAGCAGGCGCTGCTGCATACACTCACAAAGGCAATCAGCCAGGCAAGCACTGAACCGATGAAACAGCATGCACAAAAGCCGCAGCATAATAAGCAGACGGAAACTCCTGCAGCCCCTCCTTTATATGACCTGACAGAAATGCGGCTTTTCGCGGGAAACGATCAGGAGGCCTTACTCGCTATATTAGAAGTACTGGTCACAGATCATCACCAGAACCTGAAGAAGCTTGCACAGGCGTTTGATGAGGGTAACTGGCAAGGCCTTGGCATAGTGGCTCATAAAATGCTGACTGCCTTTAAGCACCTGAAAGCACACCATATTGCCGATCCGCTCCTTAAACTGGAACAGTTGCTGCACCAGGAAAATACTCCTGATAAAGCACAGCTGGAAAAATTGGTGAAGCACTTGCAGCTAAGTATAACCCTTGTGCTGGATAACCTGAGGCAGGAGATAAAGCAGCTAAGTGCCCGGGAGTTGGAAGTATAGACCAGGTTTTTAGCACTCACACTTCAATATTATAAAGCTTTAGCTTGTTGTAAAGCGTTTTCCTGTCTATGTTCAGAAGCCGGGCGGCCTTTGCTTTATTATACTTTACTTTTTCGAGCATCTGAAGGATTAGCTCTTTCTCGCTACGTTCAGCGGCACTTTTTAAATCTGTTCCGGCAATTGGTTCCGGCTTATCTTCTATACTTGCACCTGGTGCAGTTACAGCCAAAGGCTGTGGCTGCTCTGGTATAAAGCAGGCTATTTCAGACGGCAAGCCATCTAACGTTACCACGTCTGACTTAGCTAGTAGCACCGCCCTTCTGACCACATTGCGCAACTCGCGTAAATTACCAGGCCAGTTGTATTGTTCCAGCGCCTTCATCACGGCTGCATCGAACCCGATGATGGTACGCTCCAGCTCATGGTTAGCCTGCTGCAAAAAATGATCAGCAAACAAGAGAATATCGAACTGCCGATCCCGCAATGGCGAAATGTTGATCTTGAATTCGTTTAAGCGGTGATAAAGATCCTCCCGAAAATCACCACGGCTTACAGCCTGCACCAGGTCTTCGTTGGTAGCGGCAATTATCCGCACATCTACCTCTATATCGGTTGTACCTCCTATTTTCCTGATTACCCGCTCCTGCAGGGCACGTAGCAGCTTTACCTGAATCTCATAGGGCAGATTACCTATTTCATCCAGAAACAGAGTTCCGCCGTTTGCTACCTCAAACTGTCCCTGCTTATCGGCCAGGGCTCCTGTAAAGGCACCCTTCACATACCCAAACAATTCACTTCCTGCCAGTTCCTTCGACAGAGCACCACAGTCTATGGCTACAAAAGGCTTATCTTTCCGTTTGCTGTGCTGGTGTATACTCTGGGATACATACTCCTTACCTGTACCACTCTCTCCTTCTACAATAACCGACATATTGGTAGGAGCAATCAAAGAAATATACTCATCCAGTTGAGCAGCCTGTGTACTCCTGCCATGCACAAACCCGAAACTTTCAGCAGTTGCACTACCTGCTGCTTCATGCACATTAGCAGTTCTATGCTTTAAAGCTTTATGGATAGTGAGTAATGTTTCGTCCGGATTGATAGGTTTGGTGATATACTCAAACGCACCCATCTTAATAGCTTTTACAGCCGTCCGGATATCAGCGTAGTGTGTCATCAGGATAACAGGCATTTCTGCTGAAACAATTTTAAGCTGGCTCAGGAGCTCCAGCCCGTTTTTATCCGGTAATCTGAAATCTGTTAAAACAAGGTCGAAAGAGGTTGATTTTGCTAATTTTAACCCTTCGCCCGCCGATTGTGCCGTCTGCACCACAAACTGCTGCCTTTTCAGAAATGTGCTCAACATCAGGCAAAAGGTTGGATCATCGTCAATTACAAGAATCTGGGGCATCATAAGGGTAATATTTCATATCCGGAATATAAACTACTGTATAAAGCAATAGTTTAATCTCCCGACTTAAACGCCCAAATTTACAAACAGGGTATCGCTTTTCACATATTTTTCTGAGAGCCCTTTCTACAAGCTGAAAACAAAAAAGGCTCTCCTTATGAGGAGAGCCTTCCATTCAGATAGGTTATATCTTATTATTCACCTGTTATAACAGTTCCATCTTCGTTAAAACGGGCAAATGCCTGCTGATCTTCAGAATTGGTAAACTGTATTTCGTAAGTTGCCTTGGCGGTTTCAGCGCTTCCTTCCGCAGGTTTTACTTTGTATACATCTTTTACTTCCCAGGCCTGATAAGCTTCTGCTTTTAGAGTTTCCTGTACAGCAGCCGGCAATTGGTCTTTAGAGATTTTTTCTCTGTTGCTATCCTGCGACTGAGCAGTTTGAGTTTGTTGGGTGTTAGCTTGTGTACTTTGTGCATTGGCGCTGAAAGATGTTACACCAAAGAATGCGATAGCGGCGGCAAGAACAGTTACTTTTTTCATAATTATCATTTTTTACAAGTTTCGTTTATAAATTTAATTACCAGCTTATATGAGATAACTGTGCCATAAACACAAAGTCCTTAAAATTATCTGGCTATCAATAACTTATAAAATAAACAAATTCAAGAGGGTGTAGAACTATGCGCTTAAGGTGTAGCGATTTTTCTACACATTGTAGAAAATATACCCGCATTCACACTTTAAGAGTAAGGCAGCTTTGGGCAAGTAAGCTTTTATGCTGATCAGTTCCTGTAGCCATACTACCAGGTATATAAAAAAAGAGGGCACCACATCGGCGCCCTCTTTTCCAGGTATGTCGGATAATACCTTTTATTAGTTAGAAGCGTCTGGCCTTACCATTGTACCGTCTTCGTTAAAACGGGCAACAGCACGCTTACCTTCTGCATTGCTGAAGAACACTTCATAAACAGTACCTTCCATATCTGCATCTCCTACAGTAGAGCTGCTGGTTTGGCCTCCTGTTGTTGTTCCGGAAGTACTTGTTCCTCCTGTGGTAGTACCAGAGGTAGTTCCTGCTGTAGTGCCACTCGTAGTGCCTGTTGTAGTTGTACCACTTGTGGTGCCGGAGGTAGTTCCTGTTGTGGTACCAGAAGTCGTACCACTTGTAGTTCCGGTAGTGGTGCCAGTTGTGGTACCGCTTGTAGTTCTACCCGTCGTAGTTCCGGAGGTAGTGCCGCTCGTAGTTCTGCCAGTAGTTGTTCCGGCTGTAGTGCCACTTGTTGTTCTACCCGTAGTTGTTCCAGCTGTGGTGCCACTTGTTGTTCTTCCCGTAGTTGTTCCGGCTGTGGTCGTACCTGTTGTTGTTCCGGCAGTAGTACCAGAAGTGGTACCGGCTGTAGTTCCGGAAGTGGTACCTGTTGTTGTTGTACCTGAGGTTGTGCCGCTTGTAGTGCCTGAGGTCGTGCCAGTAGTAGCACCTCCAGTTGTAGTTCCGCTTGTTGTAGTTCCGGTAGTAGTTCCACCTGTTGTTGATGCACCGCCAGTAGTTGTTCCGGCATGTGCCATTGGGCTTACCTTATAAACTTCACTTACTTCCCAATCCTGAAAAGCATCAGCCTGCAATGTTTGCTTTACTGCCTGAGGAAGCTCATCTTCAGAAATCTTTTCTCTGTTACCATCCTGCTCCTGACCTGACTGGCTTTGTTGTGTAGCCTGGCTTCTCTGTGTAGTTTGTTTTGTACCTTGCGCGCTTGCGTCGAAAGATGCTGCACCTAAAATTGCAAATGCTGCTGCTAAAACAGTTACTTTTTTCATAAGTATCGCTTTTTAAGTTTGTTTCTATTATCTAAAATATTTAATGTCTATCTAAGCCATTCCTTTGCTTAGTCTGAGCTACCTATTACGCACCATCTTTGTAGAAACGGTTTAATTCAATTAACTATTTGTAAATCAATAATATAAAAATTTAAATAGTGTAATTATATAATATTGATCTCTTTTTAACCGAAAGCTACCATATGCCGCTCCTTAACTTTTACATCTGCAATGGCTTAGCTTAAAAAATAATCATTCGGAAAGGTTGCTGCTGTAACTATTTCGTCTGTATCTGCTATAGTTACTATACATTCCACTGCCTTTATTAAAAACAAGAGTTCTGATTATTGATTAAATTAGCCGCATGAGCGAACCACGTAAGAAACTTTTTTTGCTAGATGCCCTAGCACTTATATACCGCGCCCATTTTGCATTCAGCAAAAATCCGCGTGTCAACTCCAAAGGCATGAACACAGGTGCGGCACTTGGCTTTACCAACACCTTGGTGGAGGTGCTACAGAAGGAGAAACCTACCCATATTGGTGTAGCCTTCGATTCTGCTGCCAAAACTTTCCGCCACGATAGTTTTGCAGATTATAAAGCTAACCGGCAAGCGCAACCGGAAGACATTTCCATTGCCATCCCATATTGTAAGAAGATAGTAGAGGCTTTTAATATACCTGTGCTGATTATGGATGGCTACGAAGCAGACGACATTATTGGAACATTGGCCTGTAAAGCAGAAAAAGAAGGCTTTGATGTATACATGATGACGCCTGATAAAGACTACTGCCAAATGGTAACGGAGCACATATTCCTATATAAACCTGCTTTTTTAGGCAATGCCGTAGAAGTACTGGATGTGCAGAAAGTACTGGAGAAATGGGAAATCGAGCGTGTGGAGCAGGTAATAGATATTCTTGGTTTACAAGGTGATGCCGTCGATAATATTCCGGGTATACCAGGTATAGGCGAAAAAACGGCAAAATCGCTTATACAACGGTTCGGTTCTGTAGAGAATCTTATTGCCAATGCCGATCAGCTGAAAGGAAAACAAAAAGAAAACGTACTTAATTTTGCTGAACAAGGTTTGTTGTCCAAAGAACTGGCCACTATCCATCGTGATGTTCCGATTGCCTTTAACGAGAACGAGCTTCATTACGATGGACCGAATGAAGAGCAACTTGCCGAGTTATTTGCTGAGCTTGAATTCAGGCAACTGATGCAGCGCGTACTCGGAATAAATATGGCCGATGCGACTCCTGCCGCCAAACCTGCTGCCCGTAGAGCAAAAGGAAGCGATGCCGGCCAGACCTCCTTGTTCGGCGCAACAGAAGACCCTGCTGAAAGTTTAACGGGCGAAACTGCTGCTGCTGCTGCTGCTGCTGCAAAGCCACTGCTTACTATTGCCAATACACTGCACAACTACCACCTGGTTGATACACCTGAACTACGCCAGAGCCTGGTTAAGTACCTGCTAAAGCAGGACGAAATATCCTTTGATACCGAAACCACCAGCATCGATCCGATCACAGCTAAGCTTGTTGGCATGTCTTTCTGTTACAGGCCGGGCGAAGCTTACTATATACCTGTTCCACACGATAACGAAGAGGAGGCTTTTCGAATAACAGCTGAGTTTAAGGAGGTGCTGGAAAACGCTACCATAGCCAAAATCGGTCAGAATATTAAGTATGACATCCTGGTGCTGAAGAACTATAACATCGAAGTACAAGGACCGATTTTCGATACCATGCTGGCACACTACCTGCTGGAGCCTGAAATGCGCCACAACATGGATGTGCTCGCAGAAACGTACCTGAACTATAGTCCGGTACCTATTACAGACCTGATCGGCCCAAAAGGCAAAAGCCAGAAAACAATGGCCGACCTGAAGCCGGAGGAAGTAAAGGATTATGCCTGTGAAGATGCCGATGTTACTCTTCGCCTGAAACTGTACTTTGAGCCGCTGCTGAAAGAACAGGGGCTTCTGAAACTGTTCAACGAAGTAGAAAACCCGCTGGTACAGGTATTAGCTGACATTGAAAAAGAAGGGATTAGCATAGATGCTGATGCCCTAGCCGATATTTCCACGCAACTCGAAAGCGAGATTAATAACATTGAGAGGCGCATATTCGAACTAGCTGGCGAACAGTTTAATATAGGCTCTCCCAAACAGCTGGGTGAGATCCTGTTTGATAAACTACAGCTACACGGCAAAGCGAAGATCAAGAAAACCAAAACCGGGCAATATGCTACCGGGGAAGAAATTTTGTCTAAACTGGCAGGCGAGCACGAAATCGTGAACCTGATACTGGACCACCGAGAGCTCACTAAACTTAAATCTACGTATGTAGACGCGCTTCCCCAGTTGGTTTGTGCTACAGATAACCGGGTGCATACTTCCTTTAACCAGGCTGTGGCTGCAACCGGCCGTTTGAGTTCTACTAACCCGAACCTGCAGAACATTCCGATACGCACTGAGCGTGGCCGTGAGATCCGCAAGGCTTTTGTGGCACGAAACAATAAGCACCTGCTTATTTCTGCCGATTATTCTCAGATTGAGCTGCGCATTATGGCTGACTTTAGCGGTGATCCAACCATGAAAGAAGCTTTTAAAAATGGCATCGATATACATGCTTCTACAGCCAGCAAGGTATTTCATGTACCGCTGGAACAGGTAGACAGTGATATGCGCCGCAAAGCTAAAACCGTAAACTTTGGTATTATCTATGGCATTTCTGCCTTTGGCCTGGCTGAGCGTTTAAACATTCCAAGACGTGAGGCCGCCGACATTATAGAGGCTTACTTTGCTGAATTTCCGGCTGTAAAAGAGTATATGGACACTACCATCCAAAAAGCCCGGGAGCAGGAGTATGCGGAAACGCTGCTGGGCCGCCGCCGCTACCTGCGCGACATTAACTCGCGCAATGCTACGCTCAGAGGATTTACAGAACGCAACGCTATTAATGCACCTATACAGGGCACGGCAGCAGATATCATTAAAATTGCCATGATCAATATAAGAGACTACCTGAAACAGGAGAAACTGCAAACTCGCATGATTCTGCAGGTGCACGACGAACTTTTATTTGATGCCCCGAAAGAAGAGGTGGAAATTGTTACTCCTAAAATTGTAGAGCTGATGACGAACGCACTGCAGTTAAGCGTGCCGATGGAAGTAGGTTTAGGTGTAGGAGAAAACTGGCTCGAAGCGCATTGATAATTGTGATAATTAAGTTGTAAAAACGAAAAGCCCCTCTTGCGAGGGGCTTTTCGTTTTTACAACTTAATTATAGATAGGTTACGGGAAAAGCACAGCACGGTAATTTGTTTCGTCAACTGTTGGTATAGTTGAATTATATTGTCTATTTATATTCTTTATAATTTCATTGGCGACAATAGCATACCCACGAGGCGTTAAGTGAACTCCATCTAGAGAAAAAAGATTACCAGATATAAAAGCAGGACTATAGGCTATTCCATTTAATGAAAACCCACCTTTAATGGAAGTAAAGAACGTATTCATATCAACTAATGCAAGCCCTTTGGCCTGTGCAGCTGCAGCAAGTTTAGCATTAAAATCGGTAGTGGCTGTTCTAACTGCAGCGACTTCTGCATTATCCAGCACTTCATTATTTCGCAGAGGATTGAACTGAGAAAAGCCATGGGGCACTGGGTTTCCTCCTACATTTTCTGGTGTACCTACTGTAGAGGTTAGAAGAACATAATCAGATGCGGTTGCTTCTCTTACTTGGCCAGTACCTGTTGTTACATATAGTTTAGCACCTGCAGCTGCAGCTAGCTGCATAAGCTGTGCTGTTGGTTTAGCCGTAAAGAAAGGCACAGCAGTTACATCAGGAATATTAATGATAGCTCCTTTGGTGTTATTATCGCTGGTAAGAGCTGAAATCATCGCATCCAAACTTGTTTGAAACGTAGCAGATTGTGTAATTTGAGCACCCGCACCACCAGAGGTAGCATAACCAAGCACATCGTTGTTACCAAGCCACATCGTAAAGAAAGTAGGATCGCTGGCAGCTACTCTGTCTCTATAAGTCTGCAGTGGCGTGGCATCGGGTGTTATGCGTTCGAAATATTGGTTTCCTACAAGACTACCATACCCTGGTGTGGTTACATCAGACATGCGTATACCAGGAACTCCCAGGTTTTGAACTGGCTCTAGGTACTTGGTTAGATGATTGTTATTATCACGATACGCCAGGTTTGTAGTAACAGGCGTTATAATAGGAGTACCATCCGGATTAAACCCGGTTAACCTTACATAGCCAGAGCCGTTTGCCTGCGCTTCTGTAAAAAGAGGTTGTGTAAAATCTCCACCACCCACTACTTTAAATTGCTGCGCTAAAATATTCGGATACGAGTTTATCTGCCCTTCTCGGTATAAACCATTATCGGCAAAACCAGCAGTAAGTGAATTTCCGACAGCTACATATTTAGAAAAATCTGCCTGTCCTGCAGAAGAGGCTGGCGTATCTATCTCAGGATCACAACTAGATAAAAAGGCACCTAGTACAAGTGCCAGTAAACTTGATTTATAGAAATACTTTTTCATATTATCCGTAAAATTAGAAATTGTAGGTAACCCCGATACCAGGTATGTAAGCAACTGATTTGTAAGTACCAGCTATACCTCCAGACAGGTTTGCCTCGTCTGTTCTTTCTTTTTTATTAATGTAAAGGAATGATGCATCTATAGATAGATTACCTGTAACCTTATAACCTAAACCTGCAGAAAGCCCGCGTGCATCAGCGTCTGGAGTTTCAGGTGTTAAATAACCTGCTTCAACCGGTGTTTTATCCAAGTAAGCACCCGCACGTAAAGCAAGAACGTCTGTAACATTGTATTCAGCACCTATGCGATAAATATAGGCATCTTTATAGTTCCGCGCATTTTCTGAAAAGCTTGCACCATTTACGTCAGCGTCATAATCGAAGCGCAGGCTTTTATAAGCACTCCAGCCAACACGGCTTATATCAACAGCAAGTGTTAATTTTTCTGTAGGCATTATGCCAATACCCAATGTTAAAGTAGATGGCAAAGGTAGTGTTGCTGAAAATTTAGTATCCTGAAAACGGGACTGAACGCCAGTTGCAACAGTAAAATCAGCATCTCCGTCTTTCACTTCCATGTCTACCTTCGAGCGATAGTTTAGACCTAAAGAGAACTTTTCGGATGGTTTAAAGTAAATACCTGCATTGAAACCTATACCGCTGGCACTCCCGTCTAACTCAGCCATTCCATAATTCCCCTGCTGATCTTGCACCGGAATAGCACGCTGCAGGTTTACTCCACCAAAGGAATACACAAAACCAACACCTATACCTAACTGCTCTGTAATCTGATAACTAACTGTAGGCTGCACAAAAATAGCCTGTAACGATAGTTCTGTTAAACCAAAGCGACCGTTCCAGTCGTTGCCCCAGTTCACAGTGCTGCCAAAAGGAGTGTAAACGCCAAGTCCTGCACTAAATTTATCGTTTATTGCATAGGTTCCATAAACTTGAAAAGGAGTACCTAGAGGATTATCGGTCATAGCGGTAT
Organism: Pontibacter sp. SGAir0037; assembly: GCF_005491705.1. NCBI lineage: Bacteria > Pseudomonadati > Bacteroidota > Cytophagia > Cytophagales > Hymenobacteraceae > Pontibacter > Pontibacter sp. SGAir0037. The sequence continues at coordinate 4,411,921 of NZ_CP028092.1, read as the reverse complement.
AGCCACTTGGCTCTACCCCACGATACGCAATTTTAGAAATAATGCCGCTTGCTCCAATCGTTACGCCATTCTCCCGCAGATGGCTCATAGCTCCCGGGTTGAAAAATATACTGGCATTATCTAGTGCTAAACCTGTACCAGTATGGCCCATACCTATCTGCCGTTGGCCTGCCAAATTAACTTGGTAACCTCCGGCCATAGCCATGCCCGAGAGAAGAGTGCCACCTAATAAGGCTAATATCTTGCGCTTCATAAAATGAGACATTTAATTTTAAGAGTGTATTATAACGACAAATATAAAGATTATTTAATACGACTTCGTGGGGGAGTACTCACTTTTTCAAATAATTTTTCAAATGAGTCGAAAAAATTAATCATCAGGACATAATCCATTTTGTATCAATGAATTACCAAATAATTAAAACCCCTATTCATAACCAGATCTCTTTGAAAGGCCAGCTTATGCTCCCGAAAAGAAATCCTTATACGCCAAAGCACAAATTTGTTTCCGCTATAGAACTCTACACCTTACTTAGCCTGCTTTTGTTATCGCTATTGCTGCAGCAAGTAACCTCTACATAAAAATTCACTATTTAGCTCTACCCTATTTAGCGCCCATACGTTAAGTACTTCGAAATTAATGAAGACACAGTCATGTACGATGTAATAATAATTGGTGGAGGCCCCGCAGGTTTAAATGCTGCTATGGTACTGGGGAGATGCAGAAGAAATATAGTTGTTTTTGATACAGCCAAGCCTCGTAACCGCTGGTCTAAAAATATGAACGGCTTCCTGACGAGCGATGGCATGAACCCCAAGGACTTTATAGAGAAAGGCAGAGCAGAATTAGCTAAATACAAGGTAGAAATCAAGTTTAAGAAGATAGAAACAGCCACGTACAGCAAAGGCCAGTTTGTGGTGAACGATGAAGATGGAACTGTTTACCATTCTAAAAAACTATTGCTGGCTACAGGCCTCAAAGACATATTGCCTGAAATAGAGGGTGTGGAAAGCCTCTATGGAACCAGTGTACACCACTGCCCCTATTGCGATGGCTGGGAGTCGCAGGATAAAGCCATTGCCGTTTACGGAAAAGAGCGCAAGGGAGTAGGACAAGCTTTGGGCATGAAAACCTGGAGCGAAAGTGTAACCCTCTATACCGACGGAACGGACGGCCTTACCCGATCAGACCGGGAACTGCTAAAAAGAAATGAGGTGCATGTTATTACAGAGCCGATTGCCCGCCTGGAAGGCGAAGATGGCAAGCTACAGTATATTGTGCTTGAGAATGGGGAGCGGCACGAACAACAGGCCATGTTCTTTTCGACAGGCTCTACACAACAATCTGACTTAGGTAACCAGTTAGGCTGTGAGTTTACCAGCAAAGGCGTTATAAAAACCCGCAGGTTACAGCAGTCAAATATACCAGGCCTTTTTGTAGCTGGCGATGCGGCCCGCGATGTGCAGATGGTTATTGTGGCCGCTGCCGAAGGAGCCAAAGCAGGTGTAGCCATCAACAAAGACTTACAACTGGAAAGCAGGAAGTAAGTTTCCTGCTTTTAAGCTAGCCTAAACCGCTTCTGATAAATTATTCTCCTCGCTCTGCTCATCCAGAACAGGCTGAAATAGATGTTCTTTCAGGCAATAGCGGTAGCCTTGCACCAGCAAATGCATAACCAGGTGCTCTACCGCTATTGGCTCATTCTCCTCTACTTTCCTGGTATTGGAAAACTTGATGTTACTGGCATCTATAATGGTTACCACGCCAGGGCCGAATACCTCTACCTGGTCCCCCTCTTTTATGATAATTCCGGTTTCCTCGCTCAGTCCAATGCCAATATAGTTACAGTCGTGCGCAACAGCGTGTGCTAATCTTCCGAAACGCCCACGTTCTGCAAAATGGGTATCTATATATACATTGCTGATAAAGCCAAAGCCATAGGTAGTTTTCATTTCGCCTTTGATAAGAGAGTAGTGCCCATAGCCATCATAGATCATTTTATCAGACATAACCGCGGCTCCGGCACTTGTACCTGAAATAATGATGTCTTCTTCTATAAAACGTCTTTTCATGATCTCCAGCAACCTGCTGTCTTCCAGAAATTCAGCTAAACGCACCTGGTCACCACCTGTGAAGAAAATTACATTGGCTTTACTGATACGCATTATGTTATCGGGTGTGTCGGCCTCATGTTCTTCGTCAATGCGCATAAACCGAACATTGCTACAGCCCAGCTCTTCGAATGCATCTTTATAGGCATTGCCCGAATCTACAGCATCAGAGGCAGATGGGGTTGCCGTGGCTATAACTTCTATGTGAGATTCCAGACTACATAGCTGCGACTTGATCAGCTTGATAAGTCCGTCGTCGTCGCCCCCTCCCAGAGCTATCAGTTTACCTTTGATTGTAATATTCATTGTGCAGCTTTTAAAAGACGTACTGTATACTCATGCTACTCCTATAGGGTTAGCTTACTGAGCTACCTGCTTAGTTTGCCTTCGTCCCCTGCTGAGGTTTCCCGTTCAGGTACAGAGCCATCCGGCAGTTGCCAGCCATGCTGCTTCCCGAATGGCAAAGCAAGTAACTTTAGCAACGTTTGCTCCTGCGGATTACGGTAAGCTGGCACACCAATGGTAACAGCATCCTGAGGCACATTCAGGCGCAGTGTGTTGTGCAGCTTGTCCCAGCAAGAAAGCACAACGGAAAAATTACTGTTTGTTTCCTGCGCTACAATGGAGTGATGTATACCATGCATACGTGGTGTTACTAGTAGCCGGCACAAGTAGCGCTCGAACCCGAAAGGCAGGCGCATATTGCTATGGTGAAAAGCTGTACATGCTTCGAACAACACCTCATACCCTACCACCAGTTTTGCCGGCACTCCCAATAAAGCCACCATACCGCCGCGAATAGGAACAGAGGCTATATTTTCACCTACATGAAATCGCCAGGCGGTAGATAAATCCAGGTCCAGATCAATATGATGTACGTTGTGGAAACGCCACAGCAGGTCAGACTTATGCAGGAGCACATGCCAGAGGTAACTACTATAATCTATCAGGAAGAATCCGAAGCTATACCTTAACCAATCCGGAAGCCGAAACCAGTGTAGCAGGCCTGCTTTATGCCTGCCCGACCAATGCGCTGCTGCATACATACCTGGCAAGAGCAAAAGCCTGAGAGCTGGCAATGCCGTAGCTGCAATGCCTCCATTACGCAGCAGTCGCTCTCCCTCCGGGCGAACCCGCTTCCGAAGCTGCCACTTTCTTTCCAGCACAAACAAGGCTACTGCACTTGCAAACAGTAGCGGCGCCCCCAGCTTATCAAATTTAGAAAATGTAAACCTCATCAGGAGTACCTACACCTGCTTTTTTATTTTAGTTACAGCACCTGTACCTGCTTATTAAATTCAGTTGGTGGTAGCTAAAGGATCAGGTATGTCCGCTAGCGAACAGATAGGTGTACGGTGCCGGACAGCTTCTCATATCACCAGACCTTAAAATTTGAGTCAATTTACTAATTATCAATAACTTACAACATTGGCATACAAAATGTAATAAGCTAATCAGAAGTAAAAATAATTATAGTGGCCTAAGCAACCTTTCGCTTTTTGAGTCCATCTATAAGATATAGAAACAAAAATTTATAACACCTAAACCCCTAAAACTATGAAAGTTATTGTTTTATTGCTCGCATTTGTAATCTGCCTTGGCGCTGCCTTCAAAAACACAGCAGACTCTGTTAAAGCAGTAAGCCATCGGTTTGAACTAGCTTCTTACCAGGATTACCCGAATCTGCTTCCCGTGGTAGAAATTTCTGCATCCAGGTTTTAGTAACCTTAAACCACCTTATCTCTACAACACCATTAGTCCAAAATAAAACCATGAAAATCCTTGTTCTTTTATTTGCCATGTTATGCTGCTTCGGCTTTGCTTTCACAAACACAGTTAGCTCCCCGAACACAGGCAACGCTTCTATGAGCGTACACCCTACTACTGCTCCTTCACCAGTACATGCAAACCCTCCCCAGACTATAGCATCTTTATAGTCTGGGGCTACTCCCGGATCAATGCTATACCAGAGCCTGTTTAAGCTCAGGTTGTATAGGAACAGCAAGGCAGCCAATTACTCCCAGATACGTATGCCCTACTATGATGCATACGGCCCGCTTTACAGTATACCTGATGCTCTTGCTGCTACTTTACCCTCAACAGGGCTTTAGCTGGGGTTTCTTCGCACACCAGCGCATTAATCGCCTGGCAGTTTTCAGCCTGCCACCCGAAATGGTAGGACTTTACAAGAAACACATCCGCTACATTACAGAAAATGCCGTGAACCCTGACCGCAGGCGTTATGCCGTGGCCGGTGAGGCTCCCAGGCACTACATCGACATAGACCGGTACGGCGACAGTGCTATATACAAAATGCCCCGGTTCTGGCAACAGGCAGTAGCGCGTTATTCTGAAGACACCCTTCAGGCTTTTGGGATTGTTCCCTGGCACATAAACACTATGAAATACCAGCTTACGCAGGCCTTTAAAGAAAAAAACCTGGATCGTATACTGCGTTTATCGGCCGACATGGGGCATTATGTAGCCGATGCCTGTGTGCCACTCCATACTACCCATAACTATAACGGACAGCTAACAGGGCAACGGGGCATTCATGCATTCTGGGAAACAAGGTTGCCGGAGATGCTTTCTGATAACTACGACTTTTTTGTCGGGCAGGCATACTATATCGAACACCCGCAGCTCAAAGCATGGGAGCTGGTAACGTCTGCACACCTTGCCCTGGATTCTGTGCTTACTTTCGAGCGGGAGCTAACGGCACAGTTCCCTGAAGATCAGAAATACAGCTTTGAGGTCCGCAACAATATTACCACCAGAGTCTACTCACGCGCCTTTACACTTGCTTATCATAATAGGTTAAACGGGCAGGTAGAGCGGCAAATGCGATTAGCTATACATACCATTGCCAGCTTCTGGTACACGGCCTGGGTAGATGCCGGCCAGCCTGATTTACGCGCTCTTGCAAAAGGTGATATTTCAGAGGCAGAAAGACAACGATTAAAAATGGAAGAAAAAGAGTATGAAACAGGTCCACATGTTCCACGTGAAGAAGGAGAAACCTCTGCTGCTCCACTATTTCCGGCTTGGCTGAGAGCCATTCGTTCTGAATAAAGCCGCTATAAAAGAAACCGTCTGACCAGCCGCATCCGCAGCTCCCTCACGAGCTTTATAACAGGAGGCAGGCGATTATAATGCACAACGGCAAACCCTGCCTTGGTTGCTCCAAACCCGGCATACACCCGCACAATAGCCCTTTCTTCCTCTGCAGGGCTTTCAAAATCCAGAAGGTAGTCTTGCCCGGCATATTGCTGAATGATATAATCCAACATGAAGGTGCGGCCATTATACTTTCTCCCGTCTTTTGAAGCAGCATTGAAAATATAAATAATCCGCTTCTGGAAGATTACAAAAAGACAGCCTGCATTGGTGTTTCCAGCGGCATCAACTGTGTAAAGCAGCCTTGCCAGTCCCCGCTGCTTTAACTCCCGGTATAAGTTCCGCAGCGTAGTATACGCCCATTCTCCTACACCTCCGTATATTCTGCCAGCCACTTCCTCTTTAAAAAAGGAGATCAAAGGCTCTATGTCTTCACTTTCGGCAATGGAAAGCTTCACTCGTTGTGCCCGCTTCAGATTCAGCTTACGATCGCGGCTATAATTGGCATAAAGTTTCGGGTATCTTTCTGACAGCGACAAGTAAAGTGTTGCCATATTTTGCAGAGACACCTGTTGGTGCAGCAGCTTCTCCGGAAAAGAATTTGCTGTATTTAAAGGCAAGGAAACTACATAGCTATATCTCTGATACAGCACCTCCAGCATTTGTGCTACTATAGCCTGGTTGCCAATCCCGCTACGACTGTAAAACCCCAGCTGCTGGCAATACAAAGGTTGCTGCACATAGCGCATACGTAGCTTTTGCCGCACCGGCACCGGCAGCACTACTTCATACCGGCCTGCTGTATCTACAGCCACAATGGCCTCCCACCCCGGCGACACCACATCCAGGTACCACGAGAGCGCATACACCTGCTGCTCCGGGGCTACCGTTATCAGGTCATCCCACTGCTGTTTATCGATCAGGTTATGTGGCAGGTAATAAATCAAGTGCTATAACTGTGGTTTCAGGTAATTTCTCAAATGTAGCCAATAGTACCGATAGGAAGATAAACCAGGACAAGAATTGAGCTGAAGCCTCACAAGCTTATCCAGGCAATTGCTGCTGCACCCTACCTTACTTTAACTTCAGTGTAAAAATAATTAACTTGCTACACTTAATAGACTGATGATGATACAAAAACACCCTCTTCTACGATTATGGTTGTTCCTGTTTCTGCTTGTTACCGCATTGCAGGTTCAGGCACAAGCACAAAAAACCAAAACTGATTTAGCAAAACTGGATGCCTATTACCAGAAAGCACTGAAAGACTGGAACGTGCCCGGCATGGCCATTGCCATTGTAAAAGATGACTCGGTTATATTTGCCAAAGGCTACGGCGTACGCGATTTGAAAAAAGGCGGACAAGTAGATGCGAATACTGTTTTTGGCATTGCTTCTAATACGAAAGCCTATACAGCAGCTGCCTTGGGTATTTTAGTAGATGAAGGAAAAATAAGCTGGAACGATCCGGTGACCAAATATCTCCCTTACCTGCAACTTTACGACCCGTATGTAACGCAGCAGTTAAACATTAAAGACCTGTTGAGCCACCGCGTCGGCTATCAGACCTATAGCGGCGACTTGTTGTGGTATAACACGACCTACAGCCGCCGTGAAATTCTGGAGCGTGCGCATTACCTGAAGCCAGTTTACGGGTTCAGAGACGGCTATGGCTACTCTAACCTCATGTTTATAGCAGCAGGCGAAGTAATTGAGGCTGTTACCGGGAAAACCTGGGAGGCCTTTATAAAAGAACGCTTCTTTACTCCACTGGGTATGACCCGCTCTTATACATCTGTAAACGAGCTGGCAGGCAAAGACAACATTACTACGCCACATGGTTTTGATAAAAACGGCACCCCCTACCCTACTATGCTCACCGCCTGGGATAACTGGAATCCGGCTGCTGGTATTTTTACCAGCGTGGCGCAGGATGCACAATGGTTACGCCTGCAGTTAAGCCGTGGCACCTACAAAGGCAAAAAGGTCTTTAGCGAAGAGGCCAGCCGCATGATGTGGACAGCACACAATCCTTTTCCGATTTCCAAACAGGCAGAAGCTATTACACCATCCACTCATTTTTCAGCCGCAGGTTTAGGCTGGATGCTGTCCGATTATGAAGGCCGTAAAGTAGTGGTGCATGGTGGCGGGCACGAAGGCATGAACAGCCGCACCGTGCTGGTACCAGAAGAGAACCTGGGCATTGTTATTCTGACCAACAGCATGAGCAGCATTATGGCTCCTATTGCCAACTATACTTTAGATCAGCTTTTTGGCGTGCAAAATGGCCGCGACTGGAGTCAGTTTAGCTTAGATAACATTGCCGCAGCTAAAAAGGCACAGCAAGAGGCGCAGGCAAGCGTTCCACATGAAAAGAAGCGTAAGAGCAAGCCAAACCTGGATATACAAGCATACGCAGGAACTTACACCAGCACGTTATATGGCGACGCCACCATTACTGTTCAAAACGGTGCACTTGTACTGCAACTGGTACCTGCACCAAATCTAGGCGGAAAGCTAACCCACTGGCAGCATGATATTTTTGACTTGGAGTGGAAAAACAAGTATGCTCTGCTTACACCTACCCGTGTCCGCTTCCTAATAGGAGAAGACGGCAAAGTAGCCGAAATGCGCCTGGATGCCAACAACCCTGATTTTCATTTTGATGAGCTGGAGTTTAGCAAGGTGAAATAACTATAGTAAGCCTAACAATCCCCTCAATAATATGCCAAACAAAAAGTTCCCTGGAGCTGCTGCTTCGGGGAACTTTTTGTTTTCTATCAAAAGCTTTACACAAGTGAACTACAGGAACTGAAGTAAATGACCTAAAAAATCTTGTGTCCTGAGTCTAATATCTTGCCTCTATTTATACCAGTTTCTTATAACGGATACGTTTTGGTTCGGCATCACCCATACGTTTCTTCTTATTCTCTTCGTATTCTGAGTAATTCCCCTCGAACCAGTACACCTGCGAATCGCCCTCAAAAGCGAGGATGTGCGTACAGATACGATCCAGGAACCAGCGATCGTGAGAGATAATTACGGCACAGCCCGCAAAATTCTCCAATGCATCCTCCAGGGCCCGGATGGCGTTAACGTCCAGGTCGTTGGTAGGTTCATCGAGCAGCAACAGGTTACCGCCTTCTTTCAGCGTCATGGCCAGGTGCACACGGTTACGCTCACCTCCCGATAGCTTCTCTACTTTCTTTTCCTGGTCTCCGCCCGAGAAGTTGAATTTGCTTACGTAGGCACGGGAAACAATCTGGCGGCCAGCCATGATCATGTGTTCTGTACCGCCGGAAATAACCTCGAATACAGATTTATTGCCATCCAATTGTGCGTGCTCCTGGTCTACATAAGAAATCTGCACTGTAGAACCCACTGTAAAATCGCCGGCATCTGGTTTCTCCTGGCCAGTTATCAGCTTAAACAGCGTAGTTTTACCGGCACCGTTCGGCCCGATAATACCTACAATACCACCTTGTGGCAAAGCAAAGCTCAGGTTCTCGAACAACAGTTTATCGCCATAGGCTTTGCTTACGCTGTTTACTTCTATTACCTGCGCACCTAAACGAGGTCCGTCAGGAATAAACAGCTCCAGCTTCTCTTCTTTGTTCTTAGCCTCTTCGCCAGCCAGCTTATCGTATTGGCTGATACGGGCTTTTGACTTTGCCTGACGGGCTTTGGGAGCCATGCGCACCCACTCCAGCTCACGCTGCAACGTTTTCTGGCGCTTGCTTTCACTTTTCTCCTCCTGGGCAAGGCGGCTTGCTTTCTGCTCCAGCCAGCTGCTATAGTTCCCTTTCCACGGAATACCTTCGCCACGATCCAGCTCCAGAATCCAGCCAGCTACATTGTCGAGGAAGTAACGGTCGTGGGTAACGGCAATTACGGTACCCTTATACTGCTGCAAGTGCTGCTCCAGCCAGTCTACCGACTCTGCATCCAGGTGGTTGGTAGGTTCGTCGAGCAGCAATACATCCGGCTCCTGCAACAGCAGGCGGCAAAGGGCTACCCGGCGCTTCTCTCCACCCGATAGGTTACCGATAAGGGCATCTTCTGGCGGTGTACGCAGCGCATCCATGGCACGCTCCAGGCGGTTGTCCAGTTCCCAGGCATTCAGCTGGTCCAGGCGTTCCTGTACCTCGCCCTGGCGCTCGATAAGCTTATTCATCTCATCATCAGTCATTTCCTCGCCGAACTTCATGTTAATTTCGTCGAACTCACGCAGCAGGCCCACTACCTCCGCTACACCTTCTTCCACCACCTCGCGCACTGTTTTGGAGGGGTCAAGCTGCGGCTCCTGCTCCAGGTAGCCAACCGAGTAACCTGGCGACCATACCACTTCACCCTGAATTTCTTTGTCTACACCAGCAATAATTTTTAACAAGCTGGACTTACCGGAACCGTTAAGACCCAGCACGCCTATTTTGGCACCGTAGAAAAAGGAGAGGTAAATGTTTTTAAGTACTTGTTTCTTTGGCGGGTAAATCTTGCTTACCCCAGCCATGGAGAAAATAATTGTTTCGTTGCTCATATTGTATTTATCTGTTACAGCAATTACTCTTAAACCCGATTTGCCAATTTAGTATGCCCCCGCTGTTTAAGTTTTAGCTTTTATTTCAACTTCGGAAAAGAATTACAAATATCGGAAAAATTCATGCATTTAACCTTTATAATATTGCGATGAAATACTTAAACTTGTAAAATCTATTTAAGTAAGGCAAACGGCCACTTACCTCTGCACCAACTTATATTAGCTGTTTTACCACCTTTGTTTTTCTGAAAGCAGGAGAGGCGGCAAACGCAGCCACATATATTGCGTATGTTTAGGTTAGTATATTTCGCTGCCTTATTTATATATTTTCCAAGTATAACCCTATCCTTAAATGGAAAACAACGACCTATTGAAAGAAGCTAAACAATACGGCTTTATTCAGGACCAGCAGGTGTGGCTAAAAGCGTTCATGAACTACCCGGCCCGCAAGGTTGGCGAAGTGAAAGAATCAGAAGATGACTCACTGCTGTATTTTGCCAAGCGATACGAAATGTTTCAGGAGAAAGTAAATGGCCTTCTGGAACGCATTTCAAGCTCCGAAAACAAAGGCTCTTTTCTGATGAAGGTGCTTCACATGAAAGAACAGGTGGGCAACTATGATGCATTGGGCAATTTTGAAGAAATATACCACACCCTAAGTAAGGCTGAAGAAGACATAAACGATACTATTAAGCAGAACAGGGAAAAAAATCTTTCTATTAAGATAGGTCTTATACAAGAAGCTGAGGCGCTGCAGGAAAGCATTGAGTGGAAAGAAACATCAGATAAGATGAAAGAACTCCGCGCCACCTGGATCAAAACAGGTCCTGTAGAAAAAGAGCTGACCGATGAGATTGAGGAGCGCTTTAAAAATGCGCTGGAAGGGTTCTTCGAACGCAAGAAAAACTTCTTCGAAGACAAAAAACAGATGCAGAACCGTACCTATGAAAGGTACAGAGACCTCATCAACAAATCTATCGGCTTACAAAACTCTGAGGATTGGGAAAATACAACTGCTAAGCTAAAAGAGCTGCAGAACCAATGGAAAGATATAGGAGGCACTCTTCCGCGTGCCACAACCAACAAGCTCTGGACAGAATTCCGCAAAGCACATAACCACTTTTTTGAACGCCTGAAGCAAAAAATTAACAGGGAGAAAACGCAGTCGCGGGAATCCTTCTACGAAGTTAACCTTCAGAAAAAGACGCAGCTGGTGGATGAAGCAGAAAAGCTGCTGCAGCAAAAAGGACTGGGAGAGGCCGTAAAACGCGCCAAAGAGCTACAGGCTGAGTGGAAGAAAGTAGGGCCGGTACATCCTTCCGTTTCTGATACGGTTTGGGAACGCTTTATAAAAGCATGCGATAAAGTATTTGAAATGAGCAGCCTGGAGCACTACATCCGTAAGCGCCAGATGAACAGCGCTGAAAAGCCAAGTGCCACAGACAACCTGAATGCCCGCATCAATGCCCTGAAAGAATTTATTAAATCAGACAGGCAGGAACTGGAAGTACTGGAAACCAACCTGGGTAAGTTGAGCGACTCTCCGGGCAACGATTCGTTCCGTAACATGTTGCAGGGGAAAATCAGGAACTATAACAGGAAGATTAACACCAAGAACCAGTTAATTGAAATGTTCCAAAGCCAGTTAAGCACTGTAAAATAACTAAAACCGAAACCATAATTTACAAAAAAGAGGCTCCAGCTAATGCTGGAGCCTCTTTTTTGTGTTTTCCCGTTGCCTGATTTCCTTTGCAGCTATAGCCGATTCTGCCTTTAAAACTTTGCCAAAAAACTTGTTTCCTTTTTGAACATTTGTGCTTTATTTGCGTTGTGTGGTAAAAACGGATAAAAAAAGCAATTCTTTTTAGATAAAAATTTTTGTTCTTGTTTTTATTTATACTTTTGCAAACTATTTTTTAAAAGCATTAAATTTTTAAGGAGAAACATACTATGTATTGGACATTGGAATTAGCTTCGTACCTGGAGGATGCACCCTGGCCAGCTACTAAAGATGAACTTATTGATTACTCCATCCGCTCTGGAGCGCCAATGGAAGTAGTAGAGAACCTGCAAGCACTTGAAGACGATGGTCAGCCGTACGAAAACATCGAAGAGATTTGGCCTGATTATCCTACTAAGGAAGATTTCATGTTTAACGAAGACGAGTACTAATGCTAATTATGAATAATGAATTATGAATGGTCTTTGGTAACCACTTATAATTCATAATTTGTAATTCATAATTAATTAGAACTTGATTGTTGAAGTAAATAATTTGGTTGCGGGTTATGAGCAGCGCGTTCTTATCCGCAACCTTTCATTTTCTATAGCAGCTCCTGCCTTTGTAGCTATTATAGGGCATAATGGGGCAGGCAAAACCACTTTTTTTAAGGCATTTCAGCAGCAGGTGCCTTACCAGGGGAATATCTGTGCGCAGCAACAGGATTTAAAAACCATTCCCAATCCTGCTATACAAGGCCTCCTCTCCTACCTGCCTCAAAAGAATTCAGTCTCATTCCCGATCAAAGTTCATGACCTGGTGGTAATGGGGCTTTTCAGGAAAAAGCGTTTTTTTGAAAATTATACTTCAGAAGATTATGCTGTAGCGGCCCAGGTGCTGGAAAAGCTGGAGCTCCTGCATCTGATTGAGCACGATTTTACCACCTTATCCGGTGGCGAGCAGCAACTCATCTGGCTGGCTCAGCTTACACTACAGGATGCATCGATTTGTTTATTGGATGAGCCAACGCAACAACTGGATGTGTATTATAAGAAGCGGGTGTTTAACCTTTTACAGGATTGGGTGCAGCAAAACGGTAAGACTATTCTCTGCATAACACATGACCTCCTGAACCTGCTGCCGCTGAAAGGATACCTGCTAAATCTATCGGCACCCGCTCCGGCCCTGGAGCCTATTACACCTGAAAACGTCATGAAACACCAGGTATTCCTGGAGTCTCACCGGCAACCTCTATAATATTGCCTTCGCAAATACTTCTGCCAATAAAAGATCTTCGGGCGTTGTAATCTTAATATTCTGATAGCTCCCTTCAACTAAAACAATCTTCTCACCTATACTCTCTACCACAGAGGCATCATCGGTAAAAGCAGCCTGATAATCCTGCTCATAGGCTTTACGGAGTATACTTGCTTTGAAGCATTGCGGCGTTTGCACCAGTTTATAGTTCACACGTGGAACAGCTTTGCTTGCCTGCTCCTCATCAGCGAGCAGCTCCCGGATGGAATCTTTGGGCGATACCGCCACAATCGCATTTCCATACACTGCAGCTGTAGAAAAGGCTTCTGCAATAACAGTTTTGCTCACAAATGGTCTTACACCATCGTGCACCGCCACAATAGCCTCTCCGCTTACCAGGTCGAGGCCGTTCTTTACGGAATCAAACCGGGTAGCACCTCCCTTTACTACTATATGGAACAGCTTAAACCGATGCTTCTGGCATAGGCCCCGCCAAACCTCCTGCTGGTCTTCCGGCAGCACCAGAATTAACCGAATGTCGGGGTTATAGCTATAAAATCGTTCCAGCGTGTGCATCAGAATGGGTTTACCGGCAACCTCGATAAACTGCTTTGGTATATCGCGCTGCATACGCGTGCCTGTCCCCCCGGCAACTATAATGGCATATTGCTGTAGATTTTCTTTCATGCAAAAGCTTTATTAAGCGGCACAGTATAGTTAATTATCCTGTACCGTAATTCCAGATTCTGGTGTCTTTAAACAGGCATTACATAAAAATGCCCCAACCGGAAAAGAAGGGGCATTTTTAATTTATAGTAATTGAACTGTTAGATGATCAACATGACATCGCCGTAGCTAAAGAAACGATACTTTTCTTTTAAAGCCAGTTCATACGCTTCCATAATCAGCTCATATCCTCCAAAAGCAGCTGTCATCATCAGCAGCGTAGACTCAGGCATGTGAAAATTCGTGATCAGACTGTTTGCGATTTTGAAGTCGTAAGGAGGAAAGATAAAACGGTCGGTCCATCCTTCGTTTGGCTTCAGGCGGCTGTTCGCTGAAACAGACGATTCCAGTGCACGCATGGTAGTAGTACCTACAGAGCAAACACGCTTCTTGTTATCAAGTGCTTTGTTTACCATATCAGCTGTGGCAGAAGGTACCATAAAGTTTTCTGAATCCATTTTGTGTTTGGTCAGATCTTCTACGTCTACCGGGCGGAAAGTACCTAAGCCCACGTGCAGTGTAAGAGGTGCAACCTCAACGCCCTGTAACTCCAGGCGCTTTAAAACCTCTTTTGTGAAGTGCAAACCAGCAGTCGGAGCAGCTACAGCACCAATATTTTTGGCATATACTGTCTGATAACGCTCTCTGTCTTCTGGTTCTGCTTCGCGCTTGATGTATTTTGGAAGCGGTGTTTCGCCCAGGTCATTAATTGTTTTATAGAACTCTTCATCCGGGCCGTCAAATAAAAACTTAATGGTACGGCCACGGGAGGTTGTGTTGTCTATTACTTCGGCTACCAGGTCGCTCTCACCAAAATAAAGCTTGTTACCAACACGAATCTTACGGGCAGGATCTACTAAAACATCCCACAGGTGAATATCCTTGTTCAGCTCACGCAGCAGGAACACTTCTATCTTGGCACCAGTCTTTTCTTTATTACCGTAAAGGCGGGCTGGAAATACTTTAGTATCATTCACTACCATAATGTCACCATCATCGAAGTACTCCAGAATATCTTTAAAAATCCTGTGCTCAATTTTACCAGTTGCACGGTTTACCACCATCATACGTGACTCGTCACGATTTTCTGTGGGGTGCGTGGCTAGTAAATCGGCCGGAAGATCGAATTTAAATTCAGATAATTTCATATATTTAATATTACGGTATTAAACGTTTTGCTACTCCGTTTGATAAGAACAGGCTTTTTTGTAATTTAAACCGGTGCTATATTTTCAAAATAAAAAATAGAACCGCAAATTTACTTAGTTTGCCCGAAAAATCTTACTTTTAAACAAATTACTTTATAAAATCTGTATCATGATCTACTTCCGCCTGATAATAGAAAGTTTCCGTTTTGCATGGCAGGCCCTCCGGGCTAACCTGCTCCGTACGATTCTGTCTTTGTTAGGAGTTACCATTGGTATTTTTGCCATTATCTCTGTTTTTACTCTAGTAGATTCGTTGGAACGTAATGTGCGCGACAGCATGAGTTTTATAGGTGAAAACGTACTCTATGTGCAGAAGTGGCCCTGGGGATTTGGTGGCGAGTATGCCTGGTGGAAATATTTTCAGCGGCCCGAACCTACCATGCATGAATTCAGAATGCTGGACCGCAACCTGACCATGGATGCGGGTGTAGCCATTTTTGCAGATCGCGGAAACAACACCTTTAAAAACGGGAACAGCAGTTTTACCGGAGCAGATCTGATGGGTGTTTCGTATGACTTTAACAAGGCCATGGAAGTACCTGTAGACCGCGGCAGGTATTTTGTAACGCAGGAGGTAGATGCAGGGCGAAACGTGATCATCATTGGTAACGACGTGGCCGAAACACTGTTCCCTCGCCAGGACCCCATAGGTCAGAACCTGAAAATAGCAGGCCAACGCTTTACTGTAATCGGTTTAATGGAAAAGCAGGGAGAAAGTATGTTTGGCGGACCTGACTTTGACAAAATGGGTATTGTGCCTTATATCGCCTTTAGTAAAATGTTTGCTACAGGCCCCAGAGGTGTTTCTTCGGCCATTGTAGTAAAGGGCCGCGAAAACGACCCTGGGTTGCTGGAACTGGAATATGAAATTAAGGGCCTGATGCGCACGACCCGCGGGCTTAAACCCCGTGATGATGATAGCTTTGCCATAAACCGGCCTGAAATGGCAGCAGAGGCGGTATCGGGTTTCTTTGCCGTAGTTGGCCTGGCAGGCTGGGTAATAGGTGGATTTGCTATTCTGGTTGGTGGTTTCGGAATTGCCAACATTATGTTCGTATCGGTAAAAGAACGAACCAACATTATCGGTATACAAAAATCTTTGGGTGCTAAAAATTATTTTATCCTGTTCCAGTTCCTGTTCGAGTCGGTGTTTCTCAGCCTGATAGGTGGCGGTATAGGCATTTTCCTGGTGTTTCTACTCACACTCATTCCGCAGGATATGATGAAGGTAGGGCTCTCCCTAGGCAACATTACCTTAGGTCTTGGCGTATCGGCGGTGATAGGTATGCTATCCGGTATTATTCCGGCCTTTATTGCTTCTAACTTAGACCCGGTAATAGCCATCCGTTCGAAATAGGAAACCATACAACGTGGCGCTTGCGGCAACACCCTCACTCTACCGCAAGCTATTTACCACACATTTAATATTTTAATGATGTAAGGTGCTGCAACTGCAGTGCCTAAAGGGAGTATCTCCCTAAAGATGATGACGAAATAATTATGACGAAGCTTAGAAAGACAAGCAAAACCAAGTTAAACGATGAGTCGCTTAACTCTGGTAGCGGGAAAACCATTGTTCAGCCCGATGTAAACGAAAATAAAGCAAAATCTATAACTGATCTGCGCGAAAGCGGCGAAACAACAGCTCCCCCAGCTTCTGAAGAAGACAAACGCATTCGCGAAGCGTTTGTAGACAAGAACTGGAATGAAATTAAAATAGCAGACTCCTGGCAGATATTTAAAGTAATGTCGGAGTTTGTGGAAGGATTTGAAAAACTGGGTAAAATTGGCCCCTGCGTTTCTATATTTGGCTCTGCCCGTACTAAAAACACCCACAAATATTATGTAATGGCCGAAGAGATTGCGGCTAAGTTAGTACGCCATGGTTATGGTGTTATTACAGGCGGCGGGCCTGGTATTATGGAGGCTGGTAATAAAGGGGCGCACTCCGAAGGCGGTAAATCTGTTGGTTTGAACATCCAGCTGCCTTTTGAGCAATTCAACAACATTTACATTGACTCTGATAAGCTCATTAACTTCGATTATTTCTTTGTGCGCAAAGTAATGTTTGTAAAGTATGCACAGGGTTTTATTGTAATGCCTGGCGGCTTTGGCACACTGGATGAGCTGTTCGAAGCGATTACACTTATTCAGACGAAGAAAATCGGTGCCTTCCCAATTGTGCTGGTTGGCCGTTCTTACTGGGAAGGCTTGTTTAAATGGGTAGAAGATGTGATGCTGAAAATGGAAAGCAACATCAGCCCGGAAGACCTGGACCTGGTACACATTGTAGACGATGCCACAGAAGCCGTTAAAATAATTGACGACTTCTACAGCAAGTATCTGCTGTCTCCGAACTTCTAATCCTCATGGTTATCCCATTATACAAAGCAGGCCTCAAAAGCCTGCTTTTTCTTTTCAGAGTACGATTTTAGGCACAAGTCTTACCAGGAGCTGCTCAAGTGAATGCCTGATGAACATCCTCTCTGATTTAGTACTATCATGCTATACTTAGCGCTATACGCTTATGCCAGCTATATCTTATTTAACCTATACCATTAGCTGCCACTACCGTATAAAATGCCATGGGCATTAGAGAGATATTAAGAAAAAGAGCAAGACGAAAAATAAGAAAAAATTTAAAGGTACAGGATAAGCTTAACCTCGAAATCCGGGATACCCTGGCTATGGAGCGTACTAAACTTTCAAACGAACGCACGTTCCTTTCTTATACCAGAACCGCTATTGCTGTAGTACTGGGCGGACTCACATTCATAAAGTTGTTTAACGACCCCATTTACATCGGATTAGGTATTCTTGCTATTCCATCAGGTATAGCCTTTGGCTTTTACGGCTACTACCGCTTCACTAAAAAGAGACACGAGATCTCTTTTCATACCCGCTCTTACCAACCAACCAGCCCTATACTTGCCGAGGTAGAGGCAGAGGAAAAAGAAGACATGAAAGCCTAAGTAAATCCGGCTTACTTAAACCAATTACCCCTAATTTATGTTAAGATTGGTTAGGCTTCTGCTGCTGCAGAAAGCTGGTAATTTTTTACCTTTGCTATTTAAACGACACAGCATTAATGGCTTTTAACCAAGAGCAAAACATACAAACAGGCACTGCGCCTGCTACAACAGCCTCCTTAGCCCATGAAAATGGAGAGGCACAGCAAATAGAGGTGTATGGTGCCCGCGAGCATAACCTTAAAAATATTTCTATAAAACTACCCCGCTACAAGCTGGTGGTGTTTACAGGCATAAGCGGCAGCGGCAAGTCTTCTCTGGCTTTTGACACCATCTATGCCGAAGGGCAGCGCCGCTACATGGAAACCTTCTCGGCCTATGCTCGCAGCTTTATGGGCGGTCTTGAGCGACCTGATGTGGATAAGATAGAAGGCCTTTCGCCTGTAATTTCTATTGAGCAGAAAACCACCAGCCGCAACCCTCGTTCCACTGTAGGCACTATAACCGAAATCTACGACTTCATGCGACTGCTCTGGGCTCGTACGGCCGATGCCTACAGCTATGAGACCGGCGAAAAAATGGTGCGCCAGAGCGATGAGCAGATTGTTAACCATATACTTGAGCACTTCGGGAATAAACGCATAGTGGTGCTGGCCCCTGTGGTAAAAGGCCGTAAAGGACATTACCGGGAGCTCTTCCAGCAGATCCGTAAAATGGGCTTTATACGTGCCCGTGTAGATGGTGAGTTGGTAGAGGTTGCTCCTAAAATGCAGGTAGACCGCTATAAAATTCACGATATCGAAATTGTAATCGATAAAATTGTGGTGAAGGAGGAGGATCGCTTTAGGCTTTCCAGCTCTATTCAGAATGCATTAATGCATGGCAAAGGCACCACGCTTATTCTGGATGCGGACACGAATGAGACGCACTTCTTCTCTCGTCACCTCATGGATCCTGCCACAGGTATTGCCTACGACGATCCTGCTCCAAATTCATTTTCTTTTAATTCCCCTTATGGCGCCTGCCCTGTTTGCAACGGCTTGGGTGAGATACAGGAAATCTCTGAGGAAAACATTATACCCGACAAAAGCCTGAGTATCCGCCGGGGGGGCATAGCTCCTTTAGGTGAATACCGTGATATCTGGATCTTTAAACAGATTGAGGCACTGTTTAAGCACTTTAAAGCTTCTGTTGCCACACCCATAAAAGATTTGCCCGAAGACCTGATGAAGGTGCTGCTGTACGGCCTGGAGGAAGACCTGGAAGTAAACACCAAGAAAGGCAACTATATTATTGAATTTGAAGGTATTGTTAACTTCCTGAAAGGGCAGATGGAATCGGAGTCGGATAATATCCGGGCCTGGATAGAAGATTATACCCAGATTACAACCTGCCCGGAATGTAACGGCTACCGCTTAAAGAAAGAATCGCTGCACTTTAAGATTGATGGCAAAAACATTGGTGAGCTATCTGTTCTGGATATTAATAAACTGGCTGGCTGGTTCGACAACCTGGAAGAACGCCTGTCAGAGCGTCAAAATGTGATTGCACGGGAATTGCTGAAGGAGATTCGAAAGCGTATTGGTTTTCTGCTGGATGTTGGCCTGGATTACCTGAGCCTGCACCGCCCGGTGCGTACCCTATCCGGTGGCGAAAGCCAACGTATCCGCCTGGCAACGCAGATAGGTACACAGCTGGTTGGGGTTCTTTATATTATGGATGAGCCTAGCATTGGCCTGCACCAGCGCGACAACGAACGCCTGATTAATGCGCTGAAAGACCTTCGCGATCTGGGTAACTCTATTATTGTGGTGGAGCACGATAAAGATATGATCCTGCAGGCCGACTATGTAGTAGACATTGGTCCTGGGGCAGGTATACACGGAGGACAGGTGGTTACAGCAGGAACTCCGGAAGAAATGATCAAGGAAAGCACCACCACAGCTAACTTCCTGAGCAACCGGCGCGGCATTCTGGTGCCTCGTGTAAAACGGGCTGGCACAGGCGAGACATTACGCTTGATCGGCGCAACAGGGCACAACCTGAAAAATGTAACGCTGGAGCTGCCTTTAGGTAAAATGGTATGTGTAACGGGTGTTTCCGGAAGTGGCAAATCTTCGCTGATACATGATACACTGTACCCAATCCTGAACACCCACTTCTTCAGAGCCAAGCGTGAGCCACTGCCTTACAAAACTATAGAAGGACTAGCGCATATTGATAAAGTAATTGAGGTGGATCAGTCACCGATTGGCCGCACGCCGCGCTCTAACCCTGCTACTTATACCGGTGTGTTTACCGATATCCGTACTTTGTTTGCACAGCTTCCGGAAGCGAAAATACGAGGCTACTCCCCTGGCCGTTTCTCCTTTAACGTAAAGGGCGGCCGCTGTGAGGCTTGCGAAGGTGCCGGTATGCGTACCATCGAAATGAATTTCCTGCCCGATGTTTACGTGCCGTGCGAAGTGTGCAAAGGCAAACGCTACAACCGCGAAACACTGGAGGTGCGCTACAAAGGCAAGAGTGTAACCGATGTGCTGGACATGACGGTAGAAAAGGCGGTAGAGTTTTTTGAAAACCAGCCACGCATTCTACGCAAAATTCAGACGCTGCATGAGGTTGGCTTAGGTTATATTACACTGGGGCAACAGGCAACCACTCTCTCTGGTGGCGAGGCACAACGTGTAAAGCTGGCAGCAGAGTTATCGAAAAAAGATACAGGCAAAACGCTTTACATTCTGGATGAGCCTACCACAGGTCTGCACTTCCAGGACATTGAGCACCTGACGGATGTGCTGCATAAGCTAACGGATAAAGGTAACTCTGTACTTATTATTGAACACAACCTCGACCTGATTAAAGTAGCTGACCACATTATTGACATCGGCCCCGAAGGTGGCGAAGGTGGTGGTACCATTGTAGCTGCCGGCACTCCAGAAGAAGTAGCCGCTTCGGGCAAAGGTTATACTGCCCGCTTCCTGAAAGAGGAGTTAAAAACAAGCCTCTATCGCGAAAACGGCGAGTAAGCTTTTGTACCTGAAACAAGAAGGCCTGTGCTATAACAGCACAGGCCTTCTTGTTTCAGGTGTGATTGTTCTGGAGGTTAAACGCTATCAATGGCATCCTCAATCAGTTCTGCCATCATCAGGTGGTTGCGCAATAGCGGCAATTGCCGGGATGCATACATCTTCAGCTCCATGTTCACACCGTTTTTGGCAATATCTTCGTAGCGTTTTATCAGATTTTTCTGCTGGCTCACTACTTCCTTTACATAGGCAATGTCAAAAGCTATACCTGAATGAGAAGTTACGCTCTCCTGGCTTTTACCATGAGCGGCGCCTAACTGCGTAGGTAAAACAAAATTAGCCTGCGTGGCTACTGTTTCCAGTTCGCCTTGTATCTGTTCATGGTTCTGCACCATCTGCTGGGCCAATCCCTTTACCTCGGCACTTGCCCCTTTCTCTAGTGCTACTTCTCCTAAGCGCAGCTGTAGCATATTGGCACTGGCAGCCTCTGCCGCAAATAAAGCGTCGTTGCGCATATTCTGTATACCGGCTTCTTCAAACTGCTCTACACTTTGATCGGCAGCCTGATCTATGCTATCACTGCCACAACTCATCATGCCAAACGACAGGAGGCCAAAAAGCAAGGCAAAAGTAAACTTGTGTTTCATATAGTATCTTCTAAATTAGAAGCAACTGCAAGTAAATTACCTGCAGTTGCTAAATATGTTTTCATCAGATGATGATATATCAAAATATATCCTGGTAAAGAACTTAGGGCTTATCGTTGCGCTGTACCTGAGTTATTACCCAGGGCATCTTTTATCTGCTGCGCCTGCTCACGGTGCTGACGTAAAGTAGGCAGTTTAGCAGAAGCCATACTTTTTACATCCGGGTCTTCCAGGTTTTCCGCAGCATCTTCAAACAAGCTGATGGTTTCATCATGAGAAGACACCATCATGTCCATATAATCTCTGTCGAATTCAGCACCAGTTTTATCACGTAACGATTGCAGTTTATCCTGATGCTCACTGCTCATGCTATCCGGTAACATAATGTTTTTGCTGGTGGCGGCAGAGCGCATTTCTTCGCTTGCTTTTGTATGGTCGCTCACCATCATTTGCGCATATTGCTTTACTTGCGCATTCTGTGCTTTTTGCTGTGCCAGCTTACCTGCCTCAACTTCCAGCATATTGCTGCTGGCCGCCTTCGTCATAAAATCAGACTGATTGGTTTTCTGATCTTCCATTTCAGAGCCGGAAAACTGCTCTTCGTTTCGTTCCTGTGCCTGATCTACACTATCGTTGGTTTGGTTACCCCCACAAGAGGCTAATCCAAATACAAATGCACATGCTATTATTCCTGTTGATGCAATCTTTTTCATAGTTTTCATAGTTGGTTTATAAACACTTATAACTTTTCCACTATACGCCACCAATCTACTTCAAGTTATATAGAATGCTGTAAATGGCTTTTACAGCCGTTTACAGCCACTTATAGCTACACTGCATAACTACCTGTTACTAACAGCAACTATGATATTTTCTATTAAAGTCCTTTAAAAGCAGGCTTTCTCTTTTCATTAAAAGCTGTTACACCTTCTTTATAGTCTTCTGAGTTACCGGCTATTTTCTGGCAGTATGCCTCATAATCCAGCATTTCATCCAAGGTAGCGCTAAAAGATTTGTTCAGCATTTTCTTTATAAGGCCAATGGCTTTGGTAGGTGCAGCAGCATAACGAGCGGCCAGCTCAGCAACGGCTGCATCCAAAGCTTCGGGAGCTACCACCTTGTTCACCATACCTAATTGCAAAGCCTCTTCGGCACTTACCTTAGAGCCAAGCGTACTTAGCTCAAAAGCCTTTAAAGAGCCAACTATACGTGGTAAAAAGAAAGAAGAACCGGAATCGAGCACAAGGCCAATATTTACAAAAACCTCTATTAAACTGGCAGCTGAAGAGGCAATAATCAGATCACAGGCCAGCGCAAGAGAACAGCCCGCCCCGGCAGCAACTCCGTTTAATTTACAGATAATTGGTTTAGGCAGGTTGCGCATCGCCCTGATGATGGGGTTATACCTTTTCTCCAGCGAGTCAGACAGATCGCGCTTATCGGCGTTGGCAATGGCTTTCAGATCCTGGCCCGAACAAAAGGCTTTTCCGGCACCTGTCAGCACCACTGCGCGCACCTGTTCATCCCGTGCAACCTGCTTCAGGGCATCCTGTAAGTCATAGCTTTGCCGATCGTTAAAGGCATTGAAAACATCGGGCCGGTTCAGAGTGATGGTTGCCACCCCCTCCTTTACTTCATATAGCAGGCATTCGTAAGTCATACATAGCTGTTTTAGGTGATATTCAAAGATAGGAAAAGCTGGCACTAAACAAAGCAGCAGAAAGGCTATAGCCTGCAGAAGTTTTAGAGGCTGATTAATCCTCCTATAAAGGCCAGCAACAGGCCGCTACTGAAGCCTGCATATACCTGTGCAGGAGTATGCGCATTTAAGGCTAACCGAGCCGACATAACGGCTCCGGCCAGTAAAATAAAAAACATGATCGGCCCCAGCAGCATGGCTTCGGGGGCCATTCTGTTGAGCAGCAGTAATAAGCCTAAACTGCCTCCCATACCCACACTATGAGCACTAATTTTCCAGTAAAGCGATATAATGTATGTCAGAAAAACCGACGCTGCTATTAAGCCTATAGCTACATAAAAAACACGATCGAATACAGGCTCTCTGTAAAAAAGGTAAGACGTAACAGCATAGCAGGTTCCTGTAAAAAGCAAAGGCAGGCTGCGTTGCTCCCGCTTCTCCATCTCCAGCGAATCGATGTACCCGGTTCGCTGCATAAAGTATGCACCTATGCCTGGAATCAGAAATGTGGTAAAGAAAGCAAGCCCTAGTATGTACCAGCGGTGCTGCACCGGGAAAGAAACAAAGGGGGCTGGTAAATAATAAAGAATAAAAGCAAACAGGTAAGTCGGCATCAGCAATGGGTGAAACAAAACTGACAATGCTTTGGCTAACGAACGATTCACTTGAGGGAGATAAGTGTTATGAATTGAAAATTCTGAATTAAAATTGCCTTAAAGGTAAAAGTTCTTCTGCTCTTTTTAAACGCCCGGAACAAAATTGCTCCAAATGATGGCCTCTTCAAAATTGTCCGGCTAATTTTTGCAGGTGCCACTATTTCATCGCTTATGATTCGTTCTTCTTAGCACAGTCGCTTGTTTTGCTGTTTAATGAGGTCTAATACTTTCTAATTCTAACAAATAAAAATTAAAGTTCCTGCACCTGCTGCC
This sequence comes from Pontibacter sp. SGAir0037, assembly GCF_005491705.1. Lineage (NCBI taxonomy): Bacteria > Pseudomonadati > Bacteroidota > Cytophagia > Cytophagales > Hymenobacteraceae > Pontibacter > Pontibacter sp. SGAir0037. The sequence continues at coordinate 4,387,974 of NZ_CP028092.1, read as the reverse complement.
ATATCTCCTCGTTTACAGGTATACCTTCCTGTTCGTGCTGGTGCCGCTTGGCTAAACTACTTTCTCCGGGATACCGGATTTCGCCATCTTTATCTGTCAGAGCGCTGCTCTTTGTATATGCAATAATAGCATCAGCAACAGCGTCATCTAACTTAGAAGCATCTATACATAAAAAGAACTGCGATACTCCGGCCTCTGCCCCTGCCTGTGTTATCTGTTCCACTGAGCGCCCTCCGCTAAGCGAAGCCACCAGCACATCCAGCACCAGCGACAGCCCTGAACCTTTCCAGTAGCCAATGGGCAGCGGCCTTTCAGAAGCCCTGATCTGAGCCGGATCTTTTGTTAGATTTCCGTGTTCGTCGTAGCCGCCTTCGAAAGGCAGTTCTTTACCCTGCAGGTCATACTCCTGCAATTTGCCATAGGAAAATTGTGAGATGGCCATATCCAGCACAACAGAGCCTTTTTGGCGGGGAATTGCGATCACCAGAGGGTTATTACCCAGGCGTGCTTCTGTTCCACCCCAGGGAGGCATGTTGGCAATAGAATTAGTTGCACAAATACCTATACAACCTGCAGCGGCTGCTTGCCAGCCATAGGTTCCTCCCCGCATCCAATGGTTGGTATTTTTTACCGCCACGCACCCCATGCCATTTTCCTTTGCCAGTGCTATAGCTCTCTCCATAGCGCGGGTTGCTGTATACATGCCCGGTGCTAAATGGCCATCCCAGGTTTCTACTACGCCATTCCTGCTCACTGCTGCAGGCTCGGCATCTATGGCAATAAGGCCATCTTTAACAGCCTGCACAAACACCGGAAAGCGATTTAACCCATGCGAATACACTCCGTCTCTGCTGTTTTCTGCAAATATGCGGGCACAAAGTGCTGCTCTTTCTTCGCTGAAGTTAAGCTTTAAAAGGACTCTTTTAAATTCGGATGTCAGCTGTTCGAAAGATATTTTCATAGGGCACAAGGTTATACTGCTACTCTTACAGCCGTATAAACAGCATAAGCTCTTTTTATGTTACGCAGCCTGAGCCTCCTCTTAAAAAGAGCATATAATAAAGAATTAGTAAACAGGCACAAGCATCTCGATTTTAGATACGTGGCTTAATGTTCAGAATTGTTTTGAAATTTGATGGCTTAACCCTTAACAGATACTAATAGAGAATCCTAGCTTCACGCCGCTACTGAATTTACAATTCAGCATTTATGATTCATAATTGCGAATCAGCTACAGCTCCTTTCTTAGCCTAGCGACAGGTATATTGAGTTGTTCGCGATATTTGGCAACGGTGCGACGTGCAATATTATAGCCCTTCTCGTTGAGCATTTTTTCAATTTTATCATCGGATAGCGGCTTGCGCTTGTTCTCTTTGTCGATGATCTCTTTTAAAATATGCTTTACTTCACGGCTGCTGGCATCTTCACCGGAATCGGTGGCAATACCTTCGGAGAAGAAGTATTTGAGCGGGTAAATGCCGAACTCGGTTTGTACGGCTTTGCTGTTGGCCACACGGCTAACCGTAGAGATATCCATACCAATCTCCTCTGCAATATCTTTCAGGATCATAGGCCGCAGCTTGCTCTCATCTCCTTCCAGAAAGAACTCATGCTGGTATTTTATAATGGCCTCCATGGTACGCAGCAGCGTGTTCTGGCGCTGGCGGATGGCATCTATAAACCATTTGGCGGCATCCAGCTTCTGCTTTACAAACGTTACTGTTTCTTTTAGCTTCTTATCCTTTTTGTCTGACTTTTCATAGGCATCAAACATATCGGAATAAGAGCGGCTGATGCGCAGATCAGGTGCATTACGGGAATTAAGCGACAGCTGCAACTGCCCGTTTTCGTTGGTAAGAATAAAATCAGGTATAATATACTGCACCCGCGTCATACCGGCACCTGAGCCGCCTGGTTTTGGGTTCAGCTTTACAATCAGGTCAACAGCTCTTTTCAGGGTATCTTCCGATACATTAAACTTCGACTGGATTTTCTGGTAGTGCTTTTTGGTAAACTCATCAAAAGCAGAAGTAATAATGCGCTCCGCCAAAACCGTTATTTCGTCCTGTTCCCGTCGCTGCAATTGCAGCAACAAACATTCAGGCAAATCGCGGGCTGCTATACCCGCTGGATCGAATGTCTGGATCATGTGCAGGACCTGCTCTATCTCCTCTTCCGTGGTTTCTATATTTTGGGAAAAGGCAAGATCGTTGGCAATGGCACTCAGATCGCGGCGAATGTACCCGTCGTTATCAATGCTGCCAATAAGCTGCATGCCTATATTGTACTGCTTGTCGTCCAGGGCCAGAAAGCCCAGCTGGTCGAACAGCGAATCAATCAGAGAAGTTGAAACGGCAATAGGCATCTCACGGTCTTCATCGTCGTCGCCACCTTTATCGCCCTGCATTTTATAGCCGCTTATTTCATCGTCATGCAGATAGTCGTTCAGATCTATTTCGTCGTTGCCATAGTCGTCATCGCTATCATACTCATCGGTGTTATCCGACTCGTACTCTGTGTCGGCATCTTCCCGTCCTTCTTCCAAGGCCGGATTTATTTCCATTTCTTCTTTTATGCGCGCTTCCAGCTCAACAGTAGGTATCTGCAGCAGCTTGATAAATTGTATCTGCTGCGGCGATAACTTCTGGGATAAGAGTTGCCTTAAATCGAGTCGCTGCATAATCTGAAAAAAAATTTAAATGCCTGTTTCAGCACCTCCAAATTTAGGATATTTTTACTCGCAATATCAAAAAAAGGTTAAAATATCGTTTCTTTGAAGGATTGTTTCGAAACGAATAATTAGTCTATCTTATAAAACAGCAAGGGTAAAGCCTACACCAGGAAAAGCCTCAGTACATAGCTGTATAAAAGGCGATAAGATACTTCTTCTTAAAAGTTTATGTTTAAGGTAAGTTTATAGTTTATAAATTTACATTTTCAATTCGGAGACTAATCTAATTAAGATTTTTACAATATACTATACATGCAACGTACGAAAGTTAAAGATTTGCTAACAGGTGCCGAGGCAGGAAAAGAGATTCTGCTGAAAGGCTGGGTGCGCACAAAACGCGGGAACAAATATGTAACCTTTATTGCCGTGAACGACGGCTCTACCATCCATAGTTTACAGGTAGTGGCCGATGCTGAAAAGTTTAGCGAAGAAGCTTTAAAAGATGTAACTACCGGAGCCAGTGTAGCAGTTACAGGTGAGCTTGTGGCCTCGCAGGGCAAAGGACAGGCTTATGAGGTTTTAGCCAATACGATTGAGGTTCTGGGTAAAGCAGATCCGGAAACATATCCGCTGCAAAAAAAAGCACACTCGCTGGAGTTCCTGCGTGAGATCGCTCACCTGCGCTTCCGTACCAACACTTTTGGTGCTGTGTTCAGGCTGCGCAACTCGCTGGCTTTTGCCGTGCATAAATTTTTTAACGAGCGTGGCTTCGTGTATATGCATACGCCTATCGTAACGGCTTCCGATGCCGAGGGTGCCGGAGAAATGTTCCGGGTAACTACTCTAGACCTGGACAACCTGCCACGTAACGAAGAAGGCAAAATCAATTTTGAAGAAGACTTCTTTGGCCGCTCTACAAACCTGACTGTATCTGGTCAGTTGGAAGGAGAGCTGGCAGCTATGGCTTTTAGCGATATTTACACATTCGGCCCTACTTTCCGTGCCGAAAACTCTAACACTGCCCGCCACCTGGCCGAGTTCTGGATGATTGAGCCGGAAATGGCTTTCTACGACCTGCAGGACAATGCTAACCTGGCAGAAGAGTTTATCAAGTATGTCATTCGCTATGCCATCGAAAATAACAGCGCCGACATTGAGTTCCTGGGCCAGCGCCTGGCAGAAGAGGAAAAACAGAAGCCACAAAACGAGCGCAACGAAATGAGCCTGCTGGAGAAACTGGAGTTTGTGGCAAACAATAGCTTTGAGCGCATCACCTATACAGAGGCCATCGATATTCTGCTAAACTCTCCTGCTTACAAGAAGAAGAAATTCCAGTATGAGGTATCGTGGGGTGTAGACCTGCAGAGTGAGCATGAGCGCTACCTGGTAGAGAAGCACTTTAAGAAGCCGGTAATTGTTACCAACTACCCGAAAGATATTAAATCGTTCTACATGCGCCTGAACGACGATGGCAAAACAGTAGCTGCCATGGATATTCTGGCTCCGGGTATAGGCGAAATAGTGGGTGGTTCGCAACGCGAGGAACGCCTCGACAAATTAACAGAGCGTATGGAAGAAATGGGCGTACCTACAGAAGAGCTTTGGTGGTATTTAGACACCCGCCGCTTCGGCAGCTGCCCACACGCTGGTTTCGGCCTGGGCTTTGAGCGACTGGTGCAGTTTGTTACAGGTATGGGCAATATACGTGATGTGATCCCATTCCCGCGCACACCTAAAAATGCTGAATTCTAAACTAAAATAGCTGATTACAAAAGCTCAACTATGCCTCCTAGTTGAGCTTTTATTTTTTATATTAGATGTAAAATAAAGCTCAAGCTATGGCTTTTAAATTTTTGCACTATATATAGTACAATGCTATATACTAGTGATGGATCCCAACAAGATAAAAAAGCTTATAAATTAGCATTTAAAGTGATTTTATTGTATACTTTGGCTAGAAATTTGCTCGTTAAAATAGTATAATTTATAATCTTTTCCTTTATGATAAGATCATTTTTGACCATACTTTTCCTGGGTATATTTTCTGTAGCGGCCACTGCTCAGCATGAGTTTGCTTCTATAGAAATGCCCACAACACGTGTGCAGGATCTGGTAACGGTGGCTGATGAAGAGGGAAACGTTTGTGTGTACTACTACCAGGGAGGTAAAATATACTTTAATTTACTTTCACCTTCAGGAGAACAGTTAGCCTCACAAATTATTCCTTTCCGCATGAACCAGGACCCACAGATTCTGGGTACCCGCGTTGTGGATGATACTTTTATATTTTACAGCCGCCATGTAAACGGCCGCCGCCACTACCTGCGCCCGTTTGGTATAGATAAAAGGCAGGGCACTTTCAGAAGCTTTCAGGATATTGAGCTGAAAGTAGGCAGAGGTGAACAGTACATTGGTTCTTTTGCAGATCAGCAGCACTTTTATATGGTATATACTGATAAGCATAACAACATTCACCTTTACCGCGATGCAGAGGATGCCGTGCAGATGGAGAAAAAAATATTTGCTTCTAAAATGCCTCGCACCAATATCCGTCAGCAGCGCGAAAACGAGCTGATTTATGTAAACCAGGATCTGGAGCGTACTGTATTTACCGGGCACCATCGCAGCAAAATCTATTCACGCGGAGATAGGGTACACATGGTATTCGATGGATACCAGACCAAAGGCAACGGCAGAAAAGTGACAACCGAAATCCTGACCCTGGACTGGAACAGCGGGCAAGCCAATTATCGTACGCTGCCTTACATTGAACAGAAGAACGAGCCAAAATTTAATTCGTTTCTGCATGAGAATACGCTCTTCCGGCTGCAGCTTGATAAAGACAGCCTGAAACTGGTTGCTTACGATTTCAATACTTTAGCGGCCTTAAAAGAGTATAGCTTTGGCAGCAACGAGGAAATCACACTAAAAGCCACTCCTGTATTTCAGCGTGGCAGACAGGCGCTGTTTTCTTCTAAAGTAAAAGAAATTGAAGGCGGTAAAGAGCTTCGGAACCTGGCAGACGGTGTGCCGGCCATCACAGTAGATGCGTTTAACGACAGCACCATACAGTTGACAATCGGCTCTTATGCACCACCAGCCTCTAACCGTAACAATAACTTTAACGACTCCCGCATGGTTCGTACGCCTGATCAGTATGTCAGAACTGCACGAGGAGTGGTGATGGTACCAGGCCGTTGGACGCCGGCTTATACCATACCGAGTTATTACCTGAATTCGCCATTTTACAGCCGGTACTTTTACGACCCGTACAGAAACATTGATGCCAATGGTTCTGATCCTGGTGTGAGCACCTATTTCAGGGCTGTGTTGGATAAAAACTCTTTAGCAGCCAGAGACACTTCGGCAGCTCCCTCCATACCACAGTATAAACTGGAGAAATTTGAGCAGGAGCTTAAGCCATCGCCAGACTTTGCAACCTTATACCGCTATGGCAATAAGCTGCACTATGGCTACTTCGACAGAAAGTCCAGAACATTTAAAATTGTAGAATTTGCCCAGCAGTAACAGGCTGGCACGCCAACAAAAAAGGCTTTGCTGAACAGCAAAGCCTTTTTTGTTGGGAAACATACTTTCTCAGTTTCTATTCCATCATTTTATGCACCTTCGCCTGCAGAACCGGGCTTTGCTGATAAGCCAGCATAATCTGCTCATATTTTTCTAAAGACATACCGTCTTTTACAATAGCCTGCTCCACATCGCGCTGAATGGTAGGCTGCATTTCCATAATTCTTTGAGCGGCCTTGTTAAAAGCAGCCATTTCTTCTGGTGTTGCGCTTACCTCTTCCAGTTTTTGCTCCTGGTAAGCTTTGGCAAGCTCATTAAACTTTTCCACTTCTACTTTTTCTTCCTGCAGGATGTTCAGCATTACTTTTTCGCCTTCCTGCTGTACTGCCATTAGGCGGTTGTTGGCATCAGCAAACTGTTTGATTTCAGCATCAGAAAAATCGGTTTTGGCAGCGGCACCTTGTTGTGCAGGGGGTGCCTGCGAAGTAGACGATTGAGCATAAACATTGTTTGCAAATACAGCTGCTCCAAGCATAAGAGTTGCTGCTACCACTCCTCTTACTTTTTTATATAGCAAATTCATAATAGTCTAATTTAGATTAAGGAATAAATAAAATTTAAGTTTGCGAGGTAAATAAAATCCAATTTATGATTTTATCTTATACCTCTTTTAAGGCTAAATAGTTGTTGATGATTTCTACCTGACAGGATTAAAATCAGTGGTTACAGCAGCTACAGCTTTCTTAAACGGTGTCATTTCGGCATATCATTAAGGTTCTACACTCCATCCTGCTTATTCTACGGTTCGTCTTGTTTAAGTTTTAAACAGTACTTTGCCTGTCCATCTTTGATCCGAAGTTTAACGACAACTACTATGATACAAAGATTTACAAGCCTCCTGATCTTACTTTGCCTGGCCCCGCTGATGGTGCTGGCACAACAAGCTACAACGGTAAGCGGTATAGTGCTGGACTCCAAAGGAGAAGCTGTACCAGGAGCCAATGTGTTTATAAAGGGCAGCTACGATGGCACCTCCTCCCGCACCGACGGCAGCTTTGCCTTTGAGACAGACGAATCGGGTACAAAAACAGTAGTAGCCTCTTTTCTAGGGTATGAGCAGCAGGAACTACCTGTTACACTTAGCGGGAAAGAAGTAATTGTCAGCTTTAAATTAAAAGAAAAGCTTAGCCAGCTGAATACAGTTGTTATTACAGCCGGTGCTTTCGAAGCAGGCGACGAAAAGCGCAGCACCATTCTCAGTTCGCTGGATGTAGCTACTACCGCCGGTGCCACTGCCGATATCTATGCTGCCCTGCAGTCTCTGCCAGGTACGCAACGTGTAGGCGATGAGGGCAAGTTATTTGTGCGCGGCGGCGACAGCTATGAAGCTAAAAGCTTCATAGACGGCCTGCTGGTACAGAAGCCCTACAATTCTTCTGTGCCCGATTTGCCTGCACGTGGTCGTTTTTCGCCTTTTATGTTTAGCGGCATCAGCTTTAGCTCAGGCGGCTACTCCGCAGAATACGGGCAGGCGCTGTCATCAGCTTTAATTCTGAAAAGCAACGGACTGGCCGAGACAACTGAGAGTGGCATTTCCATTATGTCGATTGGTTTAGGCGCTTCTCACACGCAACGCTGGGATAACACCTCCCTCTCCCTCACCGCCGACTATACCAACATGCAACCTTATGTAGGGCTGGTAAAGCAGAACATTGCCTGGCAGCAGGCACCTGAAAGTAAAGGCGGCTCTTTTGTGCTGCGACACAAAACCGACAAAGGTATGCTGAAAGCGTACAGCAGCTACTCCAACTCATATTTAGAGCTGGACCAGCTCACCGCTGACGGGCAACGCCATGTAGCTATACAGAACAGCAACTTCTTTAACAACCTTACTTATCAGGGGCTACTGAACGATAAATGGACACTTTATGCAGGGGCAGGTTACACTTCTAATCAGGATGTGCTACAGGTAGAGCAAGAGCATATGACAGAACAGGACCAGGCGATACAGGGAAAAGTAATGCTGGAGCACCAACTGGCAACGCCGCTTTGGCTGAAGTTCGGCAGCGAACTGGTAGTACGCGGCTACGAGCAGCAGTATACCCAAAGCCCTGCCCACTCAACCTTAACTCCCGGCTTCACCGATTACCTGGCTGCCGCCTTTACCGAAGCAGACTGGTATATCAGCAAGCGCTTAGTAACCCGCATAGGCATCCGGACAGAGAATTCTACGGTATTAGAAAAGGGCAATGTAGCACCCCGGATATCTATTGCCTATAAAACAGACGAACATAGTCAACTATCGGCTGCTTACGGGCAGTTTTACCAGCTCCCCGAAGCTGAATTCCTGAAAATTAACCGCCACCTTAGCTACGAGAGCGCCACACATTATATCCTGAACTACCAACACCAGCAAGATAACCGCACCTTTCGGGTAGAGGGATACTACAAGCAGTACAACGACCTGGTAAAGTATAATGAGAGCCTCCGCTACACGCCCAGCAGCTACAACAATAACGGCACCGGCTATGCCAGAGGAATAGACTTCTTCTGGCGTGATAAAAAGAGCATCAGGAACGGCGATTACTGGATCTCTTACTCCCTGCTGGACACCAAACGCGACTACCGCAACTATACCCGGGAAGCCGTACCCACTTTCGCCTCTACACATAACCTGTCGGTGGTTTACAAACACTTTCTGCCGAAGCTCAGCACTCAACTTAGCGCCACATACGCTTTTGGCAGCGGCCGCCCTTACCACAACCCGACGCTGGATGGTTACAACCAAAGTCGCACTCCCAACTACAACGACCTGAGCCTGAACGCCAGCTACCTGACCAGTTTGTGGGGCAACTTTACCGTGATTTACCTTTCTGCCACCAATGTACTTGGTAACAGCCAGGTATTCGGCTACCGCTACGCCAGCACTCCAGACGAGTCGGGCGCTATTAACCGCTCAGCAGTTACCCCTGCAGCCAAACGATTCCTGTTTGCAGGTGTCTTTATCAACTTCGGTGGCAAAAGCATCCACCACTAATATTTCATCAAATCAGAAGTTAAAAACTTATGAGTTAAGAATAACCAACCGGCATAAAATCAAACAGAAACTATAAAACCATTAGAAATCATGAAAAAGCAATTATTACTTATCGCAACCGCTGTGTTATTCGCACTTAACGCCATAGCTCAAAACACTGGCTACGAAGCCGCTATCGGTAAAAACTTAGGAGCTATGGGCAGAGCCGCTACTGTAGAAGACATGCAGCAGGTGGCCAACAACTTTGAGCGTATTGCCAATGCCGAGCAGCAGGCATGGCTGCCGCTTTACTACGCTACCATGAGCTATATCAGCATGAGCAACAAAGAAAAGAACGAAGCTAAAAAAGACCAGTACCTGGACAAGGGGCAGCAGCACCTGGATAAGGCTCTTAAGCTCGCTCCAAAAGAATCGGAATTGTATGTGCTCCAGGGATGGCTGCACCAGACGCGCCTGCAGGTTTCGCCCACTACACGCGGCATGAAATATAGCAGCCTCACTATAGCAGCCTTAGAAAAAGCAAAGCAACTTAATCCGGATAACCCACGCGCATACTACCTGTTAGGAGCCACCCTCTTCTATACGCCTAAAATGTTTGGAGGCGGTGCTACCGCTGCAAAGCCACTGCTGGAGGAGGCCATGGCGAAGTTTGCAGCCGAAACCACTACATCGGCCATAGCTCCTACATGGGGGAAACCTCAGGCAGAAGCACTGTTGGCGCAGTGTGAATAGCAGCCATAAACTACAATTCATCTTCCTGATTCTACAGTTCGTCCACTTATAGTTTAGAACAAGAGGCTCCTTTTGCACCTTTGGTCTGGATCAGAAACGGAAACAACAATCAAGTATGGAAACTTTATTTACAACGCTACTTATCTTTCATATTGCAGCAGGTACAGCAGGTTTAATCTCAGGCCCTGTTTCGATGTTAAACAGGAAAGGAGGCAAGCAGCATCGCCTAACAGGAAAAGTATTTTTTTATGCGATGATGCTGGTGGCGGCTACTGCTATTATAATGTCGATTCTGCCTCACCACCACAGCCCGTTTCTGCTGATTATTGGTGTATTCAGTGCCTACCTTGTTAGCACTGGCTACCGGGTACTTTACCTGAAAGGCCTGGCAACAGGTCAGAAACCGAAACGCTTGGATTGGGCTATTTCCATCACAATGGCCGTGTTTGCCGCCTATTTTATTTTCTCTGGTTTAGCAGGCACCATGAGCAGTAGCTTTGGCAACAGCAGCAATATAGTATCTATCGTTTTTGGAAGCATTGCCTTGCTTTTAGTAGCAAAAGATGTGCGTAAGTACACCAAGGCGCCAGCTGATAAAAGCTTTTGGCTTTACGACCATATCACACGCATGATAGCAGGCAATATAGCAGCCTATACCGCTTTTCTGGTTGTAAATAACACCGTACTCCCACCTGTTGTCGCATGGTTAGGGCCAACCGTTATCGGTTCTGCTGTTATTAGCTTCTTTATTACCAAATACAAGCTAAAAGCCAGGAAAGGAAAAGCTGCCGCAGAGATTTTAACGGCAACAATTTAAACTTTAAATGCTGAAAAATAGCAGCTACAGGTACGCAATTCAACTCCTAGCTAAATTTTGTGAAGAGCATGTGATAATCTTTTAAAATCCAGAACCTAAAGTCTGTTATCTACTATTTAGCATCTATTTTTTTACTTACATTCGCTTTCGCACTTTAGATGATTTTACTAGAACAACAACCTGTAGCAACGCAACCAATGCCAATTTCTGCATCAGTGGCTCCGCCTGCTAAAAGCCCCAGCAAACTAAAGGCAGTAGTACGAGAAATATTGGGCTGGATTCTTTCAGCGTTCGGGGCCTTTGCTTTAGGCTGCCAGCATTGTTTCCAGCTACCGCTAAGCGAGGCCATCTTTAATTTCCTTTTCTCTTATACCATATTTGTTCTGCTCTGGAAGGGTAACGGCCTGCTTACAAATACATTAAGTTTATTTTATCCGTGGGTAAGAAACCCATCGAAGCGGTTTATTATCAGCCTGATAGCTACACTACTACTCACTGTTGTAGTTGTTATATTAGTAAATATCGTTTTCCTGACCTATAAAGGGTACACGCTACAAGACCTGTCGCAGCGCAACTGGGCAAGTTCTGTTGGAGTGCCTGTTATCATTACCTTTATTATATCGCTGTTTTTTCATAGCTGGCATTTCTTGCAGGGCTGGCGGCAAACGGCCATCAATGCGGAAAGACTGGAGAAGGAAAATATTGCCTCACAGTACGAGTCGCTGAAGGCACAGGTAAATCCGCATTTCTTGTTCAACAGCCTGAACGTGCTAACCAGCTTGGTTGAAACAGACCAAAAACAGGCGGTACGGTTTATCCGGAAATTATCGGAAGTATACCGCTATGTGCTCGATAGCCGGCAGAAAGAAATTGTGCCGTTACTGGAAGAGCTGCATTTTCTGGAGTCGTACATTTACCTGCAAAAGATCAGGCACGGTGAAGCGCTGCAGGTGCAAAACGATATTCCTTTAGATGCAAGCCTGATGGTGGTACCACTGGCATTACAGATGCTAATAGAGAATGCCATTAAGCACAACATGGCGCTGGAAGAGGAACCGCTGCAAGTTCATTTATATATAGAAAACGACTACCTGGTGGTGCAGAATAACCTGCAGGAGCGGCGTATCCGGGAAGAGTCTACGGGCATGGGGCTTCCGAATATAGAATCCCGCTATAGTTACCTCACCAACAATAAAGTACAGATCATAGCTACCTCACAGGAGTTCACAGTTAAACTGCCTCTATTATACTTTAAAGGATAATGCGGATATTTATTGTAGAAGACGAAAAGCTGGCGGCAGACCGCCTGGCAAAAATGCTGCTTAAGCTCGATGCATCAGTAGATATAATAGCCACAGCGCCTTCGGTGCGCAAAGCGGTGGAGGTACTGAAGTTTAAACCCCAGCTAGACCTTATTTTTATGGATATACAGCTGGCCGACGGGCTAAGTTTTGAGATCTTTGAGCAGGTACCTGTGGAAGTGCCCGTTATCTTTACAACTGCCTACGATGCGTATGCTATTAAAGCTTTTAAAGTAAACAGTATAGATTATCTGCTCAAACCCATTGATGAGGAAGAGCTGGAGGGCGCCCTGGAGAAGTTCAGAAAGCTGAGCAGGCACCAGATTCCGGTTGCGCCGCAGCTGGGTACCCTGGAGCAGGCCATACAACTGCTAAATGGCAACAAAAGCTATAAAAACCGCTTTGTAGTAAAAGTAGGAGAACACCTGCACATGGTAGCTGTAGAAGATATAGCATACTTTTACAGCTTCGAGAAGGCTACTTTTCTGCAATGCACCTCCGGCAAACGCTACGCCATCGACTATACCATGGAACAGGTAGAGCAACTCATAGACCCAAACCGCTTCTTCCGCGTAAACAGAGGCTATTTTATCAGTTTAAAAGCTGTAAAAGACATTGTAGCCTGGTCGAACAGCCGCCTGAAGCTGGAGCTGCATCATCCTGCCCCCAGCGAGGTAGTAGTTAGCCGGGAAAAGGTACAGCAGTTTAAGAACTGGTTAGACAGCTAGCACTTTTAGCCTTTGTACGGCTTCAGCTTTTCCTTCTTTACCAGTTGCTTTTGCAGCAGCTTCTGCACTTCAGGCTTCTCGTAATCTTCTGCAGATTCTATGTGCTTCATCACCTTTTTCATGATCTTCTCCTGCATCATGCCTGCCTCCATTGCATATGAATAAGGCAGATCGGTAAAGGTAACCATGGTATAAAGCGGAATCCATTTATCAGGATACTGCTCACTTATTTTGCTTTCTATCTTTTTACGGAGCAGGAAACGCGGATCGGCTACTTTATCGCGCATTTCTTCGAAGTTGAGAACTGCTAAGTCGGCTATCGCATCGGCATCGGGCTTACGCTTTCTTTCAAAAGTTTTAAACAGGCTGTGCCAATCTCCATCAAAGGTTTCCAGCATCTGATCCAGTACAGTTATGTCTTCGAAGCCTGCATTCATGCCCTGCCCGTAGAAAGGCACCACGGCGTGGCAGGCATCGCCAATCAGCATCAGGCGGCCATCGTAGCTCCACGGAAAGCACTTTATCGTTACCAGCGAGCCAATTGGATTAGCGAAATACTCCTGCGCCAGATCAGGCATCAAGGGTACAGCATCAGGAAAAACCTCTACAAAAAAGTTAAGCAGATCGTTGTCATTTTTGATGGTCGCAAAAGAGCGTGTACCCTCGTAAGGGAAAAACAGAGTGCAGGTAAAGCTGCCATCGATGTTCGGCAGGGCAATCATCATGTAATTACCCCGAGGCCAGATGTGCAGGGCATTTTTCTCTAACAGCCAGCCTCCGTCTTCAGCCGGAGGAATAGTTAATTCTTTATATCCATACTCCAGGTACTTCTGCTCATAGTCGAACAGCTCCGTCTTTTGCATGGCACCCCGCACCATCGAGTAGGCTCCGTCGGCACCGAAAATCAGGTCAGGCTTAATTCTTTCCTGCTCATGGGTTGTATGGTTCTGTAACAGCACCTCGCTCGTCCGCACATTTACATCCATTACCTGCCTGTTAAAGTGGTAACTGATGTTTGGGTTCGGCTCCGATATATTCATTAAGGCTACATTCAGGCCGCCTCTGGATACCGAATAGATAGCTTGCCCTTCTTTGCCATAAGGCTGGTAAGTGAGGTTGCCCTTCTCATCGTGCATCACACGCCTGTACATCGGAACGGCTACTTTACGCACTTCCTCTTCTATACCTATTCCACGGAGGGCACGCCAGCCTCGGTCGCTGAGGGCAAGGTTAATAGACCGGCCACCATCAATGGAATTGATGCGCATATCAGGTCTACGCTCATACAGGTTTATGGTATAGCCACGCTTTGCCAGGTACAGCGACAGTAAGGAACCTACCAATCCGGCTCCCATGATGGCTATGTTTTTCTTTTGGGTCATGTTAGTTTATGGGCGATGCCTCATAATTTCTGTAAAATAACATCTTCAAACTGGCTTTCACAATGACTTTTCTTCCCTACATGCTGCTTAGCTTTTTATGTTCCTAAAGGTAAGGTTGATACGTATTCCGACGGCTTTACCTGTCTTAGGAAGTGCGTGCTGCCAGTAATGCTGTGTAGCTCCTTTCATTAAAAGCAGGCTGCCGTGCTCCAACACCAGGTATACGTTCTTCAGCTCTTTTCTAAACCTGTGCCGAAAGCCAAATTTTCGAGGTATACCAAAACTTACCGACGCTATATCAGGCTCCTGCCCCAGTTCCTTCTCATCGTCGGCATGCCAGCCCATGCTGTCTTGGCCTGTGCGGTAAAGGTTCAGCAAAACACTGTTATACTGCGCCCCGCTTACCTGTTCTACCCGCTCTTTCAGTTGCAGCAACACAGGTAACCAGGGCTGCGGTGCGTTTTGCAGGCCCGAATAAGTATACCCCTTGTCGCCGTACCAGGCCGTGAGGCGCGGCATAGGCTGCTCCTTCCCAAACAATTTTATGTTTTCCTGCTTCCAGTTCACCTGCTGCTGCAACTCCTGCAGGTAATTGTCGCTCTCTTCCCGGCTAAAGAAATGAGGGCTATAGTATACTTCTGCATCAGGCAAGGGCTGTAACGCTAACTCAGGCATCATCTTTTTAATGCTCAGCGGCCTCTTGGTTTTCCGGTTTCTGTTCTCCACCCTCTCTGCCACGGGCATCTTTTCTGGCTTTTCCTTTAAACATATCGGCCACACCATCTGCTGAGTCTTTGTATGGCTCCAACAGGTATTTTACACCTGCTTCACGAAGCAATGCAGCACTGGTATCGTCTTTTGCCGTCAGTGCTATCCGCCCTTTAAAATCATTGTGCTTTAGTAAATTGTACAGCCTGATATTTACAGTCACATCTGCCAGCGTGCTTACTACATTATCTGCTTTGTGCAGTGGCAATACTTCGTCCAGGTCAGGATCTTCGGCATCACAGTAAATGGCTTCAAACCCTCTGCCCTGCCAGTCATTTACGATGGCAGGGTCTACGTCTGCACCCAAATAGGTCAGATTGTTCTTCTTTAAAGCAGCTGCCACACGTTCCCCATACCTGCCTAACCCGAAAATAAGTACATCCAGTTTTTTATTGTCATCTTCCAGTTCCTCCGGTTTGGAAGGCTTTTCCCGTTCGAATACGCTCAGCATAGGAGACAGCATGTCAAAAAGCTGATCGGAGAACATAATCATGTAGGTAGATAAAGTTATGGTAATCAGCCCTACCAGTGTCACCAAACCCAGCGTATCATCATCTATGTGCCCTACGTCCAGGCCCATGTTAATCAGGATCAGGGAGAATTCACTGATCTGGGCTACAGTAAGTCCTGCTTTAAAAGAGGTGCGCTTATGATAACCCATCACCCCCATAATGATAAGCACGATAACAGGATTTCCTACAAGCACGAATACAGAAAAGATAAGAGCTGGCAATATCTGCTCGCCCATCAGGCCTAGGTCGAGCTGGGAACCTAGGTCCAGGAAAAAGAACAACAGCAGGAAATCGCGCACGCTGGTGAGGCGGCCACTGATTACCTCCCTGTACTGTGTAGAAGCCAGCGATATACCCGCCAGAAAGGCTCCTACCTCTTTACTGAACCCCAGATAATCGCCGAGTGCAGCCAGTAAAATGGCCCAACCTATAGAAAATAAAATAAGTAACTCCTGAGAAGAGGCCAGCATGTGTGTGAACTTCGGGACAACATACTTCATCAGTACCGCCACCACTGCAAACATGGCCAACCCTTTCCCAAACACCAGCAATAAATCCATGCCCACCGAGCGCTCCGACTCCACTCCCAGAGCCGACAGCACGATCATGACGATTACCACCACAATATCCTGCACAATCAGGAAGCCCAGGGCAATTTGCCCATGCAGCATATCTACCTCCTTTTTATCGGAAAGTAGTTTCACAATAATAATGGTGCTGGAAAAAGTAAGTGCCACCGCAATATAAATGGCTTCCATCCACTCAAAGCCCAGTAGCAAACCTATGCCAAAGCCGAAGAGAGAAGTGAAAGCTACCTGCCCCAGCCCCGTTAACAAGGCAATTTTACCCGTTGATTTTATCAGGTTGATATCGAGCTTAAGACCCACTACAAATAATAGAATGGCTATCCCCATTTCGGCCAGCAGCCCTATCTCCCGCTCCGAATTCAGGAGGTTAAGCACAGAGGGTCCGACAATGATGCCAACCGCTATAAAAGAAACGATGAGAGGCTGGCGCAGCATCCTGCCAATGGCTCCGACAGCTGTGGCCAAAAAGATGATAAGGGCAAATTCGTAAAACTGATTATCTATAAGTTCAGAAAGGTTCATGTTATCATGTTGGTTAACAGTTTAATTAAGCACTTGCTACTTTTTATACTTCATCCGGTACCTGATCTGGTGCTAAGGGCTGAATAATACCTTTTTCCCGATCCACATCCAGGCGTCTCATGGCCCGGGCAGCAGTAATACCATGCAGAATAATGGATATCATAACAATAAATCCTACAACAGACCAAAGCTCATCCGCCTCTTCAAAATCGTGTTCACTTAAAGCAAAGGACAGGTAGTAGAACGAACCAATCCCCCTGATACCGAAAAAGCTTATAGCTACCTTTTCCCTTAAAGTCGATTTTACGCCAATCAGGCTGGGTAATGTGCTTAGAGGGCGGATGATAAACAGAAATCCCAGTCCGATCAAAGCTCCTTTCCAGGTCAGGTGGTCCAACAAACCAGATACAATACTGCCTCCGAACAGCATAAGCAGGATCACCATCAGAATACGCTCTATCTGGTTAACAAAATCATGCATCTCGAGATGATACTCATCGTCTTTTTCGAAGCTGCTCATAGTAAGGGCTGTTACAAACACTGCAATAAAGCCATACCCGTGCAGGAATTCTGTAAAGCCGTACGATACCAGTGTGGCAGAAAGAGCTAAAAAGCCATCGGATGCTTTCGGGAAGTTTGATTTTTGGGGTAAGGTAAAGATGAGGTAAGCCAAAGCTCTGCCAATAACATAACCCATTGTTGCACCTACAGCAATACGATATACCAAGTCCCGTATTACCCACTCGGCAAACCAGTCGCTGTTGCTGCCAGCCGAAACAGCCAGCACCACTGCCAGCCATGTAAACGGGAAAGCGGAACCATCGTTTAAACCGGCCTCGGCTGTTAAAGAGAACCGTACCACATCTTCCTCTTCCTCGTTAGGCGGCCCTACCTGCACCTGTTCAGCCAGCACAGGGTCGGTAGGAGCCAGTACAGCGCCCAGCAATATGGCTGCTGCCACCGAAAAGCCCAGCACACCCCAGCCCAGCAAAGCAAGAGCAGCTATACTCAGCAACATGGTGATGCTTACCAGGCGGAACGGGATGCGCCAATGCGTTAAACTGAATTTCCGCCTTATCTTCAGGCCTGTGCCCATCAGCGATACAATAACGCTTAACTCAGTCAGGTGCACGGCATACTTTTCTCCCCTGATCGGGTTAGGCGAAGGCAGGTCGAAGGGCACCCAGTAAACGAACATGCCAATCAACAGGAACAGGATGGGGTAAGAGAGAAAGGTGCGCGCTGTAAGGCGTGGAATCCAGGCCATAGAGAGAGCAGCTACCCCTACCACCGTAGTGGCTATGATATATTTATCCATGTTGTTAAGCTATTATTCAAAGGCTTGTTAGGCTTTCTCGTCACTTTTATGTAACCTAGCTGTTTAGATCTTGTTTAAAAGATACCTTTTTGTGCTGCAAAACAGAACATAAAAGGCTCTTGTTGCACCTCCAGGTGCAATAGCATACACCTTCACGGAGTCCTTTGTTGCGAAAGCACCGAATGGCCGGAAATTAATAGACCAATATTGGAAGCAATAGAACAATTCTTAGTTGATTTCAGCAACCTGGCCTGGGGTATGCCTTTGCTGGTGCTGCTGATGGGCGGCGGCTTTTACTTTATGATTTACTCAGGTTTCCTGCCATTCAGGCACCTGAAACATGCCATTGATGTACTACGCGGCAAGTACGACGACCCTGATGATCCGGGAGACATTAACCACTTTGAAGCTTTATCGAGTGCGCTGGCCGCTACTGTAGGCATGGGCAACATAAGTGGTGTAGCCGTAGCAATTGCCATGGGCGGACCCGGCGTATTGTTCTGGATGTGGGTAAGTGCCTTTGTGGGTATGGCAACTAAATTCTTTACCTGCTCCCTGTCGGTTATGTACCGTGGCAGAGACAGCAACGGGCATTTAGAGGGAGGCCCGATGTATGTGGTGGTAGAAGGCTTAGGCAGCAAGTGGAAGCCTCTGGCTGTTTTCTTTGCCGTAGCAGGTTTGTTTGGTACGCTTCCTATTTTTCAGGCAAACCAGCTCACGCAGGTAATCCGGGAAGTAGTGCTTGTTCCGAACGGCTTTTCTTCAGGAGATGCTTTTTACTCGAACCTTGGGATTGGCCTTACGCTGGTGCTGATCGTTTCTATGGTAATTTTTGGAGGAATACAGCGCATTGGCAATGTTGCCTCTAAAATGGTACCCGGCATGGTGGTTTTGTACATGCTGGCAGTATTTTATATTATGGCTGTAAACTATACGGCTATACCCGATGCTTTCGCCTTGATACTGACAGATGCGTTTACAGCAGAATCTGTGTTGGGAGGAGCTGTAGGAGCCATTATTATAGCAGGAGCCCGCAGAGCTGCATTTTCGAACGAAGCCGGCATTGGTACTGCCTCTATGATGCATGGTGCGGCCAAAACCGACGAGCCGATACGGGAGGGTTTGGTAGCCATGCTGGGGCCATTAATCGATACCATTATTGTTTGTACCCTTACGGGGCTGGCCATTATTATGACGGGGGTGTGGCAAAGCTCCGACGGCAATGGCGTTACCATGACGGCCGCTGCTTTTAATGAAGCCATGCCTGGCTTTGGCAGCTATGTGCTGGTGCTGTGCGTGCTCATTTTTGCATTCACTTCGCTTTTCTCTTACTCCTACTATGGCACCAAATGTTTCGGTTTTCTTTTCGGGGCCAGATACAAACACTACTACAATTACTTTTACGTAGCTACAATTGTATTTGGGGCTACAGCCACCATGTCGGCTATTATTAGCCTGATTGATGGCATGTATGCCATGATGGCTATTCCAACCATGGTTTCGGCTCTTCTGCTATCGCCCAAAGTAATGGCAGCAGCACGTAACTATTTCAGGAGGATGAAGAATGTTAAAAGGCCGATTTAACTCCAGCGGTGTTATCAAGGATTTTTTATCTTCGCCTATACTGAGCAAGCTATTTAGATAATTGTAATATGAGGCTGAAAAGAATTTTTACGCTGCTGCTGTGCATCTGTAGCTTATCTGCTTTCGCACAAAACTGGAATAAAAAACAGGCTGCTGTCGTACTTACTTACGACGATGCCCTGCATGTGCACCTGGACAATGCTATTCCTGCTTTAGATGCCCTGGGCCTGAGAGGAACCTTCTTTCTGATTGCTTCTTCTACAGCTTTTACCCAACGGATGGAAGAGTGGAGAAAAGCATCTCAAAAACACGAGCTGGCTAACCATACCCTCTTTCACCCATGCGATGGAAGCCTGCCGGGCAGAGGCTTCGTTACTGCCGACTACAACCTTGCCACCTATTCTGTTCGCCGCATGCAGGACGATATTAAAATGACCAATGCTGTACTACAGGCTGTTGACGGCAAGAAGCAGCACACTTTTGCCTACCCATGCGGCGATACCATGATTGGCGGCATTCCATACCTGGAAGGCATAAAAGGTGATATAGCTGCCGCACGAGGAGTACACCATGAAATGATACAGCCTAACACAACTGATCTGTATAATATGGGCTCTTATGTCGTTAATGGCCAGTCTGGCGAAGAACTGATAGCACTTGTTAAAAAAGCAATGGAAACAAACAGCCTGATTGTATTTCTTTTCCATGGCGTAGGCGGAGAGCATGGATTGAATGTATCGCTGGACGCACACAGCAAGCTTCTAAAGTTCATCAAAGAGAATGAAAAAAAGATCTGGAACCCTACTTTTATAGAGGCAGCAGACTATATAAAAGCAGGTGGCGCTGCGAAGAAGGCAAGTGCTAAGTAACTGTTAAAAATCAAGACCAGGAATACAGGACCTAAGGCAGCAGAAGCCCGGAGGAACCTTCTCGCTGCTCTTGCTCCTGGTCTCCCGGAGACTGGTAAAAGCGTGTGGTCGGGTAGGCAAAACGTATGTCTGGCGAGGCCATAAACTGCGTTAAAACATCTTGCCAGATTTTATTTTCACTTTCCCGACGGCCACTTACATTGGAAAGGTAACGAATAGTGAGCTGTATTCCGTTTTCTCGCACCTTGGTATATACCCTGGCATTGTAATTATTGTAAAAGATTAAATGCCGTTGCGCCTCCACCCTTATCCGTTGCTGCGCCGCCTCACTCAGCTCAACAGAATATTTCGCACCAATTTCCTCTAATATAGATTTCGCTTTTTGCCAGTTACTTTCGAAGGTAATACGCACCTGCACTTCATGCCAGAGAAACGGAAACCCATAGTTGTAGTTGATTAACGCTCTTGTAAACACGTGGCTGTTCGGGATATGCACAATCCGGCCTGTTGCCTGCTCCGAATCCACCCACACCCCCAGCTCATTCAGGGTAAACTGGAAAAGCTTAATATCAATGACATCGCCTGTGTGTTCGTTCACCTTAATTCTGTCGCCTACTTTAAAAGGCCGCTTCCAGATCAGAAACACCCAGCCGAACATGTTCATAATCGGGTCCCGCAGCGCCACCACCAGGCCCGCTGACAGCAGCCCCAGGAAAGTGGCAATAGGTTGAAAGCCGTTGAACCAGATGTTGATCAGGAGCAGGATACCCAGCCCGGTTACCACATAGTTAGTGGTTTTCTTCCACTGATAAAGCTTACGCGAATCCTGCTCCCGCCGCGACACCACCCGCAGCAGGATTCTGCTGAGCAGCCAAAGCCCCAGAAGCACCAGTAGAGAAGACAATATGTTCTCCTGCGTGATGGCCGTCAGACCTACTGCTTCTTCAATCCAATGTTCTATTTCCCGCATGTAGCTAGCTTATTTCTTATAATTGGTTCATGAATGGCTGCTGGTAGCTTCCAGCTGTCTGATTCGCCAGGGGCTTCCCACGATCCAGACGACATCTCCCTCTTCAAAAACCAGTTCAGAATCCGGGTTCAGGATTCGTTCGCCTTTTTTTTCAATACCTACAATCAAACCTTTTGTTGTCTCTCTTACCCCTGCTTCACGAATTGTTTTATGTAATAGCATAGAGTTGGCCGATACCACCAGCTTCTGTAGTTTCACGTCTTCTTTTACAGCGTTAGCTTTTGCGGTAACCTCTGTCTCAGACTCTACAAACTGCCTGAAATGCTCCATTTGCTCATCCGATCCGAATACGTAAATTTTGTCTCCGGGGAAAATCCGCTCATTGCGGGTAGGCGCCATAATCGTATAGTCGCCACGTTCTATTACCGCCACATTTACACCGTACTTTTCTCTTACCTGCAGCTCTACTAAAGACTTACCAACCACAGCCGACGTAGCTTCAATATCAAAGCTAATCAGGTGGGCATCCCAAGGAGCAATTGTATAGTGCATTTTTTTTGCGGCACTTTTCTCCCGCTCGTTCAGGTTTGCCATAAAACGGTTCTCTATACGAATATAAAAGTTCTGAATTTTACGTGAAAAGACTGCCAGTAGCGCAACAATGATCAACCCTATGATAAGAGAGGTTTCTATGGCAAAAAACTGGTGCAGCAGGAAACCGATAAACAGAATGGCAATACCTATCCTGGCAAATTCCAGCACAATAATCATGCTCCGGAAGTTCCTGTTGGCCCAGATGCGCCCCTGTGCCTCCTGTTGCGGATGGTGCACCGCCAGCGCCCAGAGAAACGGGGCCATAAACACAAGTGTAATAGCTGTGGTAACAATATCGCCCCAGAGCCCGCGAATAAAATTCTCTATAATAAAAGGGTTCAGGTACTGGGCCGACAGCAGCACAATAGAAATGATCAGCACAGAATAAACCACCAGGTTAATGGCATAAGAGCGCAACAGTTTATTCCAGTCGCTGGTTGTGCTTATAACCTGTGTGCCCGAACTATACTCGTTTAAAGATGTTTTCCAGGTAGCAGGCAGTATCGCCTCCACCGACCGATAGAGTGGCTCTGACAGCCGGATCATGTAAGGTGTAGTAAAAGTGGTTATTGCCGAAACTGCCACTGCTACAGGATACAGAAAGTCGCTGGTTACATTTAGCGTAAGGCCCAGCGTAGCAATAATAAAAGAAAACTCTCCTATCTGCGATACACTCATTCCGGATTGTATAGAGGTCTTCAGCCCCTGCCCCGCCATCAGGCCACCACTTGTAATGCTGAATACTTTTCCCAGCAGCGTGACCACCGTAATAATGGCTATAGGGCCTGCATATTCTACGATTACCTGCGGGTTGATCAGGATGCCCACCGATACGAAGAAAATGGCACCAAACAAATCCCTAACCGAGGCTACCAGGTGCTCAATTTTCTCTGCCTTGGTGGTTTCTGCCAGTATAGAACCCATAATAAAGGCACCTAAAGCAGGCGAAAAGCCAACTTGGGCTGCCAGAATAACCATGAGCAGGCAAAGCGCAATGGAAACGATCAGTAAGGTTTCGTCGTTCATGAGCTTACTTGCTTTTTTCAGGAAAGTCGGGATCAGGAAGATACCTGCCAGAAACCACAGCACCAGGAAAAAGGCCAGCTTTAGTACGGCTGCCAGCATTTCGGCACCTGCAAACTGCTGGCTCACCGCTACTGTAGAAAGCAGCACCAGCAAGAGGATAGCCACCAGGTCTTCTACAATCAGTACACCAAATACCAACCCGGCGAAGCGCTGCGACTTTACCCCCAGCTCATCAAAGGCCCTGATGATAATAGTGGTGGATGAAATGGATAAAATACCTCCCAGAAAGATACTATCCATTGTAGACCAGCCCAAAAGCTTACCTGTCAGGTAGCCGAGCAGCAGCATGACCACTACTTCTACCAGCGCCATAACAGACGAAGAGCCTCCTACTTTTACTAATTTTTTAAAGCTGAACTCAAGTCCCAGGCTGAAAAGCAGGAAAATAACGCCAATCTCAGCCCAGATGTTGATATTTTCTATTTCGATGATAGTAGGAAATAACGCAATGTTAGGCCCTACCAGTAGGCCTGCAATAATGTACCCGAGCACCAGTGGCTGCTTTAGCTTCTTAAAAAGCAGTGTTGTGATACCGGCTGCGCCCAGTATTAACCCTAGGTCTGTAACTAAATGCGGTAAATGTGTCATTTAAGGTTATAATTCAGTTAAATGAATGGCTATAAAATATTGAACAGGATCAGGCACCGCGCTCTGTCAATACGAACAATAAAAATGAAAGAATGAGCAAAAAGCTATAGATAAGTATAGCATGCAGCCTGCTTCTCTTGCCTGTATACCAGAAGAGGCTTTTTTTAGGTGAAAATATACCAGTTATTATTCCTGCCATTGAAAGCAGCGACAGGATTACTGAAAAATCTGCCATAGCGCGACTTTTTCTTAATGATGAAGTAAGCAAAGCGGGGCTACAGGGCTGGCGTTTAGTGCGTACAAAGCAGCAAGCCTTCAGCACCTGCTTCACTTCTGAATGAAATGCGATAAAATGGAGAAGATGGCCAGCTTAGCCTGAACACGCCTATCTTACAGAAGAGGTTCAGCCATCTGTTTTCTGGCACCTTGTAGTATAAGAAGTGAGAACCGGTAGCTAAGGCGCGTTCGGTAAAATAGAGATAGGGAATATTTGCGCCAGTTGCACCACCCAGGCATAGTTAGCCGCATAAGTACTTAAACTATCGTCGGAAGGGGGAGCAAAGGTAAAAACTTGCAGGAGGCAGTTAATAACCTGCTGCGGAGCAAGATGTAAAGAGGAAGAGGTGTTTGCATCCAGAAAAGCCTGCACTCCTTCTGCCTTTACAGAAGAAGTGCTTTTATGCATTTGCGCTGTATCTGCAACAGATGTAGCAACAGGCCCTTTCATTAAAAAACGATAGACTTCAACCTCCTGCCCCGGCAAAGTAAGCGCCCAGAGCAACATGACCCACATAAGCGGGTACTTCAGGTAGCTATCTATTATTTTTCTGAATTCTGGCATCTCTCACACCAAATATAAGCAATTTTGAACTAAAAAGGCAGCACGAGTGGCCTATTTAACCGGCAGGCACTCGTGCAGAATTTCGGAGAACTTATACACTTCTTCAAAAGTATTGTAAAGAGGCGTGGGAGCTACACGAATCACATTAGGCTCGCGGAAATCTACAATAATATTTGCCTCCATCAGCTTATTAAAAAGTGCGCGTGCCTCCTGCTTCACTAATAAAGACAATTGGCAACCCCTGGCTTTAGGATCGCGTGGTGTAATCATTTCCAGCACACTTTTGTCTGCTTTCAGATCATCTATGAGATATTCCAGGTAACCTGTCAGTTTCTCGCTTTTCTGGCGAAGGTTTTCCATACCTGCCTCATCAAAAATTTCGAGTGAGGCACGATGCACGGCCAATGGTAAAATCTGACCATTACTCAGCTGCCATCCTTCTGCACCCTCCATAGGTATGAAGCCCTTTTTCATCTGGAAACGCTCCTGGGCGTTATGCCCCCACCAGCCTGCAAAACGCGGAATATCCGAGTTGTTGCTATGGCGCTCGTGCACAAATACACCCGATGTACCTCCAGGACCGGAATTCATATACTTATACGTGCACCACACGGCAAAATCCACGTCCCATTCGTGCAGTTGAAGCACTACATTACCAGCGGCATGCGCCAGATCAAAGCCAACTACCGCACCTGCTTCGTGGCCTGCTCTGGTAATAGCCTCCATATCGAACACCTGCCCGGTATAGTAATTAATGCCACCCATCATCACCAGCGCTAGCTCGTCGGCATTATCCCGGATGGTTTGCAGGATGTCTTCGGTTCGCAGGGTATGCTCGCCTTCGCGTGGAAAGACCTCGATGATCGCGTCATCCGGTTGGTAGCCATGGAACTTTGTCTGCGTTTCCAAAGCATACTGATCTGAAGGGAACGCGCCACCCTCCACCAGAATTTTAAAGCGCTTCCCCTGAGGCCTGTAAAACGAAACCAGCATCAGGTGCAGGTTTACAGTAAGCTGGTTCATGACCACCACCTCTACAGGCTTGGCGCCCACTACTCGGGCCTCTGCAGCTGTTAGCAGCTCATGGTAGTTAAACCAGGGCTCATCACCTGTAAAATGTCCTTCAACAGCGTAATTGGCCCATTTATACATTTCATCATCAATAAACCGCTGCACTGATTTTGGCTGCAGGCCAAGAGAATTGCCACAGAAGTAAATGGCATCCTGCTTATTTACCTGCGGGATGTAAAAGCGGTTCCTAAAGTGGTTTAACGGGTCTTGTTGGTCCTGCTCCTGTGCGAAAGAAAGGTTATTCTGATAATTCATTCGTTTGTATATAACTGCCGCAGCAGTAATTTTTAAATCCCGCTTAAAGTTTAGCCGGTGGCTCCATTATTTCGCCACAGTTGTTACAAGTGCGGTGTTCTTCATTTTCCCAGAAGTTATTCATGATAACAGGTAGCTGGCCCACGATGTCGGTAACATCGGCATACTCCTCGTATAGTTTATGCCCGCAGTTTTCGCAGAACCATAAAAAGCCGTCTTTCTCCCCTGGCTTGCGGTAGCGCTCCACCACCAGCCCTACTGTATTAGCGGGTCTGCGGGGTGAGTGGGGCACCCTTGGCGGTAACAGGAATATTTCGCCTTCTTTAATAGGAATATCCACAGGTTTACCGTCTTCAATTATTTTCAGAACAATATCTCCTTCCAGTTGAAAGAAAAACTCTTCGCCCTCATCGTAATGGTAATCTTTGCGGGCATTGGGCCCGCCTACCACCATCACTATAAAGTCGTCGTTTGCTTTAAATACCTGCTGGTTTCCTACAGGTGGCTTCAGCAGGTGACGGTGCTCCTCTATCCACTGCTTAAAGTTGAAAGGTCGTTGTATCGCCATAAATCTGGTTCTTGCTTTAACTTGAACGAAGATAGAAAGAATCCTGCTGTTTTGCCAGCAGGACATGCAGCCTCAGGCATATCAGGCTCACACAGGTTTAGATACGCTGCATGGTATCTGTTTTGCCTACAACTGATTACGGCTTTATAATTACCAACTAAACCAGAAGGGCCCGCCATAAAACTATGGCAGGCCCTTCCGGCAATGTATGTAGAGAGGTTATTAATTTTTACTTGGTCACCTGGGTGAGCTGCACGGTCTGGTTGGTGATGAAGGCGTTCAGCTGCTTTTCGGTGAGGATGTCGGTAACGGCCTGGGCGTAGGTGTTCACCAGTTCCTGGGCCTTGGCGTCCAGTTCAGCCGACGCCAGCAGGAGCTGGGAAGACTGGGTGTCGCGCTTGAACTTGCGGTTGAGCTCCTTGAGCTTGATGTACTGCATCTCGTTGAGCTCCAGCTCCAGGATCAGGTCGCGGTTGATCTCTTTCTGCAGCAGCGTCGTCACAACCCTCTTCTCGGTAGAGGAGAGCGTAGACACCGAACCGCTGGCAAAAGCAGAGGACACGTTCACGAATGCTGCCAGGGCTACTATTGCTAGAAAGGTCAGGTACTTCTTCATGGGATCGGTTGTTAAAAACTTGTACTACTTTAGGCTTGCCTCCCTATATTCAACTCTGATGCCAGAAAACAAAAAATCTACTACTCGTTATAAATCAAATGCTTACAATAAAGCATTATCAGACTTTTTTCCTAATCTGGGAAACACGGAATCATTCAGAAACAAAAAAAGGAAAGGCCAGGCAATTTGCTTTAGAGCATTAGTTCTCCGAATATCCTGTTTAAAAGCTTGTTTTGAAGCTTGTGCTTTAAAACAATAAATAATCAGAACTATGCATTAAACTTTAGGCGAGATCAGATGTCCATAAAAAACAGCACCCTTCATTAATTAACTTGTATATCTTTAGAATATGGATTTAAGCCTGACAGGAAAAAGAGCCATTGTATGCGGCAGCACCCAGGGCATTGGTAAAGCCGTTGCCATTGAACTCGCTTTGTTAGGGGCCAGCGTAACATTGGTAGCCCGCAACGAAGCCAAACTAATAGAGATTGCGCAGGAGCTTGATGCAAGCCAGGGACAGCAGCACGATTACCTGATAGCTGATTTTGCACAGCCAAGTGATCTGGAACTCGTTATGAAGGCGTATTTACAGCAGCAGCACCAAATACATATTCTGGTAAATAATACAGGAGGCCCTCCGGGTGGTGCTATTGCCGATGCCAAACCAGAAGAGTTTCTAACTGCCTTTAACATGCACCTGATCAATAACCATCAGTTGGTGCAGGCGGTGGTTCCTTTTATGAAAGAAGCCCGCTATGGCAGGATCATCAACATTATCAGCACATCGGTGAAACAGCCGTTGCCTGGTTTGGGTGTATCGAATACTATTCGGGGAGCTGTGGCAAGCTGGGCCAAAACAATGGCTAATGAGCTGGGGGAATTCGGTATTACTGTAAACAATGTACTGCCCGGGTCGACGAAAACAGGGCGTATTTATTCCCTGATTGAAAGCAGGGCCGGCAAAACAGGAAAAAGCAAAGAAGAGATACAGGCAGAGATGGAGGCAGAAATACCTGCCAAACGTTTTGCTGAACCAGAGGAAGTTGCTGCAGCTGCTGCCTTTCTGGCCTCTCCTGCAGCAGCATACATCAACGGTGTAAGTATAGCTGTGGATGGCGGCAGAACAGGGTGCCTCTAATCAAGATCTGACCGCACTTCAGGCGGCAACGCCATCAGAGAAAACCCTTCGCCTGCACTGCCGGGCTGTGTTTATACCTGTATCTGATGGCGTTGCTCTGCCTGCTTTAGCGGTATCGGTTATCTTACCAGCACCTCATCAATAATACCATATGCTTTTGCCTCCTCTGCGCGCATCCAGTAATCACGGTCAGCGTTGTCATGAATCTCTTCGTAGCTTTTGCCGCTGTGTAAGGCAATAATTTCGTATAGTTCTTTCTTCAGCTTTAGCACTTCACGGGCAGTAATTTCTATATCGGAGGCCTGCCCCTGCACGCCTCCCAGCGGCTGGTGAATCATAATGCGGGCATGAGGCAGGGCAGAGCGTTTACCAGCTGCACCACCAGCCAGCAGTACAGCGCCAAAGGAGGCAGCCAAGCCTGTACAGATTGTAGCTACATCGGGACTTACATACTGCATGGTATCATAAATACCTAAGCCGGCATATACAGAACCACCAGGGCTGTTGATGTAAAGCAGGATATCTTTCTTAGCATCAGCCGATTCCAGGAAAAGAAGCTGTGCTGTAATGATGTTGGCAATGTTCTCCTCTACCTGTGTTCCCAGGAAGATGATCCGGTCCATCATGAGCCGCGAGAACACATCGATTTCACGAAAGTTAGTGGGGCGTTCTTCAATAACAGAGCGGGTCATGTTCTGTACCTGGTGTTGCCTTGCTATACTTTCTACGTGGTTCATATACCTGTCTACGGTTAAGCCATTCAAGCCCTGGCCATACACGGCAAACTTGCGGAATTCATTTTTATAGTTTGCTGAAATACTCATAGTTGTTTTGCTTTAATAGATGAAAATTATGGGCACACGTGTGCCTACACTCCCTTTTGGTGTGTGTTCACTTTGGTAACATAAGTAATTTGAATTTACAGGAAGGGTAAGCCTTTACCTAAACAACCTCTTGTGAATTGCCTGTAGTTCCTGCCGGAGATGTTTTCTGCCTGCCTCTCGTATGGCACTATAGGAAAGCTGCTGCTGCGCCACCTGCTGTTTCCACTCCTGGTCCCACAGCAGGCGTATCTCTATCTCCAGCTCCTCCTCCGCAGAGAGGTGGCCCTGCAGGTAATTCTCCAGGTCCTTTATTTCTTCCAGCTCAGGACGCATACTTCATTATCTGAAATGGTTGATAGTATAAGCTGCCAAAGATTTGCGCAAACGCTCCAGGCACTTGAACTTCTGAACAGTGGCAGAACGCACCGAACTATACTGCAGCTGCGCTGCGATCTCCTCCAGGCGCTGCCCCAGGTAGTAAAAAGAAACCAGCATTTTGCTGCACTTCTCCCCCAGTTGCTCGACAAACATGTGGAGCTGGTGTTCAGGGTGCTCTTCCTGTCCGGTAACATCTTTCAGCAGTTCATAATGCTCCGGCGAAAGCTCCTGCCGGCGGTTCCGCTTTTCCAGCTCACGCCTCCACATATTCTTACAGATAGCCATTATGTAAGTGGTAGCCGAGGCTGTAAGCTGCAGCTTCTCATGCACTACCTTTTCATAAAAAATGATAATAGCCTCCTGCACCAGGTCCTGTGCATCATCAGCTGTGCCAGCATGTTGCCTTACATAATGAAGCACCATCGGGTATACCTTGCCATATATTTTCTCCAGCGTCTTCTCCCGATCCTGGACCAGGGCCTCACGCATATCTACAGCCATTACAGGGCTTGCCATTGTCTGCATAAGATTTTTTACTGTTAATCTGATTGTATAACGAATTATCACCCTGTTGCCGGAAAAAATCTTTTATAATTTTTTCCTAGCTACCTTCTGCTGCTTTTCTTACCTGTTTTTAGAAGCGCTTTTACTACTGAACAGCTATATTTTATAGCTTCACAAATCACGCTACTAAATTTTAAATACTGTTCACCCTTCATTAGATGCTTTTCACTTACAAATTATACCTGCTGGTGCAGCATATTTTTCTAAAATAGTATAAAAGGACAGCATCCAACTTTTCCTTTGAAAATTTCATGAACCAAGCTTCAAGCATCTGCCAAACAAGCAAGCCTATTTCAGCATCCGACAAAAACCAACGCTTACATTACCTTGATGTATGCAGAGCTGTGGTAATTGCACTTGTGGTTATTTTTCATGCTCACCCCACAAGTGCAGGTATAATCGGATGGTTTGCCTGGTTTCGTATGCCATCGTTCTTTATTCTCAGCGGCTTGCTTTACAAGCAGCCACAGCAACAAGACCTCTGGAGGTTTGTAAAGAAAAGAACGTCTAACCTGCTTGTTCCTTACTTTGCTTATGGCTTCCTGTTTATCATAGTCTTGTCTAATTTTAACCTGCTGGACAAAATATTTATTACATATCCGCAGTTAAAAGCCACATTCTTGCTTTTCTATGGCGGCAGAGCCATGAAGGGAGATCCCTTTTTAGTGTTCTGGTTTATCAACTGCCTGTACCTGTCGCTTATGCTTTTTACCCTGATCAGAATGAGAGCTAAAAACGAGCTGCAGGTAATTGGTACTATAGCTGCCTTTTACGTTGCCGGCATGGCTATGAATCACTTCATCAGGTTTTCGCTGCCCTGGAACATAAATGTAGCCTTTATTGCCTTAACTTATTTTGCCATCGGGTTTTATAGCCAGAGATTCATCAACAGCATTAATCAGGATTTCCGGAAGTACCTGCCTTTGCTGGGTATACTGCTGGCTTTTTGCTGTACGCTGTTCTATTTGAGCGACATAGGCCTGTTCCAGCTTCAGGTTGACATGCGGGCTTCTAAAATTTCAGATCCGTTGCTGAATATTCTGGTACCGCCCATCTTTACATTAACCATACTCATGCTGGCCATGTTGCTAAGTAGAACAGCCCTGCAGCCATTCCTCTCTTACGTCGGGCAAAACACGTTGCCAATCCTGTACCTGCACATCATGATCAACACCCTGGTGTACCTGGTTACAGGGCAGCGGGTTCCTTTTCTGCCTTATATTGCGCTGGGGATTATCGGGCCGCTGCTATGTGCTTATCTGCTGAATAAAACAGAACTTACCCGGCAACTTTTCCTGGGCCGAAACAGCAGCAGACTTTTAGGCCATGCGCGCCGGGCCTATAACAGTATTGCCCGGCCCGGAGCACTATAGCACCTTTACTCCGCCTATATACTTCTGCACTACAGCCTACTGGCTGTGTGCTTCCACGCAGTTATTGACTGTCAGCAATTTATGTATTACCTATCAGCTCTTATAAAAGGTGCTATGTTTTAGCAAGTTCTATACTCTGAAACTTTTAATCCTGACTGGTTGGTTCTATTTTTGTGCAAAACAAGCTGTAAACACAGCAAAATCCATTTAATTCTTACCAAGGAGTTATACAGGCATGTTTTCCAGATCAATAGCCATCCTTTTTACCTTACTTTGCTTTACCCCTTTCGCCAGCCTTGGGCAAAGCTCTAAGCCTTTTGTAATTGGCGCCAGCTCCCAGCACGCCGCTCTTCTGATTCATTCTCCGCGTATGGAGAATTTAAGAGGTACGCAGCCGCAGGGAGTAGAAATTAACATCCAGCTACAGACTACCGGCTCCAGTGAGTGGCACCAGGACTATAATTACCCCCGGCTTGGCGTTTCGCTGCTTTGGTTTGACTACAATAACCCTTCGCTGGGGCATTCTTTTGCCATTAGCCCCTATGTCAGCAAACCTTTTCACAGGTCCGAGCATCACGAGCTTCATCTTAGAGTAGGCACGGGCTTAGCCTACTTCACGAACAGGTATGATGCTGAACGCAACCCGGAAAATGAAACCATTAGCAACAGGCTAAATGCTACGATGCAGGCAAGGCTGGATTATGACTATAAGATCAGGCATAACCTTTCTTTAAATGCCGGGCTTGGTTTCCATCATTATTCAAACGGAGCACGACGAAAGCCTAACCTGGGGCTAAACCTTCCTACTTTGTCGGTTGGCGTAAATTATTACACGCTGCCTCTTTTCACAACCACGCAGGTAGAGCGGGAGCCTTTCCGAGCACATACTTTTATAGATATAAGCGGAAGTATAGGTGTTAAACGCCTGTCTCCGGAACACCTCGAAAAGTATTCAGCACGCTCTTTTTCTATTGCCTTTGGCAAACAACTGAACCGTAAAAGCAATCTGATTACAGGTATAGAAGGATTTCACGATCAATCTCTTTATACCGTACGCAACCAGGACCCTACGCTTGATCCGGAGAGTAGCCTGCCCGATGTCCGTCGTGTAGGAGGTATGATCGGGCATGAGCTTGTGATGGGCAAGCTGATACTGGAAACCCATTTAGGGCTTTACCTGTACCGCCCGTACAAGGTGGAAACCTTTTATTATGAGCGCCTGGGAGTAAAATACCTTATTACAAACAATATTTTTACCGCCATAGATTTAAAAGCACATGGCGGCTCTGCAAACGTAGTAGAGTTTCGCTTAGGCTCCAGGCTTCCGTTTACAAAATAACTTTTCACAAATCAAAAGGCCCGCCAGGTAAGTGGCGGGCCTTTTGATTTGTGAAAGCACATTCCCTCTTATAACTGGCTTTGCCCGGCAGTTGGGTTAATCAGCTTACGCTCTAAAAAGTCTGTCATCATTTTAAAGCGGTGCAAGCTGGTGATACCACCACCAACACCGTGGTTACGGTTTGGATAATAAAAGCTTTCGAACTGTTTGTTGGCACTGATCAAGGCATCCTGCATTGCTACGGCATTTTGGAAATGCACATTATCGTCGCCTGTGCCATGAATCAACAGCAGATCGCCTTGCAGCTTGTCAGCAAACATCAGCGGAGAGTTATCATCATACCCTGAAGCGTTTTCCTGAGGTGTTTTCAGATAGCGCTCGGTGTAGATGCTATCGTAGAAGCGCCAGTTTGTTACCGGAGCTACCGATATACCGGCTCTGAACACACCGTTACCCTTGGTAAGGCCCAGCAGTGTCATGTACCCCCCGAAGCTGTGCCCCCAGATGCCAATGCGGCTCTTGTCTACATAAGCCTGGTTGCCCAGCCACTTAGCCGCTTCAACCTGATCTTCTATTTCATATTTACCCAGATCGGCATAAGTCACTTTTTTAAAGTCTGCGCCTCTTGCACCAGTACCACGGTTATCTACGCTTACCACAATGGCTCCCTTGCTTGCCAATACCTGGTACCACAGGTAGTTAGCGCCACCCCAGCTGTTGGTAACAGTTTGCGAACCAGGCCCGCCATACACGAACATCAGCACAGGGTATTTTTTGTTAGGATCGAAATCTGTAGGTTTAATCATCCAGCCGTTCAGCTTTGTTCCATCAGAAGTATTCATGGTAAAGAACTCCTGCCTGGCAATATTATACTGCGCCAGTGTACTCTTTAGCTTCTGGTTATCTTCCAGCACCTTTACAAGTTTGCCATCTTTTGCAGTATGTAAACTAACAGTGGAAGGCACATTGGCAGCAGAATAGTAGTTGAGGTAGTACTTATAGTCGTGGCTCATATTAATGCTATGTGTACCAGCCTCGGTAGTCAGGCGCTTTTTGTTTTTGCCTTTGCTGCTGATACTGTACAGGTGCCGTTCCAGCGGCGATACCTCCGTAGACATGTAGTAGAGCACATCACTTTTTTCATCAAACCCGATGAAGTTGCTTACCTCCCAGTTACCTTTCGTAATCTGGCGCACCAGCTTACCGTTTATATTGTACAGGTACAGGTGGTTAAAGCCGTCTTTTTCAGAAGAATGAATAAAGTTCTTCCCGTCTTTCAGGTAAATCAGATCGTCGGTGATATCGATGTAGGCTTTATCTGTTTCTTTGAGCACTACGTTTGCCTTACCTGTTGTGGCATTGGCGTGCAGAATTTCCAATGTGTTCTGCAAACGGTTCATCCGCTGGACAGACAGCAGGTTGCTATCGTTTGTCCACTTGATGCGCGGTATATACATGTCTGTTTCGCTGCCGGTTTCCATTTTCACGGTTTGCCCGTTGCCCAGGTTATAAACCGAAACAGTTACGACAGAATTGGCCTCACCTGCTTTAGGATACTTAAATTTATAGTCCTGCGGATAGAGTTCCCCCCACATCTGCATGTTAAATTCCGGCACACGGCTTTCGTTGAAGGTATAAAAAGCGATTTTGGAGCCGTCTGGCGACCAGTGGAAGCCTTGGGCAAAGCTGAACTCTTCTTCATATACCCAATCCGCATAACCGTTAATAATCTCGTTAAACTTGCCATTGGTTGTAATTTGCGTTTCCTGCATACTGGCAAGATCTACAAAGAACATGTTATTTTCGCGGGCAAAAGCAACGCGCCTGGCATCCGGCGAAAAAGTAGCATACATTTGCTTGCCACCGTTGCTCAGCTTGGTTAGCTTTTTAGAGGCGATATCGTACACGTAATATTCGGCTTTAGAAGAGCGGCGATAGATCTGCTCCTGCTCTGTGGCAAAAAGCACCTTCTGCTCATCAGAGCTAAAGGTATAGCTATTAAACCGGATAGGTGTATTGCTTCCGGCCGGTTTCAGGTCTTCGCCTTCTATGATTGTATTAACAGGCTGGCCCGTTGTTACATCGTAGCGCACAATGTCTGTTACACGGTTTTGCTCGTCGGCTACCTGTGAGCTGTAGTAGCGTCCGTCGTTCATCCAGTTTACACCATAAACCGACTTCGCCGAAAAAGTACCTTTGCGGTAAATATCTTCCAGCGTTACTTCTTTTTTCTGCTGTGCCTTTCCCACAAAGGCAAAACATACAAGCGCAGCCACCAAAAGACTAGCTTTAAGTTTAATATGCATTAGATTGGTTTTTTAGTTTAGTATCCTAAAGATATCAGTTTCTTGCGGTTTCGCCATAAGCTATTGCTAAAACTATAGCTATGGCGCTTTGTGTCAGGTAAAAATTTAAACAAAAGCAAAGGCGGCAACCCTGGTGAGACTGCCGCCTTTACTTTTGAAAACAGAATGTAAAATTTAGAAATTGTACCCTACTGTAAAGACTACATTATTCATTCTTTCCTGGTTTTCTACTACAGGTCCTGTTCCATCGCTAAACACGTAAGGAGAGTAGAAGTTTGTAGTACTGCTGTTGAGGTAAGCCGCATCAATATAGAAATTCTGCAGCCTTATACCTGTGCCCAAAGTATAGGTGCTAATTCTTGACTCGTTAGACGTATTAGCAGTATAAGGATCAGCAGAAGAATTATAACCTGCTCTGAATCGGAACACTTGATATCTGGCTTCAGCTCCAAGCTTATAATTTACACCTGATTTGAAGTTGCGCTGTATATTACTGTTAGTTGCCGCAAAAACAGAGGCAGATTCTCCACTTGTTGAATTAAAACGTGCGTTCGCATAGTTTACATACTCAATATCAGCGGTAACGAAGCCAACCTTATTAAAAAAGAAAGCAATACCACCTGTAGCCCTGAATGGAGTTGTCAGAGCATAATTATACTCTCCAGGGGTTGTTGCTTCTTCCTCTACACCGCCATCATAATGCGTTGCTGATAAAGAAGACCAATAACTATCAATAAAGGTATAGGCTGTTGGAGTTTGAATGGTAGCCCCTAACCGAACTGCATCCACAGGTCTGAAAATTGCCCCTACCTTCAGGTTTATACCTGTCCCCTGCGTTGTAAATTCGTCGTTAAGCGTTAAACTATAATTACCTTGCCCAAGCGGTTGCCCGTTCTCATCATAACTCTCAACGTAATATCCGGTTTCATAAAACCTTCGGTTCTGAGAAAAATTAACAGTTACAATGCCGATAGAGGCTCCTAAATATAATTTGTCTTTATAACTTGTACCAACTCCTATATCAAACTGGCTCTGAGAACCTCTGCTGATAATTTCTTCCCGCTGCTTCACATCCACATCTTTAGAGATCATAAGAGGGGCAGCATATTCACCCAGTTCATCCTCGAAAACATCAATCAGATATGTTCTATATGCCAGACCTTCGTACGACTGGTTTGAGTTTTCATACAGGCTTTCATCCAAGGTTTCACCACCAAATAAGGTCCTGTTATTGGCCAGTTCCGCAAAATAATCTACAATAGTGTTATGATAATTTGCATTCGGATCTGCAGGCGGCCGAACAGTATTTCTGTAATTGATCTGATTGTTGTAATTGTTCAGCCTGGATATACTCAACCCAAAGCTTGCACCTCGCCAGTCTCCTTCTTCGTTATCACCTTTCCGACTTGAAAAGACAATACCCGCATGAGGGATGCTTACTGTATTTTTCTCATCCGATGTTGTAAAGCGATTTGCGATAGAAGTGGTGCCAATAGATCCAAAACCTGGTGTTATACTTACTTCGGAGCGGCGGAACATACCCAAACCGGCAGGGTTCGCAGATAGTGTTGAAATATCGGCCCCTAATGCTGTTTGAGCTCCTCCGATACCCTGAATACGTGCAGAACCTGTTATACCTAAGCGGGAGTAACGCAAAGCATCCATCTCGGTTTGGGCAAAAGCGGTTCCGCTCCAGCCTAGCACAAGGGCTAAGCTGGCAGAAACAATATGTCTTACTTTCATGAAATTTTAACTTAACTATTAATTTCCTCTTCCTCCTCTTGCTGGTCGGCCACCGCCGCCGCTGTTACTTGGTGGAGGAGTACTTCTTTGTGGTGTACTTGGTACACTTCTCTGCTCATAGCTTCTGCTAGGAGTAGGAGTGCTGCGTTGTTCGTAGGTTCTGGTTGGAGTACTGCGCTCGTATGTCCTGGTAGGGGTACTTTGCTGCTGTACGCCAGAAGAACGTTGTGGCCGGGCTTGTCTTTGTGGCTGTGGTGCAGCCTGCTGGCGCTGCTCTATCTGTTGTGGCTGTGCCTGGTTTACAGATGTTTCAGTACCGCCTCTTATCACCCTGTTAGGCCTGTTGGAAATAGACTCTTTCGGAGCAGCCTGTGGCTGTGTTTCAACAGTTCCCTGGTTTCCTAAGGCATTACGTTGCGAACGGCTTGGCCTTATAGTATTTCCATCAGGACCAATTACAACACGCTGCTCACGCTCTGTAGTAGCCTGGGTACGTTGAGGCCTTACATTGCCTTGGTTTCTTGAAGCAGGTGCTGCCATTCCTCCTCTGGCAGTACGAGGGCCGTACTGCACTCTTCTCGGACTTTCGAAAAGGCCTCCATTAGCATAATAGCCTTGGTAGAAGCCTTGGTAATAACCATTATAGAAGTTGTTGTATCCCCAGCGGCCTGCGCCATAGTAAGGTCTGTAAGGGTTGTAGCCGTAGCCTCCCCAGCCACCTCCCCAGCCCCAGCCCATGCCAATGCTGATGGAAATGCCAGATCTGTAAGGCCCATAGAACGGTCTGTAAAACGGATCATAGAAAAATGGATCGTAGAACGGGTCGTAGAACGGATCGTAAAAGCCCATTCTGCTATAGTATGGATTAAAGGCACTAAAAGACGTACCCCAGTAGGAATCTATAAAAGAGTAATTAGGCCTGTAAAAACTGTTGCTGCGGGACGCATAATAAGATCGTCCGTCATAATAGTCTTCGTCTCCATAGTAGTTTTCGGTTCCTAGGTTATAGTTATCAGAATATTCCGGGTTCAGTACCTCCGAATCAGACAATGCCTGCGAATCATTATCTGAAGCATACGTGTCATAGCTTTGGTTAGACGCCTGTGCCTCCGGCTGTACAAATTCAGTTCTGTCGGAAGAACTATAGTACATATCGTCGTACTCACTTGTCTGCATGTTAATAGGACTTGAACATCCTACGGCCAGCAGTGCAAGTACAGGCGCTATAGTGAGTTTAGTTATATTTTTCATGATAATCGGGAAGTTAAATTCATATCTATAAAGATAAAGACACAATCGCGCAAAACCTTATAGATAGTATAATTTAATAACGTATTTTTGGCGCAGATTGATATGCTTTTTCTAAAATTAGAGCAGCAAAATTCATTCCAATAATATCATTGATTGACAATATAATATAAAATTTCTCAAAATCATGAGCAAAGGCTTACCAAAAAGAAGTGAAGACTATTCCTTATGGTATAACGAACTGGTTAAGAAAGCAGGTTTAGCTGAGAATTCTGCAGTTCGGGGCTGTATGGTAATTAAACCATACGGGTATGCCATCTGGGAAAAAATGCAGCGTGTGTTAGACGACATGTTTAAGGCAACCGGACATGAAAATGCGTACTTCCCTTTGTTCGTGCCCAAGAGCTTGTTCGAAGCCGAAGAGCAGAATGCGGAAGGCTTTGCAAAAGAATGTGCTGTTGTAACACACTATCGTTTACAGACCGACCCGGATAATAAGGGCAAACTACGTGTGGATCCGGCAGCCCGGCTAGAGGAAGAGCTTATTGTACGCCCTACTTCTGAAGCCATTATCTGGAACACTTATAAAAACTGGATCCAGAGCTACCGCGACCTGCCCTTGCTGGTAAACCAGTGGGCAAACGTAGTGCGCTGGGAAATGCGTACCCGCCTGTTTTTGCGCACAGCTGAATTCCTGTGGCAGGAAGGCCATACAGCGCATGCCACTGCAGATGAAGCTATTGCCGAAACAAGGCAGATGCTGGAGGTATACGCCACTTTTGCCGAGCAATACATTGCTTTGCCAGTGGTAAGAGGTGTAAAAACGCCTAACGAACGCTTTGCAGGCGCATTAGACACGTATTGTATCGAAGGCCTGATGCAGGACGGCAAAGCCTTACAAGCCGGTACTTCTCACTTCCTGGGCCAGAACTTTGCCAAAGCATTCGATGTGAAGTTTGCCACCAAAGAAGGAGGCCTGGAGCATGTTTGGGGAACATCATGGGGAGTAAGCACCCGTTTGATGGGAGCTCTGATTATGGCGCACTCCGACGACGAGGGGTTGGTGCTGCCTCCAAAGCTGGCTCCTATCCAGGTAGTAATTGTGCCCATTTACAAAGGGGAAGAACAATTAGGCCAGATCAGCGAAAAGGTGCTGCAGCTGAAGAAAGAACTGGAAGCAAAAGGTATCAGCGTGAAATACGACAACCGCGATACCGAGCGCCCCGGCTTTAAGTTTGCCGAGTGGGAGCTGAAAGGGGTGCCTGTGCGCATTGCCATAGGAGCCCGCGATCTTGAAAACGGTACTGCCGAAGTGGCCCGCCGCGATACAAAAGAAAAGAGCTCTCAGCAGTTCGATTCGCTAACAGCGTACATACCTGAGCTACTGGAGGAGATTCAGCAAAATATTTACAGCAAAGCCCTGGCTTACAGAGAAGCACATACAACTAAAGTAGACAGCTACGAAGAGTTTAAGCAGGTGCTGGAAGGCAAAGGCGGTTTTGTACTGGCTCATTGGGATGGCACTCCGGAAACAGAAGAGCGCATTAAAGAAGAAACCAAAGCCACTATTCGCTGTATCGCCCTGGATACGCCCGAAGAAGAAGGTACAGATATGCTGACAGGCAAACCTTCCAACAAGCGTGTTTATTTTGCCAAGGCTTATTAATAACACAGCACTTTAACTGCTCACCAAGAGCTAAAAACCATTTAAACAGTGAGCGCCACTTCCTTAAACCGGAAGTGGCGCTTTTATTTGCAGTGAGTATAAAAATATGATGAATATGGTTTATTTAAGACTAAATTCATTATATTTACTCTTACTAGCATTTCCAAGCCATGCTTATAGATTGGGTTACAGTAATATTGTTGATTTGCATCGGTCTGCTTCTGATTATAGTAGAGCTGATATTTGTGCCTGGTACTACCGTAGTGGGTATCCTGGGTTTTGCCCTTACAGGTATAGGCATCTGGATTGGATATGCTGCACTTGGCACCACCACCGGACATATCATACTGGGAGCCTCATCGCTTGTGGCTGTTGTTACCTTCTTCTATAGTTTCAGATCTGATGCCTGGACCCGCTTTGCCTTAAACGAAAGCAACAGAAGCCGTGTGAACGAAGACAATATGCACGTGTTAGAAGTTGGCGAAGAAGGCAAAACTGTGTCTGCTTTACGCCCTCAGGGCACTGCCACTTTTAATGAGAAGCTTCATGAGGTACAGACAAGAGGTGAATTTATATCCCCTAATACCACCATTCGCATTATTAATTTATCTCAGAATAAGATCATTGTCGAAGAAGTAAGCTAATTCTTAACCAACCAGATGGAAAATTTCTCATTACTGTTTCTGATTGCAGGTGCTATCATCCTGCTCATGATATTTTTATACTTCGTTCCGATCAGCCTTTGGATCACGGCCTTGTTCTCGGGGGTGCGGGTAGGCCTGCTGGAACTGGTATTTATGCGTATCCGTAAGGTGCCGCCAAGCCTTATTGTAAACTCTATGATCAACGCGACGAAAGCAGGCATAGATGTTACTACCACAGAGCTGGAGACACACTACCTGGCTGGTGGCAATGTGCCGAATGTGATAAAAGCTCTGATCTCAGCCGACAAAGCCAATATTCCACTCTCGTTTAAACAAGCCACAGCCATCGATCTTGCTGGCCGCAACGTGTTCGAAGCGGTAACAACATCTGTAAACCCTAAAGTAATCAACACTCCTAATGTGGCTGCCGTTGCTCAGGATGGTATACAATTAATTGCCAAAGCCCGTGTAACCGTGCGCGCCAACATTATGCAGCTGGTAGGCGGTGCAGGCGAAGAGACTATCCTGGCCCGTGTTGGCGAAGGCATTGTTACCTCTATCGGCTCATCTGCTTCACACAAGAGCGTGCTGGAGAATCCGGATATTATTTCTAAACTGGTACTACAAAAAGGACTGGATGCCGGTACAGCTTACGAAATACTCTCCATTGATATTGCCGATATTGATGTGGGTGAAAACATTGGCGCAAAGCTACAGATAGACCAGGCTGGAGCCGATTTAAAAGTAGCAGAGGCAAAAGCAGAAGAACGTCGTGCCATGGCTGTTGCCGTAGAACAGGAAATGAAAGCGAAAGCCCAGGAGGCACGCGCCTCTGTAATTGCGGCTGAAGTAGAAATTCCGCAGGCTATCTCAGCTGCTTTCAGAAGCGGTAACCTGGGCATTATGGATTACTATAAAATGCAGAATATCCAGTCCGATACCGATATGCGCAATTCGATTGCGAGCCCTTCAAACCAAAACGCAAACAGATCCAAAGACGACAAGTAGTTGCCTTTTAGCCCCTGAAATTGGCAAGTCCCGCTACTCTTTATTGAATAGCGGGACTTGCCAATTTCAGGGACTTTGCATGCCATAAAGAGCAGTACTATTCTGCGCGTAACGTTATAGTGCGCTCAACGCTGTTATAAGGCCCTGGCATAACTTTTCCATTCTTGTCAAGCAGTTCCAGTTTAATGGTATTCTCACCCATAGGAAGACCTTCTATAATGTGGGGCATCCATTTATCCAGCATAAATTCCGTTCCGTTGATAGTAGCCCTTACTTTGTTTCCGTTTGATGCAAGCGTTGTATTTACCAGGTAAAAATCGAGCATAATATGCTCTGCATCTGCCCCTATATATTCTCCTTTGGGCCTGCTATAGAACATGTGCGGTGCGTTAACGTCAAAATTGATCCTCTGCTTCGGGTTGCCTACGGTAACCACACGCAGGTCATAGGCATTCTGGTGCTTCAGACTTTCGTGGTAAGACCTGGAGAGGAAAGAGAGTATCACATGGTCTCCTTCCGAAATCTCTTTTGTAAAAGTAGTTTCGTAATGAGCGGTATAAGGCTCGTTGTCTACAATGTTATGAATATGCTGCCCTTCCTGTGAATTTGCCAGGTGCTCTGCATTGGAGTGGGGCGTCATGCGGGAGAGCTGGAAATTAGAAACATCGTAGACAAACTCTACGGCACCTGCCTCTGCCCTGCCTCCTGCAGCCGGCACAATCAGGCGTAGCTGCGACTCCGGGTAAGGCTGCGAATCGTTAAATGCGTATACCCGCAGTCCATTGCTATTCATTACATCCCCGGCTGGCGAAGGCGCTGTTCTTACTACTGTTGCCCTAGTATCAGCTTCTTGTGCCGGTCTTGTAGTATCGCAGGCTGACATCCCCACTAAAAAAGCAGCAGCAACTAAAAAATATGTTTTTTTCATGAGCTAGATATCTGGTTTAGCTATAGCTATGGAATAGCGATTTGAATTTTATGTATATTGCGGCTACGTTTATAATACATAAAAGTATACAGCTATTTTAATATGAGCGAAATATTATTTGATGAGGTTCCTTCTCTGGACCTTGCCGATTTTACATCAGGCGATGCCGAACAAAGAGCGCAATTTGTGAAGAAGCTGGGCGACGCCTACCAGAACATCGGTTTTATTGCTTTGCGCAACCATGGCCTAAGCGATGACCTTACCGAAAGACTGTATGCTACTGTTAAGAAATTCTTTGCCCTGCCAGACGAGATTAAGCAAAAGTATGAAGTACTGGAGCTTGCCGGCCAGCGTGGCTACGTAGGCAAGGGAAGAGAAAAAGCAAAAGGTTTTAACACCGGCGATTTAAAGGAGTTCTACCATGTAGGCCAGGATTTGGAAGGTATTCCAGACTCAGATCCTATCAAAGAAGAATATCCTGCCAATATCTGGCCTGAAGAAGTTCCGGAGCTGAAAGAAGTTACATTAGAAGCTTACAGTAAACTAGAGGCTGCGGGCAAGCAGGTACTGCGCGCAATTGCTTTGCACCTGGAGCTGCCGGAAAATTATTTCGATGAGAAAGTGAAGTATGGCAACAGCATTCTGCGCCCTATCCACTACTTCCCGATAGAAGACCCGGATAGCGTGCCTGCCGATGCAGTACGCGCTGCAGAGCATGGCGATATTAACCTGATTACCCTGCTGATGGGTGCCAGTGCAGATGGCCTGCAAGTACTGCGCCGCGATGGCAAATGGATTCCGATTACAGCGCTGCCAGAGCAGGTAGTGGTAAACGTTGGCGATATGCTGGCCCGCCACACCAATAACAAGCTGAAGTCTACTATTCACCGGGTGGTAAACCCGCCACGTGAGCTGATGCATACTTCGCGCTATTCTATTCCGTTCTTTATGCACCCACGCTCCGAAATGGACCTTACCTGCCTTGAGAGCTGCATAAACGAGCAGAACCCTAAGGCTTACCCGGATGCTACGGCAGGCGAGTTCCTGAACGAACGCCTGATTGAGCTTGGGCTGAAAAAGGCTTAATTTCGGTATTTGCATAAAACAATTAAGAGAGATGGCAGCAAGGTCGTCTCTCTTTTTTATATTT
Source organism: Pontibacter sp. SGAir0037 (assembly GCF_005491705.1). Classification (NCBI taxonomy): domain Bacteria; kingdom Pseudomonadati; phylum Bacteroidota; class Cytophagia; order Cytophagales; family Hymenobacteraceae; genus Pontibacter; species Pontibacter sp. SGAir0037. The sequence continues at coordinate 4,344,720 of NZ_CP028092.1, read as the reverse complement.
AAGGTATGAGTTTGCGCTACTATATTTTCCTGAAAGATGTTCTGGTTCTGGCCTTAACGGCTTTCGGAGGTCCGCAGGCTCACATTGCCATGATGTTTAAGCTACTGGTAGATAAGCGCCGCTACCTTACAGAGCAGGAGCTGATAGAGCTTAATGCCCTCTGCCAGATTCTTCCCGGCCCTACTTCTACCCAGACTGTTACGGCTATAGGCTTTAAAATAGGTGGCCCAAACCTGGCTTATCTGACCCTGATCGTTTGGTTACTGCCAGCCACTATTGTAATGACGGCCGCAGCCGTTACCATCAATTACCTGCAGGAGCAAAACATATCGCTTCACTTTTTACGGATCATACAACCCATGGCCGTTGGCTTTGTCTGCTATGCCGCCTACATGATCGGTTTAAAAGTTATTCATACCAAAACAGCTACTGTTATCATGGTAATATCAGCCATTATAGCCTATTTCTTTAACTCTCCCTGGATTTTCCCGGTGCTGCTGCTTGCCGGTGGGGCAGTCACGGCTTTCCGGTTTAAAAGGCATCCGCTGGAACCTAAAAACAAGATACATATACAGTGGGCAAATTTTATCTTGTTTGGCGCCGTACTGATAACTGCCGCCGTGGTAGGCAAGGCTACAAACAGTTTGCCTGTTCGTTTGTTCGAGAACTTTTACCGGAATGGCAGCCTGATCTTTGGTGGCGGGCAAGTGCTTATCCCGCTGATGTATACCGAGTTCGTTGATTTTAAGCATTACCTCAGCGGCCAGGAATTTCTTTCAGGTTATGCTATTATGCAGGCGCTCCCCGGTCCAGTGTTCTCTTTCTGCTCTTATATTGGTGCACTGTCTATGCGCAGCCACGGTATTGGAGGGCAACTGCTAGGTTCTATTGTTGCAACGGTGGGCATCTTCCTGCCAGGCACTTTCCTTATCTTCTTTGTAATTCGTTTTTGGGATGAGCTAAAAAAATACCGTGTTATACGGGCTTCGCTGGAAGGCATCAGTGCTGTAAGCACGGGGATGGTAATGGCTGCAGCAATTCTGCTGTTTCGCCCCCTCGACCCCAGCTACTTGAACATATTTGTTGTAGCCGCCACCTTTGCCCTGCTCATGTTTACAAAGGTACCAGCCCCACTTCTGATTCTCGGCGGGCTGGTGCTGGGGTTTGTGGTATAAGGGAGCGCGGTGCTATAAAAAAGGCTGCTCAAACCTGAACAGCCTCTTCTTTGCCTATTACTGGCCTTTATTTTAAAATACTCAGCAGATATTCGCCATAACCGCTTTTGCGCAAAGGTTCTGCTATACGCTGCAGCTGCTCGGCATCAATAAAACCCATGCGATAGGCTACTTCTTCGATACTACCGATCTTAAGCCCCTGCCGCTCCTCTACTACCTGCACAAAAGTAGCAGCCTGCATCAGCGACTGAATCGTACCTGTATCGAGCCAGGCTGTACCACGATCCAGTATACCTACCTTCAGCTTTCCCCGGCGCAGATACTCTTTATTTACATCCGTAATCTCGTACTCTCCACGAGGGCTTGGTTCCAGGTTCTTTGCAATATCAATTACATCGTTGTCGTAGAAATACAAGCCGGGAACAGCATAATGAGACTTCGGCTGCTTTGGCTTCTCCTCTATAGAAATGGCCACATTACTTGCATCAAATTCTACCACCCCGTAACGCTCCGGATCGTGCACATGGTAGGCATACACCACACCGCCGTCCGGGTTGTTGTTGCTCTGCAGCAGTTTACTCATACCGGAACCATAGAAAATATTATCGCCCAATATTAATGCTGCTTTATCGCTGCCTACAAACTCTTCACCGATTACAAATGCCTGCGCCAGGCCGTTTGGCTCCTCCTGCACCGCATAGCTAAAGCTGCAGCCTAAGTGGCTACCATCGCCTAACAAGCGCTCAAACAAAGGCAGATCGTGCGGTGTCGAAATAATCAGGATATCTTTTATACCGGCCAGCATCAGCGTAGACAGCGGATAATAGATCATAGGTTTGTCGTAAACAGGCATTAGTTGTTTACTAACAGCCAAGGTAAGCGGGTGAAGCCTGGTACCAGAGCCTCCGGCAAGTATGATTCCCTTCATGGTTTTGATTGGTTCTTATTTAATTGCTGCTCTACCTCTCCGCTTGCCAACCTCTACAACAATTTCTGATTCAGGATTTTTGAGTTTAAATTACCGCCTTAGCGATTTACATACTGCTGCTCGTAGTAAGACTGGTAATTGCCCGAAGTAACATTATCCAGCCACTCCGAATTTTGCAGGTACCAGTCTACGGTTTTGGCAAGGCCTTCTTCAAACGTTACAGAAGGCTTCCAGCCCAGCTCGTTTACCAGTTTCGAAGAATCAATGGCATAGCGCAAATCATGTCCGGCACGGTCTTTTACAAAAGTGATCAGCTGGCGGGACTGTCCTTTCTCTCTGCCCAGCTTTTCGTCCATTACATCACACAGCAGCTCTATCAGGTCGATATTACGCCATTCATTTATACCCCCAATATTGTAGGTGTCGCCCACTTTACCTTCGTGGAAGATAACATCGATGGCACGGGCATGATCGAGCACATACAACCAGTCGCGGATATTTTCGCCTTTGCCGTACACCGGCACAGGCTTTTCATTTTTAATGTTATGGATAGCCAATGGGATCAGCTTCTCGGGAAAGTGATTTGGGCCATAGTTGTTAGAGCAGTTCGATACCTTTACATGCAGGCCGTAGGTATGGTAGTAGGCTCTTACAAAATGATCAGAACTGGCTTTAGAAGCAGAATAAGGTGAGCGTGGATCATAAGCGGTTTCCTCTGTAAAGAGGCCATCCTCTCCTAGCGAACCATATACCTCATCGGTAGAAATATGGTAAAATAGGTGGTCCTGCAGATTTTCTTTCCAGTGCTTACGGGCCGTATTGAGCAGGTTCACCGTACCAATAACGTTTGTCTGCACAAAGGCAAGCGGGTCTGTAATAGAACGATCTACATGCGACTCAGCAGCCAGGTGTACAACAGCATCAAATTTATAGGTTGTAAATATCTCGTCCAGCCAGTCAGCATCTACAATATCGCCCTTCAGAAACTGGTAGTTTTCTTTTTCCTCAATATCCGCCAGGTTTGCCAGATTACCGGCATAGGTAAGTTTATCCAGATTAAATATTTGGTAGTCAGGGTACTTATTTACAAATAGCCTTACTACATGAGAGCCGATAAAGCCCGCTCCACCTGTGATTAAAATTTTCATATTAAGCTTCTGTTGTAGATTCTTTAAGTGATACCTGCCATTTCCAGGCGCTTGCCATGGCCTCTTCGAGCGTACTGGTTGTTTTAAAGCCAAGCACTTCTGTTGCTTTGGTTACATCGGCATATATTTTAGGCACGTCACCTGCGCGGCGCGGTCCTATTTTATAATTCAGCTTCACGCCTGTTGCCAGCTCAAATGCCTGGATGGCTTCCAGCACAGTATTACCGTTACCGGTACCTACATTATAGAATTCCAGCTTATCTACCTTTCCCTCCAGCAGTCTGTCTATTGCTACCACATGCGCCTTTGCCAGGTCTACCACGTGCACATAATCCCGGATACAGGTGCCGTCGGGGGTATCGTAGTCGCTACCGAAAACGGTTACTTGCTCCCGTATGCCAATGGCTGTTTGTGTAATAAAAGGCACCAGGTTGCTTGGAACGCCTAGTGGCAATTCCCCTATACGGGCAGAAGGATGTGCGCCAATCGGGTTAAAGTAACGCAGCGCGATAGAATTCATTTCCGCTCCACTGGCAGCAAGGTCTGAGAGAATTTCCTCACAAATCTTTTTCGTGTTGCCGTACGGAGAGTTCGCTTTCTGTACCGGCGTTTGTTCCGTAACAGGAAGTTTATCAGGTATACCATACACCGTACAGGAAGAAGAGAACACGAGGTTATATACGTTAAACTCACTCATTACCTGCAACAGGGCAACCAGCGAGCCCACATTGTTGTGGTAGTACTTCAGCGGTTCTGCTACCGACTCTCCTACAGCTTTGTAAGCCGCAAAATGAATAACTCCCTGTATATCCTGCTCCTGCTCAAACACTTGTCTCATAGCCACAGCGTCGGTGCAATCTACTCTGTAGCAAGGTATCTCTTTCCCCAGAATAGCTGCAATACCTTCCAAAGCACTTTCCTCTGAATTAGAAAAGTTATCTATAATAATAGGCGCATAACCCGCCTCCTGCAGTTCTACCACTGTATGAGAACCTATATAACCAGCTCCACCTGTTACTAAAATTTTCTTCATTATGTGTCTGTTAAACCTGTGCCTTTATAGTTATTGAATGAGCTTTGTTTTTAGATCAGTTGCTCTGCTTTTACCGCTTCAAAATCATAGCAATATACTATTAAAACTTCTTGTAGTAAAAAAAGCCTGCCACATCTTTGAATTAAAGATAGGAATTTAAATATATTTATTACTATAATTTGCTAAAAAAACTAAGCTAATGATGACATTAAAAGTCTAAAGATGAATGCTATAGGGTAGCCACTACTATTCTGTCTTTCTGAAACAGGTCCTGCTTCACTTCAGCCTGTGTATATCCTTCCTGCAGCAGAAAGGCACAGGTTTCCGCACCATAGCGTTCATTAATTTCAAAGTACAAATGTCCGCCTTTATGTAGTAGTTCTTTGGCTACTTGTGTTATTCTTTTGTAAAACTTAAGCGGATCCGTATCGGGTACGAAAAGCGCCAGATGTGGTTCAAAATCCAGCACATTTGTTCGCATCAACTGCTTTTCCTCCTCCAGCACATAGGGCGGATTACTCGTAATAATATCCAAAGACCCTGGCGCTATAATAGCTGGCAAAGGCTCGAAGATATCCTGGTGCAACCATTCTACCTGCAGGTTATACTTAGCAGCATTTGCCTTTGCCACTTCCAGTGCTCCCCCAGATACTTCCAGACCATAGATAGTGGAGCCTTCTATATTGGCAGCCAGCGCTAAGGGGATACAGCCACTGCCCGTGCAGATATCCATTATTTTTAGATTTTCCTGCCCCTGATGGTCTTTTATCACCAGATGCACCAGCTCTTCTGTTTCCGGCCTTGGTATCAGTACACGCTCGTCTACCTGCAGTTCCATATCATAGAAATGCGCTACGCCTAATATATACTGCACCGGCTCGTGCTGCTGCAGGCGGTGTATGATACTATCAACTTCTGAAGCATTGGCACTGCTTACCTCCTCCTGCTGGCCCAGGCTGAGCTGCAACCGCGATTTTTGCAACACATGCTCCAGCACCAGCTGTGCAATGGCACCGTTTTCGGGCGATGCATATACCTCTTCTATACTTTCCTTTATATGCTGCTGGATTTGCTGGACGGTTGGCACGGCTTGTACTTTATATGCTAATTTGGGTACCTTTACAAAAGTAAGACTTTTGCTTAGAAAGTTAGATAGTTAAAAAGTTAGAATGTTGTTGTACCGGAGGGTTAGAAATTGAATTTGGACAAGGCTAAAGTGAAAACTTCATCTCTCTTAACAATTATCACTCTCCCACTTAGGCAACTTTTTAACCTCATAACTTTTTAAAGTTCTAACTAAAAAATATGTCAGACAAACTATACATGCAGCGCGCCCTGGACTTGGCCAGGATTGGTAGTGGCTACACCAGTCCGAACCCTATGGTAGGCTGTGTAATTGTGCATGAAGGGCAGATAATTGGCGAAGGCTGGCACAGACAGTATGGTGCGCCACATGCAGAAGTAAATGCTGTTGCTTCTGTGGAAGATAAAAGCCTTTTACCAAAGAGCCGGGTATATGTAACACTGGAACCCTGCTCCCACTATGGCAAAACGCCGCCTTGTGCCGATCTGCTCATCAGCCACGGTATAAAGGATGTCGTGATTTGCAATACGGATCCTAACCCGGTGGTAGCGGGCAGAGGTATAAAGAAACTGTTCGAGGCAGGTGCACAGGTAAAAGTAGGTATACTGGAAGAAGAGGGGCTGGAATTAAATAAGCGCTTCTTTACCTTTCATGCCCAAAAGCGACCTTACATTATACTAAAATGGGCTGAAACGGCCGATGGATTTGTAGCAGGCCCTAATTGCGAGCAAGTACAGATAAGCGGAAAGCTGGCGCAGCGGCTTGTGCATAAGTGGCGGTCGGAAGAGCAGGCTATTATGGTAGGCACACGCACTGCTATTTTTGATAACCCGCGCCTGAACACCCGGCTCTGGAGTGGCAAAAATCCCTTACGGATTGTTATAGACAGACAGCTGCAACTGCCGGAGCAGGCGCACTTATTCGATAAAAGCCAGCCTACAGTAGTTTACAACTATAAAAAGCAGGACCAGGAGCACGAGAACCTTCGTTATGTATTAATGAACGAACAGGAGCCACTGCTCCGGCAAATGATGCAGGACCTGTACCAGCACCAAATTCTGTCTGTTATGGTAGAGGGCGGCACTTACCTGCTTAACAGCTTGTTGGAAGAGAGCCTGTGGGATGAGGCCAATGTATTTAAGAGTGCCGAGAAAATGCTTGGAGAAGGAATTAAAGCGCCAATAATGGCCCACCAGTTCCTGCACACCTCTCAAACTTTAGGCTCGGATGTATTGTTTCATTATAAAAAGATAGTAAGTAGTAGTATATAAGCAAATTATGAATGAATATCGATGGATTGTCTTTAGAGTATGCTTAAGATGGTTCGTTATTTAAAAATGAGATTAACTGGCTATTATGTATTAAAAATATTATTAGTTAGTGAGAGGGCAGCCGCCTTCATGCGTTACAGACAACATTTTTTAACTTCGTTTTCTAATTTCCCAATCTTCAAATTCTCAAATTAAAATTCCTGTGGCAGAATCACTTATAGTAGACCAAACCCTCACAAAAGAGGAAAAATACAAAGCTCTTTTACCTCAGATAGAAGCATTGGTAACAGGCGAAACAGATTTAATTGCCAATATTTCCAATCTTGTAGCTGCTTTAAAACAAGGTTTCGACTTCTTCTGGGTTGGAGTGTATTTTAATAAAGAAGACCAGCTGGTTCTGGGGCCGTTTCAGGGGCCTATTGCCTGCACCCGGATTCCTTATCATAAAGGAGTGTGCGGAGCCTGCTATACCCGCCGGCAGACTATAGTTGTACCCGATGTGGAAGCTTTTCCGGGCCATATTGCCTGTAGCAGCGATTCTAAATCGGAGATTGTAGTACCTGTTATAAAAGACGGCGAGGTAAAACTGGTACTGGATGTCGACAGCGATAAATTAAACGATTTTGACGAGGTAGATCAGCAATACCTGGAGCAACTTATGCAACTGGTTGCAAGCTGGTACTAATCCGCTTGCTGCATTACAGTAATTTGTACATTAATAGAATTTCAGATTTGTAAACAGCAATGGCTTCGGTTTTTATAGTTGTAGCCATTGCTTAGCTAGCTCTCAAATGAAAAAAGCTCTTTTGCCTTTTATAGTTCTTACAGCTCTTCTGACCACCGCATCCTGCTCCAGAAACAGACTGGAAGTAGTGTCGGTTGAAGTGCCCGCTGGTAGTGACTTCAGCTTTTGCCTGAACCAGCCTGTGCAGCCGGATGCCCGTAACCAGTTCTATTACTCTATTTACCTTGTTACGAAAGATAACTTCCGCTATACCCGGGATGGCATTCTGGCTGATTCCAGCAGTTGCTATAGCCAAAGCAAGTTTCAGTACAGCGATGCAGCCTATACAGAAGGCAGTATGGGGGCTATCCGAAATATCAGCACCAGCAACCTCGACACCTGCCTGATTCAGATTTATAAAGACAGTGGCTTAGCAGAAGAGGATGTAATTACCAGAAAACTGTTTACAGCGGAAGATTTTAAATAAAAAATTAAGCTATAAATCAGAAAGAGCCTTTGTAGTACTACAAAGGCTCTTTCTGATTTAGCTGATGGCTATACCTTTTGTTTATCCGAACAATGTTGGTGTTTCTGTTTTTAACTGGGCGATTACAGTCTGTCCGCCTTTTGTTTTCTGGCCCAGCTGCACTTTTACTTCGGTATCCAGCGGCAGAAAGATGTCTACACGCGATCCGAACTTGATAAAGCCGAATTCCTCGCCCTGGCTTACCTCATCCTGCTCTTTTACATACCACACAATACGGCGCGCCATAGCTCCGGCAATCTGGCGGAAAAGAACCTCCGGACCGGCAGTAGATTCTACCACAACTGTTGTACGCTCGTTTTGAGTACTTGATTTTGGATGCCACGCCACAAAGTAATTACCAGGATGATACTTAAAATATTTCACAATACCTGAAACAGGATTCCGGGTAACGTGTACGTTTATAGGCGACATAAAAATGGATATTTGCTTACGCTTATCCTTGAAGTATTCGGTTTCCTCTGTTTCTTCTATAACTACTACTTTACCGTCTGCAGGCGCTACAATCAGGTCTTCGTGCAGCAACAGGTTACGGTAAGGGCTTCTGAAAAATTGCAGAATCAGCAGGAATACTACAACAGAGATACCGGTGAAAATTTTGTTAAAGGTGCTGTTACCTGCATTAAAATTGTAAAGCAAGAGGTTCAGGACGATCAGGATGAGTAAAGTAAACAGTAGTATCCTTCTTCCTTCTTTATGAATTTTCATTATTGTAATAAATTAACTGCAGGTTCTTGTATTTTTTAATAATAGCTCATCCATATACATGAATGAGCTATTATCAGAGCTTAAAATTATGCAATCTTTAAATTAAACCAATAAAAAATTTTAGAATCCGCCACGATACTTGTAAGTCATAGCCACTTTATCGATGGCAACAATGTAGGCAGCAATGCGCATTGGCACATTATATTTCTGAGAAGCAGCATATACCCGCTCAAAAGATTCGTTCATGATACGTGCCGCACGTTCGTTTACGCGGTCTAACGTCCACTTAAAGCCCATGCGGTTTTGCACCCACTCAAAGTAAGATACTGTTACCCCACCTGAGTTAGCCAGAATATCCGGCACCACCATAATACCTTTTTCGTTGATGATGTTATCTGCTTTGTACGAGGTTGGCCCGTTAGCTCCCTCCACTATCAGCTTGGCTTGTATCTTGTCTACATTCCGGATAGTGATAACATCTTCTACCGCAGCAGGCACCAATACATCTACTTTAGAAGTCAGCAGCTCGTCCGGGTCCATCTTTTCGGCACCTTTAAATCCTTCGAGGCGGCCACCGTGAGCGTTTTTGAAGTCGATTGCCTCTTCTATATTAATACCTTTATCGTTCCAATAGGCACCGCTTACATCGCTTATACCTAAAATTTTCACCCCTCGCTCTGCCATTAGTTTAGCCGCCCAGGTGCCTACGTTTCCGAAGCCCTGCACTACAGCCGTAGATTTTTCAGGATTCATTCCCAGTTTACCCATAGCAGCCATCGCCGATACCATTACGCCACGTCCTGTGGCCTCTACTCTGCCTAAAGAACCACCCAATACCAGCGGTTTACCTGTGACTACTCCTTGCACGGTAGACCCTTTGGTTTTAGAGTATTCGTCCATCAGCCAGGCCATTTCACGTGGTCCTGTACCCATATCCGGAGCAGGAATATCCTGGTCTGGTCCGAAAATATCGATCAGAGAAGCTGTATACCCTCTTGTTAAGCGCTCGATTTCACCAGCCGACATGGCATAGGGATCGCAAACGATGCCTCCTTTTGCACCACCATACGGAATATCCACCACGGCACATTTCCAGGTCATCCAGGCGGCCAGGGCTTTCACCTCATCCAGAAACACATCCGGCGCATAACGGATACCTCCTTTAGAGGGGCCCAGAATATTAGAGTGCATCACCCGGAAGCCTTCAAACACGCGCACCTTCCCATCATCCATGGTAACAGGTATATTTACAATCACCTGACGAGTAGGCGATTTCAAGACATTGTATGTCTCATCATCCAGTCCTAGAATTTCTGCCGCAATATTAAAACGCGACATCATCGATTCGAAAGGGTTTTCCCTATCTTTTATGGGTGCAGGTTCTTTGTATAACATCATATAACCTTACAATTAATCTGTGATTAAGAAATTAGGCGGCAAAGTTATGGAAATAAAATGGACTTAAGCCTAACAAACGTTAGTAAGCACTCACAAAATTTTCAGAAAGGCTACAATAAAAGGGATGGCCATAATCAGGCTATCGAAGCGGTCGAGAATACCGCCGTGGCCGGGCAGCAGTGTGCCTGAGTCTTTTACGCCTAAACTACGCTTCAGCAACGACTCCACCAAATCGCCTAAAACGCCAAAAACAGCTACCAGCACCGCTATGATCAGCCACTGATATAAAACCAGATCGTTAAAATAAAGGGAAAGTATATATCCTACCACTACGGCCAATACAGTACCACCTGCCCATCCTTCCCAGGTTTTACCAGGCGATACCCGCTCCAACAGCTTATGTTTTCCAAAACTCTTACCTGCTATGTAGGCTCCTGTGTCTGCAGTCCAGATAAGCAGCATCAGGCCCAGGATAGGCTGCCAGCTATATTCTCCTACCAGGAAGCCGAGCAAATGCAGCAACCCAAAAGGGACAGCTACATATACAACTCCTAATAAGGTGAATGCGATGTTGGTAAAGGGCTGTGGGTGCTTGCGGTAAAGCTCCCATATAAACAGCAGCATCAACAGCGGTAACGCCAGGTACAGATAATTTGCGGGAAACAGCTCGGTTTCCACACCAAAAACGGCAATGTAGATAAAGCCTCCGGCTATAAGACCGGCTGTTTTGTTAGGCTGAATTTGTTTCGCATAACCTACCAGCCTGTAAAACTCCAGCATCCCCAGCAGGGTAAGTCCCAGAAAAAGCAGAAAGTATGTCCACTGGTTATATAAAATGCCTCCTATAAAAAGGGCTGCGCCTAATATGCCTACGATAACGCGTTGCTGAAAATTACTTAAGGAGGATATATTTTTGCTCATGAAATGGTGTGGGTGTCAATTTAACAGGGAGGTTTAGAGATGTTACGGTTCAGTATACATCCGGGTCCTCCGGATCTGGCTCTTTTGCATTTACAGGAGCCAATGCCTCCTGCCGGGGCGGTACTGCCGAAAACTGCTTGTACAGGTAATAGATAACGCCAGCGCTCAGCACCACAGATATCAAGACACTATACCAGGGCATTGACTCGGTAGACTCCAGATCCATATCTACCTGCCCAGCCTGGTACAGGTACAGCATCAGCACCTGAAAACCATTATTCACAAAGTGAGCTATAATGGGTACGCTTATTCTGCCCGACCACATATACAAGTAGCCAAACAAAGCTCCTAAAATCATTCTGGGAAAGAAGCCAAAAAACTGGTTGTGTATGGCGCTAAAGGCAAAAGCTGCAATCCAGATAGCGATATGCCCGTTGCCTGTCCAGCGGTGAAACTGCCGTTGTGCCACGCCTCTGAACACCAGCTCTTCGCCTATAGCCGGAATAACAGCAATCACCAGCAGCCCTACCAACAGTTCCGGCACCGAAGAGAGCTTCGCCAGCAGTTTGGTTAATTCGGCAGCAAAACTTTCTTTTTCCCTTGCCCATTCTTCAAATCCCTTCATCGACTCCGGAAAGTTTACATTGGCATTCCAGTCTATGATAAGCGAATTGGCTGGCATAATCAGGATAATCAGCAGGCCGCTTAGCAGCACCAGTCCTATCGTAGGTGCCGTTTTCCAGTTCAGATACCTGTCTACATTATATTTTAAAGAGCTAATCAGTAAAAGCGGCGCTACTATAAACATAAAGAAAGACACAATGCCTTGGTAAAACATAAGGGCATTCCGGGTATTAGGATAGGCAGCAGGTTCATCAAGTGCCTTCGCCAGGTCAAATATACCAATACCGAACAGGGCATCTCCGAGTATAGAATAAAAGAAAGTAGCCACAAAAGCTCCTCCAAACACAAAGGCAATGAGCAGCAATAACACAAAAAATGGATGCACTTCTTTGGAGATGAAACCTTTCATAGAGAAATTTAGGTTTAATTGACGTAAATTTACGCGAAAAATTAGACTTTGCTTTGGTAAAAATAGCGAACATAGAACTAGGTGAGTTTCCTCTGCTGCTGGCCCCCATGGAAGACGTGAGCGATCCGCCTTTCCGGAAGGTTTGTAAAGCCAACGGAGCTGACCTGATGTACACCGAGTTTATATCTTCTGAGGGTTTGATACGTGATGCAGCCAAAAGTGTGCAGAAACTGGATATTTTCGATTACGAACGTCCGATTGGCATCCAGATTTTTGGTTCCGAGATAGACTCGATGCGTGAGGCAGCTATTGTCTCGTCGCAGGCTGGCCCCGACCTGATTGATATTAACTATGGCTGCCCTGTAAAAAATGTGGCCTGTAAAGGTGCCGGTGCTGCTTTGCTGCGCGATATTCCGAAAATGGTGCAGATGACTTCTGAAATAGTGAAGGCCACTAACCTGCCGGTGACGGTTAAAACCCGACTTGGCTGGGACGAGAACACCAAAAACATAGTAGAAACAGCCGAACGCCTACAAGATATCGGCATACAGGCGCTGAGCATACATGGCCGCACCCGCGTACAGATGTATAAGGGCGAGGCCGACTGGAGCCTGATTGCAGAGGTAAAGAACAACCCACGCATGAAGATCCCTATCTTCGGCAACGGCGATATCGATTCGCCCGAGAAAGCGCTGGAGTACCGCAACAGGTATGGAGTAGACGGCATTATGATTGGTCGTGCTTCTATCGGACATCCGTGGATATTTAATGAGATAAAGCACTACATGAAAACAGGCGAAGTGCTACCTGGCCCTACGCTGGAAGAGCGTGTAGCTGTTTGCCGCCAGCACTTTACCCATTCGCTGGAATGGAAAGGCGAGAAGCTGGGCATTTTTGAGATGCGCCGCCACTATACCAACTACTTCCGTGGTTTATCTCATTTTAAGCCGCTGCGTATGCGCCTGGTGCAGTCTGAAGATATCCAGGAAATCTATGATATCTTGGACGAGATTGCCCAGACCATGAGCTACGTCTGAAAATTTTAAGATTTGAAAATTGAGAGATTTGAAGATGTTAGTAATCTGCAATTGCAAAAATGGTTATGGCTAAAGGTAATGTAAGGTTCTTCTGTTTTTACTTCTCCTAATCTTCATTTCCAGATTTTCAAATCTTATAATCTACTAGCTCATCAAAACTATTACGCCTTCCGCGCAAGAAAAAACAGCTACCTCTCCCTTGGTGTGGCTGCTGGTAGTGGTGCTTACCTTTATCTGGGGCACCTCCTTTATCCTGATCAAGAAAGGGCTTGTTGTTTTTAGTTCGGACGAGCTTGGCGCCTTGCGCATTGTGATTGCCTGCCTTGCTTTGCTGCCTTTTGCGCTCAGAAACCTGCGCAAGGTAGAGCCAGCTCGTTGGAAATTTATTTTTGCCAGTGGCTTGCTAGGCAATCTATTCCCGGCCTTTTTGTTCGCCTATGCCGAGACACGCCTGGCCAGCGGACTGGCAGGTGTGTTAAACTCGCTTACAGCTCTCTTTACATTACTGATAGGAGCTTTTTTCTTTCAGCAGTCTATCACCTGGATGCGCCTGCTCGGCATTATGGTGGGTATGGCAGGCACAGCTATGCTCATTTTGTCCGGAAACGGCAGTGCCGATCTCGACAATAAGTTCTATGGCCTGTATATTGTAGTTGCAACGATCTGCTACGGTGGCAGTGCCAATATTATTAAATTCCGCCTGAAAGGCATTAGCCCAATGGTTATGTCGAGCCTGGCTCTGCTGACAGTAGGACCACTTGCTGCTGCTTATCTTTTTACCACCGATGCGGTAAATAAGCTGCAGTATACTTCAGGCGCATGGGAGGCACTATTCTATATTGCTACGCTGGCCGTATTCAGCACGGCCATTGGCCTCATCCTGCTTAACAAGCTGATACATTTCTCTACTCCCCTGTTTGCCAGCTCCACTAATTACCTGATCCCAATCGTGGCGCTTATGTGGGGCGTGCTGGACGGAGAAACTATCCACTTCTGGCACTACATCGGCATGTTGGTTATTCTGGCGGGTGTGTTTATTGTGAACAGGGCAAAATGACCATTGCTTTAACAGCACCGGCGCTGCTTGCTTCTCTGCGTACGGGATGATGGCAGCTTCAGCATTACCGGTTACCTGTACTATAATATTATCTTGCAAGCGGGTATTCAAAGCCTCTTCTACAGCCTGTATTTCCTAATTTCACATTTATTTAGTTATTTTAAGGGATTCACAATTTTTGAAACCGGATTAAATGACGCTATACAGAACCCTGTTGGGCTTTGTTTTTCTGTTGCTGCTATCGGTGCAGTCGATGGCTCAGGGAGATAACAGCAAGCAAGCTATTGAAGAACTTAAACTACAAGCCATAAACGACACGGCTTTTACCCTACGCACAACAACCGAAACCGGTAACCTTGTAAAGTACAGCGGCGCGCTGCCTCTCCGCATCAACGGTGAAGTACAGGAATTGAGTCTGACCGACGGAGAAACGCGTTTTTCGCTGCGAGCACCGGCTAATCTTGTACAAGTAAGCGCTAACCTCGGCACACATACCATTGCCCGCTTATACCGCCTCGATGCAGAAGCCGAACGCGGTGTGCGCGAATTTCCCATGTGGCTTTCTATTCTGCCTCCGCTGCTGGCTATAGTTCTTGCTCTCATATTCAGAGAAGTTCTGCTCGCGCTTTTTGCCGGCATCTGGATAGGAGGATTTGTCATCTATGGTTTGTCGTTTAAATCTCTTTTTACTGGTTTACTAGCTGTTGCGGATACCTATCTGGTGGGAGCCCTGACCGATGCCGACCACGTATCGGTTATACTTTTCTCTATGCTGATTGGAGGCATGGTGGCCATTATTTCGAAAAACGGAGGAATGGCAGGCATTGTGAATGTTTTATCGAGATATGCCCGGTCTGCCAAAAGCTCACAGGTAGTAACCTGGTTTTTAGGTATCGCTATATTTTTCGACGACTATGCCAATACCCTTATAGTGGGCAACACCATGCGCCCAGTTACAGACAAGCACCTTATTTCCAGGGAAAAACTTGCTTACTTAGTTGATAGTACCGCTGCGCCTGTAGCGGCCATTGCTTTTGTTACCACCTGGGTAGGTGCAGAACTTGGGTATATCAAAGATGCAGCCAGCACGCTGGGTATAGAAGAAGGGGCTTACTCGCTGTTCTTTCATTCTCTGGAATATGCCTATTACCCAGTACTGACCCTGGTATTCATGCTCATGCTGATCCTGATGAACCGCGATTTCAGCTCTATGCATAAGGCAGAAACAAGAGCCCGTTCTACCGGCGCTGTAAGTGCTGTACGCATTAGCCGAAGTGGTGAAGAAAAGCAGCAACAGGAAATGGCAGAGTTCGAAGCCATAGATCCTACCCGTACCCGCGCCATTAATGCCTTGTTGCCTGTGCTGGTAGTTATATTTGGAACCGTAGCAGGCTTATTGTATACCGGTTATAACGAGGCAACCTGGAGCGATGCCAGTCTGGGCTTTTTCCGGAAGCTTTCAATTACCATTGGTGATTCCAATTCTTACATTTCACTGATCTGGGCCTCTTTATGTGGTGTGCTGGTGGCAGTTGCTTTAACCACGAGTCAGCGGATCATGAGCTTGTATGAAACAATGGAGTCTTTGGTAACAGGCTTTAAAACAATGCTTCCGGCAGTGCTGATACTGGTGCTGGCATGGTCGCTGGCATCTGTTACGAAAGAACTGTACACGGCAGAGTACCTTACCTCGCTTTTTTCTGGAAATGTTTCGCCACACTTCCTGCCTGAAATCACTTTTTTCTTAGCAGCCATTATTGCCTTCTCTACTGGTTCCAGCTGGGGCACTATGGCTATCCTATACCCGCTCATGCTGCCGGCAGCCTGGTATGTCTGCCAGACGCAGGGCATGTCGTTAGAAGAAACCATGCCGGTTGTCTACAACGTGATTTCAGTGGTACTGGCTGGTTCTGTTTTCGGGGATCACTGCTCTCCGATATCTGACACCACCATCTTAAGCTCTCTTGCTTCGGGTTGTAGCCACATAGACCATGTAAAAACACAGCTGCCTTATGCCATTACCGTAGCTTTGGTGGCAAACCTTGTCTGCACCAACCTCTCGAGCTGGGGAGTGCATTGGCTCCTGGTATACCTGATCGGAGCTGGTGTGTTGTGGGGCGTTATCAGGTTAATCGGCAAAAAAGTAGCTGTTGACAACCTGGCCACTGCGTAAACTATAACGGCTGCCGAAGGAGGCAGCCGTTATAGTTTAAGCTCATAAAAATCGTGTACCAGCGCACGTGCTCCGTAACTTTCTTTGTTCTGTATCAGCCCCTTGTTGAGGTAATGCCCCTGCTGCTCTGTTGAAATGCCGAAGCTAAAATATTTTTTGTGAGGGTATACCTGCTTCAGCAGATAGTCTACCAGAGCATCCATTGCCGAAACTACTCTTCCTCTTGTAGTAGCGGCCATATACTGGCAATGCGCTACGGTTGCGGTTTCGTATATAACAATACCTGCCAGCATCTCCTCCTGCTCATAAGCCGCAAACAGCTTGATATTCTCCGGAAACATGGAAGCCAGATAAACCATTTCATCAGCAGTATGCACAGGTTTTATCTGGTACTTCGCCTCCAAAACCTTCTGCTCTATGCCCATAAACCTTCTAAAGTTGTCAGACTGTACCAGCAACAGGTTTTTTCTGTTTGCTTTCAAGATGTGCCATTTCCTTTTCCGGCCATAAGCTGTTTTAGCAGCACCAGGCTCTATAACGGAAGTGATATCCCGCCGGTAAAGCAGCGCCTTATTCCGAAATAAGGCATACAGATCTTCTTCGGCAGGCAGCTGATGATACAGGTGCGGTATTGCTTTGTAGAAAATGCTGTAGAAGCCTAAAGCTTTGTAATAGGCAATGAGTTCGGTAAAAAGAGCCAGCATAACATCGGCTTTCATACGGCTATCGCTGATCACGCCCCCATAGCTAAGACCACTATGCGAATGCACCTCCTGCTCCTGTTCATTGGCAGGAAATAAGGCTACCAGCTTGCCTTTCCGGTAAAACAGCAGCGAGTGGTCTGCAAAGCGATCTGCATGATACTCCATATAATCACGCAGCAGCAGAAAAGTGCCGTTCTTGGATTCCCGTACAAAGCCATCCCAAGCCAGTTTATGCTCCGCGCTATACCGTACGATTTCTACCATGCTTTCTCTGGACAAAAGATCTTCAGACAAAAGACAAAGGACTTTTAACGAGCTCTTGCGCCTGCTGTCGCTTTCTACTCATAACTCTTAACTCTAAACTTTTACCTAAAGGAATTACCTGTTCAACAAGATTCTGAAAGTGGTTCCTTTGCCCAGTTCCGATGATTTTACATACAGCCTGCCTCTGTGGTAGTTATCTATAATACGCTTGGCCAGTGCCAGCCCAAGTCCCCAGCCCCGCTTTTTAGTGGTATAGCCAGGCAGGAAAACAGAATCGATTTTACGCTTCGGTATACCTTTACCTGTATCAGTTATATCTATCGCTACACTGCTCTTCCCAACCAGGCTTAACTGAAGCGTAATGCTTCCTTTGCCCTCCATGGCATCAACTGCATTTTTGCAGATGTTCTCTATTACCCAATCGAAAAGTGGCACATTTACTTTAGCCGTAATATCAGGAGAGAAATCAGCCTGCACACTAAAGACTACCTTCTTTGAAATGCGGTTCTGCAGGTAGTTGATCGCATTTTTTGTAACCTGCAGAATATCTTCGTCGCGCAGTAGTGGCACAGAACCGATATTAGAGAAGCGTTCTGTAATTATCTCCAGCCTCCGGATGTCTTTTGCCAGCTCTTCTGTGATTGGCTCATGCTCGAACTTCGGACTGGCTTTCATGTATTCGTACCAGGCCATCAGCGACGAAAGCGGTGTGCCGAGCTGGTGCGCTGTTTCTTTAGCCAAACCAACCCATACCCTGTTCTGCTCTGCTTTGCGAGAGTAGCTAAAGGCAAAATAAGCCATCAGGGCAAAGCAGGCTATTACCATCAGCTGCACATAAGGGTAGTAGCGCAGCTGCGAGAGCAGAGCCGAATCTTTATAGAACACATAGTTTTCAGAGCCCTCTGCCCAAGGCACTACAATGGGGTCGTGCTGGGCCTTCATCCGTTGGATTTCACGCTGCAAAAGCTGATTTCTTCGCTCTTCTGAAATGTTTTTGGGCAGATCTATGTTCTTAGAATCAAGTATGTTCTCATATTCGTCGGTAAGAATAACAGGTACAGTTGTGTTGGAAGAAAGTATCTCTTCTTCTATAAAAACAATGTTGTCGTCGCTTGGGGCACTAATCATGTAGCGAAGGCCTTTGGCGTAAAGTTGCACCAGCTCCTGTTCCCGCTCCGATAACTTGCTTACTAAAATGTTAGTATAGGTAATGGTAGCTGCGCCTATTATAAGGGCCACAATAACAACAATAAACTTAATTCTGTTCTTCTGAGAGTAGATAAGGATCATGAAACGTACACGAAAATTATCTGAAATTAGTATAAATTAATTAATAAGGGCAAGGGAAGTTTCATTTTAAATAATCTAACTGTAAATTTGCACTTTAGTATTCCGAACGAAAATTATGCTTCAGAACTTTAAAGCAATCAGCCTGTCTTATAAGAAAGCGCCGCTGGATATCAGGGAACTGATTGCCTTAGATGAGAATTCGTGCAGGCAATTTCTTCAGACGCTGAAAGGGTTCATACAGGCATCTGACATTCTGGTGCTCTCTACCTGTAACCGCACCGAGGTATACTACAATGCCGATGCCGATGCCGATTACAGCACTGAAATTGTAAAACTGCTTGGCATCACCAAAGGCATCGATAATATCTCCCAGTACCTCGATTATTTTACTATCCTGAACCAGCACAGCAATGCGGTGCAGCACCTGTTTGAGGTGGCTATGGGATTAGAGTCGCAGGTGGTAGGCGATATGCAGATCACAAACCAGGTAAAACAATCTTACCAATGGGCAGCAGATAACGATACGGCAGGTCCTTTCCTGCATCGCCTGCTTCACACCATTTTCTTCACCAATAAAAGAGTAGTACAGGAAACGGCTTTTCGCGATGGAGCCGCCTCTACTTCTTATGCAGCCATAGAGCTGATAGAAGAGCTTACTGCCGATGTAGTAGCCGATCCGAAGATTCTGGTGGTTGGGCTGGGTGAGATTGGAGCAGATGTGTGCCGTAACCTAGCCGATAAAGGCTTCCGGAACGTGAAGATAACCAATCGTACGCTTGCCAAAGCCAAACTGCTGGCAGAGGAGTGTAACCTGGAGGTGCTTCCATTTGAAGATATCGTACAAGGCTTAAAAGAAGCGGATGTGGTTATTTCTTCCGTAGCACGTGAAACACCGTTCTTTACCAAAGAAATGATCAAGCGCCTGAACGTGCTTTCCTACAAGTTCTTTATAGACCTTTCGGTACCTCGCAGTATCGAAGCTGATGTAGAAAGTATACCAGGCGTGTTAGTATACAACATTGATACTATTCAGAATAAAGCGTCTGAAGCATTACAGCAGCGCATTAACTCTATTCCGAAGGTAAAGCAGATTGTAGAAGAGTCTATTGAGCAGTTCAACGACTGGTCTAAAGAGATGGTGGTTTCTCCTACCATAAACAAGCTGAAGAATGCCCTGGAAACTATTCGGCAGGAAGAAATGGCGCGTTATATGAAAAAGCTTGGTCCGAATGAAACAAAGCTTATCGATAACATTACCAAATCGATGATGCAGAAAGTAATAAAGCTGCCGGTGCTGCAGCTGAAAGCAGCCTGCAAACGAGGCGAAGCCGAAACATTGATTGATGTGCTGAATGACCTCTTTGACTTGGAAAAGCAATCATCAGAAGCAGATATACAGCATTAGGATTTTTTCTGACAACAGATAGCAGTAAAGCAGAAGGTCCGCTGGTGGTTGCACCAGCGGACCTTCTGCTTTTAGCTGTTCCCGCAGAGTATTTTTAATCAGCTATGTTTAGCTATAAGAATAAGTGAATGTACCTTTTTTTTTAGTGAAAATCAAAAGCCAAAGGTCCCTGTTAGTGCTTTTTACAACTAATCAGAGACCTTTGGCTTTTGATTTTCAAACTCGAAAAGATAAAGATTATCCTTCAAGTAGCAGGCTTAAATATCAATGCAACATTCTTCCAGGCAATCGATCACATCGATCAGCTTTGGAATGGCAAGGGAATAATAGATTTTAGTACCAACTTTAAAAGAGGATAAAACACCCTTGTCTTTTAAAGTAATCAGATGCTGAGATGCTATAGCCTGGGGCAGATCCAGGTACTTATATATCTCAGTAACAGTCATTTTCTCCTCTTTACCTAAGAGATCCACAATAGCTAGCCTTTTCGGATGGGCCAGCACTTTAAGCATTGCGGCTGCTTTATCTATTTTCTTAGATTCGATTCTAGATAACAAACTTTTCATAATTTAAATTAATAACCTATCAGTTTCTACATTCATTTACAATCTCGTTCACAATAAGGATTATACGACTCTCACAATATTTGGCTATCTTACTATTAGAAGCATTTTGCTTATTTTCGTCTCATATGAATACTTATCATGTTATCGGACTAATGTCTGGCACATCATTAGATGGCTTGGACATAGCTTATTGTAGATTTACGTATGAAAATGAAAATTGGATATATAATATACTAAATGCTAATACATTGATATATGAGGATAAGTGGATTGACTCGCTCCGGGAAGCTGAAAATATGGGCGCAAGAGAGCTTATTGCACTCGATCATGCATTTGGTAAATTTATTGGAGAGCAAGTACAATTATTTGTTCAGAACAACCAGCTGCAGCCCGATTTCATAGCCTCCCACGGGCATACGGTCTTTCATCAGCCAGAGCAGCATATTTCGTTGCAAGTCGGAAATGGAGCGTATATAGCTGCTCATGCCCAATTACCTGTCGTATGCGATTTCAGAACTTTAGACATCGCGCTAGGCGGGCAGGGAGCACCCTTAGTACCTGTTGGAGACGCTTTGCTTTTCAGCGAGTATGATTTCTGCGTTAACCTGGGGGGCATTGCCAATATTTCTTTTCCCGCTCCTGAACAGAAGCGGCTTGCCTACGATGTGTGCGCCTGCAATATGCTGCTAAACCAACTGGCCTCTGCAGCTGGCATGCCTTACGATGCAGGTGGCAGCCTTGCCCGCAGCGGCAGCCTGCTCCCCGATTTACTGGAACAACTAAATGCTCCTGCCTTTTTTAAAGCTCCATACCCCAAGTCGCTGGGCAAGGAATGGGTGCTGGTGCATAGCTTAGCCACCCTGGCCGCCTGCAAGGCCTCTCCTGCTGATAAATTGCATACCACCTGCCACCACATAGCACAGCAGCTTAAAAGCGCTTTAAAACCCTTGCATAAGGGTATACACAAGGTGCTGTTAACGGGTGGCGGTGCTTTTAACACTTTCCTGGCAGAGCTGATACAGAAATACCTGGGACCAGATTATAAAGTAGAAGTACCTGCACCCGAAGTTGTTTCCTTTAAAGAGGCCTTAATATTTGCTTTTCTGGGTGTATTGCGCTGGCGCAACCAAGCAAACAGCCTCAGCAGTGTTACAGGCGCTTCAACAGACAATGTAGGTGGTGCCATATACTGGGCCAAATAGCTGCCGCTTTACCAGGCAACAGGTAATTTCGTACCTTTGCTCAATTCTAAATAAAAACCGCTGCATGAAAGCTTTACTTGAGAAATTCGAGAAAAAACGTCCTGAAATAGTTTTTGAATGGAAAGATGCCGAAACTGAAGCCGAGGGCTGGGTGGTAATTAACTCGCTCCGTGGCGGCGCAGCAGGCGGTGGAACACGTATGCGAAAAGGTCTTGACCGACATGAGGTGGAATCTCTGGCGAAGACTATGGAGGTAAAATTTACGGTATCCGGCCCTGCCATTGGTGGTGCGAAATCAGGTATAAATTTCGATCCCGCTGATCCGCGCAAGCTGGGTGTGCTGGAGCGTTGGTATAAAGCTGTTATTCCGCTTCTGAAAAGCTATTACGGCACGGGAGGCGACCTGAATGTAGACGAAATACACGAAGTAATTCCGATTACAGAGGATTACGGGCTGTGGCATCCGCAGGAAGGTATTGTAAACGGACATTTTAATGCGACTGAGCCACAAAAAATAAATAAGATCGGCCAGCTGCGCCAGGGTGTAAGCAAAGTAATAGAAGACCCTCATTTTACGCCTTCTGCTCAACGCAAATACATGGTAGCAGATATGATAACCGGTTATGGTGTAGCCGAAGCCGTTCGCCACTTCTACGATATTTGGGGAGGCGCATTTGAAGGCAAGCGGGCTATTGTACAGGGCTGGGGTAACGTAGGTGCCGCCGCTGCTTATTATCTGGCGGCAAAGGGAGTTAAAATAGTGGGCATCATAGACAGGGCAGGCGGATTGATAAACTCCGAAGGCTTTACGTTTGAAGAGATAAGCGAGCAGTTTTTCAAGCGGCAGGGCAATGCGCTGTATCCCGAAGGACTACTCTCGTTTGAAGAAGTTAACAGCCGCATCTGGTCTTTAGGAGCAGAGATTTTTATACCTGCAGCAGCTTCCAGGCTGGTTTCGAAACCTCAGCTGGAGCAAATGATTCAGAACGGGCTCGAAGTTATTTCCTGCGGGGCCAACGTTCCGTTCCAGGACCCGGAGATATTCTTTGGCGCAACAGGTGAGTTTGCAGATCGGAATGTAGCTGTTATACCTGATTTCATTGCCAACTGCGGTATGGCCCGTGTATTTGCTTATTTAATGGAAAGCGAGGTAGAAATTACAGATGAGGCGATCTTCTCAGATGTTTCCAACACCATACGACAGGCATTAGAAAAGACACACACACAGCATGGCCAGAAAACAGAAATCGCTAAAACTTCTTTTGAAATTGCACTGAGCCAACTGCTGTAACAGGCAAGGTTTTCGTAGTAGCCAATCTTACCGGTTACCCGTACCAGGCAAGAAATGTACAGTTGAATAACATTTACCACAACTATGGATTTCTCCATTTATAAGGATTTTTTAAACTACTACTTCTTAGGCAACACAGTAAGCAATTATCTGTGGTTTGCCGGTATCCTGTTGGTAGGATACATCTTTAAAACGCTGCTCTCCAGGTTCATCACCAGTGTGATGTTTAAGCTTGTAAAGCGTTTTTCAGAAGAAGATAACCAGGCCGCTTTCCGCCGCATGCTTATACAGCCACTGGAAATGCTGCTATTCCTGGTGTTTTTATACTTTGCTTTCAAAGTTCTTAACTACCCGCTCGATCCAACTGAAGCGGCCAGGGCAAACGAGCCTTTTCTGAAGAGGCTTGCTTTCCGGGTTTACCAGATATTCGTTATTGTTGCCATCACCTGGATTATCGCACGTTTCATTGATTTTATAGGGCTGATCTTCAGAAACCGCACAGCTAAAACAGCTTCGAAACTCGATGATCAGCTGGTGCCCTTCTTTGTAGACTTCACCAAAGTGCTGGTGTACATTTTCTCCTTTATGGTGATATTAGGATCTGTGTTTGGCGTGAACGTGGCAGGCCTGGTAGCTGGTCTGGGGGTAGGTGGTTTGGCTATTGCCTTTGCGGCCAAAGAAAGCCTGGAGAACCTCCTTGCTTCTTTCACCATCTTTCTGGATCATCCTTTTGTAGTAGGCGATTTGGTAGAGGTAAACGGCATTACAGGTGTTATAGAGAAGATAGGCTTTAGAAGTACCCGCATCCGAACCTTGGAGAAAACGTTTGTGACTGTGCCAAACAAGAACATGATTGATAAGCCACTGAACAACTTATCGCTGCGCACATTCAGAAGAGTAAGCTTCGACATTAACCTTACCTACAGCACTACATCCGCTCAGATAAAAGCTATTACAGCAGAATTGCAACAGTTTATAGATGAACACCCTCGTACCAACCAGGACGGCCGCATCAGGTTCCATAGCTTAGGCAACAGTTCCAAAGACGTAATGGTGCTTTACTTTGTAGACACTATGGACTGGAATGAGTTTGTGGACATACGAGAAGAGATCGCTTATAAAATCGTGGATATTGTAGAGAAGCATGGAGCAGATTTTGCTTTCCCCAGCACAACAGTTTACCTGCATCAGCCAGGTGATCAGGAAGTGCAGGCAAAGCTTATAAATCCTGCTGCTTCGGATCAGGTGTAAAGCTTCAGTTTATACAAATAAAAAAGCTGGAGAAGCTCCAGCTTTTTTTCACCCTTATATCTTATTACTTTCTTTCTCTCTTAATCCTTATTTTTTAAAACCACATTACAATATAAGATAACCAAGAATTACACTTTATATCTTATCTCTTTCTATTCTAGCTTATGATGTTAAAACTTTGTTGTTTTGATATCTTTAACGGGCTGCCTTCAATTGAGTTATAGCAAAAGGCTAAATTTCCTATTATTTGTTATATTTTTTATGGTAAACAAGGCTTAACAACAGGTGAAGCAAAAATATAATTTTTATTATGCTTTCTATTTAAACATTATCAATCTGCAAAGCTTAGTCAAAATCAAAGTATTCTCCTTGCTGCAGCTCCACCTCCTTCTCTTTTTTTGTAGCAGGCTTTTTCCCTTTCAGCAAGTCCTTTAGTTCTCTGCCTTCCTTTTTCAGGTCTGTTTTTATTTTCTCCCGCACACGCTCCTGGTCATAAGCAATTTTAAAATTTTTCTCGTTGCCTTTTAATGTCAGGAACAGCATGCTATCTCCAGCATCAAGGTCATCGGCCACAACACCGTATTTTGAGTCTTTATCCGGCTTGCGCCTGGCTGGCAGAGGCATTTTTATCTTATAATCCATTAACTGGTCGAAGGTGTGCATGCCTGACACAGAAACAACCGGTATAGAAGACAAATTAGAACGTATATCCATTTCAGGAATATAGATGGTGCGTTTCTGAATCCAGAAGCTGTTTTGCAGCTCAGAGAACTGCATGTTAGCCAACTCCGCTCTTTTTACAAAAGCCGACATCTTTTGCATAGGTGCAAAGTTAAGCAGCTGGCCGTCTCTTACTGAGGCCACTATTTCTGCCTGCAGCAGATCTGTTTTAGGGTTTAGCAGGTTATCAAAATAAACATCAGAAACTATGTTGGCAGTGAGCTTTCCTTTTAAGTGGCGGTCTATGATAAAGTCCTGGTTAAAATTTTCGAACACGTAGAAAAGGCTGTCAACATTCATGTTGCTCAGTTTAGCAGCCGTGCTTACTTTAATATGGTTCCGCTGGCGGGCATCTAGGCTGCCTCTTACGGCAAAGCTACCTCCGATAGCGTTAAAGGAGATATTAGAAGACGTTATTACCTGGTTCCGGAGTCTTATAGCTCCTCTTAACTTTTTTCCCTTAAATCGCCTGAAATTAGCTCTATCGATAGCGGCAGTTAAATCGAAGGCAATATAGGGCGATACCTCCAGCCGATAGTCAGAAGTTCCTTTTCCCTGTCTGGAGCCCGCAGAAGTATTCAGTTCCTCGCTAAGCAGCTGATCAAAGTTAAGGTGGTGACTTTTGAAATCTGCTTCCACCAACAGCCGCTGCTTATCCAGCAGCAGCCAGGCCATCACATTCCGAAACATACCGTTAATGGTAAAGTCAGAGTCGCCAAGCCTGCCTTTGAACTCTGAAACCGCCACATCGTTTCGCTTGAACATAAAGTTGCCATTCAGGTTGCGGAGCGGCAACGGCAACTTCTGCAGCGATAAGCCTACATTATGCAGTGTAATATCACCTGATGTATTTACAGTGCTGTTCCCCGGCTGGTTCTTAAACTTGTTCAGATTACCCGAGAAAGAAATCCGTACATCGGCCAGGCCACTGCCACTTTTTATTTCGTCCAGCTTTACCAGGCCCAGCACATACCCAACGTCTATCATGCCTTTCGCATCGAAGGCAATAGTGGGGTTATCGAAGCTCTTATAACTTAAATTGCCTGAGAACGGCCGCTTGTTCAGCACACCGGCTACATTCTTCAGCTCCAGCACAGAAGTGCTTGCATTATGTTTGCTACCGTTGGTGAAACTGCCTTCAAAACTCAGTTTTTCGATGCGCTGCTTTACATCGGGCTGGTAAAAAGAAGCATCGCGGCAACCAAACCGGACACTAATTTCAGGATTAAGCTTACCTGATACTTTTCCTTTTACTGTACCCGAAAAATAGATATCGCCCTCGCTACGGTACTGGCTGTACCCTTTAGATATATCCTGAGGGAGCAAAGACAGGAGCGACTGTATGTTGGTGTTGCGGCCCTTTAGCTCCAGATTGAGCTCGGTTGTGGCAGTATAATCTATAGTACCAGCCACCTCATAGGCTGCCTGTTCTACTTTTACGACCGAGGGCTGTAGTTGTACGGTTTGCTCGGCTCTGTTAACTGTAAGCGCTGCATGTATGTCTACAGCCTTGCCCTTAAAATATTCTCCGGTGCCTATGGAAATTGTATCAACAGTGGCCTGGCCTTCCACGCCTATGTCTACCAACTCAGCAGAAATCCCCAGCGTTGCCGTCAGCCGATGTGCATCCACCACATATCGCTGCTTCAGCCGCTGGTCTTCGTACTGCACGGCAACATTGCTTAGCACGATTCTTTCCAGGTTAAAGGAAAACTCCTCGTTAGCGGCAGCTGTAGTGTCTGTGGCTATTATATCGTAGTTTACCTTACCATTTGGCAACACCTTTACATGAGCATTCCCATTCTCAAGGTAAAGCTCTTTTACATTGTACCTGCCAAGCACTATATCAAACAAACTAAAGGTAAAATAAAGCTTCTCCGCACGTCCTAACGATTCCTCACTCTCAGGCAGCGTTTCGATGATGTTTACTTTATCCAGCGAAACCGCCACCTGCGGGAACTTATCGAAGAGCGACACCGAAATTTTCTCTACCTCTACCTTCGTAACAATATATTTATTGGCTTCTGTAACAAAGATGTTTATTATTTTATCCTGATACAGGTACACTACCCCCGCTGCTATTCCTAAAATTATTACCACGCCGGCAACTAAATAAAATAGCACTTTTTTAACAACACGCATGTACTTCAATGGAAAGCTCAGATTTTAAGCATCTTATAAAACCTAAAGGTACTACTACAAACACAGGCTACCAATAGGATGAACAAAGCTGAAATTTTTTTATCAATTTTTTTTAGAAATGTTTTGCAGTCTCAAAAAAAGCCCCCATATTTGCATCATCAAACGGGGACAAAAGGTCACTAAAACAAAAAAACGGGGTGTTAGCTCAGCTGGTTCAGAGCACCTGCCTTACAAGCAGGGGGTCACTGGTTCGAATCCAGTACGCCCCACAAAGGACAACTTAAAAGTTGTCCTTTTTTTATGTCTATACTTTTTTGAACTCACTGTTAACTACCCTTTTACCTTACAGATAGAATTGTTTTTTGCAGTACCACCTCCCCTATTCCAACGCACACATGTGCAGGCTAGTATAATCCGGCTTCTGCAAAGTTCTAACGTTTAAGGAGGTGTGGGTTTTATTGAGCAATAAGCAAACGTAAGAGGAGAAGCGATTCAGAGCAGCGGTCTTAGCTGCCTGAAATAAACGTTGAAAACCGATCCTTTTCCCTCCTCGCTTTCAACCACTATCCTGTCGCCGGAATTATCAAGAATTTTTTTCACCAGGTATAGCCCAATGCCCGAACCCTCCACATGATCGTGCGCCCGTTTAAACATCGAAAATATTTTTCCTATCTGAGAATGAGCAATACCCAAGCCGTTGTCGGAAACAGACAGCGTATGCTCTCCTGTCTCTGATAGAGCAGTCTTTATAATTACCTGGGGCGTTCGTTGCGGAGCTGCATATTTTATAGCATTGGCAACCAGGTTAAACAGGATGCTACGCAGGTTCTTGCGGGAGTAGATGAGCGTTTCAAACTCCAGGCTCTCAACATGTATTTCTGCTTTATTTGAGTTTATTAAAGGCCGTAAGCTTTCCTTTACCTCCTCCAGCAGTTCCGGGATGCTTACATTTTCAGGCCTTTCCTTCTCCTGTAAGAGTTTGGTCACATCTGCCAGATCTGCAATAACGCTTTTCAGTGTAGAAATAGAGCCACTCATTCTTTTTAATAGCTCTTCATGCTTCTCTTTTTCAGAGCCCAGGTCTTCTTCTAAAGCCATCAACAATCCCTCCAGGTTTGTGATAGGCGACTTGAGATCGTGGGAGGCCGTGTAAACAAAGTTATCCAGGTCGTTGTTGATACGAACCAGCTCCTTGTTCTTCCGCATTAACTCCTCGTTGCGAAGGTGCTCTGTTAAATCGCGGGTAATTTTAGCAAAGCCCAGTAATCTGTTCTCAGTATTGTAGATAGGTGAGATCACAATGTTAGCCCAGAAAGCGGTACCGTCTTTTCGTAACCGCCACCCTTCATCTTCAAAATGGCCATGCT
The DNA here is from genome assembly GCF_005491705.1 of Pontibacter sp. SGAir0037. Classification (NCBI taxonomy): domain Bacteria; kingdom Pseudomonadati; phylum Bacteroidota; class Cytophagia; order Cytophagales; family Hymenobacteraceae; genus Pontibacter; species Pontibacter sp. SGAir0037. The sequence goes on along the minus strand of NZ_CP028092.1, from coordinate 4,316,284 downwards.
CCAGGGCTTTATTCAACTCAAACTGAGGAAAACCGGTTTCAATGGATTCACGGGAGTAAAAGGTGGAAAAATGCTTCCCGACTATCTCGGCTGCCTTGTATCCTTTGATGCGCTCAGCACCTCCATTCCAGCTTACAATAAGCCCTTCAGGGTTCAGCATGATAATGGCATAGTCTTTTACACTATTTACAAGCAAGCGGCTTTTCTCTTCGCTTTCTTTTAGCTCTTCGTTTGTGCGGTAAAGCTGTTCTTCTAGCTTTTTGCGTTCTGTAAGGTCACGGGTTATTTTCGAGAAGCCGATAAGCTCGCGTTTACTGTTATAAATAGTAGTGATAACTACATTGGCCCAGAAGGCAGATCCATCTTTCCGATATCGCCAGCCTTCGTCCTCGAAGCGCCCTACTTGCTTTGCCATCTTGAGTTCATAGGCCGGAAAGCCGGTTTCATTCGCCTCACGGCTATAGAACTTGCCGAAATATTTTCCTATGATTTCTTGGGCCTCATACCCTTTTATTCTTTTCGCGCCTTCGTTCCAGGTGGCTACATGGCCAGCCGGATCAAGCATAAAAATAGCGTAATCTGTTACTTCTTCTACCAGCAGCCTGTATCGCTCCTCATTGCCCTTCAGCTCTTCATACGCCTTATAAAGGTCATCCTCCCCTTTTTTTCTTTCGGACAGATCGCGTGTTACTTTAGAAAAGCCTATGAGCTTTTTCTCATCGTCATATACCGGAGTAATAATAACATTGGCCCAGAAAGCTGAACCGTCTTTCCGAATGCGCCATCCTTCATCTTCGAAACGCCCACGGGCTTTGGCCTCTTTCAGCTCATAAGCCGGGTAATCGCTGGCTTTAGCTTCGGACGTATAAAATATAGAAAAATGTTTCCCTATGATATCATCAGCAGTATACTGTTTTATGCGCTGCGCACCAGGGCTCCAGCTTACTACATAACCGGCAGGATCTAACAAAAAAACAGCATAGTCTTTTAAGCTCTCAATGATTAACCGATAACGCATATCCGTTAGCCCCTGAGTATAAAAATTTGAAACAGTTTTAGATTCTGACTTCATAGTAAGGATCAAACCCCGTTAAGTTCTGGTAAAATATACGCTTTAATATCCTGAAGGTGAAAAATAGGCCCCGATTTTAATAGATGCTTGCACCGCTTCTTTATATCCCCCCAATAACTGCCAAGCCTTTTCAGTACGGCACTATACAAAATTAGTTTGTACGTATTTTTTCAGCCTTCTGAAAGGTTACATTATGCCTGTTACAGCCATGCTAAAACCTTAAATTTATTAAAGAAATGAGTAAGAAGCTTATTAATTAAGCCCTTGAAGTTAAAATAAAAGCAAAGGAAAAAAACTTGTTGGTATTGCTTAAGATAGGCTTTGTTCGAGCAGTTGCTCATGGAGCTTTAATACCTGCGGAATCAGGAGCTGGTGATCATCGTTGTAAATAATGTAATCTGCACGAGCCATCTTCTCTTCTTCTCTCAGTTGCTTATCCATTATGGCCTGTATATCGGCTTCTGTACGGTGTGTATCACGTATCAAAAGACGCTTGATGCGCACATCTTTAGGAGCAAAAACAGCAATCATTTTATCGATTTGCCGCCAGGCCTCCGACTCATACATAAGCGCCGCTTCTTTTATAATATAAGGAGCATTTTGGTTTGCAGCTACCCACATGCTAAAGTCATTCCGTACACGTGGATGCACTAAACTGTTAAGCTGCGCCAGGCGTTCCGGATTCTTAAAAACAATTCCGGAGATATAAGAACGATTCAGCTCACCTGCTTCATTATAAGCCTCTGCTCCAAAAGCCTGCACTAATTCATGCTTTAGCGGTTCATCGTGCAGCATTACCCATTTTGCTCGTGTATCGGCATCATAAACAGGTATACCTAAATGCTCAAACATACGGCAAACAATAGATTTACCTACGCCTATTCCTCCTGTTATACCAACTTTTAGCATGCCTTATCTTTCTCTTTCTAAGACAGCTTTTAAACGATTGGGCCATAGCGTTACATTACGCACGCCAGCAGGCTGCTGTATCAGCTCCGGTGCGATAGTTGAGTCCTGCCTGTTGAATTTGGCATAGTCTATCACTGCTTTAAAAGAGTCTCTGTTCAACAGTACAACCGAATCTTCCAGGAGCTGGTACCGCACCAGTAAATAAGACGGACTTAAGTTAAGCGTTGCACCTTCGGGCACATTCACGAGCTCTGGCTGTATCTGCCTTTCCTCCTGCAATAAGCCGCGCACATTTATAATAACAGAAACGGTATTTACACTGGCTTTTACCAGCGATTTGTTATCGTAGGCAACCGGAAGCTCTAATCTGGCAGGAGCCGATAAGCGCAGGTCTGGCAAAGAAATTAAAAATGGACTGGCGATACTATCAACCATAGAAGAAGGCCCGGCAAAGGTAATACTGTCTGGCTCAGTTCGGATAGGGCCCACCACAGCAAAGCGGGCCTCTGTAATTGGCTGCCTCCGCTCTACCTGCAGAGGAACGGTGCGCCTTATTCTTTCATCAAAATTAAAAAATAAGGTATCCGTTACCACAAAGTTCAGCTGCAGGCCATCCAGCACATTTACCAGGCTCGGTCGTAAAGCCGCCCCCAGCAGATAATTGTTTCTCGGAAGGCTGCGGATATGGATTTCGGCAGGCTGCACCTCAAAGCGAAGCGACTTTCGCAGCAGCTTCCAGCCTTTACCTGTTACGTTTATAGAAATTTCTTCGGGCAAAGGTGTAACCGGCACCATGTTACGGCTATTGTAAACAAACCTGATAGGATAAGTAGTTTGCGTGGAATAGCTTTTATTAAGTGCATTTAAAAGCCAGAAAGTAGCGGCCGCCACAAAACAAAGCAATACTATTCTCCAGTATTGCTTTGTCTGCGGCCTGAATGGCCTCACAAACCATGTGATTATATTTCTGGCTTTCTCAAAAGGCAATGCTTCAGCTGTTGGTTGGTTGCACTTTAGAAGTAGCCTCTAAAGAGATAGCAGATTTATCAAATGTAAGGCGCACTCCTTTGTCTACTTCCACTACTACAGTATCAGCCTCAATAGCTACCAGCCTGCCATGCAAACCGCCTATTGTAACTACCTGCATGCCTTTAGTAAGTTCCTCACGAAACTTCTTCTGATCCCGCACCTTTTTCTGCTGCGGCCTGATCATGAAGAAATAGAAAATAATGCCTATAGCACCAATAAGAATCAGGTTCTGAATACCTGGACCGCCTGATGCTTGTAAGAGTATGGTTTGCATGGGTTAGGGTTATGCTCTTTTTAAAGAGTAGGTTTAGTTTCTTCTAACAGGACCATCTGCACCAGCAGTTGGAATATTGTTGGCTTCTACAGTACCACGCATGTATACCTGTGTAATGTTTGGCTCTGTATTAGCGCGCACTGTTACAATAGGAGATTGCTGGCCCATTTTGCCTGAGCTGTTGAAACGAACTTTTACTTTGCCTGTTTGACCTGGCGCAATAGGCTCTTCGGTATGTTCTGGCACAGTACAGCCACATGGCGCAGAAGTACTCTCTATAATAAGAGGGCTCTTGCCAGTGTTTGTAAACTCAAACGTGTGCTCTACTACTTCACCTTGTTTAATAGTACCAAAATCATACTCGGTCTCTTTAAACTCGATTACCGGTGCGTTAGCCGATGCTACTGCGTTAGCAGGGGCAGCGTTAGAGGCAGAAACTACGTTAGGGTTTTCAATCTGCTGCGGCTGGCTCTGAGTTGATGCAGTTTCCTCTGTTTCAACTGTGTCGCTTGCCGTATTAGACTGGTCGCAACTGATTACTGTAAACACAGCACCCAATGCTAATGCAAATAACAGGTTCTTTTTCATGAATCAAGAACAGATAAAATGTGAATTAAAGTTTCGCAATAATGTTTTGTGCGAACTCCATTGTGCTGGCACGACCTCCCAGGTCGCCTGTACATTCTTCTTTATTTAATAAAGTTGCTTCCAGAGCTGCCTCTATACGGTTAGCATCTTCTTTCAAATCTACATGGTGCAGCATCATGATGGCAGAGCGCAGTAAAGCAGTTGGGTTTGCCAGACCTTTTCCGGCAATATCCGGAGCTGTGCCATGCACGGCTTCAAATATTGCCATATCGTCGCCTATATTAGCACCTGCTACCACTCCCAGGCCGCCAACTAACCCTGCACATAAATCTGAGAGAATATCGCCAAACAGGTTGGTCGTCACTACTACATCAAACTGCTCCGGCTTAGCCACCAGCTGCATACACATGTTGTCGATAATTTTATCGTCCAGCTGCACCTGCGGATATTCCTTGGCAATCTGATTGGCTACTTCCAGGAATAGCGCACCAGCGTTTTTAAGGATATTGGCTTTATGTACCGCCGTTACTTTTTTGCAGCCATGCTTGGCAGCATATTCAAAGGCAGCACGTACAATTTTCTCGCAACCCACACGCGTTACACGGCTGATCGAGTCAACTATTTGCAGACGCTCATCATAAATTTCCAGCCCGGAGTATAAGCCTTCAGTGTTCTCTCGGAACAACACCATGTTTACATTTTCAAACCTGGTGTTTACGCCCGGAGTAGTTTTAGCCGGTCTAACATTTGAGTACAGGTCAAACATTTGTCTGAGCTGCACATTTATGCTTTTAAAGCCTTTGCCTACCGGTGTGGTAATAGGCCCTTTAAGGGCTACTTTATTTTTCTTAAGAGATTCTATCAGCGTTGCCGGAATCAGCTCACCAATGGCATCAAATGTTGTTTGTCCGGCATTTTCTTCTTCCCAGCTTACAGGTACATTTGCTGCACTGAAAATAGCTTTAACAGCTTCCGTAATTTCAGGACCTATCCCGTCGCCAGGTATAAGTGTGATTTGTCTCATGTCTTATATTTCTTTCCTGCTATTAATTTCGTTTATAAGAGAATCTACATCTCCCAGCAGTTTTTCTGCTTTGTCTTTAGCATCCTGAATAACGCGTTGCCCTTCTGACTTAGCTGTAGAAGGAACCAGATTGCGGTCTTCTACCAGTTGCTCCAGTAGATCAGAAATAGTATCACGGTATTTCTCTAAACGATAGCTCAGCCAGTTACGCGTTTCTCTGCCTTTTTCAGGAGCAAACAGAATACCAGCGGCGGCACCAACAGCAGCGCCAACAGCGGCTCCGGATGCAAAAGCGAGTACTGTTTTTGTTTTCTTACCCATAGTTCTAAATAAATAGTAAGTTCGGTTTATATCTAGTACGATGAATTTTCGCTCATCGTATAGTTATGTCAGCCTATTTGTTGTCGATCAAGCCTCGGCCGGATTTACGGATTTCACCTTTGTTGGTCAGATCCTGTGCCATTTTATCCAGCACACCGTTTATAAACTGCTTGCTTTTTGGGGTGCTGTATAGCTTTGATATCTCGATGTATTCGTTAATGGTTACCTTAACAGGTATGCTGCGGAAGATATGCATTTCGCAAAGCGCCATTTTGAGTATGATCTTATCCAGCAAGGCTACACGCTCTACATCCCAGTTTTTTACACTTGTAGCCACCATAGTTTCATACTTCTCGTCATCCTGCAAGGTCTGGTAATAAAGCTCTTCAAAGAATGCTCTGTCATCTTCCCAGTTAGCCGAAAGATCAAGTAAAGCTATGTCGTTGCTGCCTGCTTCGGAATCCTGTGGTTCCTCTCCAAACATCTTGATCGTTTTGTTTACAAGGCTTTTTACAATGGCTTTGTTTTCTACCCAATTCAGGTCTTGCTCTTCAAACAAAGATTGTAAGTTTTTTTCTTTAAAGATAATGTTTTTGAAAATATGTTTCACTACTTCAAAGTCCTGTTCCAGGGTAGGAACAGGTATGGACAGGTAACTTAAAAACTCCGGGTCCTGCTTCAGAATGTTTTTATACGCCTGCCTGATAGCGCTGATATCGGAACCCCAGCTTATATTCCTGCGGATAATGTTTTCCTGGTACGATTTGTTACCCAACAGCTTTTGAACAACTCTGTTATTCAGGAACTGCTTCACATCCGGTCCTGAAGCAGCTGTAAAACGCTTCTCTTTTTTTACCTCCTCGTCTTCTATCAGGCTTACCAATACTTCCAGAATCTGCAGTGAAGCCAGGTAATGATCGTAGATACGGTCTACAGCCCCCAGCATCTGGTTACCATAGTATTTGTAATCTTTTTTAACCTGGTTCTGGTAAGTAACAATGGCTCTGTTTACAGCATTCAGAATCTCTTTATCTGCTTCTTCTGTTTCAAATTGCTTTGTCTCATACCACTCTTTAAAGAGTAACTGAGAAATTTGTTTTTTCCCTTCAAGCAATTTTCTGTCCTGCACCTCCATCGACATTAAGTCTGGTGCAAAATCTTCCCCGATCTGGTCTAGTGCCAGCAGATAATCTGAACCTTCGGCCTGCTTATAGGCATAAATAGCTTGCATTGCCTTGATTCGTAGTGTTCTGCGGTTGAGCATAAAATATTATTATAAAGAACGTTTTTGTTTCATTTCGTTAAAAAGCGATAGAGCATCCTCAGGCTGCTTTCCCACCTATGCTGCACCATTTAAGGCTGATGCAAATCCTACCTTGTTTAAGCCCGCTCCAAGCACCTTTATTTCCCGTTGTGTGTATCTTAAACAAGATGCTTTCTGAGTGCTCAAGATTAGTAAGTCGATCTTACTTTACTGATGCTTTGAATACGCTTTTCTGCCATTCGGGTAGCTGCCGCCTGTGTATTTATACTTTCCTGCTCTGCTAAATCGAATATGTCCAGCGTATAGCTGTATATTTTTTCTGTTTGCGCATAAGCTCTTTCCCGGTTATAGCCTATTAGCTCTGAGTAAACATTTATCAGGCCTCCGGCATTAATCAGGAAATCGGGGGCATATAAAATATTTCGTTCAGCAAGAGCAGCGCCGTGCTCATGATCGTTTCGGAGCTGATTATTGGCACTTCCCGCCACTATATCGCACTTTAGCCTGCCCACCGTATGGTCGTTGATAGTGCCTCCAAGGCCACATGGTGCATAAATGTTTACATCCAGGTCGTACACCTCCTCCATGCCCACCACCTTGGCTTTGTATTTTGAAGCCACCTCACGTAAGCGGTCTTCATATATATCGGTAACGTATACCTGTGCGTTTTCCTTTGCCAGGAGCTCTACTAAAAAGCCTCCGGCCTGGCCAACGCCCTGCACAGCTACCTTCTTTCCCTGCAACGAATCTGATCCATAGGCTTTTTTGGCAGCGGCTTTCATACCCATATAGGTACCGTATGCCGCCACTGGAGAAGGATCGCCTCCGCCCCCCATGGCTTCGGGCAAACCAACCACATGTTCTGTTTCCATACGGATATATTCCATGTCTTTGGTTGTCATGCCCACATCTTCTGCCGTAATGTAGGCCCCGTTCAGGTTTTTAACAAAACGGCCGAATTTGCGGAGCAGGGCTTCGTTTTTGTCTTTCTGGGCATCACCTATAATGACAGCCTTGCCACCGCCCAGGTTCAGACCCGAGATTGCTGCTTTATATGTCATGCCTCTCGAAAGGCGTAAAACGTCTTCAAGTGCTTCGGCCTCAGAAGCATAAGACCACATACGTGCCCCACCTATGGCCGGCCCAAGCACCGTATTGTGTATGGCTATAATAGCCTTTAAACCTGTATCCTGATCATGGCAAAAGACCAGCTTTTCATGATTGTATTCCGCTATCTGCCCGAAAACTGATTTGTCTTGCTCCGCTTCCATTTCATTTAATCCGGCCATATATGAAATTGATTACAGGTTATCTTATATTTGTAGAAATGAAGGTGAGACACCCTTCATTTCAGGCTGCAAAATTAATTCTTTTTTCGGTTATTTCAATTTGTACTTTGTATCTCCACGTAAAAGCCACAGAGCTTTATAATTTTTACTGTGAAATCGTTACAATATCTAAATAAATACCTCCTTAAGTATAAGGCGCGCCTTATATGGGGTCTTATATTTGTTATCATATCAAACTACTTCCAGATTCTGCCTGCCCAGATAGTGCGCTATGCCTTTAACCTGATAAAAGAAGGTATAGACCTGCACAACCTATATACCGGGCTGGAGCAACAGGAACTCGTGTATGGCATATTTGCCCAAAGTATACTTGTGTACGGGGTAGTTATCCTGGTGATGGCTCTGCTGCGGGGTTTGTTCCTGTTTTTTGTGCGGCAAACTATTATTGTTATGAGCCGTCTCATTGAAAACGACCTCAAGAATGAGATTTATGAACACTACCAGAGCCTGCCGCTGAGTTTCTACAGAAGGAACAACACCGGAGATTTGATGGCACGCATCTCTGAAGATGTAAGCCGGGTGCGGATGTACCTGGGCCCTGCCATTATGTATGGTCTTAACCTGGTGGTGCTGTTTGTGATGGTGATACCGTACATGCTCTCTGTAAACGTAAAGCTTACCCTATATACTCTCATCCCGCTTCCTATACTGGCTGTGAGCATTTTTTATGTGAACAATATTATCCAGCGGAAATCAGATGAAATACAGCGAAGCCTCTCCGGCATTACCACTTTTGTGCAGGAGGCTTTTTCGGGCATTCGTGTACTGAAATCTTTTGTGCGCGAAGACGACTCTCACAATAATTTTACAACTGCCAGCAACAAGTACAAAGACAAGTCGCTGGAACTGAATTTTGTAAACTCTCTTTTCTTTCCGCTGGTGCTGTTTCTGGTAGGCCTGAGCACTATTATTACAGTATACATTGGCGGACAGGAAGTAATGAACGGCACCATTACCACAGGTAACATTGCCGAATTTATTATTTACGTGAACATGCTTACCTGGCCTGTTACCTCCCTCGGCTGGACAGCCAGCCTGGTGCAAAGGGCAGCTGCCTCACAGGAACGCATCAACGAGTTCCTCCGAACCAAAACCGACATTATCTCCCGCAAGAACATCAGCAGAAAGATTGAGGGTGACATTGTTTTTGAGGATGTCAACTTTATTTACCCTGACACCAATATCCATGCCCTGAAGAGTATTTCTTTCCGCATCCAGCATGGCGAAACCCTGGCTGTAATAGGCAACACAGGTTCCGGGAAAAGCTCTATTGCCACGTTGCTTCCTCGCATGTACGACACCAGCAGTGGCCGCATTCTGATCGATGGCATCGACATACGTGACTATAACCTGGAAAGCCTGAGAAGCCAGATTGGTTATGTACCGCAGGATGTTTTCCTGTTTTCCGATACTATCCGCAACAACATTGGCTTTGGGCTACCAAGCATTACAGAGGAACAAATGGTGCAGGCAGCCAAAGATGCCGATGTATACGAAAACATCATGAATTTTCCGGAGCAGTTTGATACTAAACTAGGTGAGCGGGGCATTACCTTATCTGGCGGGCAAAAGCAGCGGGTATCTATTGCGCGTGCCCTGGTACGGGAGCCCAGCATCCTGATATTGGACGACTCTCTTTCGGCTGTCGATACCAAAACCGAAAATGCCATCCTGAACAGCATGCGCCGCATCATGCAGAACAGAACATCCATTATTATCTCGCACCGTGTATCTTCCGTTAAACTGGCTGATCGCATACTGGTTATGGATGATGGCATAATTGTACAACACGGTACGCATGAGGAACTAATCAGGGATGAAGGCTTGTACAAAGTGCTTTATAACCGACAGCTGCAGGCCGAGGATTCTGAATAGTTTACCCTTACCTTGAGGTATTTTACCCCGGAAAATATTAGCCTTTGCCTGCTAATAGCATTTTACTGGAATTTTTTAGTACAGATTCTGTTATACCTACGTATAGGTTATCAATTCACCAAAAAAATTCTTGTGTATGGCTATTGACTTACAGCAAATTGGAAAAAGGTTTAGGTTTTATACTAACCTGAAAGAATTAGAGATGCCTGCTTTGCAGGAAATGACGGGTAGCAGCTCTGAGCTACTTACAAATATTATCTGCGGCAAAAACTATTTGCTTGATGATCTGGTAGCCATTTTAAAAAACTTTCATGATCTTAACCCACAGTGGATCATCTATGGCGAAGGCAGCATGTTTAAACCGCTCAACGAAGACGGCACCTGCCAGGATGGCCAGAAAGGCTGCCTGAAAAAAGACAAGGCAGCCTACCTGCAACAGATGAAAAACATGCTCATAGAGCTGGATGCTGCCGAAGTAGCCAAAGGCCATCAGGCTGATGTAGAAGCCTTGAAAGCAAAGCTGGAGCAATACAAAGCCACACATCAGGAATAAAACCAGCTATTCCACCTGCTTCCGAATGCCTTGCAGAATAAGGTTTACGGTAAACAACACCTCCTGCTCTATCTTCTGAAAATCAATAGCAGGTAAATGATGAAAACTGGTTCGCTGAAATTCGTCAAACTGAATCAGGTCTTTTACAACCATAATGGAATAGCCAACACGCTCTGCCTCACAGAAAGCAAAGGTGCTGTTGGCTATTCCTTCTTTTATAATGGCTGCATAGTAGTTTGCCTCTTTGGCCCGCGATTCTTTAAAAAGCTCCTGAAAAAAGCTGCGGGTTTCTATCAGTACCTGGATCGAGATCGTGTGCTGTGTTACAATCTCCTGGTAATACTGTAGCGAAGAACGGATATACCGCAGCAGGCGCTTATGCGGGTCACGTTCTTCTTCGGCAACCAAGCGGAGCCGGTGCAGGCTTTCCCGCCATTCCTGCGAAAAGGCTTCTACAAATAAGACTTCTTTGCTCTTGTAGTAATAGTATAAGGTAGGCTTTTTTAAGCCAATGGCCTGGGCAATATCATCCAAGGTGGCCTTGCTATAGCCCAACTTACCAAACACAGATTTGGCTGCCTCGAGTATGAGTTCTTTTTTAGCCTCTGCTTTTTTTCCCACTATACTTTTTCTGTTAAAACGGCAGTTAGATTTACTACCGCTTCTCCCAAAGATAGAGGTTATTTCTGTACTGGCAACAAGCCGGCTACTGCTTTATAGGCACCTCCAGTATCGCTTTATGGCTTTCGGGGAACCACTCCAGAAAAAAATTCTGCAGCTGTATATTCTTCTCTTTGGCATGCTCGAATATGCCATCGTAAAGTTTGCCAGGCGCTACCATATAATGTGCGTTTATTTCGCCGCGTAACACCTGCCTGCCACCAGGCACCATGCGCAACTCATAGTCGGCAGGTAGTTGTATGGTAGTATCTGCTACTACTACACCAATAAAGGCATTTATGCTATCGCTGGTTTCATCGGGATTGTTGTAGTAGATGCTTCCCAACACACCGTCCAGCTCCTGCTTATCCAGCACTTCGGCAGCTCTGCGGAACACGTTGCCCATCTGCTCATCTTTTATAGTGCCTTTGTAAGCTTTGCCGGCTACATATACAGGTTCAGAAGTGGTAACGGTATACGCAGGAGAACTAAACCCTCCCAGGTAGGCATAGAAAGAAATAATAGTGATAGCCAGTACTGCTATCACTATCATTACAATTCTTTTGTTCATAAATCGATCATGTTTTTATACTGCATCTGGTGTAACTGGGCGTAATAGCCGTTTTGCTGCAGCAGTTCTTCGTGGTTTCCTGTTTCTTTTATCTCGCCTCTGTCTAATACTATTATCTTGTCAGCTTTTTGAATGGTAGACAAACGGTGTGCAATTACAATGGAAGTACGGCCATGCATTAGCTGGTCTATGGCATACTGAATAAGCTCTTCTGTCTCAGAATCGACACTGGATGTTGCTTCGTCCAGGATGATAACTTCAGGGTTATACACCATTGCACGGACAAAGGAGATTAGCTGCCGCTGCCCTACTGATAAAGTAGCTCCCCGCTCCATTACCTGGTAATTAAGCTTGCCCGGCAAGCGCTCAATGAATTTTTTTGCTCCTACCAGTTCAGCTGCACGCCACATCTGCTCCTCTGTAATGGCTTTATTTCCGAGCGTAATATTGTCGGCTATAGTACCCGAAAATAAAAACACATCCTGCAGCACCACCCCGATATGATGCCTTAGCACACTCAGGTCATACTCTTTCAGGTCGTGTCCGTCTATCATAATGCGGCCCCCGTTAATTTCGTAAAAGCGGTTTAACAGGTTGATAACAGAAGTTTTTCCGGCTCCCGTTGCCCCCACAAAAGCTACTGTCTCGCCGGCCTTCACCTCAAAAGAAATATCGCGCAGCACCCACTCTTCGTCTTTATAGGCAAACCACACGTTCTGGAAGCTCACGCTGCCCTTTATCTTTTCAGGTGCATAAGTACCGTTATCGTCAATCATTTCGTTGCTATCCAGCAAGCGCATCAGACGCTCCGTACTTACCACCCCCAGCTGCAACGTGTTAAACCGGTCAGCTATCATGCGAATGGGCCTGAAAAACATCTGTATGTACAGGATAAAGGCCATAAGCGTACCCAGCGAAGTAGTATCCCGGATAACTCCATGCGCCCCATACCATACCAGCAAACCTAAACCTGCTGCACCAATAATCTCAGCTACAGGAAAATATACCGAATAATACAGCACCGAACGAATATTGGCCCGGGTATGCTCTTTATTAATTTCGACAAACTTATCCATCTCGCGCTTCTCGTTATTAAAGATCTGCACGATGCTCATGCCTGAAATATGCTCCTGCACAAAGGAATTAAGCTGAGCCACAGCTGTACGCACTTCCTGAAATGTGTCTTTTATTTTTTCTTTAAATACATACGTACTAAAGATCATGATAGGGAAAGTAGAAAGGCTTATCAGCGTAAGCTCCCAATCAATATAGAACATGAACCCCAGTATAAAGACTAACTGCAGAATATCTCCGATCATGGCTGCCAAACCCTCGCTGAAAACATCGGAAAGCGTCTCTACATCAGACACATTTCGGGTAACAAGGGTGCCTATAGGCGTTCGGTCGAAGAATTTGAGGCGGAGGTTAAGGATGTGCCGGTAAAGCTTCACACGAATATCCCGCACGACATGCTGCCCCAGCCAACCAGCAAAATAGGTATGCAGGTATTGCACAATGGCATGTCCGACTAACAGCACACTTAAAATTACGAACATCTGGTTTAAGCCGTTCCAGTCGTTCTGCAGAATGTGATGGTCTACGGTGTACTGTATCAGAAAAGGGCGCACTGCCGCTAGTATGGCAGAGGCAAAGGTTAAGAAAACGATGAAGTAGAAAGTCTTAATATACGGCTTTACAAAAGTGAACAGCCGCCTCAACACATCCGAATCAAATACTTTTCCTGTTGTTTTAGGTTTATTTTCCAAGCTTAGTAATCGTCAAGTTCAATTCAGCTAAAAAAGCTTTTGGCCTTCAGGCTTCTTTTTCAACTAAGTTTTTTACTGCAAATTGCTCTCAAAGTTAATATTTTAACTGTTATAGTTACGCAAATGCACCGGCACAATACATAGATTTACGGCTAACTTACTCAAAGCAGACTTGCAGCAAAGATTATCTACAGTACGATGATAGCTTGATGTACTCCTTGATTTTTACTGTCTTATTTCTTTAAAGCAATTTTTAAGTTTCTGGTGCCTTTCGATGTCACAAGTCGTGCTATATACAAGCCTTCTGCAAGGCCATACTTCTCACCATCGAGCATATGCGTTATGTAAGCAGCTCTTTCATTTGTTCCTTCTGCAATTATGCCTATCACAATTCCTCTCATATCTAACAGTTCCAGACGATAAGTGCCGGCTTCTGCCAATGTAAAATCGATGCTTGTGTTAGGGTTAAAAGGATTAGGGTAAGCCACCAGCATATCGCCAGCCACTGTTACTGTAGTTGTAGCCTGCGATACGTTTCCATGTACGTCTGTTGCGGTAACGGTTATATAGTTTGTTCCTAAGTCTGAACAGCTAAATTCTGTTTTACTAAGCTGTATACGTTCTATACCACAGTTATCAGCCGTACCGTAATCAATACCTTCAAAAGAAAGGGAGCCTGTACAGTTAAAGTTCAAATTTAAGGTAAAAGGTTTTACCAATATGACAGGCTTAACATGATCTGTAACTGTTACATAAAAGCTTTCTGTGGAAGACTTCCCCGCCGCATCTGTTGCTCTTATCTTAACCTCCGTTGTGCCTACCGGAAATATAGCTCCGCTTTCAAAACCACTTAAAAGCTCTGTTTTTACGACGGAGCAACGGGTAACGACATCATAACTGATAAATGCGCCGCATATATTATCGCCTGCGACAGTCGAAATAACAGGTGGCAAGGCAAGCATGGGTCCGTCTGCTTCCTCTACAACTACTTTTTGAGTAGCTGTGGCTTTATTACCAGCCCGGTCTGTGGCTGTCCAGGTTACAACAGTAGTTCCAGGGGCAAAAGAGGAAGGAGCATCGTTCGTAACAGTGGGTTCAGAGCAGTTGTCAGATTTAACTGGTACGCCCAAGTTAAGATTTGTAACGGTGCATTTACCTGGATAAACCTTTTCTTTTATATCTTTTGGAGCAGCAATAACAGGGGCCTCTGTATCGGGGCTGGTTCTGACTGTTACCCGTAGCGTAGATTCGCAGCCATTACTGGCTGCCCTGGCACTAATGGTATAGGTTCCTGCTGCGAGTCCTGAAAAAGTTAAGCCTGATGTAGCGTAGCTTCCGCCATTAAAAGAATAGGAAGTGGAAGGGGCTGCAATAATTTCTATACTCCCGTCCTGCTGCCCTGCACACGATACGTCTGTTACCCTTTGCTGTATGACAGGCGCAGGTAGTACCTCAACAGAAACAGTTGCAGTAGCTGTCAGAACAGGCGGGTAAAGCTCAAGCCCGCCATACTCCACCATATATCCCTCTATATTTGGGTTATCGTTTGCATAGTCGTTCCAAGTACCGGCATTTTCGCCGTAAGGGTAAAAGTGCCCGTAGTGCTCTCCGCCTTGCCAGTTATTAGGCTCATTCGGAGCCCAGTTACTATACATTCCGTTAACAGCCTGTCCCTGCCTTGAGAACTGTGTTCCTGCCTCTGGTCCTGTCATCCATTTCCAGACACCCTCCTGTTCTTCATCACTGGCTCCGATCCATCCTTCACCACGAAGTTTTGCCTTTACAAAATCATTTTCATCTTTTGAAGACATGGTGGCCAGATACCCTTGCAGCCCCTTATAAGTTCTTTTTTCTGCTTCCACCCTTGCCTGCTTCCAGGTTATCCCGCGGACCATTACATACTCAAAATAGTGTCCGTTTCCACTAAAGGCAACTGTGTTATCTTCTTCTTTGATGATATAGGTAAAGGTGTCATTTCCGCTAAACCCAGGGTTTGGGGTATAGGAGTATGTACCATTTCCATTATCTGTAAGTTTTCCATTACGAGGCTGTGTAAATTCCTGTATCTTCAGTGGTTTGCCATTAGGCTCGCTATCGTTTTGTAAAAGGATAGCTGCGCTAATTGTTTTAGTGGCCCCATTACACACACTACCAGCTATGTCGTTACCTGCAGTTGGGGTAACATTGTTATTCTGGAGTAACACAGGCAGACTATTCTGCTGCTCTGGACTCTTTTTAAGAAAATGAAGCGCAATGCCAGGTTGTTTAAAGTGCGATGGACTTTCTAAAGCACTTGCTCCATAAAAGACAAAAAGAAGCCCGACTACACATCTGCTCCAATATGGTTGCCCGGCTACATACTTCAGGAAATTAACTTTAGTGGTCATATGCATTAAGTAAAGCCTTTAACTGATTACTCACTTCCGCACCACATAAAAGCAGGCTCTTCCCGATATCAGGATATTCTATGCTTAAGATGCAGCCCCTCCCTTTGTTATTAAAAGGTTTAAGTTAAGTTTTTCTTACCGCAAGAACTAAATAAAATAACTTTATCCCTGTTAAACAGAAGCATTTACAAATATTTGTTCCTCGTACTCTACCTTTGCCAGGTAAAGCCCTTCGGCTGGTGCGGCACCACTGGCTCTGCTTCTGTTCTTGCTGGTTATAATTTCTTCGAACTGATTAACTGAAAGTTTGCCTCTTCCTACGTCCAGCAAAGTGCCCACTACCAAGCGTACCATGCCTCTTAAAAAACGATTGGCCCTAATAGTAAACTGCAGGTTTTCTCCCTCCTGCTCCCAAAAGGCTTCATAAACAGAGCACCTGTAATGTTTGGTGTCTCCTTTCACCTTGCTAAAAGTGGTAAAGTCGTCGTACCGGAGCAGCAAGGCTGCTGCCTCATTCATTTTAGTCACATCAGGCTTGCGACTCAGGTAGTATGCGTAGTAGCGCTTAAAAGGATTTTTTGCTAATGTGACGTGATAGTGATAAGTACGGGCAAAGGCATCGAAACGTGCATGGGCCTCATCTGTAACAGGCCATAGGTGTATAGCCGCTACATCCTGTGGCAGCAAACGATTGACGCGGTACAACACCTGTTCTTTATCCAGCGGCGCTGCCACATCAAAATGCACAAACTGCTGGCTGGCATGCACGCCTGTATCGGTGCGGCCACTTCCGGTGGAACTGATCGGCTGCCTTAGTACTTTTGTTAAGCAATCGTCGAGCACTTCCTGTACCGAAAGAGCATTGGGTTGTATTTGCCAGCCATGGAAGCGGGTACCATCGTAAGCTATTTCTAAAAAATAACGCATGCAGCAAAGATAAAACAAAAAACCCGCTGCATGTGTTTTGCAGGTTTATTTGGCTGTAGGGCTTATAGTTTCTCATAAATAATGGCTGCTCCCTGCCCTACGCCTACGCACATAGTTGCTAAACCATACTGCACGTTGCTGCGCCGTTTCATTTCATGCAGTAATGTGGCCGATATACGGGTGCCACTGGCGCCCAGGGGATGCCCAATGGCAATGGAGCCTCCATTTACATTTACCAGTGCAGGATCTATATCTAACTGCTGCATACACGGAATAGCCTGTGCTGCAAAAGCTTCATTAATTTCAGCTAAGCCTATATCATTTATAGTTAAACCAGCTCGTTTTAAAGCTTTCATAGTGGCCGGAACAGGCCCCATGCCCATATGCGCCGGATCTACTCCAGCTACAGCTGTGGCAACTACACGAGCCATGGGCTGCAGGTTAAGCCGCTTCACCATCTCTTCGCTTACCACTAAACACGCAGCCGCTCCATCGTTTATGCCTGAAGCATTGCCTGCGGTTACTGTACCTCCTTTTTTAAAGGCAGGCGATAAGGCATTTAATTTCTCTATCGAAGAAAGCCTCGGATGCTCATCTGTATCGAAAATAACGGGTTCTGCTTTGCGCTGCGGAACAGGCACAGGCACTATTTCATCTTTAAATTTACCGGCATCGGCAGCTGCCTGGTACTTCGTTTGCGAACTATGGGCAAACTCATCCTGCAGAGCGCGCGAGATATTATAGCGCTCTGCTACATTCTCAGCTGTTTCGCCCATGGCAAACGGGTAATGCAAGGCAGAGAGTTTTTCATTTACAAACCGCCAGCCTATAGTGGTATCGTATATTTCAGCTGTTCGGGCAAAGGCTGTTTCAGCTTTCGCCATCACAAATGGTGCACGGGTCATGCTTTCTACACCGCCTGCTATATATACCTCCCCATCACCGGAAGTAATGGCACGGGAGGCATCCATAATAGCCTGTAAGCCTGAGGCGCAGAGGCGATTTACGGTAACACCCCCTATTTCCTGCGGTAGCCCCGCCAGCAGTAAAGCCATGCGTGCTACATTCCTGTTATCTTCCCCTGCCTGGTTTGCCGCACCCAACACCACATCCTCCACCAGCTCCGGGCTTATACCTGGATTACGCTTCATCAGCTCGTTAAGTACATGCGCCGCCAGGTCGTCCGGGCGCACAGAACTTAAAGCTCCGGTATACTTCCCGATGGGTGTTCTGATAATATCTACAATATAAGCTGTGTGCATCTTTTTAGTTTTACAGGTCTTTGGCTACTTTTGCATTGCTTTGCAAGTTAAATTAACCCTTATATGATACAAAGGATTCAAACCGTATTTCTATTTCTGGTGGTTGTAGCGATGGTTTCTATGCTGTTTCTGCCTTTATGGTCTAAAACAGATGCTACTACAAACGAAACAGTCGTATTAACTGCCTGGAATTTAAAATCTCACTTTTTAAACGCACAAGGTGAAAGTGCCAGCGCAGGCGACATCCCCTCCAGAGGTACTATAGCAATTGGTCTGCTAGCCATTGCAGCAGCTGTCATTGCGCTTTATGAGATTTTTCAGTTCAAGAGCCGTCTTAACCAGATGAAGCTTGGTCTTCTTAATTCGCTACTTCTGGCTGCTACTTTAGGTACAACTTTTTACTATGCTACCTATGTAGGTAATGATATGGTACAGGCTAACAACAGCGGTGACTATCATGCAGGGTTCTTTATGCCTGTGCTTGGCTTACTGCTGAATGCCTTAGCTAACCGCTTTATCAAGCGCGACGAAGATCTGGTGAGGTCGGTAGACAGACTACGATAAGTTAATATGCTAATGTGTTAATTTTCGAATGCGCTACTAATATTCCCATAAAGAGCGAGGGCTACTGTTCATCACAGTAGCCCTCGCTCTTTATGGGAATATACTCATATGCCGCAGCATATTACATCATTAAAAAATTAGCAAAATAAGATTACCTTCTGCTGGTATACTCTTCCAGCTCTCTTACATAACTATCGAACTTAAACGCGTCATACACATAATAGAAGCGTTCCTGGTCGCAAACGTAATCGTAAGCGAATTTGGCAAACTCTGCACGGGTGCTTTCGTGGTCGAATTGCAGCAATACCAGCTTCAGGTCTTCAGACAAGATGCTTCCGCTGCGTATAGCTTCTCGTGCTATCGTTTGTTTGGTGCTCTCAAAGCTTCTGCCTCGCATAGACTCCAGGAGCCTGTCAATGTCGTATCGGCTCAGCAGGTTACGGCACTGGTCGTTCCGTCCGTAGTCTGGTAAAGGCCGGGTAGGCTCGTATGGTTCGTATTCGGGGTAGCGAGGCACTGGGGCAGGCTGTGGCACAGGAACTACTATTCTCGGACGCTCCAGCGGCACCATGCTTACTCTGCGCAGCTGCACATTACCGCTTCTGCCTGTCGTGCGCAACGCATAGTTCGTTTCATAACCTTCTTCTGCTGCTACTTTGGCGCCCATACGGTACATTCCAAAACGGCCCATTATTTTAAAATCAACTGTATGTATTCCCGGGCGCAGATTAGCCACCCGCACAAAGGTAGCCGCTTTGTGGTTAACCACTCTGCCGTTAACCATTACCTGAAATGGCTCTCCTTTCTGTGTAGTAAATGTTAAAACGGAAGCTTGTGCAAGTACCGGCAATACCAGCAGCATAAGCAGGATCGGAAGTAAAGACTTTTTCATGTTTGTATAGATTATTGCCTATACTTCTTCTAATCCAAGTTTTGTGCCAAATTAGAATGTTAAATATAGATGGTCCAGCCTATATTTATTTCTACACTACTTGCTGTCGCTTTTCTTTCCGCATCTCCGCTAATTTAAAAACACAGAAGCCACAGGAACATGCCTGTGGCTTCTGTAAGCTGTGAGAAGCTACCCCTGGTAATAAAACTCTCCGTGGTTGCTTCTGATGGTAAGCTCATTTCCTTTACTAGCCTTTACCTTTCCTATGATCTGCGCCTCTACCCCGAATGAATTTGAAATGGCGATAAGGTTGTTGGCATACTGCTCCGGCAGATAAATCTCCAGGCGATGCCCCATATTAAACACCTTGTACATTTCTTTCCAGTCAGTGCCACTTTCCTGCTGAATAATGCGGAACAGCGATGGTGTCGGGAACAGGTTATCTTTGATAATATGCACCTGATCTGTAAAGTGCAGCACTTTGGTTTGAGCCCCGCCACTGCAATGCACCATGCCATGTATATGCTGCCGGTGCTCTTTCAGTATTTCTTTTACAATTGGCGCATAGGTGCGCGTTGGCGACAGCACTAACTTGCCAATCTCTAAGCCAGTCTCAGAATCAACATCTGTTAATCTTTTACTACCGGAATACACCAGGTCTGTCGGCACCTCCGGATCGTAACTTTCCGGATAAGAGTTAGACAGGTACTTATGAAATACATCGTGGCGTGCAGAGGTAAGTCCATTGCTACCCATGCCGCCATTGTATTCTTCTTCGTATGTTGCCTGACCAAAAGAAGCAAAACCTACAATTACATCGCCTGGCTGTATATTATGGTTTGAGATCACATCTTCGCGGCGCATACGAGCCGTTACTGTACTGTCTACAATAATGGTACGCACCAGGTCACCCACATCGGCTGTTTCCCCGCCTGTACTATAAATACCGATACCGCTATCGCGGAGCATCTGCAGCACTTCCTCTGTGCCATTTATAATGGCTGCTATTACCTCACCAGGAATATGGTGTTTGTTGCGACCAATGGTGGATGACAGCAGTATGTTATCGGTAGCCCCCACACACAACAGGTCGTCTGTGTTCATGACTACTGCATCCTGGGCGATGCCTTTCCAGACACTTAAGTCGCCTGTTTCTTTCCAGTACATGTACGCCAGAGAAGATTTTGTGCCTGCTCCGTCGGCATGCATTATGGCACAGTAATCAGGATCGCCAGTAAGTATATCCGGTATAATTTTGCAAAACGCTTTCGGGAAGAGGCCTTTGTCAATGTTTTTGATGGCATTATGTACATCTTCTTTCGAAGCAGATACACCGCGTTGTAAATATCTATTTTCCATAGCTCAAGTTGCTGTCCCTACAAATTTAAGAAAAGCAGGTGGAGTTAGAGACTTAAAAATTTAGAAAGTTAAAAGTTAGAGAGGGAAATTCAGAGCTTAGTATACTTAAAACACGCTGGGGCTATAGTTGCACTTGCTCCTATAGCCCCAGCGTGTTTCAAAAATTTTTTATTTTCCCGACTACAAAAATAAAATGTCCTTTGTCATGGAGTCCTTCATTAAGAACTACTCCTGTATGCGAACTACTTTAAATTCTGTACGTCGGTTTCGTTGGTGCTGCTCCTCCGTTGTGGCATTTTTTACAACAAGCCGTGTTTCGCCGTATCCTCTGGCTGTTAATCGTGCTGGATCTATACCCTGCGAAATAATATACTGCACAGCCGACTCAGCCCGGCGCTGCGATAAATCCAGGTTATACGCATCGGAGCCTCTAACGTCGGTATGTGAGCTGAGCTCAATAGAAATGCGCGGATTATCCACTAAGATCTGTACCAGTTTATCCAGTTCAGCGGCAGCATCAGGTCGGATGTCGGCTTTATCTAAATCGTAATAGATATTTTCCAGCACTATTGGTTTTTCTTTTACGATTTGGTTCAGTACAAGAGTAGCCGTTAAACGAATTTCTGTTAAAGGTTCAGTTAGTTCTTCCTGTGCAGGCATTTTGCCTACCGTGGTAATACGCTGACGTGCTGTAAAGAACCCTTCTTTTTCAGCTACTAAAAAGTAGGTAGAAGCCGAATCAAGCGCAAAGGTAAATTTGCCTGCCGCATCAGAAGTTGTGTCGCTGATTACCTGGTTCCGCTCACTCTGTAATACTACTCTTGTATTAGGGACTACTGATTGTTGCTGTGAGCCGTCTCTACGCTGAAAAATGGTACCATCCACAAAGAAAATGACTTGTTTGCGATCTGTTTTATTGAAGGCATAGATATCGTCGCCTCCTTTACCGCCCTCCCGGTTAGAAGAGAAGTAACCAGAAACACCATCTTTAAAAAAGATACCAAAGTCGTCGCCGCTGGAGTTCATGGTTGAGCCCAGGTTAACAGGCTTGCCTTCTTCGATACGGAAGAGATCTAAACCTCCGAGGCCGGGCAATCCATCTGAAGCAATGTAGAGGGTGCCATCAGGTGAAACATAAACAAAACTTTCGTTTCCTGGAGTGTTGATGCCTGGCCCTAAGTTCACAGGTGTTGAGAACCGCCCGCTGGCATCTATAGCTGCGCTATAAATATCGTGGCCGCCCAGGCTCCCTCTGCGGTTAGAGGCAAAATAGAGTGTTTTACCGTCAGGCGAGAAGGCAGGAGAAGAGTCCCAGGCACGGGGATCGCTTATACTTAGAATTCTTGGCTCGGACCACCCGTTCGAACCAAACGTAGAAATAAACAGATCAACCTGTTCACGTCCTTTTTTTGTTCCTTCATTGCCTCTGGCGAAAACCATGGTGCGCCCGTCGGGAGTAAAAGTAGCCATGGCATCGTGCAAATCGTCTGAGTTTACTCCTGCCAGCTTACTTATATTCATACCCAGACTGTCGTTTGAGTTCGTAAACCTGGTCGAGAAGATATTCAGGAAGCCTTCGCCGTTACCCATGTATACCTTGCCGGAGCCACGGGTTGATGAAAAGAAGAACTGATCATTTAAAACGTAAGGAGAGAACTCAGATGCAGCTGTGTTTAGTGTGTCCAGGTGCTGCACTTCAAAGCCGTTGTTCGTGGCTAAAATTCTGCTAATCTCTTTCAGGTTATCCAGCTCTTTCTGAGCAAGCGTTTTTAGCTGTCCATTGGAAGCGACTCCCACAAAACTCTGCAGCTGCCTCTGGGCCTCCTGGTATTTGCCGTTTGCTTTTAAAGCCAGGCCATAGTAATAGTAGATACTTTCTCTTTTTACGTTAGCATCCAGTGCCGCCCTATAGTACTGCTCTGCCTCTCCCAGCCGGTTAGACATGCGGTACGACTCTGCTATTCTATAGTTGATTTCGCCAGGATTACCTGCATTCTTGAGAGCCTGCTGGTAAAACTGAATGGCACGCTCGTATTGCTCCTGCTCAAATCGTTTATCACCTTTACCCAGATTACCAGCACAGGAACCCAGCATTAGCAGGATAAACAAAAACAAACAGGTATGCTTTAGTTGTAGCGGTTGATGCATGAACAAAGTATAATAAGAGTTAGCAGGTTCAGAAGTACCTGGAGAGCCAGCTAGCACGGGCAGGCTTAGGCCATTGCGCTTGCAACTCACCATAATTATTTACTAATGTATCAAAGTATAATGAATTTTCATCTATTTCACCTGCCGCAACTTTATTTTTCAGCTCGTTCAGGCCTACTAGTTGCACCTCTTCTCCATTTAAAAAGGCAAGTTGTGTTCTGTCGAAAAATGACACCTGAAACTTTTGCTCCATTTCCCGCACAAAATTTACCGACTTATCAATGGAGCAGCCGCTGGCAGCAGTAGTGCTTTCATTATTAGCCAGCACCAGGAATTGGTTGTGGAGCAGTTCTGCCGATGCTTCCAAACCTTTACCGTGGCTGCTCCAATCAGTAGCAAAACGTTCTAAAAGAGGTTTTATTTCGTTCTGTTCTTCTGCAGTTAAAGGCCTGCTGGCCTGATATATCCACAACCTGGCTTGCGCAGGCAATTGGTCAAACGGAATATACATGGTTTTGTTTACTCGTAATAATGGATTATTCTTTACTAACTATACCGGGTATTCAGTATTCCTGAGTATCCCGGACATAAAATAACGAATAATATACTATAAAATTATCGGCTTAATCCTTCAGCCTGTGCGACAAGTTCGGCAATATCGAACACTTTAACGTTTTCTTCCTGCTCCTTGTTCTTCACCCCGTCATTCATCATCACCATGCAGAAGGGACAGGCTGTAGCAATAACTCCATTGCCTGCCCCCAGCGTTGCCAAAGCTTCTTCGGTGCGTTCAATGTTTACGTCTTTACTGCCCGGCTCCGGCTCTTTAAACATTTGCGCACCGCCAGCACCACAGCAAAGCCCGTTTGCTCTAACGCGTCTCATTTCCACCAGGTCGGCATCCAATGCCGCCAGCACCTCACGCGGTGCTTCATAAATATCGTTGGCCCGGCCCAAGTAGCAGGAGTCGTGAAAGGTAATGCGCTTGCCTTTAAATGCCTCGCCGCCCTGCACCCTTACCTTGCCATCGTTGATCAACTGCTGCAGGAAAGTAGAGTGATGGATCACCTCATAGTTACCGCCAAGATCAGGATACTCGTTTTTCAGGGTGTTAAAGCAGTGCGGACAAGCCGTAACTATTTTTTTTACATTGTAAGCATTCAGTACCTCTATGTTTGTGATGGCCTGCATCTGAAACAGGAACTCATTTCCGGCACGCTTGGCAGGATCGCCGGTGCAGCTCTCTTCAGTGCCTAAAACGGCATACTTAACCCCCACATGCTCCAGTATCTGCACAAAGGCACGGGTTACACGCTTGTAGCGGTCATCAAAAGAGCCCGCACAACCAACCCAAAACAGTATTTCCGGTTCTTCGCCATTTGCAGCCATTTCGGCCATAGTAGGCACTTTTACTAATCGTTTATTTTCTTCCATCTGATTTATTTGAAAGGACACAAGACGCAGGACATAAGACTTTTCTCCTAATATTATGTTGTCTTGTATCTTATATCTTGTATCTAATTTTTTGAAGGCACATAAATATCTTCTGCCCAGTTAAAGCGGTCGGCAGCCGGGAAAGCCCAAGGTGCACCATTGTTTTCTATGTTGGTGAACATGGCGTTAAGCGAGGCCGGAGCAGCTGATTCTTCCAGCACCAGGTAACGGCGCAGGTCCATGATGGTAGAAACCTGATCTATATTGACCGGGCAGGACTCGGTGCAGGCATTACAAGTAGTGCAGGCCCAAAGTTCTTCCGGTGTAATATAGCCACGCAACAAAGTATTTTCTTCTGTTACCTTTACACGCTCAGTCCCCTCATCCTTTCCATATCGGGCAGGATCATAGATAACAGGCGATTCACCCTTTTCTTCCATTCTGTCGCGGGTATCCATTACAATCTTACGAGGCGAAAGAAGTTTGCCTGTAATATTGGCCGGGCATACAGAGGTACAGCGGCCGCATTCCGTACAGGTATAAGCATCCATGAGCTGCTTCCAGGTGAGATCTTCCACGTCCTTAGCTCCGAAGCGCTGGATTACAGGGTTACCTTCTGCATCGGTTTCCGGAGCAGGTGGCTGGTAACTCGGGTCCAGCATAGCCTTTATTTCATGTGTAATAGCCGGGTTTGTAGTAAACTTGCCTCGGGGCAGCAGCTTAGAGTAGTATACATTCGGGAAGGCCATAATAATATGGAAGTGCTTGGAGCTTGGCAAGTAATTCATAAATGCCAAGATACCTATAATGTGTAGCCACCAGCCCACACGTTCGATCAGGTGCAGTGTTTGCGGGTTATCGCCAAACAGGTTAATCAAGGATTGGCTAATCGGGTATACTCCTGCGGCTTCTCCACCCTGCAACTCTACCAGCTTTAAGCCTGCAATATTAAAGGTAAAGAGTGCCAGCATCAGCACGATTTCTATTACCAGAATAGTATTAGCATCCATTTTCGGCCAGGCACGCATTTCAACCCCTTTCGCCAGGCGCGGCACTTTGGTTACATTGCGCCTCCACAGAAACATGGCACACGCCACAATTACCAGCGCTGCTAAGATTTCGTTGATAAACATCAGGGCACTGTAAACCGGCCCCAGAAAACCCAGCACACGATGCGTTCCAAAAACGCCATCTATCAGGATTTCGATTACCTCTACATTGATAACAATAAAGCCAATGTATACCACCAGGTGAAGCAAAGCCGGCAGCATGCGCTTAAACATTTTCTGCTGCCCGAATGCCACCAATAAAGTTTTATTAATGCGCTCCGATGGATTATCTGTCAGATCAAGATCGCGCCCCAGCAGGATGTTTTTTCTGATTTTCTGTATCTGCCACACAAACAGGCCGATACCTAAACCAGCCACAATCAGGAAGATAATATTCTCAAGTTGAATCACGGCAAAAGTATTCGTTATACATACTATTTTAAGTTAAAGATAGCAGAATAATAGGAATAAAGGCCCTCAGGCAATTTTTTTAAATATTTTTTGCAAGAATGTTTGCAACTTCAAAGTTAGTTACTACTTTTGCATACCCTTACGGAAGAGGGACACACAACAGAGCTGGTGATGTAGCTCAGTTGGTAGAGCAAAGGACTGAAAATCCTTGTGTCGGTGGTTCGATTCCACTCATCACCACTGGAAACCCTTGTCAGAAATGGCAAGGGTTTTTTGTTTTAGAAGCTGCAAGCGTAAACCTTATACCTATTTAACATACGCTATCCTTCTAGCATTACTTTTTCAGTTCTAAAAAGTTTTATTTTCAGATTCACATTCAACTTTTGTGCCTTCGCGAACCATAGAACATCACACTGGCTCTTAGTTGGCTAACTCTCCTTTTAATAATAAGGAGATCGCAGAAACGCTTCACCGGCTTTAGCTGACTACTTACAACTTGCCTTCAGCTCCAGAATTGCAGCACTATAGCCTAACCTATACGCTTCTCTGAGATGATGACAAGCCGCCTCCGTCTGATGCTGAGCTTGCTCAGTACGGGCTAACAGGTAGTAGACACGGCCATTGGTGGCATCTGCTTCCAGAACCTGTTTATAATCTGCCGCTGATTGCCTGTAATTACCTTTTTTATAAAAGCCAAAACCTCTGAAGGTGAGCGCTGTTGCCCACCTCTCACCACCTGCACTATGCCGTAAGAAAGCGTTAAAATCGGCAATCGCTTTATTGTACTGTTGCAGGTGAAACAAACGGGTCTCTCCACGTTCCAGATAAGCCGCAAACAAAGTGCTATCCAAAGAGAGTGCCTGCGTCAGGTCCTGCTCAGCCAGCCTGAACTGCGAAAGCTTCAGATAACATTTGCCGCGCATATAATACGTTTCAGCCTGTGCTGTTTCTTCCAGGCTTACAACCTGATTCAGGTCTTTTACAGCTGCCACATAATTTTCGTAAACATCCATCTCAATGCCAGCCCTGACTCTGTAAGCCTCAGCATGCTTGGGTTTAAAGTGAATGGTTTCCGTTAGCATGCTGTGCGCACTGCTGTATTTGCCATCTGCAATATAACTCAGAGCGGTTTTGTACTTATCTTCTCCGGTTATATGGTCCATGGTGGCTTTCAGCAGAAGGCTAAAGATGAGCATAAATGCCATGAAGCCAAGCGTGATGTACAGGTCCTTTCGCACAAAACGTCTCTCTTCGCGCTTTGGCATAGTACGGTAATAACGTTCCGAAACAGGCGCAGGCGGCCTGGTCTGGCGATAGCGCGGATTGTAATAAGGCTGTTGCTGCTGCATTACCTGCTGCTGTTCGCTCAGGTATAAAAGCCTTAAATCGTACCGGGCTCTTTTTGTTGGATCCGAAAGCGTTTGATAGGCGGCATTTACTAATTTAAATTGCTCTTCGGCATACAGGTTTCCAGGGTTCTTATCAGGGTGATATTGTACTGCGAGCTTCTTATAGGCTTGCTTAATATCCTGCTGCGAAGCTTGCTGGCTTACGCCTAAAATTGTATAGAAATTCTTTTCCAAAAAGATAAATTACTAAAACAGTTAGCTTTAAATTTAGTTAAGTTCGTACAAAAAACTCTTAATTCCCGTACTACATTTTTAGCATACTTTACTTTACGTAAATTTTTAGAGCTACAATCGTATATACTAAAAGCAAAATAAAGCTAAGAACTATGGTAAACCAAGACAACGGAACCCGGGAGAAAAACCCCAATCTTATCGAAAACCTGATGGGGTACATTGATACCCGTATTGATATTATCCGATTAGAGATCCAGGAAAAACTTAAAGCTGCTTTTGTAAGTACCATTCATGGTGTTTTACTGGGTTTTGCAGCCTTCATGAGCCTTATATTTGTGAACATCTTTATAGGGCTGCTGCTAAACCACCTGCTTGACAGCTCTTTCTGGGGCTTTGGCATTGTAGCTTTATTCTATATTATACTGTTAGTGATACTGGTGGTGGGGCTTGATAAAAAAGCATTTAACAGTCTGGCAGATAAAACGTTTGATAACACGATATATAAAAAAGATAAACGAGATAATTCTATATGAGCGAGGCAAACAACCCACTTTTCGACAATCAAAGAGATTTCCTGGAGCGCCAGAAAGAAGAATACAAGAAAGCTCTCATGGGAGATGTGGAGCAGATAAAAACACAGTCGCAGGAAATTGGCAAAAAGGTAGCGATAGCCGGTGGTATTCTGGTAGCAGGCCTTTTACTTCGTCGCATGTTTGGCGGGAGTAAAAAAAAAAGCAAAAAGCTAAAAAAAGCCGCCAGTCCTCTGCAAATCAGTCACAGCAATAGCTCCGAGGTCTCTTCAAGCGTTGTTAACTATAACTCTCTTTTGCATGAGCAGGAAGATGGCTATACCGTGTCGTCGGAGCGCATGCATCACCATGTGCAGGCACGGCAGCCAGAGTCTACCGCTATAGCAAAAGGGTTTCTCAGTTCCGAATTGGCACAGATGATCACTCACCAATTGGCGGCTCTTTTAATGGTGTACATTACAAAAAAGGTAGAAGAATATTTAAAAAGTATCCCAAATAATAACGATATTGCTACTCAACAACCCATAGAGGTCACAGAAATAGAAACAACTGAGTACATTTATCCAGAAAAGGATGCCCTTTAAAGAATTTTGCCAACCAGAGCAGCTACACCCAGGCAGGAAGTTTTTTGCCGTATTATTAGACCCTGATAACCTTGATGAGGCGGCCTGCTTGAACCTGCTCTCTCTTAGTGAAATAAATCCAATTGACTTTTTCTTTATCGGGGGCAGCCTTGTTACCTCCAGTTACCAGGCTGCTCTTATACAGCTTATCAAAGCAAACAGCAACACTCCGATCATCCTTTTCCCAAGCAGCAGTTTGCATATTGATAAAGACGCTGACGGAATTTTGCTTCTATCTCTGATATCGGGCCGCAACCCCGACCTGCTGATTGGCCAGCACGTTATTTCTGCACCGATTCTTAAAACCAGTAAGCTTAAAATATTCCCGACGGGCTACATGCTTGTTGACTCCGGCCGCCAGACAACCGCCTCCTACATGAGCGGAACCACACCCATTCCTTACGATAAGCCTACCATTGCTGCCTGTACCGCCATGGCCGGGGAACAACTGGGCCTCCGCTACATCTACATGGACGGTGGCAGTGGTGCTCAGAAACCGATCAGCGCTGAAATGATTTCCGCTGTGAAGGAAGCGGTTGATATACCTGTTATTATTGGTGGAGGCATTAACACCACAGAGAAGGCAAAGGTTGTTTTAGATGCAGGAGCCGATGTAATTGTAGTTGGCAACCACATAGAAAAAAACCCCAGCTTTTTAGCTGAGGTTTCTCATCTTGTTGCTTCTTACAATGTAGCCTTAGATGTTCATCGCTGATTCGCGGCGACGCATCTTACCAGCTGGTATACCAAACATCATCTTAAAGCGACGACAGAAGTAAGCGGTATCTTTGTAGCCTACGTCTTTGCCAATCTCACGGATGCTCTTCTTGGTAGTGCGCAGCAGGAACACAGCACGCTCCATTCGCTGGTATTCAATATAATCCTGAGGATTGATACCTGTCAGCATTTTGAAATACTGCCCTACATAGTCTTCTGAAACGTTGGCAACATTTGAAAGCACTTTATTAGACAGATCGCCACCCAGGTTCTCCTTAATATAATTGAACAGGTCGATAAGGCGCGGATCTTTAAAGTAAGTGCTGTTGGTAGCCAGCTGCTCCACAAACATTCTGTTACGCAGGATATGGCGAACAATCTCCACCACAATATTTTCTGTGTAAATGTTGATGAGGCGCTCTTTACCTGGCAAATCCTGCATGCTTTCCTCTACAACCTTAATAACCAGGTTCGCTAATTTGTTGTTACCAGAAATCAGGAACGCAGGCACATCAAGAGAAGCGAAGAAGTTTACTGAATCAAATACTTTTGCCTCAAAGCTCACATAACTGTGGCTCTCTTCAGCATCGCCTATCAGATCCAGGTCGTTATTGCTTCTGAAAAACTTCTCTCTGTTGGTGATTAAATCATCGTTAGAGATCGTTTTCCCATCGTTGGCGCCATACCTTACCTTTGCACTACGGCCACCAGGTATAAAAAGCAGTTCTCCTTCTTCTACCATCTGCTCTTCATCACCAAAGAAAATGCTGCCTTTATGCAAAAGGATTAAATTGTTGCCGACGTCATAGTAGTTGCGAACCGTAAAGGGCTGCTGCAACACCAGATTCTTAGCCTTAATGAACCTAACCCCTAGCGATTCAATAATCTTATTGTAATCTTCCATGTATGTTACCCACTAACTTTTATACTACAAAGCGTTTAATTTTGGCCTAAAGCTAAGATTAATCTTTATAAAATTCAAATTATTTTTAAAAATTAAATTTTAATTCAGAAATCTATATACAAGACTTAACACACACAGAAACAAAGATTTATAGCATTTTTTACTTAAGTAATTCTCTCGAAATTACTATTTTTTGTATCTCTGATGTACCCTCGTAAATTTGTGT
Source organism: Pontibacter sp. SGAir0037 (assembly GCF_005491705.1). Classification (NCBI taxonomy): domain Bacteria; kingdom Pseudomonadati; phylum Bacteroidota; class Cytophagia; order Cytophagales; family Hymenobacteraceae; genus Pontibacter; species Pontibacter sp. SGAir0037. Next base: position 4,286,013 of record NZ_CP028092.1, on the reverse strand, counting down.
AATTTTAGCATCGCGCATTAAACGCTCAACATGGTACTCTTTTACGAATCCGTAACCACCATGAATCTGCACGGCTTCTACCGTTGTATCCATTGCCACTTTTGAGGCAAACAACTTCGCCATAGCACCCGATTTTGTATAATCCTGATGCGTATCTTTATGGAAAGCCGCCTGCAGGCATAGTAAACGTGCTGATTCTATGTTAGTGGCCATCTCAGCCAGTTTAAACTGTATTGCCTGGTGCTTGGAAATTTCCACGCCAAATGCTTTACGTTCCTTTGAATACTTCAGCGCCAGTTCGTAAGCCCCTGAGGCAATGCCCAAAGCCTGTGACGCAATACCAATGCGCCCACCGCTTAACGTAGACATTGCAAACTTAAACCCGAAGCCATCTTCCCCGATGCGGTTTTCTTTAGGCACCTTCACATCTGTAAACATTAACGAATGTGTATCAGAACCTCGTATACCTAATTTGTTTTCTTTTGGCCCTACCACGAAGCCCTCCATATCCCGCTCTACAATAAGGGCATTAATACCTCTGTGTCCTTTCTCAGGGTTTGTCTGTGCAATTACTATATATACCGAAGCTGTACTGCCGTTGGTAATCCAGTTTTTTGTACCGTTCAGCAGGTAGTAATCTCCTTTATCCTCGGCTGTGGTTCTCTGTGAAGTAGCATCTGAGCCAGCCTCAGGCTCAGACAAGCAGAAAGCACCTATTATTTCTCCTGTTGCCAGGCGTGGCAAGTATTTTTGTTTCTGCTCTTCGTTACCATACTTCTCCAGGCCCCAGCAAACTAAAGAGTTGTTAACAGACATAACTACAGAAGCAGAAGCATCTACTTTGGAGATTTCTTCCATCGCAAGCACATAGGCTACGGTATCCATACCTCCTCCATTATACTTAGGGTCAACCATCATTCCCATAAAACCCAACTCTCCCATTTTCCTGATTTGCTCAGCAGGGAATTTCTGATGTTCGTCGCGCTCAATTACGCCAGGCAACAACTCTGTCTGTGCAAACTCACGGGCGGCAGCCTGTACTGCCAGGTGTTCTTCTGTTAACTGAAAGTTCATGCTTTAATTTAGTTTTAGTTTAGTAGTCCTTTTAGATCGATGCTTTACCTCACCAGGGAGATAAATAATTGGCTATTCCAAATTTATAAAAATTTGTTATGCATGCCTACATTATTGGCTGCTTATTTACAATACGGCTATATTACTATATGGCTACAGGCATTGCATAAAAAAAGCCACTTGCTTTTACAAGCAAGTGGCTTTCTGCAAATGAATATCCAACTACAGGTTGTTAATCACGGCGGCCCATCAGCAGCGACACATAGTACAGCAGTGTTGCTAAAGAACCCAACGCGGCTACTACATATGTTAAGGCAGCCCATTTAAGTGCATCCTTCGACATAGCATATTCCTGCTTGTTTACAATATTATTGCTGCCAATCCAGGCCAGGGCTCGCTTACTGGCATCGAACTCTACAGGCAGTGTAATAAAGCTGAACAGGGTGGTTAAGGCAAATAAGGCAACACCAATGGCCAGCGGAATAGGGGTTGTCTGTATCATCAGAATACCGATCAGAATGATCCACTGCATGTAACGCGAGGCAATGCTAAGCGCAGGCACCATGGCCGAACGGAACTTCAAGAAACCGTAAGCTCTTGCGTGTTGCACTGCGTGCCCACACTCGTGCGCCGCAACAGCTGCAGCGGCTGCACTTCGTGCCTCATACACATATTCGCTTAGGTTTACCGTTTTATCGGCAGGATTGTAATGGTCTGTTAAACGGCCGGCTACAGATATAACCCGTACATCATGGATGCCGTTATCGGCCAACATCATTTCGGCAACCTCACGGCCGGTCAGGCCGGATTGCAACGGAATCTGAGAGTACTTCTGAAACTTGCTTTTTAAGCGCCAGCTGATCCACATGCTTAACAGCATGAAGACAATTGCAATTAAATATATTCCAGGCATCTTTATACTTGTTTAATTAGGTTTAACTTGGTTTTCTATCTTACGCACAATGTTCGTGGTGGAGTACCCTTTTACGAGAGGCACTGTTTTCACTTCGCCTCCCCTGGCCATAACGACCTCGTGCCCCACAATATTTTCTACTGAATAATCATCGCCTTTTACAAGTATATCAGGCTGCACTGCCTTAATTAACTCCAGCGGCGTGTCTTCGTCGAAAAGCACTACTGCATCAATAAACAATAAGGATGCCATAACACGTGCGCGTGACATTTCGTCCTGCAACGGACGATCAGAACCTTTTATACGGCTGATAGAGGCATCTGTGTTAAGCCCAAGCACTAATTTATCGCCAAGTTGTCTGGCTTTTTCAAGATAGTCCACGTGCCCCAGGTGCAGCAGATCAAAGCAGCCATTGGTGAAGACTATCTTCTCGCCCTGGCTCCGCCAGCTGCCCAGCAGGTTTTGTAATTGTGGTAAAGAAAGGATTTTATCGCTCGACTTCATGTTGCACTTCTGATCTGGTTAGCGTGGCCTCGGCCCCGGCTTCCGGAGGCTTTACCATACTTGCTATAAAGCTAAGCACTCCCATCAGAACAACCAAAAGTGTTTGCGAAGTATGGGCAACCAGCGCATAAGCCATGCCGGCTTCTTTGCTAACACCATACAGCAAAAGCGTGGTTTGCACCAGCAGATGGTAAACACCTACGCCTCCCTGTACAGGCGCCGCCATTCCCAGGCTACCGATAACCAGGATTGACAAGCCTGCCGTCCAGGAAAGATGTGCTGTGCCAGGCAAAGCATAAAAAACGACCCAGCTCATGGTAAAATACATAAACCATACAAAAACAGTATGAGCCCAGAATCTGCTCTGGCTTTCGAGTTTGGCAATACTGAAAATTCCCTGCAGCATACCTTTTACAAAAGCAACTACTTTCAGAAAGAAAGCATTTTTTTTCAGCTTGTTGAAATATAGCACGCCTGTTGCCAAAAACAGGAACACCAAAATAAGAAGGATAGCCCCCAACAGGTAGAAAGAGGAGAAATTCTGCTCCAGGCTGTTGTACTTATCCTGAAAAAGGCCAATGAAAAAGTCTCGTAAACGGCCAAACTCCAGCAGGAAAGTAAGCCCCAGCGCCACCAGTAACATGACAGTATCGATAAAGCGCTCTGCTATAACCGTACCGAAAGCAGTATTAACAGGTATGCCGTTTGTGCGTTTAAGTACGCTGCACCGCACCACCTCCCCCATTCGCGGCAGCACCAGGTTCGCCACATAGCCTACCATCATGGCATTGTACGTGTTAATTAAAGAAGGCCTGTAATCAGCGGTCTTTAATTGCATTTGCCAGCGGTAGGCACGGCTAAAGTAGGCAGCCACCCCCATCAGCAACGATAGTATAATCCAGAAGTAATTTACGTTCTGAAGCTCTGCCCACAGTTTTTCAAAATCCAGCTCCTTTAAGGCGTACCACATCAGAAATGCAGATACAGCCAGAAGTAAACTATACTTTAAAACAGAAAGCAGCTTTTTCATGTGCGGGCTTATACCAGGCGGTTGTGCTGATCAGGGAATACCAATGTTGGGGTATGGTTTTTGGCGTCTTCGAACTTAATGCTGCAGTAAGAGATAACGATTACAATATCGCCTACCTGTACTTTCCGTGCAGCCGGGCCGTTCAGGCAAACGGTACCTGTGCCACGTTCACCCTTAATAACATATGTTTCGAAGCGCTCACCGTTGTTTATGTTTACAATCTGCACTTTTTCATTCTCCACTATATTAGCTGCATCCATCAAATCTTCGTCAATGGTGATGCTACCTACATAATGTAACTCCGCCTGCGTAACCTTACAACGGTGAATTTTAGATTTTAAAACCTCAATATACATGGTTTGTTTTTGAAATAAAGGCGCAATTTATAGAATAAGCAGGAAATTAACTATCAAGCCTAAAACTGCTTTATAGCGGCTTGCCTCCTGTTTACGCTATAGCATAAACAACCTGCATCCATTATAAATTCACCAACAGATTATCTATTAAGCGCACCTCGCCTACATGAGCAGCCATACATAAGGCCACCTCTTTGCCGGAGCCAGGCTCCAAATGCTCTACAGGCTGCAGTGTAAGCGCATCTGCTATTTCAAAATATTCCAGGTTTATCCCTTCTACCTGGTGAAGATAAGCTTTTACCTCGTCTTTTATAACAAAAACAGGTTGCTTTCTTAACAACTCTTGCGCCAGCTGCAGCGACTTATATAAGTGTGCTGCCTGTTCGCGCTGCTGCGCTGTAAGCCTTTTGTTGCGCGACGACATGGCCAGGCCACTCTCCTCTCGCACGGTTGGGTAACAGACCAGCTGCAGATCGAAGCTCAGCCCATACACCAGCTGCCGGATAATGGCTACCTGCTGCAGGTCCTTCTGCCCGAAATAGGCTTTATGCGGCTGTACAATATGAAAGAGTTTGCTAACCACAGTGGCTACTCCGTTAAAATGCCCGGGGCGATGCTCTCCCTCCATAACTGCTTCTAATTTTCCGAAACTAAACTGCAGCAGAGACTGTTGAGGATATACCTCCTCTGCATTTGGGGCAAACAGAAGATCACAGCCAACACGCTCAAGCAGTGCTGTATCCTGCTCTAAAGTGCGCGGATAAAGTTTATAATCGTCAGGATTATTGAATTGTGTGGGGTTAACAAAGATACTACAGATGGTAATATCATTTTCTTTTTTTGAGGCACGCAATAGTTGCAGATGCCCCTCATGCAGTGCGCCCATTGTAGGTACAAACCCGATCTGCTGTCCATTGCAGCGAAAGGTCTGCACCTGTTCTTTCAGGATGCTGGTCTGCGTTATAACTTCCATGAATGGTTTCTTTTAAGAAATAGTAAAAGTCGGCAAATGTAAGTTATAGCAGATAAAATTGAAAATTAGAAAAAAAAATACTAATTTTGCACGTCCCATAGTCTTGCTTATTAATTTTTAATATCATACCATGTCAAAATTGCGAATATTATACGCCGCCACTGAAATTAATCCTTTCTTACAAACCACGAAAGTAGCAGAATTTCTGAACACTCTTCCGCAGGGGATGCAAGAGCGAGGCATGGAAATCCGTATCTTCGTTCCTAGGTTTGGGCTTATTAACGAACGAAAGAACCGTTTACACGAAGTTGTACGCCTTTCAGGCATCAATATTGCTGTTGGAGATGATGAAAAACCATTAGTTATCAAGGTTGCATCCATTCCAAATGCCAAACTCCAGGTTTATTTTATCGATAACGAAGACTATTTTCACAGAAAATCCGTTTTCGTTGATAAAAATAATAAGTTTCACCAGGACAATGACGAAAGGGCTATTTTCTTCTGCAAAGGCGTATTGGAAACAGTAAAAAAATTAGGCTGGTCTCCTGACATTGTACACTGCAACGACTGGATGACAGGCCTGATTCCTATGTACCTGAAAACAACTTACAAGAAAGACCCTATCTTTAAGGATGCAAAGTCTATGTTTACGGTTTATAACCATAACTATAAGCATTCTTTCGGTGACCTGGTAGAAAAAGTTAAGATGTTGGATATAGATGACAGTATGCTTACAAACTTACAATCTGCCGACATAGACAGCTTTATTAAGGTAGGTATGGAATATGCCGACTCAGTTATAAAAACAAACGAAGATTTCAGCGAAAACATAAACGCTCTCTTTAGTGACTTTATGCTCACCAAAAGCATAAACACTGTTAGCGCAGACGACAACTTACTTGATTCTTACTATAACCTTTATAATGAACTCAGCCGTTAGAAGACTCCTCTTTTTCTTCTTTTCCATTGCCGCTTTTTCAGCCTGTCAGGATCCGACAGATATTGGTCTTAATTTACAAAAGGATGAAGACCTGATAGGGACAACCTTTATAGAACTTCCTGTAAATACAGGTACAGTTCTTTTAAATGACTCTATTCTTTCTTATCGGCAAATACCACTAATCGGCCAATATACTGATCCCGCACTTGGTGCAGTAAAGTCTACTGCTTTTACTGAATTTGGTATAGCCGGTTCAGACCTTACTTTTGGTGTAAATGCCCAGGCGGTATCTATGGAATTAACGCTTGATTATTCAGGGGTTTATGGCAATGCTGGTAGCAACAATTTAACACTTAGCGTACACAGACTCACAGAAGGATTTAACGACAGAACTTCTTATTTTACAAACTCTGCCCTGCCTTACGAAAGTACACCGCTAGGAACAGCTACTATCACACCTAAAATGCTAAAAAAGGCAAATAGCAGCACAGATTCTACATCGGCTGAGAATAAAATCAAAATTGCGCTTAACCTGGATTTTGCCAACAGTATTCTGGCTCAGAGAACTTTTGCAAGCCAGGAAAGCTTTGCCAATTTTGTACGAGGTTTGGCTATAGTGCCGAGCAATGGCACTTCTTCTAACCTGCTCTTTCTCAACTACGCAGCCGACACAAGTAAAATTACATTAACCTACAAATTGAACGGCTCAGAAGAGCTTCTTAAATATACCTTCCGGTTTAACTATAGCGACGTCAGGTATTTTAACCGTGTGGTAGCAGACAGAGCAGGTACAGCAGTTGAAACACTTCAAAACAAAGGAGACTTTGTTGCTGCATCTGAAACAGGAGGAGAAAGCTATATTCAGGCAAATACTGCCCTGTTAACAAAAGTTGTTATTCCTGAGCTGGCAAGACTAAAAGAACAGATAGGAAACGTTATCATTAACCGTGCTGAACTTGTGCTGCCTATAAAAGATGCCTCCCGCACAGGCTATTTAACAGCTCCGCCTCAGCTGGTGCTTTACCGTACCAACAATAACAACCGTATTGCAAGAAATACAAATGGAGAGCAGCTTACAGTACAGGGAGACAGGTACAGCCTGCAAACCTCTACAAATTACCCGGCTGTGCTTTCTATACCGGCTAAAAAAGAGCTTTACACCGTTAATATTACTTCTTATGTGCAGGCTCTTATGCTGGGCGATGTTCCTAATAATGAATTGTTAGTAGGTGCGGCTTCTGTAACCAGTTCGTCTACAACGCAGGGAGCATTAACTGTTTCTTTACAGCCTCTGCCATATAGAACCATTATTACCAACACGCCTACACAGCCTGCCAAGCTGCTTATCTACTATTCTAAGCTAAATTAGAAAATATTATTTTAGTGCAATTATTATTATATTAATACAATTAGGTACCTTTGCACAGGGGTACCTAATTGTATTAAAAAAAATTCTATTATTATGTGTGGAATTGTAGCATATGTCGGGCACAGAGAAGCCAGCCCAATCATTATCAAAGGCCTTAAACGCTTAGAATACAGAGGGTATGATAGTGCCGGAATAGCACTATTAAACGGAGACCTGAATGTATACAAGAAAAAAGGCAAAGTAAGCAAACTTGAAAACTTCCTGGCAGAGCAGGATGTACACAGTAACATTGGCATGGGCCATACACGTTGGGCCACACATGGTGAACCGAACGATGTAAATGCACACCCACACTATTCTACTTCAGGTAATCTGGCCATCATTCACAATGGTATTATTGAGAATTATGCCAGCTTAAAAAAGCTGCTCATTGAAAAAGGCCATACCTTTAAAAGTGAGACTGATTCTGAAGTATTCATCAACTTGATTGAAGAAATTCGAATTCAGAATAAATGTAACCTGGTGGAAGCTGTACGCCTGGCCTTACATGAGGTGGTAGGAGCATACGCGATTGTAGTTCTTGCCAAAGATTCTCCAAATCAATTGGTAGCCGCACGCAAAGGCAGTCCGCTGGTAGTTGGTATCGGAGAAGGTGAATACTTCTTAGCTTCTGATGCAACTCCTATTATTGAGTATACCAACGATGTTGTATACCTGAACGACCTGGAGATAGCTGTTATCAGAGATGGAGAACTGGATATCCGCTCTATAGAGGATGTGAAGCAGACACCTTACATTCACAAGCTGGAGCTGGCACTGGAGCAGATAGAAAAAGGCGGCTATGAGCACTTCATGTTGAAGGAGATCTATGAGCAGCCCCGCTCTATCATGGATAGTATGCGTGGCAGGTTAATAGCAGAAAAATACCAGCTTATGCTGGGCGGCCTTCGTGAGTTCGAAAACAAATTTGTGAATGCCGACAGAATATTAATTGTAGCCTGCGGTACCTCGTGGCATGCAGGTCTTGTAGCAGAATATTTGATAGAAGACTTAGCTCGCATTCCGGTTGAAGTAGAATACGCTTCAGAATTCCGTTACAGAAATCCTGTTATTAAAGAGTCGGATATAGTAATAGCTATTTCCCAGTCTGGCGAAACAGCTGATACACTGGCAGCACTGGAGCTGGCTAAATCTAAAGGCGCTACTATTTTCGGGATTTGCAACGTAGTAGGTTCATCTATAGCCCGTGCTACAGATGCAGGCGCTTATACGCATGCTGGTCCGGAAATTGGTGTAGCCAGTACCAAAGCGTTTACAGCACAAGTTACCGTACTTTCGCTGATTGCCATGTTCATCGGCAGCAAACGAGGCACTATCGAAACCAGCAAGCTACACCAGCTGATGGTTGAGCTGGAAAACATACCAGCAAAAGTAGAGCAATGCCTGCAACAAGATAAAAAGATTCAGGAAATTGCTGAGCTCTTCAAAGATGCCACAAACTTCATCTACCTGGGCCGTGGTTATAATTTCCCGGTGGCGCTGGAGGGTGCGCTTAAGCTGAAAGAGATCTCTTACATTCACGCAGAAGGATACCCTGCCGCAGAAATGAAACACGGCCCGATCGCGCTGATAGACGAGAACATGCCGGTTGTATTTATTGCTACAAAAGACAGCTCTTACGAGAAGGTTGTATCGAATATACAGGAAGTTAGAGCACGTAAAGGACGTGTGATAGCTATTGTAACAGAAGGAGACACGGTTATTCCTGCAATGGCAGAGTTCGTAATTGAAGTACCGGATACAAGCGAACATCTTGTGCCACTGCTTTCTGTTATTCCATTACAATTGCTTTCTTACTACATTGCTGTGCTAAGAGGCTGTAACGTTGACCAGCCACGCAACCTGGCAAAATCTGTTACAGTTGAGTAATAGCACAACATCAGTATTGTATAAAAGAAAAGGGAGCCGTTCGGCTCCCTTTTCTTTTATACAATACTGAATTGCTCACCCTTTAGGTACATTGTCTTCAAGAGTGGGCATATCTTGTAACGCTCGTCTTTGGTATCTTCATATACTGCCTGCAATACTTCGTACACATTTTTTACTCCTATCTGGTTTGCCCATTCAAACGGACCTTTCGGGTAGTTGGTCCCTAACTTCATTCCTGAATCTATGGCAGAAACGGACGCAGTTCCTTCTTGCAACGTATAACAGGCCTCATTTATAATCATGCACAAGATCCTTGGTGTAACCATACCAACACGATCATCTACAAGCAAATAAGCTGTTCCTAACGCTTTACAGATATGGCTTAGAATGGCTTCATCTGCTGGTTTCAGTAAGCTTACCTCCAGCACGTCGCGGTTAAGCAGCGTAGGCAAACCATTAAAGCCAATAAGGGTACACGAGTGCTCCAGGTTTACCATCCTTGCCAAAGCTGCCAACTGTGTAGTAACCACATTACAAAAAACAACCTGCTCTTTTCTGTACTTCATTAATCTGCCAGGCTGTTCGTGCAGCAGAAAATCAAAAACAACATCCGGCTTTTGCAGCAGCGCGTCAGAAGCATCGTCAGGCAGAAGAAAAGTATAGCTGTTGCCGCTATTCTCTTCCGGAAACTTGAGTTTAAATGCTGCGGCCATATCCGGACCAGATAGAATGATTACTTGCATAACGTTATTTAAACAACCCTTTACTGAAAATTAGCGACAGACGCCGTTGATGGTAAAACATCAGAAAGGCTTGTAATACCGGACACGCTGCACGCTTTGCCTTTTGTCTCATTACTTATTTCTGTAGCTTTGAAGTAAAGATAAACATTAAATTTAATCTGGATTATGGCACATACTATTATCAACTCTCCTCATGCCCCGGCACCAATAGGCCCCTACAGCCAGGCAACCATGATAAACGGAACACTTTACGTATCCGGGCAAATTGCTTTGGATGCACAAAGCGGCGAATTAGTAGGCGGAACTATAGAGGAGGAAACACACCAAGTTATGAAGAACCTGAAAGCTATCTTATCAGAAGCGGGAATGGAATTCGAGAACGTGCTGAAGTGCTCTATTTTTGTAAAGGACCTGAACAACTTTGGCAAAATAAACGAAACCTACGGCAGCTACTTTACCAGCAATCCACCAGCTCGAGAAACAGTAGAAGTAAGCCGTTTGCCTAAAGATGTGAATGTTGAGATTTCCTGTATAGCCGCCTTGTAAACAGCTAGCTACTCTTTGGCAGGGCACTTAAAGCCGCCCAACAGAAGAGTAGCTAGATATTTTCTCCTGCCGAAAGCCTGCCTTTTTCCTCTTTCTGCTCATCTACCTTAACCTCATCCGCATATACTTCCTGGGCATGCTTGCCAGGCTCTTTATTTACAGCTGTTTTACCTACTTCAATTTCCTGCCTTACAATGCGCACAGCATAATCAGCTGGGTATATGTTAAACCCATACTTTCTGGAATACACAAAAGTGAACACGGCTCCAAAAAATATAAACTGCGACACCAGAAAAACCCAGGTAAGAATAACAATAACAGAGCCTGCCGCGCCATACATAGATCCCACATCGGCTGTACCCAGGTAAAACCCTATAATACTTCTGGCAATTGAAAACAGCAGTGCTGTTACCAGCCCCCCAACCCATACATCGCGCCATTTTATTTTGGCATCGGGCAGGTATTTGTAGACACAGGAAAACAGAAAAGTGAGGATAACCAATACCGTAAAGAAGTTAAAGACATGCAGCACATACACAACCCAACCAGAGAAACGGGCTGTCAGAAAATTACCCACCACTACCAACACAGCATTTGCAAGCAGAAAAACTATTACCAGCGCTGCAATGCCCAGTATCATGCCAAAAGACAAAAACCTGTCCAGCACCAGTTTCAGCAGTCCCCGCTTCGGAACAGGTTTTACGCACCATATCTCGTTAAGGGAATCTTGCATAGAAATAAAAGCACCGGTAGCTGCTATAAAGAGAGTAACAGTACTTACAATAGTGGCAAAGTTAATATCGGTAAAAGCATTTACATTCTCCACCATCTTTTGTACCTCATAAGCACTCTCCGTTCCTATAAGCTCTTTTAGCTGGTAATAGATCTCACCTGAAACGGCCTGCTCACTAAAAAAATAACCGGTCAGGTTAATAATGATGATCAGTACCGGAGGTAAAGCAAAAATGGTATAGTAAGAAAGTGCTGCTCCCTTCTGAAAAGAATTATTATCAATAAACTCAAGCGTAGTTTCCTTGAGCAAGCCCCATAACTTTTTTAACCGCCGCAGCAACATGATTTTCAGGTTTTTAATACTATAACCCCATAAGCAGGATTTTGGTTATAGCTATATTCGGTTATTGCTACTTATACAGGTACTCCCATAATTTTGCCTGAAGCAGCTAGCAGCTAAAAGCAGAAGCATCTATTACAGCAGGTCCTTATTTATTCATGCTACATAATTTTGTACCTTTGTGGCTCATTTAGAAATTACTCCCTAGAGATAACATACATGGAAAGAGAAGTTAGAGTCCGCTTTGCCCCAAGCCCTACCGGGCCTCTCCATATAGGAGGTGTTCGCACTGCCTTATATAATTATTTGTTTGCCCGCAAATCTGGCGGCAAAATGATTTTACGTATCGAGGATACAGACCAGAATCGTTTTGTGCCTGGCGCAGAAGATTATATAAGAGAAGCACTGGAATGGAGTGGTGTAGAGTTGGATGAAAGCCCATGGAAAGGTGGTCCTTACGGCCCATACCGCCAGTCGGAGCGTAAGCCAATGTACATGCAATATGCACTGCAACTGGTGGAGCAGGGATACGCCTATTACGCTTTTGATACGGCAGAAGAACTGGATGCTATGCGGGAACGCTTAAAGGCTGCAAAAGTAGCAACACCCCAGTACAATGCCATTACACGTGCTACGATGAAGAATTCCCTTACATTACCAGAAGACGAAGTAAAGCGTCGCCTGGAGTCGGGGGAGCCGTATGTTATCCGGCTGAAGGTGCCCCGCAAAGAGGAAATACGCCTGAAGGATATGATTCGTGGTTGGGTAATGGTACACTCTTCGGCCATAGATGATAAAGTACTGATGAAGTCGGATGGCATGCCTACTTACCACCTGGCTAACATTGTAGATGACCACCTGATGGAGATCACACACGTGATTCGTGGAGAGGAATGGTTGCCTTCTGCCCCCCTGCACGTGTTACTTTACCGCTACTTAGGTTGGGAAGACACGATGCCGCAATTTGCCCACCTCCCACTTCTGCTCAAACCAGACGGCAACGGTAAGCTGAGCAAGCGCGACGGCGATAAATTTGGTTTCCCGGTTTTTCCGTTAGAGTGGCAGGATCCGTTTACAGGCGAAAAGTCTATTGGGTATCGTGAAAATGGCTTCCTTCCTGAAGCTTTTATCAACTTCCTGGCCTTCTTGGGCTGGAACCCGGGCACACAACAGGAGCTGTTCTCTATACCTGAACTCATTGAAGCTTTCAGCATTGAGCGTATAGGAAAATCCGGCACAAAATTCGACTGGCAGAAGGCCCGCTGGTTTAATGAGCAGTACCTGAGGGCGAAGCCAAATGAAGAATTGGCTCAATATCTTCTAAAAGAGCTGGAAGAGCGCCACATTACCTGTTCTTTTGATCAAGCTGTGAAAATTAGCGGCATCATGAAAGAACGTGTCACTTTCCCAAGCGATTTCTGGCAGGAATCTTCCTACTTCTTTGAGGCTCCTGCTACTTATAATGAGAAAGTAGCTGCAAAGAAATGGAACAGCCAAGTGGTTGCGGTTTTTGAGGAATTCAAAAACGAACTAGAGGCATTACCCAACTATAATGCCGATACTATAAAAGATCTTCTAAATGCTGTTTTAGAGCGCCAAAGCATGAAAATTGGCCAGGTAATGCAGGCTTTACGCCTGGCAATTACAGGCTTGGAAGCAGGCCCGGATCTGATGCAAATTATTGAAGTAATTGGTGCCGCTGAAGCAAAATCAAGAATAGAAACTGCTATTGTTAAGCTGGAACAGTATGCTTCGGCTTAAGTAGTGTTTATAGAATTTTTTTGAAAGGCCAGCTTTAAAGCTGGCCTTTCTGTTTTACAATTTGCTATACCCTGCCTTGCTTCTACTACATTATGTAACTAAATCACTTCTTTCTCCTTATAACAGTTACACTTAATACTACAAGTATGGCGAAGAAAAAAGAATCTAAGAGCAAAAAGAAGGCTCGCGTACATAAAGACCTGGAAGGTTTTGAAATACAGGTAAACCAGCAGGGAGAGATTACCTCTAACTATAGCATCGATCAGATAAATGAGTTTCTTAACCGGAATGTAGAAGATAAAAAACTTGTAAAGCGTGATGCGGCTGAAAAAGCAAAGCGTGAAGAGGAAGAAGAGTACCATATAGAAGAAGGGGAAGAAGTAGAAGAAACAGATGAAGACTTCGTACGGAACACCAATGCTGTATCAGACGATGAAGATGAGGTAGACCTGCCTAAAGCCCGCAAAAAAGGCAATGGAGAAGAGGAAGAGGATTAACAATTTTGGTATCTTGTACCAGGATAAACCTCTTTTAATCTGAACTATGAGAAATTCACACGAAATTGATTACAAGATTTTTGGTAACGATATTCAGGTACTGGAGATCGAGCTAGACCCAAATGAAACTGTAATTGCAGAAGCTGGCGCCATGGTATACATGGAAGACGGCATTGATTTTCAAACGAAGATGGGTGACGGCTCTAATCCCAGCCAAGGTTTTTTAGGAAAGCTGGTATCGGCAGGGGCACGTATGATTACAGGTGAGTCGCTTTTTATGACGCACTTTACGCACCGTGGCTATGGCAAGAGCCGTGTTGCTTTTTCTGCCCCATATCCTGGCACAATTCTGCCTATCGACTTGCGTGATATCCCCACCAGGAGCTTAATAGCTCAGAAAGATGCTTTCCTGGCCGCAGCTCTGGGCACAAAGGTTAGCATTCATTTTAACCAGCGCTTTGGCTCCGGCCTGTTTGGTGGTGAGGGCTTTATCCTGCAACGTTTAGAAGGCGACGGACTTGCTTTTCTGCATGCGGGCGGTACCATTGTAGAGAAACACCTGAATAACGAAACGCTGAGAGTAGACACTGGCTGCGTAGTGGCTTTTGAAGAAGGAATTGATTTTAGCATTCAGCAGGCAGGCGGTTTAAAATCAATGATATTTGGTGGTGAAGGGCTTTTCTTAGCTACATTGCGTGGCACTGGCCGTGTATGGTTGCAGTCGATGCCTGTGAAAAAACTGATTGAGGCACTTATGCCTCGTGGGCAAAATGCCAATAAAGAAGGCGGCTTCTTCAGCAGCTTTATGGAGTAACGGCTAAGATGACTGCACTTTTAAGTAAAATCATACACAATGGCTCCAGAAGTTAAACACACATGGCGTGCCGTTAACAGGATGTTGACCATCATCAACCTTTCCTTGTGTATGGTGCTGACCGGACAAGGTTTTATCTATGAAAGAGTAAGAGGTAACACAGTACCTGTATACCTGAACATGCTTCTTCTATTTATTTTAAGCTTTGTTGTATTCATAGCTTTTTACCGGTTGCTCAGTTAATAGCTATACCTAAGGTACAGCATTATAAAAAAGCGCCCGACAACTTATATTTGCCGGGCGCTTTTTGTTTATCAGTTCAGATGTTAAAGAGCAATATGAGTTATTAGATGCTACCACTCAAGAACTGTCAGTATTAACTCTCAACCAGCGATATGATTTCCTCCAGGTACTCTCTTGAATTAGACAAGCGTGGAATCTTATTCTGGCCGCCTAATTTGCCTTTCTTGCTAAGCCAGCTCAGGAAAGTTCCTTGTGGAACAGCATGCACAATAGGAGCCTGCAAAGCAATATCCTTGTGCCGTTTGGCATCGTAGTCGGAGTTGATCTCACGCAGTGTCTGGTCGAGCACTTCTGTAAAACGCTCCAGGTTATCAGGCGATTTCTCAAATTCTATCAGCCATTCATGCCCACCCCGCTTGCCACTCTCCATGTATACGGGTGCTGCTGTAAAATTAGTAATAATGGCTCCTGTTGCCTTACAGGCTTTTGTAATGGCTACCTCTGCATTTTCTACAATCACTTCTTCGCCAAAAGCATTAATAAAATGTTTGGTGCGGCCTGAGATTTTAATGCGATATGGTTTAATGCTTGTAAAGCGAATGGTATCGCCTATCTTGTAGCGCCACAAGCCGGCGTTAGTTGAGATAATTAGGGCGTAATTTTTACCTAACTCCACCTGATCCAACGTTAATGCTTTAGGGTTTTCCTCTTCGATCTGGTCCATGGGAATAAACTCATAGAAAACACCATAGTCCAGCATCAGGAGCATTTCATCTTCCGTATTGCACTGATCCTGTATACCAAAGAAGCCCTCGGAGGCATTGTAAACCTCCATGTAGTTCATTTTATCTGTCGGAATAATTTCCTTGAACAGCTGACGGTAAGGTCCAAATGCCACAGCACCGTGCGTAAACAATTCTATGCTGGGCCATACTTCTGTAATATCTTTTTTACCTGTCACCTCCAGAATACGCTTGAGCAATACATAGGTCCAGGTAGGTACGCCACTCAGGCTGGTTACATTTTCATCCACAGTTGTCTCCACCATCTTCGCAATCTTCTCCTCCCAGTTGTCCATTAGAGCAACTTTAAGAGGAGGTGTACGCATGGCTTCGGCCCAGATGGGCAGGTTCTGCATGATAACCGCCGACACATCACCGCAGGAAATCTTTGCATTATACTCGCTTGGCCGATGGCTACCTCCAATAGAAAGGGCCTTACCCGTAAAAAGCTTTGTTTCCGGGTAATTATTCACATAAATGGAGAGCATGTCTTTGCCACCTTTATAATGACAGTCTTCCAGCGATTCGGGGCTAACCGGTATATACTTGCTTCGGGCATTTGTTGTGCCCGAAGATTTAGCAAACCACTCAATTCTACTTGGCCACAGCACATTCTGCTCTCCCTTCAGCACCCTTTCAATTTCAGGAAACAGGTCTTCGTAAGTGCTTACAGGAACCCGCTCCTGAAACTCCCTTACAGATTTGATATCTCTGTAACCATACTTTTTACCCCAGTCTGTATTTTTAGCCGTTTCTATCAGGTTAAAAAAGAGCTCTTCCTGTACCTCATGTGGGTTTTCACGGAAATGATCTATCTGATCAATCCGCTTCTTCATGACCCACGTCACAATTGAGTTAATGATTTCCAAAGTCTTATTCCTGGTAGTGGTTAGTTATATCTTTCGCTTCAGCTCGAAGTGTTTACCTAAGTATACACGCCGTACCTGCTCATCGGCAGCCAGATCTTCTGCTGTTCCGGATTTTAATATTTTTCCTTCAAACAGCAAATAGGCTCTGTCTGTAATAGAAAGGGTTTCGTTTACGTTATGGTCGGTAATAAGGATGCCAATGTTCTTGCTTTTCAGTTTGGCTACTATACTCTGGATTTCTTCTACTGCAATTGGGTCTACACCGGCAAAAGGCTCATCCAGCAAAACAAACTTAGGATCTACTGCCAGTGCACGGGCAATCTCTGTCCGGCGGCGCTCCCCTCCCGATAGCACAATGCCCTTGTTTTTGCGCACATGCGTGAGAGAAAACTCCTCCAGCAGTTCCTCTACTTTGTCACGCTGCTCCTGCTTTGGCCTATCGGTCATTTCCAATACAGCCATGATATTCTCTTCTACCGTTAGCTGCCTGAAAACCGAGGCTTCCTGGGCCAGGTAGCCTACTCCGCGTTTGGCACGCTTGTACATCGGCAGATCGGTAATGTCTTCTTTATCCAGGTAAATTTTCCCCTTGTTTGGCTTTACCAGGCCCACAATCATGTAAAAGGATGTTGTTTTACCAGCTCCGTTAGGGCCCAGCAATCCAACAATCTCCCCCTGGTTTACTTCCACGCTCACGTCGTTTACGACCATGCGCGATTTATATTTTTTAAATAAGTTGTCTGCTCGCAGTATCATCGGGCTAATTTAAGCATTAAAGGTACACCCTGCAACGAGCGTACCACGGCATAAGCCGCTATAACCATGCCATCTGGTTAGTGAAGGCAATAAATGATTTATTTTTGAAATATTAATCTATTATCTGGCTTTATGTACTTGCTTTTATGCCGATCGGCTTGTAGCTTGTAAGGCCTTTTATGATACTGAACATGTTTGTTGCTTTATTTACTTCCGTTCCGCAGAAACTGATTTTTTCTGGCTTGTTACTTTACGCCAGCATAACCGGTGCTTCTTTAGAAGGCACCGAAAAAACTAATACTACTACTTCTAACAACACTGCCGCTATAAGCAGCACCAATAATTTTATTACGTCTTCAAGTCTAAAAGGGATAGATGTTTCGAGGTGGCAAAAAGAAGTAGACTGGCCCTTGGTAAAAGAGGCCGAAGTAAGTTTCGCCTTTGTAAAAGCCACACAGAGCGATTTCAGGCAGGACCCTTACTTTTACAGGAACTGGGAAGAAACAAAGCGGGTAGGCATTAAACGAGGTGCTTATCATTTTTTTATTCCTACAGCTCCTATTCAAGGCCAGATTGATAATTTTAAAGCCACTGTACGATTAGAACCAGGTGATCTGCCGCCTGTACTGGATATTGAGGTAGCTGCTGCCAATATGAGCGGTGAAGAACTGCGCCAAAATATCCGCACCTGGTTAGAAGGTATTACAGAACACTACGGCATCAAACCTATTATTTATACTAACCAGACTTATTACCGCCGCTGGCTGCAGGGGCACTTTCAGGAGTACCATTTCTGGATAGCCCGCTATAATACAGCAGAACCCGATGTACACCACACCGACAGGTGGTTATTCTGGCAATACTCCGACAGAGGCAACATACCAGGCATCAGCGCTGCTGTAGACATGAATTTCTTTGTTGGCGACTGGGACACGCTCCACCTGATGTGCCTGCCGGAATTTGTGCAGGCTAATGAAAATCCTCTGATGCAGTTTAAGCACATACAGCCTTTGCCGTAGCTGGCTAAAGGGTCAATCTCCTAAAGTAGGCCAGGGCCTTAACATAAAAGACATCAGGATAAAGCTCTTTTTACTTTATCCTGATGTCTTTTATGTTAAGTTGTAAGGTGGCGATGCCACGAAATATATTTTCTTCTATGGTATAGCATACATCAAAAGGAATTCCTTTTGAAATAGGTTTATAATAGTCGCTAAAGCCGAAGCCTATCGCATCCAGGCTGCCTGGAAAGCCATCCTGGGTAAGGCGCAGCTTCAGGTGGGAATCTCCTACTACCCGCAAAGAACCTGTATCGAACACGCACTCCGACACAAATACAGGACGCATGTTACCAGGACCAAACGGCTCCATCTGCCGCACAATGTTGTAAAAGTTACGGGTAATCTGGTTCAGGCTAAGAGGGGCATCCACTTCGATCTGAGGAATCTTCTGCTCTGCTGTGATGGTATCGGCTACGACCTGCTCGAAACGTTCTCTGAAGGCCTCTATGTTCTCTATAGGCAATGTAAGGCCAGCAGCATACATGTGTCCTCCAAACTGATCTAAAAGATCAGAGCAGCTTTCTATGGCACGATGCACATTAAAGCCATGTACCGACCTGGCAGAACCTGCCGCTTTCCCATTGGAATGTGTCAGGATGATTGTTGGCCTGTAGTACTTTTCTATACAACGCGAGGCGACGATACCAATTACACCTTTATGCCAGGATTCCTTATACAAGACCGTAGAGTTCGCATTTCTCAGAAAATCGTCTTCTTCGATCATCTGCAAAGCCTCCTTGGTGATATTTGTATCCTTGCTTCGGCGTTCCTTATTAGATTCGTTAATGATGTCTGCCATCTGAATAGCCTGCTCCTTGGTCTGGGCCAGCAGCATACTAACAGAACGCTTGGCATCGCCCATACGACCAGCTGCATTTATGCGTGGCGCAAACCCAAACACAATGTTGGTTATATCCATCTCACCAGTAATGCCAGCCAGCTCTTTTAAAGCCTCTAAACCAGGTCTCATAGGTTGCTGGCTGTTCAGATACTGAAGGCCGTAGTAAGCCAGAATGCGGTTTTCACCGGTTATAGGAACAATATCAGAAGCAATACTGATTACAAGCAGATCGAGCAACTGATGCAGTGACTGTACATCTATATTATTCTGAAGGCAGAACGCCTGCGCCAGCTTAAACCCCACACCACAGCCTGACAGTTCTTTATAAGGGTAAGGGCAATCTACCTGCTTTGGGTCGAGCACGGCAATTGCCTGCGGCACATCCTCATCGGGCAAGTGGTGGTCGCAAATAATAAAATCTATGCCTAAGCTGGCCGCTAAAGCTACTTTATCCGCAGACTTTATACCACAATCGAGGCTGATGATCAGTCCGAAATTATTCTCCGCAGCCCATTCTATGCCTTGTTGCGAGACACCATAGCCTTCTTTATACCGATCCGGAATATAAAAATCTACCTGGTGGGTGTACTGGCGCAAAAAGCTGTACATAAGAGCCACAGAAGTAGTACCGTCTACATCATAGTCGCCATACACCAGTATTTTCTCTGAATGATGTACAGCCTCTGTCAGGCGCCTTACCGCATGGTCCATTCCTTTCATCAGGAAAGGGTCATGTAAGGCATCAAAAGAAGGCCGGAAGAAAGCTTTTGCCTCCTGAAAGGTGCAGATATCGCGCTGGCAAAGTATACCGGTCAGGGTGGGGCTTATTTTAAGTTCATCGGCTAGGTGCTTTACGACATGCTCTGGCGCTTCCTGCTTGTATACCCACCGTTTCTCCATAAAATCTCTATACTTCACTTAAATAATTATACAAAGGTAACCAATTCTGAAAGACTTTCGGGCAGTAAAAACAGGCCGGAACATACTTCCAGCTAATTTTTGTACTTTTGCTTTCGCTAAGCCTATCACAATGAAAAGATTAAAAGAGTTTTATGAGAAGTATAAAGATTATTCGCTGGACCTGCTGATGTATGGCTTCTTTCTTATATTTCTGCTGATTCTGTTTATTTTCTTCTCGTAAGCAACGCTTGTTCTAATTAGGGGCATCGCCACGAAGCTTACGGAACCGTTTACGTGCCTCTGCTACGAATATGCTTCCCTGGTGCTTTACCAGCAGGTCATTGTATAGTTGCATCGCCTTTTCAGCATCTTTCAGGTTCTCTTCGTAAATAAAGGCCATTTTAAAAAGGGCATCGTCGCTCAGAATATCTACAGGGGCGCTTACAACTTTCTCCAGGTTGGCCACCGCCTTATTAAAAGCGCCTATACGTTCATAAATAACTGCCTTCTGGTAATAAATTTCATCTGTGAGGCTATGCCCGGGATATTTTTGAAGCATGCCGTCTAAGCTGTTGATTGCCTCCTGAAGCTTGTTCTGGAAAACCAGGAGCTCAATAGCCGCATACTCTTCCATCGCTGTTGAAGAAGTGTCTAGTCCGGTGTTATCTGTGATCAGCAGGCTTAGCTCCATCGCATCATTTGCAATTTCACGGCTTGTGGCCAGCTTTAGGATATCCAGATGAGCTTGTGCCAGTTCAAAATCGCCTTTAAAATAATTCAGCCGTGCGTTTCTTAATTTGGCATCGTGCCCAATAGGTGTTTCTTTGTGGGATTTTTCTACCTGTGAGTATAGCAGTGTAGACTCCCAAGGTTCATTCTTAAGCAGGTAAATATCGCCTAAGGTAAGTTTGCTCTCTGCCACCAGGTTTGCATTGGCGCGAGGCATGGCAATGGCTTCCTGCAGCAGGTTTACAGCTTTGTCTTTCTCATCGAGATAAAAAGCATAAAGATTCGCCATGTGCTGCAGTGCCTCAGCTGTTTGTGCTGTACGGCCTACCTCGTTCAGCAGAACTTCATAATCAGCAATAAGAGCGCGTATTTTATCCAGATCTACCGGAAACGTGTGCTGCACCTGTTCCTCACGCGCATTAATCAGGCGCTGGCGGGCAACCAGGTAAAAAGGGCCGCTCGGATACTCGTTCACGATGTATTCATAAGCCTCTATAGCCCCCTGGTAATCGCCGTTTTTAGCACTTATGGCACCCAGCTCCATCACACGGCTACCGCCGCTCCGGGTACGTTTATCTACAGAACGAGCCTGTATCAGAGCTCCGTAAAAGTCTTTGCGCTGAATAAAAAGCCAGATCAGCAGCTCGTTAAAAGCAAGTTTGTCTGGCTGTTGCTGTACTCTTACAATTAGTTCTTTCTCCAGGGCATCCATCGCCTTTTCTTCGCGCAAGGCATTTTGCAGCATATTCTGCACATAAGGCAGTTCTTCTTCGCGCTCCTCCAAAAGCTTTAAGGCCTCTCCTATCAGTTTATCAGGCTTCTGCTGATACGTATAAAGGGCAATCAGCTGCCGGTTATACTCCAGCGGCTGCTTACTTAATTCACGGCCTTTCAGATACGATTTTTCAGCATACTCATACAGCTCGTTCTGAATAAATACACTTGCCAGATGAAGCACAGTACCAGCAGAGGCCTGTGAAATCAATTTATCAAAATACTTTTCGGCTCCGGCCTTGTCTCCTGCCGCCTGATACACCCTACCCAGATCAACCTGGTAATTTGTAGCGTCCGGATAATCCTTTATACTTCGCTTTACAAGCTTCTCAGCCTCCTTGTAATTCCGTTGTGCCAGAAGAGTTTTTAAATAATCAGGGTATACTGCACTAAAGTACCGGCGATCGTTTATAAGCTTACTGTAAATAGCTTCTGCTTTCTGATAGTCGTTTTGGTGCAGGTATTCTCTCGCCAGCTCCAGGTCCTGTGTTTGGGCGCTGGCAGTAGTAAGAGCCGTTAGTGCAACGAATACTATTAAGAAGATGATTCTGATAGGCATATGTACCATATACAACGTTAAGCCGCCCAAAGTTGATATAAATAATTTTGCTGCAAAGGCTCAGGAATACAGGCAGAAGTTTACAATTATATAAATTAACAAAAGAAGCTTTAAATAAAAAGGGCCACTCCCGGAGAAGTGGCCCTTTTACAAATATTCTTAATGGTTTAGAAGAACCTTACACGGTTATCTTTGATATCCGCTTTCTCTTTCAGGGCTTCATACGCATTGTTCTCTACTCTGGAGCTGCGCACACTGTTTAGCTGAGTTCTGATACCAGAATAATCAGTTGCTTCAGGAGCTTTGTTGAGTGAAGTCAGCTCTACCATCAGCACACCGGACTGGCCTTCGAAAGGCGCAGTATGAGCACCAGGCTTAAGACCAAATGCTTTGCCTATAGCTACAGGCTCCACACCCACACCAGGTATAGATCCGGCAGCCAGTGTAATATTATCAGCTGTTCTGATCATGGCATCCGGGCCAAACTTAGCAGCAACTTCATCTAAAGAACCATTTACGCCTTTAAGCTTTTCTATAATCTGCTGGGCTTTCAGCTCGTTACGCACAGCAGCAGTAAGCTCGTCTCTTACATCTTCTACTTTAGCATAGCCTTTCTCGCGCTTACCAGTTAGAGTTGCTACTACATACTGATCGTTGATTTCAAATACAGGAGATACATCACCTACTGATCTGTCTTTGGCATAAGCCCAACGTACCAGCTCACGTGCATTAGAAAGGTTACCCACCAGAATATTGTTTTTACCGATATTGGCAGCCTCTTCTTTTACAAGAGATTCGTTTTTTGCAACATTCTCTCTGAACTCCTTCGTGCTTTTGCTGGTGCCGGACAACTCATCTGCTAAAGTATAAGCAGCATCACGAGTCGACTCACTTGCCTCTGCAGAACGCTGTACAGCAGCTAACTTATATGTTTTGTTTGTTTTAGGAGCTGTAATCTTGATGATGTGATAACCATACTCCGTTTCTACCGGATCAGGCAGTAAACCTGTGGATGAAGCACCGAAAACTGCTTTTTCAAATGCTGGCACCATACGTCCTTCTGCGAACCAGCCCAGATCCCCACCTACTGAAGCAGTGCCATCTGTACCATGCTGCGCAGCCATCTGGCCGAAATCAGCGCCACCTTTTATCTGGGTTAATACGTCTCTTGCCTTTGTTAGGGCCGCAGCTTTAGCCTCAGGAGTTTCATTTTCTGGTTTAATCAGGATATGGCTTGCTCTTACAGAGCTGGTATTGCCTTCTCTGATATCAATTACCTTAAACAGTCCGTGCATGTTATCGCGGGTAGTGAACGGGCCATATACTTTACCTTCTTCCAATGGCATGCTGCTAAGCATTGCCTCTGGTAGCTCTCCGGGAGTTAAGTAAGTTCCGTTATAAGGAACATCTGAGTTTGAATTTACAAAAGCAGAGTCGTTTGTTGTGGTCGCAAACTGCTCCCGCAACGTAGCAAGCTCTTCGTTAAAGTAGTTTACGTCTTCTACAGAGGCTGTAACCGGAATAGATACAAACTCTAAAGAACGACCTTCTTCTACTTTATACAGATCTTTGTGGCGCTCTAAATAATCTTTTAGCTGTGAATCAGTAACCTTTACCGCCGAATCAGCCACTGAAAAGTACGGCACATACAATACCTTTACATTTGCTGTTGCATTCTGGGCATCGTAATACATCTTCGCCTCAGCTCCTGTTATATACACAGACTTGCTGAGCATATTTGTAAACTTAGATTGAATACGATCTGTTTTAATGCTCTGCTCAAAGTTAACCCACATAGGGCGGGCACCCATCTGATCAAGGTTCTGCAAATACTGCACTACCTGGTTCTGATCGAACTCTCCCGTCTGAGGATTAGTGAAGGCCTGGCGCACAGAAGGGTGGATATTGTTTCCCTGTACCATATCTGCCAGCTCTTCGTCTGTTACTGCTATACCAAGGCGATCATACTCTTTCTGAAGAGCAATCTTAAAGATAAGCTGGTTCCAGGCTTGCTCACGGATCATTGCCATTTCGCTTTCAGTAGCTGCACGGCCAGTCTGGTTTTCGTAGTTTGCTCTGATCTGATTAAACTCCTGCTCAAACTGCTGATAACTGATCTCTTCGCCGGCAATCTCTCCAACATTGTTAGCGTTGTTGCCCAGAATTCTTGAGTTCGGACCGAGTAAATCGCCGCCTACTACAAATATACCAAGCCCTATGGCGATGGCTCCAACAGCCCAACCCGACTTCTCTCTAATCTTGTTAATTAATGCCATTTGTTATACAAATAAATAAGGATGTGCAAAATAAGGGGAATCGCGCTAAAATTCAAAATTTTGTCAACTTCTGTTTAAAATTCAGCATCTGCTTGAGAATCTGAGTTTTTTACCAGCTTTACTGCATTTATCCTGTTCTCGTCCATTGACAGGATGGTGATAGTAAAAGGCGGCACTTCCACCACGTCCCCTGGTAGTGGAATTTCACCCAAAGCAGAAAAAATAAAGCCTCCTAAAGTTTCATAATCGCCTTCCGGAAGCTCCAGATCGTATTTATCATTCAAATAATCTATCTCATGGCGGCCACTTAACAGGTACATGCCTGTATGCGGGAACACCTGTTCCAGTAGCTTATCATAATCATATTCATCCTCAATCTCACCAAAAATCTCTTCGATTACGTCTTCTACTGTTACAATACCCGAAGTACCCCCAAACTCATCTACCACCACCGCTACAGTGCGATGCTCGGTAACAAAACGCACAAATAATTCGCTTGCCAGCATGCTCTCCGGCACCATACTTACCGGAGACAGAATTTCTGCAATGCTATTTGGCCTTTCGAACATTGCCAGTTGATGGCAATATCCTACTATGTTATCAATGGTGTCTTTGTAGATTAGAATTTTGGAATGACCGGTTTCTATAAAAGCCTGCTGCAGCGCTTCGATAGCATCTGTTACCTCCACTGCCTCTATCTCTGTTCTGTGCACCATACACTCCCGCACACGCACTTTCTTAAACTCCATGGCATTATGAAATATGCGTGCATCTACTTCGGGGGCCTTACTGCCGGGCTGGTAAAGCCTGTTTTTTATAAAAGCATTTAAATCTGTATAACCAAAAACAGGATGCTCTTCAGAAAACTCTATTTTAAATATTTTCTCAGCCATCCACTTGCTCATTTTTACAATCAGGTACACCACCGGGTACAGCAGGTAGTAAAAAAGCAGGAAAGGAATAGCCATCACCTGCAGCATGCGGTTCGGGTTTATTATAAACAGGCTACGAGGCAAATATTCTGCTGTAAGCAATACCACAACTGATGCAAAAAAAATCTGAAGCAACAAGATAAATGGGCTGAACTGCAGCGATGCAGGCAGGTAATATCCTAAGATGCCATGCAGTACTCCTGCTATAATTATGCCGTAAAGCACCAGTGCTAAAACATTTCCGATCAGGGTAGTACCCATAAGGCGGGAAGGCCGTTGCAGCAAGTAATTCAGAATTCTTCCCGATAGGATGCCGTTTTTTTCATCCAGCTCAATCTGTAACTTATTTGCCGACATGAAAGCCATTTCCACTCCCGAAAAGAAAGCAGAAAAGAGTAATGCCACTACAAGTAATATGATCTGGTTAGACTCTATCATTTATAATTGAAATCAGAAAAGGAATTTGTTCTTCCTTATAGAACACTGTAAAAGGGAACCTGCCACCTCTTAAAGGTAATAACTATACAAAAGAATAAGCTCTGTTTTCTCCACCGATTTTAAGTTTGCTATATGATCTTTAGGCTTTTTGCTTCTTTTTACGGTAGCGATAAACCATAAAAAAGACCAGGCCTATCATAAAAATCCAGTAGTTACTGGCAATGTCCGACTCATAAATGCTTCGGTGTACCCCTATTACCATTGCCACAAATGCTAGTGATAATAAAATGGTATTCAGCAGGTTTTGGTTCATTCTTCTTTTAAATCGAATCTACCCGTTACTTTAAGAACGGTATATGGAAAGAAATTTTGATTTGTCTCCAGTCCTGTACCTGTTAACAGGCGTTCGGGAGTGGTTACTTTTACAAACTTATCTGTAAAGATTCTGTCTTTGTTTTTATCCCAGAAAAGCTCTTCTGTTTCCAATTTTTCTTTTTTTACAATATTCTCGAGTATCACATTTCCTCTCACTGTAAAAAAGTCTTTGTTCCGCTCTTGTTTGGCGTAATTGGATCGTAATGTTGAGCTAAGGCTGCCATCTTTTTCATAGAATTCCACGTAAATGCCGTCTGGAAAAACGGCATCCCCGCTTTCGAAATCCTGCTGCACCGGCGCCTCTAATTTAATTAATACTCTGGCAGAATCGCTGTACAAGGTGAGTACATTTTCTGTTTCTCTTAAAGGTCCATCAAACTTAAACTCTTTATCAGGATCTTTTAAATCATCTTTACAGCCTGCACCAAGCAGCAAGATGAACACCATAAAAGAGAAGAACCATTTGTTTCGCATAAAGGAACGTATTGGCTTTAGTTCGTGAAAATAGTAAAATATTCTTTCTAACAGCCTTACCATACAAATCTGCATAGGCAAAGGTCGCGCATACATGAAATTCTGGGGCTGTATTATAAAAAAAAAGCCGCTCCAGGAACGGCTTTTTATAACAAATGCTTTTTAAGGCAGAAAGGTTTATTCAAGACGGCGTTTTATAAACCACCTGCTGTTTATAGTTACTCCCATACTAAAACGAAAGTAATTTTCAGCTATAAGTCCGTTGTCGGTTGTACCTCTTTTGCCATAGCCAAAAGCGCCGTTCAGCTGAAACATTTCATAAACAGAGGCCAGGCCTATAGGCATTGTAAAGCCAACTGTTACTCCTTTGTCTGTTAAGTGCTCGTTATTTAAAGCATAAGGGGTTTTACCATAGTACACCCCACCTCTATAGGTTATTCTTTTTAAGTAGCTGTTAATGGCATTTACATCTGGTGTATATTCGCCACCTATCGAGGCACGATAGCTGTTGGCTAACTCACGTTCCCCCTCCAGGTTCTGAAACTCACTCCACTGCTGCATGTATAGTTCTGTAGCAAGTGTTAGGTTGGATCCATTATCGATGCTAATACCTGCCTGTAAACTTCCAGGTACCGTTACTTTACCCTCCATTCTACCAGGTAAAATATTATCGTCCACTATAGCATCTGTGTTCGTGATGCGGGAGTAAGAGGTATCTCGTCTCGCATTTATATTAGCGTCGTGCGAATAAACAGCTCCCAGGTTTAAAAACAGGTTGTCTTTCAGCTTTTGGCGATAGCTTGCACCAGCTCTGAATAAGAAGCCTCTGTACATAGTGCTTTCATTAAATACCACTCGCTCATTGTTAAATCCAACCAATGAGGTATCCTCTACCTGTGCAGAAGAGGTATTAATATTGGTGCCAAATAAATAAGAGGCACTTACGCCAACTGTAAGCCCTTTCGTAATTCGAACACCATGCCCCCAGAAAACTTCAGACAAACCGCCTTCACCTGTATAGCGGCGTGCTACCAATGCCTCCGGGTTAGACTCTAATGTGCCTATTTCGTTAATCTGGTAAGAAACAGAAGTAAAAGGCCTTAGGTTTACCGCAGAACTCCAGCGTTTTGTAACAGGCACTGATAAGGCAAGTGTATACAGATTTGCATTTCCATCCCGCTGAGAGCGACTGCTGTTGCTTAGTGTTTTGTACTCCCCTGCAATACCAAAATCAAAGACAGTGCTACCATTATAAGCCAACAGAGCCGGGTTTGTTGTGTTTGCCAGCAAGCCATTGGCTGCACTTACACCAATGCCAGCCATACCAGCGGCACGAATACTTCCTAAGTTTAAATTTTGCTCGCCAAGGCCGTAGCGGGAATAAGGTGTGTTGCCTATGTTTTGCGCCATTACAGCATTGCCTAAACAGAGCAATGCAGCACAAACTAGTACACGTAGTGTCTTATACATTATATATCAATATTCTATAAAGTCCAATTAAGACTAATTCAGGAATTACAAAGATGCGTCCTTTTAAGTTACTTTCAAAAAATCCTGCGTCTCCACCACAAAGTATCACTACTAAATCGGGATTTTTTTGAGTATAGGCTTGTATGATTCCGTTTACTTCGGCAATTGTACCATTTAAAACTCCACTTTCTATGGCCTCTCGTGTTGTTTGCCCTATCAGCGGAAAGTTTTGAGAAGATTGTTCTATTAACGGCAGGCGTTCCGTAAAAGTATGTAAGGCCTTAAATTTCATGCGAAGGCCGGGCGAAATGCTTCCTCCATGATACTGCCCCTGCTGATCTATAAAGTCATAGGTAATACAGGTGCCCGCATCAATTACCAGGCAGTTTCTGTCTTGAAAGAAATAATTAGCCGCTACTGCTCCTGCTATTCTATCTACACCAAGCGTTTCGGGTGTTTTGTAGTTGTTTGTAACAGGCAAGGCTGTCTGCCCAGAAAGTTCTATGAAACTTTCTGTAACAGACAGCCTTGTCTTTATTTCTTGCGCCTTACCGGCTACCGAAGCAATAATAGCATTTTTATAAGTAGCAGAAACCAGTTCCTGAGGTAGTTCAGTGCCTTTAAAGCTTCCCTGACTTATCAGAGCATCGTTCTCAAAAACACCAAATTTGGTTCCTGTGTTACCAATATCAATGGCTATACTCTGCATTGTGCTTATACAAAATATTTTAAACGGATAAGCTCTTTTTCAGATAAGAAACGCCAGTTACCGCGCGGCAGGTCTTTTTTAGTAAGGCCAGCATATTGTACCCGGTCAAGTGATACTACATCGTACCCCAGGTGTTCAAAAATACGACGCACAATGCGATTGCGCCCGATATGAATCTCAATTCCCAGGAACTTGCCAGTATCTCCCAGCATTGCCAGATCATCTACTTCGGCTTTGCCATCTTCTAACTCAAGCCCTTCTACAATCTTCTGGTAATCATCTTTTGTGATAGGCTTATCCAGCTCTACCTGGTAAATCTTACGAATATCGTTGGAAGGATGAGTAAGCTTCTGAGCCAGCTCGCCATCATTTGTAAACAACAATAAACCTGTTGTATTACGGTCCAGGCGGCCTACAGGAAAAATACGTTCTTTAGAAGCCTTGGCCACTAAGTCCATTACTGTTTTTCTGCCTTCCGGATCTTCTGTAGTTGTGATAAAGTCTTTAGGCTTGTTAAGCAGCACATACACCAGCTTTTCACGGTTCAGGATTTTTTTGCCGTACTGTACAGTATCGCTTGGGTTAACTTTATAGCCCATTTCTGTTACTACCTGGCCGTTAACCTTTATTTCACCGGCTTCGATTAAACTATCGGCTTCGCGGCGAGAGCAAACACCGGCATTGGCAATATAGCGGTTCAGGCGAATAGTCCCATCATCCTCTGCCTCTCTGCGATTCGATTTCTTGATACGAGGGTTGCTCTCATAACGCTTGATATTATAGGTTGGTGCTTCCGCCTGTTCACCTTCAGCATGATCTATCAAACGTCGGTTACGGCCAGCCTGCTTACCCAACCGATCCACCTTAAAAGCTCTTTTATCATCTCTGTCAGCTCCAGCACGATCCTTGTTAAAGCCACGGTCTTCACGGTAGCCTCTACTATCTTCTCTATCAGAATTAAAAGATCGCTCTCCGCCAAAAGAACGTCGCTCACCACCTTCGCGGCGCTCGCCGTAAGGTTTGCGGTCTTCTCTTCTGTCGGAACCAAACGAACGGCGATCCTCGCCTTCTCTTCTACCAGCACCAAAAGATCTTCTTTCACTTCCTTCGCGGCGGTCTGCACCAAAGTTGCGCCTCTCGCCACCTTCTCTACGATCTGATCCGAAAGTTCTTCTCTCGCCACCTTCACGTTTTGGAGAAAAAGAACGTCTTTCATTATCTTCTCTGCGGTCTCCCCCGAAAGAGCGTCTGTCTCCGCCTTCTCTACGGTCTGCCCCAAAAGAACGGCGTTCTCCGCCCTCACGGTTTGGCCTGTCGCCTCCAAAAGATCTTCTTTCTGAGCCACCTTCACGGCGATCTCCACCAAAGCTTCTGCGGCCTTCTCCTCCTTCTCTGCGGTCGCTTCCGAAAGAGCGGCGCTCGCCTTCTCTTCTGTCACCACCAAAGGAACGACGCTCACCACCTTCGCGACGATCGCCGTAAGGTTTGCGGTCTTCTCTTCTGTCGGAACCAAATGAGCGGCGTTCTCCCCCTTCGCCTCCTTCGTATTTATCTCTCCTGTTAAAGATTTTCTTTTCTCCTCGGTCGTTATAAGGTCTGTCAGAATTATTTCTGTCATTGCCTCTTCTGCCTGCTCCGGCTCCATCGCCAGCAGGTCTTTCATTATATCTTGCCATTTCTATTTATTTATGGATGCAGTATCGCTACTGTACCTTTGTGCAGTATGTATTAATATACTCTGTAAAACTATGCGGGTCTTTAATCGGCCACTTCGCCTATAGCATTTTCTTCTGTGGCGAAATCTTTTAGCTGTGGGAGGTCTTTGATATGGTTAATACCGAAATAATCCATAAATTTTTGAGACGTGCCGTACAATACGGGTCTTCCTATGGTTTCAGCTTTACCTTTAATCTCAATAAGTTCTTTCTCTAGTAGTTTATGAATGGCATAGTCGCAGCCAACTCCTCTTATTTGCTCTACAGCGCTTCTGGTAATAGGCTGCTTGTAAGCAATAATTGCCAGCGTCTCCAAAGAAGACGCTGACAATTTTCTTTTAGACTTTTGCTTCAGGTATACGCTCACCGTATCCTGGTATTCTGGTTTGGTAAGAAACTGATAGCCTCCACCAATGGCATAAATCTGGAAAGCGAAGCCAGTGTTCACCAGCTGCTCATTTATACCTTCAATACTTTCGAGCACATCACTAACCAGTACCTCCATCTCCAGCGACTCTGTTAAACAAGCCTGGATTTCCTCTATACTGATAGGCGATTGGGCACAAAAGACAAGTGCCTGAATATGGTTCTGAAGAATATTCAAGTACTACTAAGTATTAATCGTTACGCTGTAATTTAGCTTCAATAGTATGTTGTGTATGCGGCACTGCACGCAGCCTTTCCTTCGGTATAAGCTTTCCTGTTACAATGCAAACACCATATGTGCCGTTCTTAATGCGAATCAGGGCGTTCTCTAACTGCTGAATAAATTTCATCTGTCTGGAAGCCAACTGGTTCAGGCTTTCTTTTTCAGCAGTATCTGCCCCATCTTCTAAAACTTTAGTCGGAGAGGCCGTGTTATCGGTACCTGAATCGTTTCTGCGGCTCAACGTTTCTTTAATGAAAGCCACCTCTTTGCGAGCATTAGTCAGTTTTTCAAGGATAATGTTTTCAAACTCATTAAGTTCCTCTCTGGAATAACGCTGTTTTTCTTCGTTTGTACTCATTCTATTTCTTTAGAACTATATTTCAGTTAATTAAGCTTAACGGTTTGTAAACTTGTTTTGTCCTTTACATTGCTTTCATGCGCCTTAACAACATGCAATGTAATTTAGTTTATTAGCTGCAGAATACTTTTAGTTTCTCCTCTTTCTGCTTGTAGCTAATAATTTAAAATTTGTGCAAAAATAGCATACTTATTTTTAATAAGCCACCAAACCCCATATAATCTTATTGTAACTTTTTTGATTTATAAGTCTGCCTTCTCTAAAGCTACAAAAAATATTCTTATTACGACCTTCCTATATACCATTTTTGGCATGATTGGTGCTTAACAAATTTTCAGAAAAAATAATTCACAACCTTTTTAACAAAATACTACTATGAAAAAAGTTATTATCATCTTATTAGCCGTTATTGGCTTTGCTGCAAACTCTGCTCAAGCTCAGGACAATCTCATTAAAGTAAACATCTTTAGCCCTGTAGTTCGTACTGCCTCTGTATTTTATGAAAAACCAATTGCCGAAGATAAAAGCGTTCAGCTTGGCTTCTTCTATACAGGGTTTTCTATCGAAGATGTAAAACTTAGAGGGTATGGCATTACCCCTGAGTTCAGGAAGTATTTATCTGCAAGCAAGCAGGCTCCGGAAGGTTTTTATGTGGCTCCCTTTCTTCGTTACCAATCATTAAACATGACTTTAGATGAAGACTCTGAAATGGAAGACATGAATGGAAAAGCTACGCTTAATGCATTTGGAGGGGGTTTGCTGATTGGCCACCAGTGGATCGTTGGCAGTCGTTTTGTAGTTGACTCTTTTCTTGGCCCGAGCTACAGCGCTTCTAATGTAAAAGTAACGGCAGGAGACCAGGAAGAATTTGATGATTCTATTGGCACTTTCTCTGGCTTTGGCTTAAGAGCCGGCCTTACAATAGGCCTCAGATTCTAAAAATCTTAAACTATCATCAATCAAAAAAGAGACTGCCTGCTTACAGACTAAGCAGGCAGTCTCTTTTTTGATTGATATTAAAAGTGGTTTAAAAGCTAAGCATTCCTATTACAGCCGCTGCCGCTTCTACCCCTTTGTTGCCATGTTTGCCTCCTGCCCTATCCAGCGCCTGCTCCAGGTTATTTGTTGTTACCAGGCCAAATGCAACTGGCTTATTAAACTTAAGAGCTACATTTGTTAACCCATTCGCTACAGCGTGATTAATATAATCGTCGTGTTTAGTGTCGCCTTTAATCACTACTCCTATACAGATAACCGCATCAATTTCGGGCTGAAGCGCCAGAAACTGAGCCCCTAATGTAAGCTCAAAACTACCTGGCACTGTATTCCGAAAGATGTTCTCTTTTTTGATGCCATGCTTTAATAAAGTATCGATAGCACCTGTACAAAGCACATCAGTTATTTCGTTATGCCATTCAGCTACTACTATACCTACCTTTTTATCTGAAACATCAGCAAAGTTAGCTTTATTATAGTCGTTTAAGTTTTTTAATGCTGTAGCCATATGAGTTTGCTATTTCTTTGTAAATATGGTTTTAAATAATTGAACATAAAACATGTCCGATAATGGCCATCCTTGTTCGATAGTGGACACCGATTTAATAAAAAAAAAGCGCTTCTATCTTTCAAGACAGAAGCGCTTTAGCTGGCTAAGCCAGTATATAATTAGTTGGTACCTCCTGCCAGTGATTCGGCACGGGCCTTAAATTTCTTAGCTTCAGCTACTTCAGCCGATGCTGCAAAATCAGTTATAATCTTATTATAGGCATTAACAGCAGCCTGGTAATCGTTTCCAGTTTCGTAAGCGATACCTGCTTTCATCAGGTACTGTGGCGAGAAGAACTGATTTGGGTTATGATTAGCGGCTTTCATGTACTGGTCGCCAGCTTCCTTGGCCTTGCCTTGCTCTAATATAGCATCGCCAACCAAGCTATAGGCACGCGCCTGCATCAGGTAATCATCCGAGCTAAAACTCTCCAGATGATTTTGAGCTTCGGCAAATTTACCTTGCTTTAATAAAGCTACTCCAGCATAAAAGTTGGCTAAGTTGCCTGCATCTGTTCCGCTATAGTCATCCGCAATTTTAAGCAGTCCATCATACTGTCCATCACCATTCAAAGCTTTACCTAAAGAATCGGCTTCGAAGTAGTAAACAGCCTGGAACATAGCCTCCTGCGCCTCCTGGTTGCGTGAGCTACGGTAGTTATAGTATAAGAAAGCACCCACTACGATAGCGGCAATTGCTACAAATATACCAAGCAAGGTAGATTTGTTTCTCTTTACAAAATCTTCAGACTGTGCCAGACGATCTGCCAATACATCTGGATTTTCAACCAGCTCCTCAAACTCGTTGTGCTTCTTCACTGTTTCTTTTACCATTAGTTAATTGAAATAAGAATGCAAAATTAGAAATTAAAAATGATTTGCCCTAATGCTCACAGCAGCAGAACAATAAATTCCTACTTTTTAATTCCTGATTTCTGATTTTCCGAAAAAAATTAGTCCATTATATATGGATAATCTTTCTCTACATAAATATCGGTGTACAGTTCAGAAGCCTCTGGGTACGGAGATTCCTCGGCAAATTGCACCGATTCAGCCACAGCCTCTTTCACTTTATCATCAATTGCATCCAATTCTTCTTCTGTTGCCCAGCCATTGTTTAAGATAGTAGCTCTTACAGATTCAATTACATCGCGGCCTTTGTAATCTTCCAGTTCTTCTTTGGTTCTGTATTTAGCAGGATCAGACATAGAGTGGCCTTTGTAGCGGTATGTTCTGAATTCTAGCAAAGTTGGGCCTTCGCCGGCGCGGGCACGCTCAGCAGCCTCGGCAACGGCATTGTGTACCGCCTCAACACTCATTCCGTCTACAGGGAAAGAAGGCATGCTAAAGGCAGATCCCAGTTGGTATAGTTCTGTTACGTTAGAAGTACGGGATACCGAAGTACCCATCGCGTAACCGTTGTTTTCAATTACAAATATTACTGGCAGTTTCCAGGTCATGGCCATGTTCAGTGCCTCATGAAAAGCTCCCTGGCGCACAGCACCATCGCCCATATAGCAGATGCACAGCTTGCCCGTTTTGTTATACTTTTCAGCAAAAGCAAGACCTGCACCAAGTGGCACCTGTCCGCCTACAATACCGTGCCCGCCTACAAAGCCTACTTCTTTATCAAAGATATGCATCGAACCACCTTTACCTTTAGAACAGCCTGTTGCTTTTGCAAACAACTCCGCCATTACTGCATTCGGGCTGGTACCCAATGCCAGCGGGTGAGCGTGGTCGCGGTAAGCTGTAATCCACTTGTCGCCTTTTTCAAGCGCTGATACGGCTCCTGCCACACAAGCTTCTTGTCCTATGTATAAGTGGCAAAAACCCTTTATTTTTTGCTGACCATATAGCTGGCCTGCTTTTTCCTCAAAACGGCGCATGAGCTTCATTTGCTCAAACCACGTCATGTAAGTCTCTTTTGAAAATGTTGCTTCAGCCTGTACCTTTGCTTTCGCCGACTTCGCTTTTGCCTTTTCTTTCGTATCAGCCATGGGTATATAAATATCGTTTTTTAGATAACCGTTTTAAAATTCCAGCGAAAATATGCCAGAAATGGTAGTAAAACAAACTACGAACGGTTTAGCTTGCGAATTTAAGGAAAAAGATATCAAAGTAGAAACTAAATGCTCCTCGAAAATATAAGTCTCCTGTATTTCAAGAACTACGACGAAGCTAGTATTAGTTTCTCGCCTCATATCAATTGTTTTATAGGCGACAACGGAAGCGGCAAGACCAATCTGCTCGATGCCATCCACTATCTATCCATGACCAAGAGCGCCTTTAACAGTTCTGATGCCCAGAATATAAAACAGGGAGAAGACTATTTTATGGTGCGCGGGCTTTTTAAAATTGAGGAGGAGAAACATAATGTACTTTGTAGCCTGAAGCAGGGGCAGAAGAAAACGGTTACACACAACAAGGTGGTGTATGAGAAGATGAGCGACCACATCGGCCGTTTTCCGGTTGTACTGGTTTCACCTTACGATACCGACCTGATCCGGGAAGGCAGCGAAGAACGCCGCAAATACTTTGACAGCCTGATTTCGCAGCTGCACCACACTTACCTGGAGCAACTTATTCAATATAATTACCTGCTCAAGCAGCGCAACTCTTTGCTCAAGCAGTTTGCCGAACGCCATTATTTTGACCGTGATTACCTGCATATTTTAAACGAGCAACTGGTGCCATTCGGGGAGCAGCTGGCACAGGCGCGGCAATCTTTCCTGGAAAATTTTGTATCCATATTCCAGAAGCATTACCGCCACATTTCCGACAGCAACGAGCATGTTTCGCTTACCTATAAAAGCCAGCTGCCAGGCGCCAATTTTGCCCAGCAGCTCCTGCAAAACGAGCGCAAAGACCTGGCCCTGCAGCGCACTACTGTTGGCCCGCACAAAGATGACTTTGTTTTCCTGATGGACGACCTGCCTGTAAAGAACTTCGGTTCGCAGGGGCAGCAAAAAAGCTTTGTTATTGCGCTTAAACTGGCTCATTTCGAGGTCATAGCAACCCAACAGCAGCACAAGCCCCTGCTCCTGCTCGACGATATTTTTGACCGCCTGGATGAAAAACGGATTACAAAGCTCATGCAGATGGTAGCCGACCATACCTTCGGCCAGATTTTCCTGACCGATACCCACCTGGACAGAACAGATAAAATACTACAAAATCTGTCCGACCAAATCCGTAGATTTGAAGTAAAGCAGGGGGAAGTGAGGGAGATTGGGAAAGGGTAATAAACTCCATTTCTAATTTCTAATTTCTAATTTCTAATTTCTAATTTATTTCACGGTGCGCTACTACAAGAAAAAAGAGGAGATTGACAGGCGTAAAGCTGATATACAGCCTGTGGGAGAAAGCATAAAGGCGCTGCTAAAGGCTTATCGCATACAAGGCAAGCTGAACGAGGTGGACCTGGTACAACGCTGGGAGTCTATTATGGGCAAACCCATTGCCATGAAAACGAAGGAACTTTACTTTAAAGATCATAAATTGTTTGTGCGCCTCACTTCGGCCCCACTTAAACACGAGCTGAACATGTCGAAAACGAAGGTTGCCGACCTACTGAACAAAGCCATGGGTGAAGAAGTGGTAAAAGAAGTCGTATTCTTGTAGGCAGGTCCTTTCTGCGCTGGTGATTTAGCTATTTTTTTGTATACTGCGATAAACTGACTGTACCAGACGCTATGTATACACCAGCCTTTCGCCCTGTTTCCTATTCCCGCACCACCCTAACCGAACTCATGATTCCGAGTTACGCCAACTTTGGAGGCAAGATTCATGGAGGCATTCTGCTTTCGCTCATGGATAAGGCAGCCTATGCCTGTTCTGCCAAACATGCGGGTAATTACTGTGTAACTGTAACCGTAGAGGGTGTACATTTTCTGCAGCCTGTGGAGGTGGGGGAACTCGTTTCCCTTATGGCTTCTGTAAATTATGTAGGCAACACCTCCTTAATGGTAGGTATAAAAGTGATTGCTGAAAACGTAAAAACAGGTTTAGTAAAGCACACCAACACCTCCTACTTTACCATGGTAGCCAAAGGCGAAGACGATAAACCTACCAAGGTGCCAGGGCTTATACTCGAAAGCCGCGATGATGCCCGTCGGTTTCTGGAAGCCATCAGGAGAAGAGACCTTTCACAGCGCTATCAGTCTGAGCTAAAAGCAGCTAAAAGCGACATTAGTGTAGAAGAAGAACTACATAAACTGGAAGGCCAACGCTGCCAACTTTCTTTCCAATCAGAACTATAAACAAAATACGGGATGTATCACCAATGATCAAAGCATGCTAAGTAAAGGGACACAAGTATCACGACACAAGACACACGACTTTTTACAGGATACGGCACTCACGTTATATTGCACAGCACGACATGCTCCTTTTGTATTAAATTATTTTGTCTCCTTACTTATCCAAAATTAAGTCCTGAAATGCATCAGCTAACGCAGCAGAAAATTCTTCAGAACGCTAATTAAACCGAATAACTTTCTAACTATCTAACTTTTCACTTTCTAACTCTACTACACCTGACATATGACTAAGAACAGCTACTTATTTCGCCTGCTGGCAGTACTACTGCTCATAGGCCTGTACTTTACAAACAATACTACTACAGCTCAAACCATCTCCCGCCAGGATAATGAAACAAAGAAAATGGTGGATGAGATATCGGCGCAAAACCTGAAGGCGCTGGTAGAGAAAATGGTAACATTTGAAACCCGCCATACCCTGAGCACCACTACCGATAAAAAACGTGGTATAGGAGCCGCACGTGAATGGGTAAAATCTGAGTTTGAGAAATATGCACAGGCTTCCGGCGGACGTATGACCGTGGAGATGGATCGCTTTGTAGTAAAAGCCGATGGCCGGCGCGTGCCACAGGATACTGAAATGGCCAATGTAATTGCCACTCTGAAAGGCTCTGACCCAAACGATGACCGTGTGATTATTGTAGGCGGCCACCTCGACTCACGCGCCACCGATGTGATGGATGCAAAAAGCAAAGCTCCTGGTGCCAACGATGATGCCTCCGGTGTGGCTATTGTCATGGAGATGGCCCGCATTATGGCTTCCCGCAACTTTCCGGCTACACTTAAGTTTGTTGCTTTCCAGGGCGAAGAACAAGGCTTATACGGTTCCTCTCATTTAGCTGAAAGAGCAAAAGCAGAAGGCTGGAACCTGATAGCCATGCTGAATAACGATATTGTAGGCAACTCTTATTCTTCCGAGATGGGCATACACGACAATTCCCGCGTTCGGGTTTTTAGCGAAGCAACTCCCTCTGCCGAAACAGAACAACAAGCCCGCCTGCGCAGAACCTTAGGCGCTGAAAACGACGGTGACAGCCGCCAACTTGCCCGCTACATGAAAATGGCTGGCGAAAAGTATGTAGACCAGATTGAGGTAATATTAGGTTACCGTGCCGACCGCTTCCTGCGTGGTGGCGACCATACTCCTTTTAATAACCAGGGCTATGCGGCAGTACGCATGAGCGAGATGAACGAAGACTTCGACCACCAGCACCAGAACGTGCGCAAAGAGAATGGTGTACAGTATGGCGACCTGGTAGAATTTATGGACTTTGAGTACCTGCGCAAAAATACTGGTGTTAACCTGGCCACTATGGCATCGCTGGCACTGGCTCCTTACGCCCCGGAAAAAGTAGCCGTAGTTACCTCCGGCTTAACCAATAAAACAGAACTGAAGTGGGAAGCTCCGGCTAAAGGCAAAAAGCCTGCGGGCTATGTCGTACTGATGCGTGAAACATCCAGCCCTACCTGGGAGCGCAGTTTCTTTGTGACAGGCACTACCACCACACTTACTTACTCGAAAGACAACTATTATTTTGCCGTACAGGCTGCCGATGCCAATGGTAATGCCAGCTTACCTGTATTGCCTGTTCCGGCCCGATAGAAAAACCTGATACGATGCTTCAATTACTGGTTGCTTTTTTGGCAATAGGCTTTTTACCGATACAGCTTGTTTTAGCGCAAGAGGCGGAGGTTCAAAAAATAGCGCCTCAGGTATACAGGCATACCTCCTATGGGATGTACGGCAACAGCAAGGTACCTGCCAACGGTTTGCTCATAGATACTTCGGACGGAGTTGTGATAATAGATACTGCCTGGGATAATGAACAGACGCTGCAGTTATTAAGCTGGGTTAAGAATAACCTGAAAAAGCCTGTCAAGATGTGCATTGTGACACATGCGCATGAAGATCGTTTAGGCGGTGTAGAGGTACTACATCAAAATAACGTTATTGTTTTTAGCACCGCACAAACAGCACAGATTGCACTGGAGCAACATAACCTTAAAATAGACTCTACCTTGCCTTTAACTTTGGTAAACATTGGGCAGCAACAGCTGGAGGTTTTTTATCCTGGAGCAGGCCATGCTCCCGATAATATTGTGGTGTACCTGCCAGAACAAAAGCTCCTGTTTGGCGGCTGCTTTGTAAAAGATGCCACAGCCCCCAATCTGGGTAATTTAGCCGATGCCGATGTAAACAATTGGGCAGGCGCCATTGAAAAGGTGCAGCAAAAGTTTCCGAAGGCAAAAACAGTTATTCCGGGACACGGGGCCATAGGAAATTCTAAATTGCTGCAACACACTAAAAAGCTCGTGCTGGAACAGCAACAAAAATAGAACAAGGGCCGGTAATAACTTACCGGCCCTTGTTTATATAGCTTTAGTCACGATTAACCAGCTTGTTAAAGTTGCCGTTTGGGTCGTGCAGCAGGGCCAGTTTACTGTTATCGAATTCTTTAAAGAATTCTTCCCAACTCACTTCCTCAAAGCTATCGTTGCTGTCGCTTTTCTTTGGGAAATGAATGCGCAACACCCCTTCTCCGTTACCGTCGTTTTCTGTTCCTTTTATGATGCTGGGTACGCCACCATGCTTCTCGGCCCACTCCTGAATCTCTTTATGGTTGGTTGTTTTCTTGCTTTCGCTCATAGTTTTACGTTCGCTTTAGGTTAATAACTCTATAGGCTATACGACCTGCAGCAGCAAAAGATAAATGCCATCCACCTATAAAAAGAGCAACCCAGCAGGTTGCTCTTTTCTATATTCATTTAAAGGTTGTGCTTTGTAATTCGAATGCTATGGTAATTATAAGCTTGAAATCTTTGTTCCACCTGAAACATCAGAAGTAATGCTTGGTTTGCCTTTGTAGGCGATATTAGAGGCACCGGAAGCATTGATGTCGAGCTTTTCAGTAGCGTTTACTCTTATTTTGCTGGCTCCGCTGGCTGTTACCTTCACCACTTTAGATTCTAGTTCTTCAGCACTTACATTAGAGGCACCAGACATACTCCAGCTTACTTCGCTTGCTCTTCCTGAAAGCTCTACTTTGCTGGCGCCACTCATATCAGCATTCAGCC
Organism: Pontibacter sp. SGAir0037; assembly: GCF_005491705.1. Taxonomy (NCBI): domain Bacteria; kingdom Pseudomonadati; phylum Bacteroidota; class Cytophagia; order Cytophagales; family Hymenobacteraceae; genus Pontibacter; species Pontibacter sp. SGAir0037. Next base: position 4,245,643 of record NZ_CP028092.1, on the reverse strand, counting down.
TGTCTGCATCCAGAGCCAACTTTACCTTAGAAGCTCCACTCATATCAAATTTCATTGCCTTTGTTTTGAAGGTAGAGTTACCTGTTACTTTTACTCCTCCACTAATATCAATACTGTTCAGCTCTCTTATGGTAATGTAGGCTTTCATACCTTTATTGGTGCTGATGCTGCCTTCATTATAGATGTGCAGTACGCCTCCTTTTACTTCTGTAACAATATTTCCTAACAAGTTTTCTTCGGCCTCTATACGCAAAGATTCGCTGTTGCCCTGGGTTATCTCAACGGCAAAACCGCCGCTCACATTTATACCTTTAAAGCCAGAAACATTTCGATTCTGCGCCTGGATGTTGCCATTCCCTCTTAAGCTCTGCGCGAAAGCAGGTACGTTTAACAGCAAAAAAGCGAATGCTAAAACAAAAGCAGTGGCAGGGTAAGATTTCATGATTTTCATAGAGATTATTTTTAAAGTTTAGATTCGGGTTGTAAAGCAGTAGTACCAGCGCTATGTTCTTATCTGCTTTTGATTAATAGATGCAACAAAAATGGAATGGTTGCTTGAGGCCGCAAAAATATTTATGGCAAAGGCTTATTAATACTAAAATGAAAAAGGACAGCCCCGATAGCGTAGGCAGCCATATCCCAGGCATCAGCCGTGTGGCGTTGTGAAAAAAGCGGGAAAAGCCATTCAAAAAAGATACTGAAAAGCACAACAGCTGCCAGTGTATAGTGCCAGGGTAGCACAAATCGGTTATCGCTAAAGTATAGCCGCTCTGCCGTTAAAATAATTGTTAGCACAATGGGCATGCTTAGCAGATCGTCGAGGTAACTGAACAGGTATTCTATATAAATATGAGCTAGCTCCAGCACTTGGTTTATACAGAAAAGAATAAGGCAGATAAGAAAGACGGGATGCCGTAGCGTGCGCATTTATACAGCTACTAAACCTATTGCCAGAACTATAAGTCCCAGTATAGCCAAAAAAATCTCTGCTGCATTCATTTTCGGTATTTTCCACTTCTTACTCTGAGGCTTCGGCAGAAAGTTGCCACAGGCAGGGCAACGCCTTTGCGGTGTAGTTTCTGTACCACAATGCGGGCAAATTACTGTTTCTCTGGTGGAGGCGTCTTCGTAAGGCACTTCTATCGGTTTCGTTTAAGTTCTTTTCTTTTAGCTTTTACCCCTAATGCAGCCTGTATGTTACTTAAAGGTATACAGTAACCTCCCCCGCCTCCTGCCCTTCAGCAGCGTTAAAGGTAAAGGTATTAAAGAATCTCAAATTTCTACTTTAAATATAGCCTTGTTAGCTTATATAAAACCTTCACTTGCCGCCAAAGGTAAAATCATGTACCAATCATCACACATAAAACATGAAAGAAGAGCACCCCTTTTACAAAATTACTTATGGCAGCAGCCCGCTTATTGCCACTGCCATTCACGACGGACACGCAGTACGGGATAATATAAGCCATCTTTTTGCCTTAGATGCGGCAGAACGTTTGCGCGAAGAAGATCCATTTACCGCTTTTTGGGTTTCAGTAGCCGATAACCAGATTATAGGTTTAAACTCGCGCTTCGAGCTGGACCTGAACCGTTCCCGCGACAAGGCCATATACCGAAAACCAGAGGATGCCTGGGGGCTAACCGTCTGGCAAAGCGGCTTGCCCGATGAACTGGCAGCAGAGTCTTTGGCCCGGTACGATCAGTTTTACACTGCTGTAAAAGAGCGGCTAGACCAGGTAGTAGCGCAGCATGGCAGTTTTATAGTATACGACCTGCATACCTATAACCACAAACGTGATGGAGCAAACGGCCCTACGGCAGATCCGGAGCAAAACCCGGAGGTTAACATCGGCACAGGCAACATGAACCGTGCGCTATGGGCGCCTGTAGTTGATGCGTTTATTACCTCACTGCAAACCTACAACTATATGGGTCGGCAACTGGATGTGCGGGAGAATGTAAAATTTAAAGGTGGGCATTTTATGCGCTGGATTCACGATACGTACCCCGACAAAGCCTGTGTGCTATCTATTGAGTTCAAAAAATTTTTTATGGACGAATGGTCAGGCGAAGCAGATCAGCACCAGTTAAAGGAAGTTAAGCAGGCGCTTCAGCATACTGTACAGCCTGTGCTACAGGCACGCGAACAGGTACGCCAAAGCATCTAGTACTATGATAGAAACCATATCCGATAAGCTCATTAAAAGTATAGTCCAGACGCTGCATAACGGCAAGAAAGTGCGCCGAAGGCTCCCGGAAGGTGGCTTGGTTTACATAGACAGGCCACTTCCATTCCTGCTTATATTCCGACACCCGGCAGGTCAGCCCGACTTTGCCACCGCCGATTTTGTAAAAGCAGAGGCCTCTTATATTATTGCCAGAGAAGAGCAGTCGCCGGAACTTGCGGTATTAGTGCGGGAAATAGCCAGGGTTATGTCGGCTGCTTTCGGAGCCTTTATGATCATAGAAGTGTTGGCCGCCACTGCCTCTTCGGCAGAAACGCCTCTTTTTAAGGTACTGGGGCCTGAACTGGCTTTACCAGCCACTACACGGGTGCTGGTAAAAGAACTGGAGGCCATTACGTTAAAAGATATACCGGTTTCTGTAGCAACCGCCTCTAACCAGGCTTTGCTGGAAACTCCTACGCGGCTTCTGACAGAAGAAGAGTTAAAACAGCTTAGTTGCCTGATGCTGGGGCTGGAGCTAAAACCGATTTATCAGCAGAAATCAGGTAAGATTTACCCACTTCTGCTTCGGAAGATGCGTGCCAGTATAGCAAACGCTATAAAAAAAGCTGTGTTTGATTTTGTGAAGGTACAGACAACGCATCGGCCGGTACATTTTCAGGCACTGGGCAGGCATAGTGTGGTACCAGCTGTGTGGCGAATCGATAAACAGCTAACTTCTATCTCAGATCAGTTTCAGTTTCTGCTACTGGTTACACCCGTTAATGCGCAGGAAGCATGGGAGGAGTTCTGCGAAAACAAGTTTTCCAAAGCACCTGTCTTTCATTACCGTCTCACGCCTGTAGATGCAGATTTGCTTAAACGCAAGCTCTACAACATTAAAATAGAAAAAGTAGAAGACCCAACGCTGGCATACCTGTTCCGCGACAAACGCCACGAGCTCGATAAAATGCTTTCGATGCTGGCCGATCGAAACACGCCCAATTTTATGTACAGCAGCCTGCAGTTGTTTGGTGGTGTAGATGAGCAACTGCTGAAAATTGCAGAAGGTATACTGGCAGCTATACCCGAACCTATGCGCGAAGAAGATGCTCCGCTTATGCCTGTGCCTGAGTTTGCAGCAATGGCTGAGCGTGAAATAGCTTTTCTTAAAAGTCAGTTTGCAGGCGTGAATTCCGGTGTAGACGTTAGAAAGGATGTGGTCGGCCTGCTGGTTTCAAAAGGCAGGCTGAACATTGGCACAGATGCTAAAATTCCACGATCCAGAGCAGAGGCTTTGATACAGCACGAAGTTGGCACCCATATTCTTACCTATTACAACGGCAAGGCGCAGCCCCTGAAGCAGCTATACGTGGGGGTGCCGGGCTACGAAGAGTTGCAGGAAGGCCTGGCCGTGCTAAGTGAATACCTGGTTGGCGGCCTCGACCAGGACCGTATGCGCCTGCTGGCTGCACGTGTGGTTGCTGTCTATCATCTTATTAACGGCTGCAGCTTTACCGATAATTTTTCCAGGCTTAAAGAACAGTATCGTTTCGATGATGAAACTGCTTTTGATATTACTATGCGCGTGCACCGCGGAGGGGGCCTTACCAAAGATGCTGTATACCTGCGGGGATTGGTGCGCCTGCTGGAATACCTGAAAAAAGGTAATGAACTGGAGTCGCTGCTGATCGGCAAAATACGGCAGGATTATATTCCTATCGTGCAGGAATTAATCTATAGAAAAGTACTGCGCCCTATTCCCATAAAACCCCGCTATCTGTCAGATCCCGCTACTCAGCCTAAACTGGAACAACTTAAAAGCGGAATATCAGTATTTAACCTACTGTAAGAATAAATACTGAACATCTCAAGTAAAGATACTATTCCCATGACTATCGGATTTGTCGTGAACGACGTTAAAACAGAAGGACCAGGTTATGCAACTATTTTTCTGGCGCAGCGCATGCACAACCAGGGGCACTCGGTGTTCCTGATGGGTGTGGGCGACCTGGCTTATTATCCGGATGGTTTTATGGGAGCTACTGCAGTACAGGCAGATCCTAACCATAAGTACAAATCCTGCACTACTTACCTTGAGGCCATCCAAAGCGACAAAGCGCATAAAGTGCGTATTACGGCTCCTGATCTGGATGTGCTGATGCTTCGTAACGACCCTTCTGCTGAAGGCGAAGGCCGTGGCTGGGCACAGAACGCTGGCATTATCTTCGGGCAGCTGGCTTTACGGCATGGCGTTATTGTATTAAATGACCCTACCTCCCTCTCCGACGCTGTTAATAAAATGTACTTCCAGCACTTCCCGGAGGCTGTTCGTCCGCGCACTCTTATTACCCGCGACAAGAATGAGATTAAAGAGTTTTTCCGGGAGCAAAACAGCAATATAATTCTTAAACCACTGCAGGGTTCAGGAGGATCAGGCGTGTTTATCGTAAAAAAAGATGATGCCACCAACCTGAATCAGATAGTAGAGGCAATCAGCCGCGATGGTTATGTGATAGCGCAGGAATATTTGCCGCAGGCATCCGAAGGCGATGTGCGCCTGTTTGTAGTAAACGGAGAAGCGCTGCAGTACAAAGGTAAATACTGTGCGATGCGCCGTGTAAACAGCAAAGACGACATTCGGAGCAACATGCATGCAGGAGGCAGTGCTCAGGCAGTAAAAGTAGACCAAACTATGCTGGACCTGGTAGAACTGGTGCGCCCGAAGCTTATACAGGACGGTATGTTTATGGTAGGCCTCGATATAGTTGGCAATAAACTGATGGAAATTAATGTATTCAGCCCGGGCGGGCTTCCTGATATCAGTGAAATGGAAGGTGTAGACTTCTCTGCACCCATTATTGAAGCCCTGGAACGTAAAGTACACTATAAAAAAACGTATGGAGTACAGGTTGATAATAAAACCGTTGCCATGATTTAGACTCTATTGCCATTCATCCTGCTGTAAAACCGCTTATCCTTTTTCGCTCGGCAACAGGATCAGCGAAAAGTGCCCTACATGATTACACACCTTTCTGAACTGCTACGCTACTGCCTGCAGTGCGCCAACCAGGAGCGGATGCCATTGCATAGAGAATTAGAGGTAGTGCAAACCTACCTTACCCTGGAATCAGTGCAACTAGAAGAGCGGCTACATTATGAGCTGCACATAAGCTTCAAAGCCCTGAATGTAGAAATCCCTCCGATGGTGCTGTAGTTGCTGGTAGAAAACGCCATTTAAACATGGTAATTCCAGATTAGCACGTCAGAGCTTCGTCGCCTATTGCAGAACTACACCAAAGTATATGTAACAAGCGAAGCACTGAATGCCGATGCAATCTTTTAATAAAGAGCTTATTTACAGGATTTTATATTGGGAAAAGAAAAAACGTACACATCCACGAAAATATTTTTTCGATTTTCCTTTACAATAGGAAATTAAACGTGTACTTTTGCACCCGGTTACAGAGAGACGTACTATTGGAAAGCTAAATATAAGTAGGCTTTTCGTAATAGCAAAAAACTTAAGGCTATTTTGTTAAAAAAGTTTAAAATACCCTATCCTCTCTTACAAAATTTATAATAGACATTATGCCGCTTCTGCGGCTTTGAAGATAAGGTTAGTTAAAGTTTAGATTAGTTTGTTTTAAGGTGAGAGAAGGCTCCAATCATTTTGATGGGGCCTTTCTCATTTCTATACTTTCGCTTTTCCTTTCTGAAAAGATGTGGTAGCCTTGTCTGGTAGCTCCAGTATATTTATAAATACCAGTTACAACTATAACTGGTGCAGTGTCAGTTAATTTTTCAGATATTTCGCAGGGAGCTTCTGCTGCTCTGTTTCAGGAGTAAAGAGTAAGCTGGCAATCCACCATCGGCCTTTGTCGTAAACAAGCTGGTAAGTATTTACACCCCTGGCTTCTACTTTCCCGTCTTTGGTGTAACGAGTATCATAAGTTTGAAAAGCCGTCGCCAGGTTACCAAACCGTTCGATGCGCAATGCCAGCTGGAGCTCAAAAAAACCATTCTGCTCATAAAAAGGTCCGTTGCGATCGGCAAACTGCTCTACAGTTGTAATACGCACAAAACTGCTGTCACCGCGATAGAAAACGCCACCTAATTGTGCATCAGGCAGAAAAAGTGCTTTGAACTGTTCCATATCCCGCTTCTGCCCTTTCGGACCGGAAATAATACGTAAGCCAGCCGCTGTAATGGCTTCAATGGAAGCTACATCCTGCGCCGAAACTTTTGCCTGGGCAAAAGAGGTAAAGTCAAAGAAAAAGGCAATAAGGCAGGTAAGCAAGTATTTTTTCATGAGATTAGGTTTAGGGAGAGCTTTTATCTAATTGTAAATCTTATGGGTAAAGTATACACGGTAGGTACAATTTCTCCTTCCTCTGTTCCTGGCTTCCAGTTTGGCATAGCTTGAACCACTCTAAGCGCCTCTGCGTCCAAATCTGGATGGACTTTCTTTTCAAATTTAATTCCTTCTATTGTACCGTCCTTTCCAACCGTGAAAGATAAAATTACTATTCCAGAAACTTTTGCCGGTCTGGCACTTTTTGGATACTTGACATTAGTTGATAAAAATTTCAGAAGTTTTGTTTCACCTCCGGGAAATTCAGGTAGCTCACTGGCAGGAACATAAGGAATAATACCGCCTTCCCTGGAGTAAACCTCCCCTTTTACCATTTTACCAGCCTTGTACACCTCCAGCCGTCGTACCTTTCCGTCATTATAATAGCCTTTCAGCGCATCTTGCAAGTTACCTTTTACATAGAACTCTTCGTACTGCACCTGTCCATTTTCATGCCAGGTAGTTCGCTTCCCTTCCAGTTCGTTGCCAATATAAATTGCTTCGCTTGCCAACTGGCCATTAAGATGCCAATACCTGTACACGCCATTCCTTAGATACTTTCCTTCTTTGGCCCCGGCAAAATTTTGGTAATGCTTTTCACTGGTTAATGTATCTCCCATTGTATAGCTCCTTTCAATGGTAGAGCCATCACGCTGCAGGGTTGTTATGGTATAAGAATTTGCATCAGCTTTATTGTTGGTTTTCTTATGAGACTTATCATAATACTGTACTGCCTGTTCTTGAGCCATGGAGAGTAATGCAATCATAAAAAATAACACCACCATTATAAAACCTTTCATACTACCTGCTATTTGTTTGCAATTGTTCGCATACAAAATTACATCTAAACGTGTTCAGAAAGAACCAGTACCTACAAAGAAAATGCTCCTTAACTCTTGTTGTAGCAATAAACTACAGCCAATGTCAAGGAGCATCATATAAAAGCTAGTTCAGTAGTTAAGAGCTACTTTACCTCTTCCGGATCATAATAAGCAAAGGCGGTTTTTATAAAAGGAGTATCCTTTTCCTGATTAACAATATAAGTTTCCATCACATCTAAACGGCTTGAAGACTGATCGTAGTGATAGACTTCGCGCAGATAAGGATTATCGCTTCTGAAAATGGTTCTTTCTTTTACCTTTCCCTCTTCGTTATAACTTATAAGGATTTTTTCAGCATAAGAATCAGTATTATATCCTTCATGATAGTGCTGAAGTTGTATTTCTGCTACACTCCCATCAGGATTGTATATAAACTGAACTTGCTTTACAGGCAAACCCTGCTTCGTTAGCTGCCGATGTGTAATTTTACCATCAACTTCTCTGCTCTTCCAGTTCTTGTTGTCTTCATACATCAAGTGCTGCAGCGAATAATTTTTAATGAAATTGGTATAATGCTGCATGCCAAGCGGGTTGAGCTCCTCTTTCTCCTCAACTCCTCCACCATAAGTTAGCTTTAAGTGCAGTGCCGGCTCAAAGCTACTCGTCTCCTGGTTGTAGAAATGTATTTCCTGTTCTTTAGGAATCTGAGTCAGATCTATGTTTTTCCGATATTTAATGGCAATGCCATGCAGCTCCGGGTAATTATCAGTAGAAATATTTCGGCTGTTATACGTCCAATTCGAGGTGTTAGACTTGTAGTTTTTGTCCATCACCAGAATAGCATCGGCTCCAAATTTCTGTGCGCTTAGCTGCAGGTGCTTAATCAGGCTTCCATAGCTAGTGTCTTCAGGCCCTCTTGCCTCTATGGCGGCAATTTTAATGTATTCCTCTTCAGGCGTTTCCCCTTTAAAAAACAGCTCAACATCCTTCTTATGAGGCGGCAACATCAGACTTGTTAGGCGTGCATTCGGTGTTCTATAAGGATCTGTAGTATAAATCTGATCGGTACAGGACTGCAGGCTCAGCAGCAAAGCCATAGCTGCCAGCATTTTTGTAGTAATGTTCATAGCTCAAAAGGGATTAAGGTGAATTATCTAAATACCTGTTCCTGTTAGAGCCCGCTCTTCTAGTAAAACCTCATCCGGTTCGGCAGGGTTAAGTTGTACTACAAAAGTTTCCTTAACACGTGTCGACACATTAAAATATGGTACCCAGATGGCTGCTACAATAAAAGCACTTGCAATAGAAGCCAAACTGTTTTCTGCACCGGATGAAAGCTCCAGGACCTCTAACGCCACATAATCAGCTATCAAAAACAAAAGATTACTGATATACAAGACAACCATCAGCCTTGGAACACTGCTGCGCTTTTGCAGGAACAGTATTGCAACAAGCAAAGAGTATACCAAAAACCCGATATTGATGATAAGTTCTCCTAACATGGCGCCTGCCAATGCCGGATTAAACGTAGATAAAGCAGGCGAAAGCAGGTTCACCCATACCGTCTGGTTAAAGTATCCATTGGAACCAATAAGAATCAACGTTCTGAATGGCGTTGAAATGATACCAAGCAAAGGTAATATTAGCCAGCCACCTACGGCTATTCCGTCTCCTGCTATGTAACCGGGAGCAGGAAGCGGATCATAATGATATAGTTTATATGCACCTAGTGCCGCTGCCCCTGCTACCAGTAAACCGAAGAGTAATATCCACCAGCTAAACTCAAAGTCTGCTCCACCGGCACCTGCCATAGCTTTATCGTAGGTAAGGCTATAGCCCAGGTCATCCAGCATCAGTTTCTGGTTCTTTTTAAAAGAAGCCATATCTTCCGGCATAACATGATCATGCAGTGTGGTGTAGGTATAGTTAAGAGTAGCGAGGTTGGATCTGCTGTCGTAAGCAATATGGCTTGCGTACATAAAATTTTTATCTGATACTTCTTTTGTGACCTCTTTCAATGGCCAGTATTCAGGCAGGTACAGTAGCACCTCATGCTCTACGTCTAACGGATAGCCCAGATCCATGGGGGTAGTCCGCTTACTGGTTCTGGGTTGCTTTATATAATCGCGTAGAATCTGTGGGTAAAAAGAGGCCTGCAGTATATTTTCGTTATCTTCCTGTGCTTCCCAAAGGTTTTCTATCGTATATTCTTCCAGTGTTGTAAACTTGTTTTCGGATTCAAAATCCAGAAATTCAAAATCGCGCGCCACTTCTATTTCCGGAAATGTTGCCGCATAAAAGTTCAGGTAAGATTTTTCTATATCTTTTAAACTGCTGGTTGAGAAATAGCTTCTTTGGTTGTCGGCCTCAGAACCATAGTATTCGGTTTTAACTTCCAGCTTAACCGGGCCGCCTACATTATCGAATAAAAACGTTTCCTGAACTTTAATTTTGGCAGTGAGTGGTGACGGAGAAACTATTTTGGTTAATCCTTTACTGGCAGGATCTATCACCAAGGCCTGCTGGTAATCAGGTAAAAATATTTTATCATAAGCTCCTCGCTGTTTAACTGATCGTAGGGTCGTACCAATATTTCTTCCCCCAAAAATCAACCTGCACAATGCAGTGATTAAAAGCATACGGAGAAGGCAACACCTCTGCCACCTGCCCTCGCGAGGTAGTGTTTACAAGAGCCGGAGAAGCTTTTATGCCCATTTGCCGCAGCATTGTAACCAACAGCAGCGATTTATCTTTGCAATCGCCGAAGCGCTCTTTAAATACCACGGAAGGAGAACGTGGTTTAAAACCTCCTATGCCTGCTTCCATGCCTAAATAGCGCACATCGTCCTGCACAAAACGCAAGGTTGCCTTTAGTCTGTCTTCGTCGGTTTTATAGTCGGTTAAAATACTGTCTACCTGTGCCTGCAAACCTTTCGCTAATTTTTCATTAAGCTCATAAAGTGGTAGTGCCCATTCAACCACTTCCTGCCATGAGTTAAATTCTGACAGATAAACTCCCGGATAGGGGTCGTACCAGGCAGGAATATCATTATCAGTAGCATTAGCGGTAACATTTTTTACATGCCAGGTATAAGAAGTTTTTCCGTTGATGGTAGCAATAGCCTGCTTCTGCTTTGTTTTGTATAGCTTATAATTGATCTTACGCTCCTGCGGCGACACCACATAATAATGCAGTTCATCTACCGGATCGTAAAACTGCAGGTTAAAACCACGAAAGAACTTACCTTCGAAAACCGGATTGCCTCCTTTTACAGAACAGGCATATTCAATTACATCTCCTACTCTTATATCATCCAGAATAAGCACTGAGGTTAGGCTTTCATCATAAATACGCTGCTCCATTCCCTGCTCCCGCTGTATAGTTTTCACCTTTTTTAGGTCCAGCTTGTTAATGGCGGCACCATTACGCCATACCACCACTTTATGCAGCGCGAGCCTTTCGTAGGCCGGGTCAAAAGATATCTTTAGTTCCGAGTTGTTTTGTACGCCTTCTTCTGATACTATTTTATATACGTTATGGTAATATACTTCCTGCTGTGCTACCTCCCATTGCGTAGAGCGCAGCAAAAAATGATACCCATCGTTTACCTCCTTGGGATTAACATTGCTCTGCGTGCTCACAGGTAGTTGCTTCACCCAACCGGGTGCAGGTGTTACTGATACATTTTTTGGTGCTGCTACTGTTGCCTGCCACACCAAGGCCATTAACAGAAGGCTCAAACAAATAAAATTTCTTTTGTAAAGAGGAACCATACTACCCTATGTTATAAGTCTTTTAAAGATAGTATTTGTTCTTTAAATCTTATTATAGATATATCGTATTTTAAAGATTATTTTATATACAGTAAAAAGATAGGCACTGGTGCTACCTTTTAGAGGAATTAGCTGTTAGTTTAGTAGGAGCAGTAATGCTCTTTTAACGGCACCAGTTACTCCTGCCGATTGTAGCAGGCGCTGGTTTAGGAAAACAAGACATAAATGAGTAATTCTAATAAAGGGCAAAGAGCCGCCTCACAACAGGCTGAGGAAGGCAAAAAAAGTCTGAAAGAACAGATGGGAGCTTTAAAGAACCTTCCAAAGTTCTTTGGGCTTATCTGGGAAACCAGCAAATCTATGACTGTAGCAAATCTTTTGCTACGGCTTATAAAAGCAGCACTACCACTGGCGATGCTATATGTGGGCAAACTTATTATAGATGAGGTAATCCGGTTAATTGATGTTACAGGCGAACGTAGCCTGAGCTACCTGTGGTTGTTAGTGGCAACCGAATTAGGCTTGGCTATAGTGTCTGATCTGATAAACAGGGGAATTACGCTGCTCGACAGTTTGCTGGGCGACCTTTTCTCTAACAGAACTTCTGTTACTCTAATTGAACACGCTGCCACGCTGGATCTGGCGCAGTTCGAAGATGCCACCTTCTACGACAAGCTGGAGCGGGCCAGGAGGCAGACGGTTACCCGGGTCGTGCTGATGTCGCAAGTGCTATCGCAGTTGCAGGATATGGTAACCATTGGGTTTCTGGCTGTAGGTCTGATCGCTTTCAATCCCTGGCTTATACTTATACTGCTCATAGCTGTTATTCCCTCGTTTTTGGGCGAGTCGCATTTCAATGAACGTACCTACTCCCTCTCCCGCAGCTGGACGCCAGAACGTCGCGAACTGGACTACCTGCGCTATATTGGAGCCAGCGACGAAACAGCAAAAGAAATAAAGACTTTTAACCTATCAGGCTTTCTTGCGGGCAGGTTTAAGCAGCTTTCAGACAGGTACTACGAGTTAAATAAAGGCTTAATTGTGAAGCGGGCTGTCTGGGGAAGCTTACTTTCTGCTCTTGGCACACTTGCTTACTACGGAGCTTATATTTTTATCCTTTTTCAGACGGTAGCAGGTCTTATTACAGTCGGTACATTAACCTTCCTGGCCGGCTCCTTCAACAACATGCGCGGCTTGCTGCAAGGCATTATGACACGCTTCTCGCAAATTGCTGAAAGCGCTCTTTACCTGCAGGATTTGTTTGATTTCCTGGAGCTAAAGCCTCAGATAACACCTCCGGCCAATCCACGACCCATACCCCGCCCTATACAAGAAGGCTTTACCTTCGAAAACGTGGGCTTTAAATATCACAACAGCGAAAGATGGGCTGTCCGGCACCTCTCCTTTCACCTGAATGCCGGAGAAAAACTAGCGTTGGTAGGCGAAAACGGTGCAGGAAAAACAACGTTGGTAAAGCTGCTGGCACGGCTGTACGAACCAACAGAAGGAAGAATTTTACTTGATGGCGTAGACCTGCGGGACTACGACCTGAACGACCTGCGCCACCAGGTTGGCATTATATTCCAGGATTATGTGCGTTTCCAGATGTCGGCTTCTGATAACATTGCCATTGGCCAGATCAGCAACATAAGCGACAAAGAGCGTATTCAAACTTCAGCTGTAAAGAGCCTGGCTGACACAGTTATACAAAAACTCCCTGACAGGTATGAGCAGGTACTGGGAAAACGCTTTGCCAAAGGTGTGGAACTATCAGGGGGTGAATGGCAGAAAGTAGCTCTTGCCCGTGCTTATATGCGCGAGGCCCAACTGCTTATTTTAGATGAACCAACCTCTGCTTTGGATGCCCGTGCCGAGCATGAAGTGTTTCTGCGCTTCTCTGAGCTGATAACTGGTAAAACAGCAGTACTTATCTCCCACCGCTTCTCTACGGTGCGTATGGCCGACCGTATCCTGTTTCTGGAGCAAGGACAGTTAAAAGAACTTGGCTCGCACGAAGAACTACTGGCACAAAACGGTAAATACGCCGAACTCTTTCAGCTGCAGGCAAGGGGATATTTGTGAGTTAGAGAGGTAAAACGTTAGAAACAAGTGACATTTTTAAGGTAAAGCTCAAAAAAGTAACAGCTTACAGATATCAGGCAGAACCTGATATCTGTATTACCCTCTTTAAATTTTCTTCCCGCTTTCACTCAACAGCTTTCCCCGTGGAACATCAGGTTTATTCGAATGGGAAGAACCATGGCAGGATAATAGATGCCAGGAGCCAGAGCAACAGGTTAAGCGGCGTGCCTACTTTCAGATAATCTGAGAATCTATAGTTGCCGGGGCCATAGATCATGGTATTGGTTTGGTAGCCCATTGGCGTCATAAAACTAAGCGATGCAGCATAGGTTACGGCCATTAGAAAAGGCTTTGGGCTAAGCCCCAGATCTTTTGCAGCCACAATTGCAATGGGAGCCAGTAAAGCAGCTGTAGCGTTGTTCGACATAAAGTTAGTGAACACAAAGGTGATGAAGAAAAAAACAGACAGCAGCACGCGCGGCCCATATTCGCCTATAACATCAATTAACAAACCCGAAAGCAAACTGGCTGCACCTGTTTTTTCTAAAGCGGCTCCCATCGAAAGCACACCTGCCAGCATAAAAATCACTTTCCAGTCTATAAACTTGTACACCTCCGTTACCTCTATACAGCGAAACAGCACCAGTAACAGCACCCCCACCAACGAACTGATCACAATAGGTGCCAACCCAATTGCAGCAGACATTACTATACCTGCACTGATAATCATGACAGGTATAATTTTCGTGTAGTCATACGCACTACGCTCCCTTTCTGATATTAACAGAATATCTTCGTTGTACCTTAGCTTCTCTGCCTGCTCCTTGTCTGCAGATATCAGTAAAACATCCCCAGAAGATAACTTAACATGGGTGAGCTTTTCGTGCAAAATCTCGTCGCGATGCCTGATGGCCAATACAGTAGCGCCATGATTGTAAGTTCTGAAGTCCAGCTCTTTCAGCGATTTACCCTGCATGTAAGAAGAAGGCGTTACAATGGCTTCGTATAGTTTTGTATTGTTTCCTCTTAAGTCCTTATCCTGAAACTTTCTCTCCGACTTCAGTTCAATACCTTTTTCCTCTTTTAACTTTTTAAGCTTCTCCACATCGCAGCGCACTTTAAGTATATCGTTTGCACGTAGCATAGTATATGGTGTAGCTTTTAGCTTAAACTTTTTGTCACGTGTTATCTGCAAAACATCAATGTCAAGGTTCTGTATCAGACCGGAGCTTTGCAATGGCATACCAACAGATGGGGAGTCAGGCAAGAGAATGATTTCGGTAAGATAATCTCCCATCCCGAAATCTTCTGTCAGGTCTTGAGTATGCTTCCGGTTAGGCAGTAAATGCCTTCCGATGAAAAACATATATAAAATACCAGCTGCTAAAAAGAAAATGCCGGCTGGGGTAAAATCGAACATCCTTAGCGGCTCCACTCCCTGGGCCTCTGCAATACCACTTACAAGTATATTGGTAGAAGTACCGATAAGCGTACATACTCCTCCCATCAAAGATCCAAAAGAAAGAGGCATCAGCAGTTTGGCAGGGCTAATTTTGGTATCGCGGCACACCTGTATGAGCACAGGCATTAACAGCGCAACCACAGCCGTATCGTTTATAAAGGCTGACAAACCTCCTGAGACAAGCATAACTGCCAATAAGCAAAGAAGATAGTTTTTACGACCAATCCTGGTTAACAGCGTACCAACGCTACTTAAAGCCCCTGATTTAAAAATTGAGGCGCTTACTATAAACATAGCTCCAACAGTAATTGTAGCGGGATTACTGAAGCCCGCCAGGCCTTCTGCTGGTGTAAGTATACCAGTTACCAGAAACAAAGCCATAACAATAATAGCGACAGTGTCTATAGGCAAGCGCTCACTAATAAACAGCACTATAGCAACAGCTATAATTATCAATACTAAACCAATCTCAAAGGTCATAGACTTAGAAGCTACAAATTGTATAGTTTAAATAAATATAATTAAATTCTATATTTATATCCTGCTGAAGGGGCCTGAGCAGAGTAAACGATAGCTATAACTTCTTTTTAGCTCTTACGGTTACGAGTACTTATTGAGAAGTGAGTAATGAATGCTGTAAAATACCAGATAGTATAGATAAGCAGGCTAATTAGTTGAAGCAGCTATCTGATTAAGCCATTTATCTGCCTCCTGAGTACTGGTGAAATTTTTCACTTTTAATCCAGAAGCGTCCAGAATAGAGTTTGTTTGGAGATTGGCAATTTTATCTTCTGGCACTACATGCGCCACATGAAGCGCACCTGCCTCAGATACCAACCGATGTGCTTTTTCATGCAGCGAATTCAGCTCTTGCGGATGAGTGATCATCTTTTGTAAATCAGTGAGCACAGTAAAATTGGGTTTTACAAGTGCCAGCGCCTTGCCTAAGTCTTCCAAGTATTCTGGAACAGCTTCTAAATTCTTCCAGAAACCTATTATCTTCAGGTAAATTCTATTGGTAATACCGTCATACCTCAACTCATAGCAGGAGTTGCCAGCTACTTTAACAGTAGATTTTTCTGAAGTGGTATTTTGATCGATATTATCCATAGGCTGCACTAGTTTACGTATAAATACTCGTTTTGCCTTATATTATAATAAGTTTTTGTTTAAGATTTTAAGTATTATTACACGTATTAAACAGGCTGAAATAGAATCGTTTATTCAATTATAAAACAATAATTTACTGATGCCTAAGCGTTACGCTCAAGCAGACACATTCGCAGAAATGTTAAATTACTATAGAGCAATTCTGTTTCCCAGACTTACTACACTGCCGTTTCCTAAGCTTACGCCACTGTTTTGCAGTTTTACGCCATTCATTAGCGTATAATCTTTCTTCCTGCAAATCCGGATATTACTTCCTGCCAATGTCTCAACAGTAGCACCGTCTTTAAAGTCTTTTTCCAGATATTTCCCTTTCAGTATATGGTTTGCCAGTATAAGGCGCAGCCGTTCAGGAGACTCCGACTTTATCTCCTGAAGTTTATCTTCGGGAGGAGCCAGTAAAGTATAATCAGTATTGTTGGAAAGAACAGGTATCAACCCGGCCGTAGTAAGCAGATCCATTAACAGTGGCCTTTCCTGCATTAGATGCTCTACAATTGTTTCACCAGTATTTGCGGGTCTTGCAGAAATTGCCTGCGATTGCACTTGTTCCGCTATACATATCCAAAATGCAATTATAAAGAAAGCTTGTATAAATTTCCCATTTCCATTAACCATACGCTTAAATCGTTACACAGTATATTTATACGTGTATAACTAAAAAACAGCTGTAAGGTAAGGTTTCAGGAAGATTAAAAAAGTACAATAAGAGCTTTAGTCAAATAACCTCCAGGTACTAATTTGATCGAAAAAGCTGAAGATTGCCTCAGGTACCAGCACCATACTTAATACAAAGCCGTATACTGCTCCATAAAAATGGGCATCGTGGTTTATATTATCGCCCATGCGTTTGCCTTGGAAATAAGAGTACATGAGGTATAAAACACCGAATATAAAGCCGGGAATACATAACATGGCAAACAGACAGATATCTGAGGTTGGGTAAAATAGAATACTAGAAAATACAATAGAAGCTACTCCACCGGAAGCTCCCAAAGCACGATACCCCGGATCGTTACGATGTTTAAAATAAGTAGGTATATCAGAAACTATAATACCACCCAGGTACACAAGCAGATACAACAGAATTCCTGTTACCAATCCATAATTTCCTACCAGCGTCCACTCAACTACATCTCCAAAAAAATAGAGCGTAAACATGTTAAAGAACAGGTGCATCAGGTCAGCGTGCAGAAAACCTGATGTTATAAAACGGTACCAGGAATTATCGCGCTGCACGGCATAAGGATAAAAAATCCATTTCTGCATCACATCCACATTTTGCCAGGTATACCAGGTAAGGGCGACAGTAATAATAATCAGAATAAGGGTAACGTTTAGATCCATCGAATTAGGGATGATGAATTAGAAATATAGTAATAATAACAGGAATACCAGGTACCTGAGCCTTATACAGCAGATTAAATTCTCGGGCACCTTAACTGTCGCGCTCCATCAGTTGCATAGCAATAGTACGGATAGCAGCTTTTCTACTTTCAGGTACCTGTACGGCATCCAAATGTTGCAAAGCCTCCTGAAAATAAGACTCTATTACCTGCTCTGTCTGCTGGCGTATATTCAATTTATTATATATAGCTGTTACTACAGCTACTTTTTCATCGGCCAGCGAAGCGTCTGTTTTATCACGCCAACTGATTATCCTTTGCTTCTGCTCTTCACTAGCCTGCTCAAGCGCCGTCAGCATCAGGAACGTTTTTTTATCTGACAGGATATCTCCTCCTACCTGCTTGCCAAACTTTTGTTGATCACCATATACATCCAGCAGATCGTCGCGCAACTGGAAAGCAATTCCTACACTGTCGCCAAACGCTTTCAAATGTGCTGCATCTGCATCTGGAGCATTTTGCAGCACAGCCCCAAGTTCTAAGCTAAACCCTAAAAGAACGGCTGTCTTTAAGGTGATCATAGAAATGTACTCGTCTATACTTACCTGCTCCCGCTGCTCAAAGTTCATATCCAGCTGCTGCCCTTCGCATACCTTAGCCGCCGTATCGCTGAACAGTTCCAACACTTTAGCCAGTTTGTCCGGTTCAACTCCTAAAAACAATTGGTAAGCCCGCACCAACATCACATCTCCGCTTAAAATGGCAATATTGGCATTCCATTTTTCATGCACCGTTTGCTTACCCCGACGCAGTGGCGCTTTGTCCATAATGTCGTCGTGCATGAGCGTGAAGTTGTGGAAAACCTCTATACCTGCAGCAGGCAACAAAACGCTTTCCACATCATCATGATATAGTTTTGCAGCCAAAAGAGCCATTAAAGGCCTTATCCGTTTACCACCTAACGACATAATATAGCGTATCGGCTCGTATAGTTCCACTGGGTTTTCACCATAGCGGAGGGTGGATAAAGTATAATTTATCTTTTCAGAAAGGGTGCTGATATCCACAGGTTGCTTAGTGTTGTTTCAGGGTTTTTACTAGTTCCAGATCGATGGTTCGTTCTGCAAGGTTAGCGCTTTTTACTTCTACCAGCACTTCGTCGCCAAACGAAATGATACGTTTTGTCTGCCGGCCGATGATACGGTAGTTGTTGGCGTCGAGCTCGTAATAATCATCGTTCAGATCAGACAAGCGCACCATACCTTCGCATTTATTTTCTTCGATCTCCACAAAGATACCCCATTCTGTTACACCAGACACTATTCCTTTATATTCATTTCCGATAGTGTCTTTCATAAACTCAACCTGCTTATACTTAATAGAAGCACGCTCGGCATCAGCTGCACGCTTTTCCATTTCGGAGGAGTGGCGGCAACGCTCTTCAAAGGCTTCTTTGTCTTCTGATTTACCACCATCGAGGTAGTGCTGTAACAGGCGATGTGCCATCATATCCGGGTAACGGCGTATTGGCGAGGTAAAGTGCGAGTAGTGGTCGAATGCCAGTCCGAAGTGGCCTTCCGGCTCCGTACTATACTTTGCTTTAGCCATTGTGCGTATAGCCAGGTTCTGCAACACACTCTGTTCCGGCTTCCCTTCTGTTTCCTCAGCCAAAGAGTTCAGTTCTTCAGATATATCGCCATCAGGATCTACTTTATAGCCAAACTTGCGTGCGAAAAGCGAAAAAGTGCTCAGCTTATCAGGATCAGGGGCACCGTGTGTACGGTACACCATAGTAGGGCGACGCTTGCCTTTGCCCAGGTTATAGACAAATTCTGCCACCTTTTTATTAGCCAGCAGCATAAACTCCTCTATCAGCTTATGCGCATCTTTCCGCTCTTTTACATAAATGTAGAGAGGCTTACCGTTTTCGTCCAGTTTAAATTTAACTTCTGTTGTTTCAAAACTGATGGCTCCGTTTTTAAAGCGCTTGTCTTTTAGCTTCTTGGCAATATTGTTAAGCGTATTGATTTCTTCTGCAAAATCGCCCTCTCCTGTTTCTATGCGCTCCTGTGCCTCCTCGTAAGCAAACCTTCTGTCAGAATAGATAACGGTTCGGCCATACCAGGTATCGTATAATTTGCCGTTGTCGTCCATTTCAAACACCACCGAAAAAGTAAGCTTTTCTTCGTTTGGTCGGAGCGAACAAAGCCCGTTCGAGAGGCGCTCAGGCAACATCGGAATTGTTCTGTCTACAAGGTATACCGAAGTGGCTCTGTGGAAGCCTTCTTTCTCTAGCAGGCTACCCGGCTGTACATAATGGGTAACATCCGCTATATGTACCCCAATTTCCCAATGCCCGTTCTCCAGTTTCTGAATAGAAAGAGCATCGTCGAAGTCTTTGGCATCGGCCGGATCTATGGTAAAGGTGATTACATCTCTGAAATCGCGCCGCTTTGCTATTTCAGCAGCAGTTATTTTGTCGGAAATACTTTCGGCTTCTTCTTCTACCTCCTGCGGGAACTGGAACGGAAGACCAAATTCAGCCATGATAGAGTGTATTTCTGCCTCGTGCTCACCGGCTGGCCCGAATACACGAACTACTTCACCTGTAGGGTTCTTGCCCGCTTGCTTGGGCCATTCTACAATCTTTACAAGTACCTTATCGCCTGCCTGGGCATCGGCCAGACCACGTTCACCTATAAAAATGTCGAAATAAAGCTTTTTGAAATCAGGAATAACAAAACCAAAGTTCTTTGAGAGCTCCATAATACCTACCAGCTCTGTGCGGGAACGTTCCAGCACTTCTATCACCATGCCTTCGGTACGGCCGCCATGTACGGTAGGCAGTACTTCTACTTTTACCAGGTCGCCATCCATCGCATATCTAAGGTGTTCTGTAAATACACGCACGTCTTCCTCTGTCTCTTCGGAAACAATATAGGCATACTTGCTATTAGCTAAATCTACGCGGCCGGTAATAATGTTTACCCGCAGGTTCAGCATAAACTTTTCTTCGTCTACAAGCAAGATGCGGTTGTCTCTAATTAAATCACGCAGGGTATTAGCGACCAACTCACGTCCTTTCTTATCGACCACACCTAAACGGCGGTATATCTGGCGGAGCGTATAAACAGTGTCGGGGCTGTTAGAGAAGGCTTCTAATACAAAAGCTTTAGCTTGCCTGTCTCTGCCTTCGCGCCGTCCTCCACCAGCATCTTTGCGGGAAGATGCTCCCCTGTAATCTGATGAATTACTTCTTGGTGATGCATCTTTTTTAGAAGATGCACCTCCCCTGCGGGAGCTACTTCTTTCGTTGCGGCTACCTTTGCTTCCACCGCTTTTACTGTTCTTACTTCTCATGTATTGTCTTTTGTCTCCTTATGGCTAAAGATGTTTTTCGGGTCTTAACCAAAACTTTAAGCCTACTATTGTTTATCAGTACTATACGCCTGTAACAGGTGCTTAGGTTAAAGCAAGAGCTAATTTGAGGTGAATCTATAGAAAAACTTCTATATAAGAGCAATTGAACTAACCAGATGTAGGAAATTGATACCTGAAAAAGCAGAAAAGAAAACTTTTTGTACTGTCGAGTTGTTAGCAGCAAGGTTGTGTAACACCTTATGTAGTAAACTCGAGCAATAAACTTTGCTTTATTTAAATACTTAAATAACTATATTTAAATGGGTTAATATTAAAGTAAGACTGTATCTTCTGATATTTATTATTTTAGATTGCCAAATTTTAAATTTACTTGTATTTTTGCTTGATGATTTTCTTTGAATAAGACTGAAGCCAAATTCCAAATCTATCATTCTATAACCAAGCTATGCTTACTATTGCAATTGTTGTTGTCCCCTTATTCTTTTATTGCCTTTACTTAATGTTTCGGGATTTTAAATCTAGTTTTGCATTATATAGATTTAAAAGGAACCGCTTAAGAAATAAAAGAATAGAGTAACCCTGACAAACTCTAAGGCAACTACTATACTTACTTACTCGTAAGTTAGTAAAAATAAAACCCCGTATAAAGCTATCATATAGCTTTATACGGGGTTTTATTTTTAACGAGAGAGGCTTAAACTACTCCGGCACGCATTGCCTCTCGTTTCTTTTGTGCAGCAACAATGTCCTCCGGATCTCCTTTTGGAATAGCACTGATCAGGGTGCGCGTATACTCCTGCTGTGGGTTCAGGTATAGCTGATCCGGCACTCCACTTTCCACTATCCGGCCTTTACTCATTACCAAAATACGGTCCGACATGTATTTAGCTACCGAAAGATCGTGTGTAATAAAGATATAGGTTATCTGAAACTCTTGCTTCAGCTTATTCAAAAGGTTTAGTACCTGCGCCTGTACCGATACATCTAAAGCGGATACTGATTCATCACAGATAATACATTTTGGCTGCAGGGCCAAAGCCCGGGCAATGCTGATGCGCTGCCTTTGCCCTCCTGAGAACTCATGTGGATAACGCTGAAAATGCTCAGGCATAAGCCCTACCTTATCAAGCAGTTCCATTACTTTTCCACGGCGTTCGTGATCATTTTTATATAGCTTATGCACACGCATTGGCTCCATTATAGCATCGCCTATAGTATGCATGGGGTTTAGCGAAGCATAAGGGTCCTGGAAAATCATCTGGAAGTCACGACGCCCTTTCCGAAGCTCTTCAGCACTTAGCGTTGCAATGTTTCGGCCTTCAAATAAGATACTTCCTGCTGTTGGTTCTACCAATCGTAACAAGGTACGTCCTAAGGTAGTTTTACCGCATCCTGACTCTCCAACCAAACCAATGGTTTCACCTGCCTGCACATCAAAACTTACTCCATCAACAGCTTTTACATAATCAGTTGTGCGGGCAAATAAACCTTTCTTTATAGGGAAGTATACTTTCAGATCCCTTACCTGCAACAGAGCTGCTTTCTGCCTGTTCTCCGACCTGCGAAGAGCACGCACATCCGTATGCTCCTCTATTAAAGGCTCTTCAGGTAACATAGGCTTTTTTTCCAATATGTTTCCCTGTTCATCCTCATACATAAAATCAGAAACAGTGGGCAACAGCGATTGTGCTTTGGCGGATAGCTTTGGCCTGCAGGCCAGCAAGCCTTTTGTATAAGGATGTTGCGGATTGGTAAAGATGTCCAGCACCTTGCCCTGCTCTACCAGCTTGCCTTTATACATTACCAGAATCCGGTCAGCTATCTCGGCCACTACTCCCAGATCGTGTGTGATAAAGAGGACTGCTGTATTTTCTTTTACACGCAATTCATCAATCAGCTCCAGCATACGCGCCTGCACAGTTACATCCAGTGCTGTGGTAGGCTCGTCTGCAATAAGTATACTGGGTTCGCAAGCCATAGCCATTGCTATCATTACCCGCTGCTTTTGCCCACCTGAAATCTCATGTGGATAAGCATCGTAAATTTTCTCCGGCCTTGGAAGCTTTGCCTTCTCAAATAAGGCAACCGTACGTTCTTTGGCTTCTTTTTTAGATATATCGGTATGCAGCAGCAGTACTTCCGCTACCTGTTTTCCACAAGTATAAACTGGATTTAGCGAAGACATCGGTTCCTGAAAAATCATGGAGATCTCGTTGCCGCGTATTTCCTGCATTTTCT
Organism: Pontibacter sp. SGAir0037; assembly: GCF_005491705.1. Taxonomy (NCBI): domain Bacteria; kingdom Pseudomonadati; phylum Bacteroidota; class Cytophagia; order Cytophagales; family Hymenobacteraceae; genus Pontibacter; species Pontibacter sp. SGAir0037. The sequence goes on along the minus strand of NZ_CP028092.1, from coordinate 4,222,853 downwards.
TTTCGGGCAACGAGAACAGGTCTACTTCTCCAAATTTCTCCGATTGAAAAACGGCTGTTCCACCTGCAATTTTACCTGGTGGGGTGTTAATGAGCCGCATTACCGAAAGCGATGTGACAGACTTACCCGAACCCGATTCTCCTACTATGGCCACAGTCTCGCCCGGATAAATCTCAAACGATACTTTATCCACGGCTGTGGTAGTACCTCTGTGTGTTGAAAAAACAGTTTTGAGATTGTTTACCTTAAGTATGGGAGTTGGAGTTGCCAAGGGTATTTTAGTTTAAGCTTTTGGTAAAAATAAGCTTTTTTGGCAGATTGTTTATGGTTTGGCACCCGAATGTTTCATAGCCTTGCCTCTTATTGACAAACCTCTAGAATGATTTTATTTGTTTTACGTACAGGAGCGGGTAAATTAGCAAGTACAACATTTACAAAAGCAAACTATGACAAAAGCCATTATATTCGATTTAGGCGCGGTCCTGATCGATTGGAACCCGCATTACCTCTATCGCAAAATTTTTCAGGAAGAAGCTGAAATGCTGCATTTCCTGGAAAACATCTGCACTCCAGCCTGGAACGAAGAACAAGATGCAGGTCGTTCCCTTCAGGAGGCCACAGCTATGCTGGTGGAACAGTTTCCGGATCATGCAGCGTATATACAAGCTTTTTATGGACGCTGGGAAGAAATGTTGGGCGGTGCTATAGAAGGCACAGTAGCTATTTTCAGAGAGCTCAAGGAAAGCAACAAGTACAAAATTTACGCTCTTACAAACTGGTCAGCCGAAACCTTTCCTATTGCCAAAGAGCGATTTGACTTCTTAAACTGGTTTGATGGCGTGGTGGTATCTGGAGATGAGAAAGACCGAAAACCATTCCCAAGCTTTTACCAGACGCTGTTAGACAGGTACCAGGTAAAGCCTGAGGAGGCGGTGTTTATCGATGATAACCTGCGCAACGTAAAAGCGGCAGAAGAGCTAGGTATACCGAGCATTCATTTTACGTCTCCTGAGGCACTTCGGGAAAAGCTGGAAGAGAAAGGAGTTTTGTAGTGGTACTTGAATACAGCAGTACAGGTGCTCACAGGTTTAGTAAACATCATGTAGCTTTTGGAACTGCTGCCTGAACAAAAAAAGGGAACTGCTCCATGTGGAACAGCTCCCCCTTCTTTCTGATTTATTCTAGGTTAAATTTCTCTTCTGTGCTCTGCCTCAACGTCTGTTGATTCCGGAAAATCGGGTGCGTTTCGTGTGGTAGCAGCCGAGCTTATATTTGTACTACCTGTAGTAGCTTTTTGCTCCGGCTCCTGTGCAAAAAAACGCTTCTGGTTTAACAGAATAAGCAGCACACCAACAAATATGGCCGAATCAGCAACATTGAATATAGGCCATAAAGCAGTCATAGAGCCTCCGATAAGTGGCACCCAGTGTGGAATAGTACCTTTCCAGATATCCACGTAGAACATATCTATTACCTCCCCATGAAACCATGGAGTTGTAGAGCCATCAGTTTGTAATCCTAAGAAAACACCGTAGAAAGTACTATCTACTAAGTTACCGATAGCTCCACCCAAAATGAGGGCAATACACCATATCAGCCCAATCGCGGCTTTGTGTCTGGCCAGGTAATACAGGTAATAGCCAATGCCAAAAGTCGCAACCAATCTGAACAAGGTTAAAACCAATTTACCATAGTCGGAACCTAATTCCACGCCAAATGCCATACCTGGGTTTGTAGTGTAATGCAGCTTTAACCAATCGCCAAGCAGAACAATCTCTCCAGGCTCGCCCGGATACATGTTATAATGCACCGCAAGCTTTACTGCCTGGTCAATTAGTATGACAAGGACGCTTATTAAATAATATTTCCAGTATTTCATATTTTTAAATTAGGCACCAACTTTTCTGGCTTAGAGCTGGGCATTAAACTACATTTTTAAATGTCGCACAACTATCCCTCTACCTGTATCTGCACTTGTACCTGGTAGTCGTCGATGTCTAAGAGTGTGCCATCTGTTATTACATCTACCAGGTTCAGGCTCAATGCTTGCGTTTCGGTGCAAATATAGCCCTGGAAGCTCTCAACAGCCGCATTTACCTCTGGTGCAGATAGCTGCATGGCGATATGGATCTTATCCTGTACCTCCAGGTTGCTGTCTTTGCGCAGGTTCTGGATACGGTTTACCAGATCGCGGGCAATACCTTCCTGCTTCAGCTCTTCAGTAATGGTTACATCCAGGGCTACAGTCAGCTTGCCTTCGCTGGCCACTAACCAGCCCGGGATATCTTCTGAAGAAATTTCTACATCTTCTGGTGTAAGAACGGCTGTTTCATCTTCGCTGATATATACTTCGAAGCCGCCTTCTCGCTCGAGTTGCGCAATATTCTCCTGGTTCATCTGCTGAACAGCAGCGGCTACCAGTTTCATCTTTGGTCCGAATACCTGACCCAGCTTCTTAAAATTCGGCTTGATCTTCTTTACCAGGATGCCGGATGTATCGTCGATATACTCCACGTGCTTCACGTTCACCTCACTCATGATCAGATCTTCCACCGCCTGTATCTGCACCTTTGTATGTTCGTTCAGCACCGGTATGAGGATGCGCTGCAGTGGCTGGCGCACTTTGATCATGTGCTTCTTACGCAGCGAGTGTACCAACGACGATACTGTTTGTGCCAGTTGCATGCGCTCTTCCAGGTCTTTGTCTATAGCGCCTTCTGCTACCTCCGGGTAAAGCGTCAGGTGCACCGACTCCTCCTGGTTTTTACCGCTCACCTGGTTTAGGTCGCTGTACAGTTGCTCCATATAGAACGGTGCAATCGGAGAAGCAACCTTGGCTATGGTTTCCAGACAGGTGTACAGCGTCTGGTAAGCCGCCATTTTATCTTCGTTGTATTCACCTTTCCAGAAGCGTTTGCGGTTCAGGCGTACATACCAGTTACTCAGGTCGTCGATTACAAAATCCTGTATCGCGCGCGCGGCACGGGTTGGGTCGTAGTCGGCTAGGTTGGCGTCCACTTCCTGTACCAGCGTGTTTAATTTGGAGATGATCCAGCGGTCGCTTTCAGTTCTTCTTTCCAGGGGCACATCAGCCTCGGCATAATTAAAGTTATCGAGGTTGGCATACAGCGCGAAAAATGAATACGTGTTCTGAAGGGTGCCGAAGAAACGGCGCTGAGTTTCTACCACACCGTCTTCGTTAAACTTCAGGTTATCCCAAGGTGGTGCGTTAGAGATCATGTACCAGCGAACCGCATCAGGGCCATACTTTCCGATCATTTCAAATGGATCCACCGCATTGCCCAAGCGCTTGCTCATCTTGTTGCCGTTTTTATCCAGCACCAATCCGTTGGCAATTACATTTTTGTAGGCCACGCTATCTTCCAGCATAACCGCCAGCGCATGCAGGGTAAAGAACCAGCCACGTGTCTGATCCACACCTTCTGCTATGTAGTCGGCCGGGAAATTTTGTTCAAAGATATCGCTGTTCTCAAGCGGGTAGTGCCACTGTGCATAAGGCATGGCACCAGAGTCGAACCATACATCGATAAGGTCTGTCTCTCTGTACATTGCTTTTCCGGAGCCGCTTACCAACACGATGTTATCCACATACGGCCGATGCAGGTCGTTCAGTTCTACCACGCTCTCCATTACCCCTGCTGCTACGGCTTTTTCGATTTCGGCACGCAGTTGCTCTAATGAGCCGATGCATAGTTCCTCGTCGCCGTCTTCTGTTCTCCAGATAGGAAGCGGGGTGCCCCAGTAGCGTGATCGGGAAAGGTTCCAGTCTACCAGGTTCTCGAGCCAGTTACCAAAACGGCCTGTACCTGTAGATTCCGGTTTCCAATTGATGGTCTTGTTCAGCTCGATCAGCCTGTCTTTTACCGCTGTGGTTTTAATAAACCAGCTATCCAGCGGGTAGTACAGCACGGGCTTATCCGTACGCCAGCAGTGTGGGTAAGTGTGCTCGTATTTCTCTACCTTAAAGGCTTTATTTTCTTCTTTTAGCTTAATGGCGATCTTAACATCCGTTGGTTTGTAGTCAACCGCATTTTCGTCTTCGCCAGTATAGTTTTTTACATACATACCAGCAAAGTCGGTTACCTGAGGTACAAACCGGCCTTGCTTATCCACCAGCGGCATTGGCTTTCCGTTCTCATCCAGCACCAGCAGAGCCGGTATATCATTCTGGGCAGCTACTCTAAAGTCGTCTGCACCAAAAGTAGGTGCGATGTGCACGATACCTGTACCGTCTTCTGTGGTTACGAAGTCGCCTACCACTACTCTAAAGGCTGGTTTACCCGGCTGCACATACGGCATCAGCTGGTGATACTCTACTCCTGCCAGATCAGCTCCCACAAACTCTTCTACTACTTTAAAAGGGATCAGCTTATCGCCTGCTTTAAAATCTTCCAGCGCCAGGTCAGCAGCTTTCGGATTGAAGTAGCGGCTAACAAGGTCTTTTGCCAGTACAACCGAAACAGGGGCAAAAGTATAAGGGTTATAAGTTTTCACCTTCACATACTTAATGCCTTTTCCTACTGCCAGCGCTGTGTTAGATGGAAGCGTCCAGGGGGTCGTCGTCCATGCCAGCATGTATACATTCTCCTCCTCATTTTCGAACAGGAACATGTTGCGGGTAATCTTCTTCAGCTCGAACTGGGCAACTATGGTGGTGTCTTTTACCATTCTGTAGCAGCCCGGCTGGTTCAGCTCATGCGAACTTAAGCCTGTACCGGCTCCCGGTGAGTATGGCTGAATAGTATAGCCTTTGTATAGATAACCTTTATCGTACAGCTTCTTCAGCAGCGCCCAGCAGGATTCAATATAATCGTTTTCGAACGTGATGTACGGGTTGTCGAGGTCTACCCAGTACCCCATCTTCTCTGTCAGATCGTCCCACTGGTTTTTAAAACGCATAACCGTTTCGCGGCAGCGCTGGTTATACTCTTCTACTGATATCTTCTTGCCGATATCTTCTTTGGTAATACCTAGCTCTTTCTCTACCTGTAGCTCTACCGGCAGGCCGTGGGTATCCCAGCCGCCTTTACGGTTTACCTGGAAACCTTTTAATGTCTTGTAGCGGCAGAAAATATCTTTTACCGCACGGGCCATCACGTGGTGAATACCAGGAGTACCGTTTGCAGAAGGTGGTCCTTCATAAAAAACGAAAGGCTTGTGCCCTTCTCTTGTACTTACTGACTTCTGGAAGATGTTTTGCTCTTTCCAGAATGCCAGTACATCTTCGCCCAGTTTGGCGTAATTCAGATTTTTATACTCGTTGTACTTTCCCATTTGCAGGATTTTCTTCTTCCGTACTTACTTCTTCTTCTAATCTTAACTTCAGCTGATTCAGGTCCAGCTGTTCATCTTCGTGCTCCAGGTAAAACTCGTCGTACTGTTCTATCAAGGCATTCGGATCACGCTCGTACCTGCCGTTGTCGAAACTCATCAGCAAAGTTGGCAATATAATCAGGTTTGTGAACAATGCAATCAATAAACTTACCGACATCAGCAAGCCCAATGCCTTTGTACCGCCAAACTCTGAGAATGCAAATATAACAAAGCCAAAGAACAGTATAACAGAAGTATATACCATACTGGTACCTGCCTCTGTTAAACTGGTAGTAATGGCCCTGCTCACGTTAAACCCATTCGTAAACAATTCATTTCTGTACTTTGCCAGAAAGTGTATCGAATCGTCGATGGCTATTCCCAGCGCGATACTGAAAATAAGTGCCGTACTCGGCTTGAGCGGTATGTTGAAAAACCCCATCAGGCCACCGGCAATTAAAAGCGGTATCATGTTCGGAATGAGCGATATAATAACCACCCTTGCCGATTTAAACAACAAAGCAATGGTAATAGTTACCAACACAAACGCCAATATTAAACTGGACCGCAGGTTGTTGATAAGGTACTCGTTTCCTTTGATGAATAAGAGCGTTGTACCTGTCAGGCTAACAGAGGTTTGGCTGCCTGTATCGTCGCGGGTAAAGGTAGTGGTGTTGCCTTCTTCCGTTACAGTTACGCCTTCTCCTCCGTAAATCTCAAGCAGTTCAGGCTTTATCTTTTTCAGGATAAGCGTATCTAATTCCCTGGATCCTTTGTCGGCAACTTTAAGCGAGATACGTGCTTTCTGACCTGTGCTGTCTACAAAAGAGCGAAGCAACCGCTGGTTTACTCCTCCATTTTGCTTGGCTAGGTAACTGAACACGAAATTACGCTCTGTATTATCCGGCAGCCGGTACGACTCTTTATCTCCTTCATAGAAAGCCTGTGTAGCTGTTTTTACCAAACCTACTACTGAAATGGGAGCCGAAAGGATGGGTTGTGTATGCAGGAAATTCTCCAGCTTATTTAATTTGTTCAGGTTAGGCAAGCGCATTACTCCCTGCTTTACTCCTGTATCCACGATAATTTCAAGTGGCATTACTCCTCCGAAATGATGTTCAAAGAAGGCAAGATCGGCATTTACACTGCTTTCTTTCGGCAGATCATCTACCATATAAGAAACAGTCTTTACTTTGTAGATACCCCAGCAGGAAAAACCTAAAGCTACCGCAGTAAAGAAATAAACCAGGTGGCGCTTGCGGTGCACAATGTAATCGAAAAACTCTAATAGTTTGTTCAGCGGCTTTGCATCCAGGTGCCTTAGCTGCCTCGGGCTTGGTGGCGGCAGGTACGAAAACACAATAGGTATAAGCACCATGCTTATGATAAACGTCACAAAAATGTTGATGCCAGCCACTACACCAAACTCATAAAGTATAGCCACATGCGTAAATGTGAATACAATAAAACCAATGGCCGTGGTAGTGTTTGTTACCAGATTTACTACTCCGATTTTGCTGATGACCCTCGAAAGCGCCAGAATCTTGTTGCCGTGGCTGCGATAGTCGTAGTGGTAGCGCGTGAGCAGGTATGTGGAGTTCGGGATGCCAATTACAACGAGAATGGCCGGAATCAACCCTGTAAGTAAAGAGATTTTATACCCTAACAGAGAAATGGTGCCCATTACCCACACTACCACCAGGCTGATTACCAGCAGCGGAAAGATAACGGCGTAAAAAGACCGGAAGAAAATAAAAAGTGTAACGCCCGTTACAACCAGAGCCAGGACCAGAAACAGCTTCATTTCGGCTGCTACTTTGGTAGTCATAACAGCACGTACAAAAGGCAGACCTGCATAGTGCAGCTTAATATGCGTTTTTTTAACAAAGGCATTGGCGTGCACCATGATGTTATCCATCACCTCCACCCGCCTGGCCGAATTGAGATAAGCAGGATCTACTGTAACTGCTAAAAGCGTAGCTCCGGTTTTTTCGTTAATAATCTGCCCGCTGTAGAAATTCTGGTTTCGCACTACCTGCAGCAGACTATCCAACTCCTGCTGGTTGTCGGGAAAGGTTTTAAAGATAGGTGCAGTTGTGAACTTACGTGCTGCTGTATCTTTTACCACCTGCACCAGGTTGGGTAAAGAGATAACTGCTTTTACACCCTCTACTTTTGCTAAAGCATCCGAAAGTGTTTTCAGCTCCCTAAAATGCTCCAGCTGGTATACATGGTTATCGTGCACGCCTACTACCAGAATATTGCCGTCTTCGCCAAAGGTTTCTTTGAAACGCTGGAAGTATACCATGTCCGGATCCTCAGGAGAAACAACATTGGCAAAGTCGTAGGACATTTCTACATCTTTGGCATGGTAGCCCATAAATGCAGTAAGAAGTGATAACAGAATGAGTAGCCTCAGCCTGTTTTTGATGATAAAGATGGCAATTTTATTCCACATGGCTTGCTACAAGCAAAGGGGCACGCGTATCGATGGGTTAGCTAAAGGAGGCATAGTGTTCAATTACAAATGAATTTAACAGCATACCAGGCTTCTGACCAATGGTGATAAGGCAACCCTGTAAAAAAGTTTAGTAGGATTATTAATTCGGCAAAGGTACGGAATTTTAATTTTTTACAGGTTTTAAATGCATCGTTCAGATGTGTTGAGTCAGGCTTTCAGTTATAAATAAAAAAAGCTCCAACCGAAGCTGGAGCTTGTAAACCTTTCACATGAAATTTCTAATTCTTTTTACCTGAAGAGGAAGATTTCGAAGAATTATTCTGTGGCACACAATTAGGCACCTGCTTACCGTTTTTATCCTTCATACCTACCTGTTCATACCCTTTCCAGCACGGATCGTCCTGCTTAGAGCTATTTTTTGATTTTGATGTGTTTGCCATAGCTTTATTATGTTGATTAACAGTTTATACGAAGCTGAGCAATTATGGCTCGCACAGATTTACTCTTCTACTTATCATATCACCAGCCTCCTATGTTCATAACAGGTTCCCAGTATTTTTGTTAATTATTTCACAGCTAATACCTTACAAATTTATATACATACTCAAATCACCTGTTGTAAGCAGACTTGTTAACCGAATTGGCCTAAGGCCTGTGCTCTTAAACAGTTTTACGTGCTATAGCTCAGCTTGCCTGTGAATAATTCACAAATAGTAATGTGGATGAAGCAGTAAGTAAATTCCAGTTCTAACTATTAGTAGAACTTTTGTCTCTGCTTTTGCACCGCTTTCAAGAGCTTCAATTAACAAAACAAATAAGCATTTTAACTTAACATAATAAAGGCACTATTAGTAAAATCAGAAAAGACTATTAAACCTTTCAGTAAATTAATTAATAAGCTGGTGCTGCTGAAGTTCTGGGATCTACCAGGTGCTGGCTATGCTGCTCCGGATAAATAACCACAAAATTATGTTGCTGAAAGTACCTCGACAACTGCCTGTGAATGTTTGATAATTGCGAATGATGAGAGACACTGCCCGGCCGTGCGCTAATGATTATAAACAGATCATCGTCTAGCACATCACGACTCAGAATCAGAAAGTCTTCCCAATCTTCAAACAGGTTATACTTCACTGTCAGGTTCACCTTCATTTCTTTAAAAGTGCTTAAAATACGCTGGTTGGTAGCTTCCGTGGCGTAAAAAGTAACAGGCGCACTGGTTTGTTTCGCAATAGTTCTAACTGTGTTCAGCCAGTGTATAAACCCAGGTTCTGCCTCTGCCCTGGGAGGAACAGCAATTTTTACCTGTTTAATAGTGCTAACTGGCTGCACCAGCTTTGCAACCAATATCATTTCACCCGCTTTGCGCAGGATATTATCTAATACACTCCCGAATATCCTGTCTTTGGTGGATATCTTCTCACTCCACCCCATCACAATTTCAGTGATCATCAGGTCTTTAACAGCTCTGACAATACCATTAGGAATGTTGCTGTCCACACGTGTAAGTACAGCTACATCGGTATCGGTGGCGGCAGCATAGTGTTTTGCTTTTTCTAACAGCTTGGTGCTCTGAAGCAGATTCTCTTTGGTCTGCTGATCGTCTTTGATAATAGCCAATGGATATATAGGCTCTATCGATTTTGGATTTTTGACCAGTACGGCTAAATCGATGAGTTGCTCCATAGTATCGGCATTGGCTATAGGTACCAGAATACGTTCAGGTATTTCAGATAGATCAGGGGCTGTTTCGCTTTCTACCATCGCCTGCCTTACAGCTGCCTTCTCTGTTGCAAAAGAGCTGATAATACAAGTTACCAGAATCATCATGATGGTACCATTCAGCACGTTTTCGTTCAGGAGTTCTAACCTATAGCCCACCAAAACAGCGGCCAGTGTGGCAGCGGCCTGGGCATTACTCAAACCAAACATCAGCTGCCCCTCTGTTTTTGAAAAACGGAATACTTTTCTGCTGATGAAGGCAGCCAGCCACTTTGCAGAAGTAGCTACTGCAATCATAGCACTTGCCACAACCAGGGCTTCAGGACCCCGGAACAACACCCTCAGGTCTACCAGCATACCTACTCCAATCAGGAAAAAAGGAATGAAAAGGGCATTCCCTACAAACTCGATGCGGTTCATCAGCGGTGACGAATGTGGGATCAGCCTGTTCAGAGCCAAACCAGCCATAAAGGCACCAATAATGGGTTCTATACCTGCTAGCTCTGCCAGGAAAGCTGCCAGGAAAACCATAGCCAATACAAAGATATACTGTGATATGGCTTCGCTTTCATAGTTCTTAAAGAACCAGCGTGTAAACCTCGGAAAGCCCCACAACACAATAAAAGAGAAGATGGCCAATGAAATACACAACCTGATCCAGAACTCACTGCCTAATTCTCCCCGGGTAGCAGCTGTGATAATAGCGAGTACTAATAAAGCTGCCGTATCTGTTATAATGGTGCCTCCTACTGTAATGTTTACAGCCCTGTTTTTTGTAACACCTAACCTGCTGACAATCGGGTAAGCCAGCAAGGTATGTGAAGCGAACATACTGGCTAACAAAACCGAAGACAGCAGGCTAAACTGAAGCAGGAAAAAAGAAACGACTGTTCCCAACACCATAGGAATTGCGAACGTGAACCCTCCAAAGATCAGGCTCTTGGTTCTGTTCTTCTTAAAATCGTTCATATCGATCTCGAGTCCGGCCAGAAACATGATGTAGAGCAAGCCTACTGTTCCGAAAAGAACAATGCCCTGGTCACGCAGGAGTATGTTAAATCCATTAGGCCCGATAGCCACACCAGCCAGAATCAACCCTATGATGCTTGGAATTTTCAGCCTGTTCAGGATAACTGGAGCGAGTAGAATAATGAAGAGTACCAGCGAAAATATCAGTACTGGATCAGTTATCGGAAAGTATTCAGGAAAATAATAATCGAGGTTCAGGTACATAAACTTTAGAAAAGGATTCAGTAATATACGTAAAATTCAGGCATTCACACGCTGCTGATTTCTTACTCTTTTTATCTTTATGTTAAGAGGTTTTTCTGTGGAAAAAATCAAAAAAAAAGCCTCTGGTGTTGTTCCAGAGGCTTTTTTACTTTTTTTGAAGATCAGTTACTAACTTAACTTTTCAAAAATATTCTTAAAGCTTACTGCATTTTCAATATAGCTCTTCAGTTCTGATATTGGCATCCGTACCTGCTCACGGCTGTCACGGTCACGAACTGTAACTGTATTATCTTCCAGTGTATCATAATCTACAGCAATACAGAAAGGCGTACCGATCAGATCTTGGCGGGTATAGCGTTTACCGATGCTGTCACGCTCTTCGTAGATCAGGTTAAAATCGTACTTCAACGAATCGAAAATTTCGGTAGCTTTTTCCGGTAAACCGCCTTTCTTCACCAGCGGAAGTATAGCAGCCTTAACAGGGGCTATAGCAGGGTGCAGCTTCAGGAATGTGCGTGTTTTAGTGGCATCTCCTTCTGTGATTTCTTCTTCCTGGTAAGCATTGCACAGCGTCATCAGGAAGAGGCGGTCTGCTCCAACCGAAGTCTCAATTACATAAGGTATATAGTTACCGTATGGTTTGCCTTCTTCGTTCAGGTCGTTGTCGAAGTACTGCATTTTTTTCTTGCTCAGCTCCTGGTGCTGGCTCAGGTCGAAGTCGCTGCGAGAGTGTATACCTTCTACTTCTTTAAAGCCAAACGGGAATCTGTACTCAATATCTACAGCCGCCTTAGCATAATGCGCCAGCTTGTCGTGGTCGTGGAAGCGCAGATCTTCGGTTGGTATACCTAATGCCTCATGCCACTTCCTGCGTGTAGCTTTCCACTTCTCATACCACTCTTCTTCTGTGCCGGGGCGAACAAAGAACTGCATCTCCATCTGCTCGAATTCGCGCATCCGGAAAATAAACTGACGGGCTACAATCTCATTTCTGAAAGCTTTTCCAATTTGTGCAATTCCAAAAGGCACTTTCATACGGCCGGTTTTCTGCACATTCAGGAAGTTTACAAATATGCCCTGTGCAGTTTCCGGGCGCAGGTAAATAGTGCTCGATTCTTCTGCCACAGATCCTACCTGTGTAGAAAACATCAGGTTAAACTGGCGTACTTCTGTCCAGTTGGCTGTACCTGAAACAGGGCATTTTATATCTTCCCGGATAATTAATTCGCGTACTCCTTCCAGGTTTTCCTCCTCCAGCAAACGGCCCATTTCGGCTGTCAGTGCCTTTGCCTTTTCTACATCTCCTTCGTTCTCGTACTGGGCAGCTTTCTCCTCTATCAACACATCGGCACGATAACGTTTTTTAGAATCTTTGTTATCGATCATAGGGTCGTTAAAGCTATCAACGTGGCCTGATGCCTTCCAGGTAAGCGGGTGCATAAAGATAGCTGCATCTATACCCACTACATTCTGGTTCAGTTGCGTCATGCTTCTCCACCACAGGTTCTTGATGTTGTTCTTTAACTCCACTCCCATCTGACCATAGTCGTACACAGCAGCTAAGCCGTCGTACACTTCACTCGAAGGGAATACAAAACCATATTCCTTGGCATGCGAGATAATATCTTTTAGTTGTGCGTTTTCTGCAGGTGTTTTTTCTTGTGTTGCCATGTCGCAAAGATAGAATATTCGGTTTGGATTATGCCAAACGTCTTTTAAGAGTTTTTAGCAGCCTTTTAAGGTAATAATTTTCTAAAATTATATTTTTTCTCTAACGGAACAGCACTTATTTAAGTACTTTCATGTGTTAACAATTTCTTAACATTGGCTTTTTCGAATAGCAACCTAAAAAAACTCTAACTTGCAGACTTTTAAAGTATCACCCATAATTTTATAATGGCTAAGAAGAAAAAAGGAAAAAAACCAGTTGTTCCTACCCAACCTTTTAAGTTCAGAAAACGCTTTAGTCTTCTGGATGTTACCTTACAAAGAGAAAAGAAATTTTTATACTTCATAGCCTTCTCCTTTATACTGGCTGGTATAGTGTACCCTTATGCCTCGGTTGCGATGTGGATAGGATTTGCGTTTGCAGGTTATTCGGCTATTGCAAACGATAGTATACAGACTATTGGTACTTTTATAGTATCCAACGAAGATAAGAAATGGTACTGGCAGTGGTTGTTTATGGGCTCTATTTTTGTAGGAACCGTTTTCTACAGCTGGTACATGTTCGATGGCGACGTTACCTATCAGCGTCTGGCTTCTAAAGGCTTCGAACAGAACCCTGATAACTTTGTATTCCTGCAACTGGCTGCTCCTATTGTACTCCTGCTTTTAACCCGCTTCAGGATTCCTGTTTCTACTACTTTCATGCTCCTGAGTGTTTTTACAGTAAGCTCAAGTGCTATTGTAAGTATGGTAAACAAAAGTTTAATGGGCTATGCAGCGGCTTTTATTATTGCTTTAATAATTTACCTGCTGCTCTCCAAGGTCATTAAACGCTTTATCAAAGGCGAAGCACACAGTGCCTGGATTGTTGCACAATGGATTATCAGTGGTTTCTTATGGCATACCTGGCTTGCCCAGGATCTGGCCAACGTAGCTGTATACCTGCCACGCCAGCTGGGTACGTTTGAGTTCGTCGCCTTCGCCGGTTTTATTTTCCTTGGCCTTGGTGCTCTTTTCTATATGAAAGGCGAGAAAATTCAGAACATCATCAATGAGAAATCAGAGGTACGTGACGTACGTAGTGCTACTATCATAGACTTAGTATACTCTATTATTCTATACTATTTTAAAGAGATTAACAACATTCCAATGAGTACGACATGGGTATTTGTAGGTTTGCTGGCAGGCCGTGAGTTGGGTATGCGTTTACGAGCTCATGAAGACGGTACCAAGATTGCCAAAACTTTCAGACTTATAGGTAAGGATATCGTGTCAGTTACTATCGGTCTGATTATTTCAGTTATACTGGCTGTAGCTATCAACCCAGCCATGCAGGAAGAGCTTATTAATTTCTTGTTCAAGTAAACCTCCTGCCCCAGTATAAAAAAGCCTGGCAAATGCCAAGCTTTTTTATGGCCTTTTGGCATCCTGTTAAACAACAAAAAGCCCTGACCAGTAGCTGCTGATCAGGGCTTCTTTTATAGTATTCTGCTATTTATTTCTCAGGCCAAACCACTTCCAGGTTATCGTTTATGAAAACACCAAAATTCACAGCTATCAGCTGGTCTTCATCGAAATACATATCTATCATTTCTTTCTCATAAGAGATACGTGTCTCGCCTGTTTCCATTTCCTCTTCTTCCGGATTGGTGATATCATTATCTGCGAAGAGTTGTTTAATCTGCTCCTGGCTCATTTCGAAGATACGCTCTCCCCATAGTTGCACTTCGCGGTTGGCTGTTTCTATGCAGCTCAGCTTGTAATCATCCTCTTTATCGAAGTACAGCGAATAGCCATCTTCCCAGTAGTTCCAGGCCTGGTGTTCAAACTCATCTTCTTCGTCTGATTCTTCCACTTCTTCTGGTTCGCCCAACAGTTCTTCTACTTCTTCCATTGTTAAGCCGAACTTGATCTTACCAAGTCCTTTTCCTAACCTGATGTCTTTGTTGATCATTTCTTTGTGTAGGTTTACTTGAATGCAAAGATATGTGAATTACTGCATACGTGTGAAAGGTAGCATTATGTTTTCTTTGATTTTGGCGTGTCTGTACCGTACTTTTTCTTAAAATCTGCCATCATCTGGCGGTACTCTTTGTTTTCCTTTGCCTGCTGCCACTTTTCTTTAAAAATTTCGGCTGATCTGGCTTTAACTGGGTCGGGCTCATTGGGTAACAGATACTTTTGCCGCGCCTCCTTCTCCTCCTGCCAGGTTTCTTCCTGCTGAGGGTTCTGCTTATACTTCCGCCCTGATTTGTGATTGGCGTACCGCCTCGATCTGGTGTAGCCCATCTGCAGGAATTTACGGGCCATGTCGGCTCCTACAAAATCCTGCTGCTCCAGGTACTGCAGGAACAGTTGGTATATCTTCTCCGATGATTCCGTTGCGATCTCAGGCGTTTTAAAGCGCCAGTACGGCAGTATCTCCGATTTATAAGGCTCTACCAGCAACACCCCCTGTTCGCCCTTTCCTACGCGGTATAAACCCGGTTCTTTCCGAAAGTCTACTTCTGCAAAGTTAAGCTCATAGTTAAAGGTTTTCCCTTGTTCCGCTTTCATGGGTGTAGTCTGCTGTACTTAACTGGTTGTCCTGGTATTGTACGGGGTGCTGCTCCGGATAGATAATGATGAAACTGTTTTCCTTGTAATTTTTAGACAGCAGCCTGGGTATTATATCCAGGTCGTGGTCGTAGGAAACTGTGCCTTTTCTGGCTGATACAACTACAACCATATCATCTTTTCTTACCTCCGATTTCATGTTTTCAAATTCTTCTAAATTCATGAGTGGTATAAACTCTGCCGACACAGCTGGCTTTGTACCCTTAAGGGTTGATTTGATTTTGTTCAGCGTTCTTCTTCTTCCCCTGAAAACAATTTTGGCCCCTAACTGAACAGAAAGTAAGCGAACAGCTCGGAGCCACCTGAGATAACCTCTCTCCAGGTCCGCATTCAGAGGTACAATGACTACAATTCTTTCTGTTGTATTCAGTGGCTGAGCAATTTTACAAACCAGAATCATTTGTTCTGTACTTTCCAGCAAACTGTCCAGTACTGTTCCAAATATTCTGTCCCTTGTTGTAATCTTTGCATTCCAGCCAATTACAACTTCAGTAATCATCAGCTCTTTTATAGCTCTTAAAATACCGCTTGCTATGTTTACATCAATTTTCGATACTAACTGTACATCGCTATCTGTTGCTGAGGCATGTTTGATTGCTTCCTGCAGCATTTTGTTTTTCCTATATATTTCTTCATTGGCATGCTCGTTATCTATTACCACGGCTAAAGGATAAATTGGCTCGTGGTAGTCGGGGTTCTTTAGCATAATAGATAAATCCACCAGATTTTCTATGGTCTTAGGATTGGCAATCGGCACCAGTATCCTATCCGGCTTTTCACTGAGATCAGGCTTCTTTCGGCTCTCTACTATTGCTAATGCTTTACCGGCTTTCTCAGTAACAAAGGAGCTGATCAGGCATGTAACCAGTATCAGTACAACTGTCATATTTAAGGCGCTCTCCCCAATTAAACCCAAATCGAATCCTACCAGAATTACCGCCAATGTAGCTGCTGCCCTGGCTGTACTTAATCCGAATATCAGATTGCGCTGCACTAAACTATAGCCATACATCTTTTGTGTTATAAATGCCGCCAGCCACTTTGTTGCCAAGGCCAGTATGATGACGACCACTGTCATGATTACAATATCCACGCCTTGAAAGAGCACACTAAAGTCAACCAGCATGCCTACACTTATTAAAAAGAAAGGTATAAATATGTTGTTACCTACAAACTCAATTCTATTCATGAGAGCTGATGTATGTGGTATTAATTGGTTTAAGGCTAAACCTGCCAGAAAGGCACCTAATATTGCTTCTACTCCCGCTAATTCAGCCAAGAATGAAGCTGCAAATACTAAGGTCAGCACAAAAATATATTGGGCGCCTTTTTCACTCTCTATCTGCTTGAAAAACCATCTGGCAATTCTGGGAAAAACAAACAGAACAACTCCCATAAACGCCGCTAATGAAACTGCTAATTGTACCCAATAGAACAACGAGATATTTCCCTGAGCCGATCCAGCCACTATAGCCAGTACTAGCAGTACAGCTGTATCTGTTATAATAGTACCTCCGATTGTTACTGTTATAGCTTCATTTTTAGTTAATCCTAATCTGCTGATTATCGGATAAGCCAACAGCGTATGCGATGCAAACATGCTTGCCAGAAGTACAGCTGAGTTTATGCCATAGCCAAAGCCATACATAAAGGTGACTGTACCTGTTATTATAGGTATTAGAAACGTTAACGCACCATACACTATACTTCTGGTCTTTGTCTTTTTAAATCCTATCATGTCCATTTCTAATCCAGCCATGAACATGATATATAAAATTCCTACTGTTCCGAATAGCTGTATACTGGCATCTCTAAGAAGTAAATTGATTCCATTGGGGCCTACTAAAACTCCTGCTAATATCAAGCCTATGATACCTGGTATTTTTAGCTTATTAAACACCATTGGCGCTATTAGTATGATGAGCAGCACAAGCGTAAATATTAATACCGGATCTTCGAATGGCAACTTCAAATCGAGCAGTAGTATCATGTTTTATTTTAATGTTTTTTCTCTTTCTGTTTTAAATATACGGTTTTTCTTTTTAAGCCTTTTCCCTTCCACGCATTCTGATGTCCTCTCTTTTCCAGATTTCCACACTTCTTAACTTCTAATAATTTTTAAAAGGTTGATTTTTAAATAAATCTTCTTTTGTTATTTAGGGTGTTTATAAGTTGATAACTGCTGCTGCTGACGGAGTTATTCTCAGTCATGTTTATGGTTCCACGGTTTTACACCTAACTGTTCACACTCACTTTTGCATCATCAATTTATTTTTCAGCCTTTTATCCTGTTTTTCCACGTTCCACGGTTTTCTGTGTATTTCTTTTTACACATTTTCACTTTTGCGTGGAAAGTGCCTTTTATTGATCATATTTGTGCACCTGTTTCCACTTTTATCACGTTTCACGGCTTATTCTCCCAGCTTTGACTTCTGATGGTTTTTAGTTTTCAGACTTTGTTAACTTTTATCCACAGTTGTACCCACCTTTTCTGTGGATTATTAACCGCTAATTTTGATTTTCAATTTTCTCTCTTGTTTTTCCACTTCAGGTGCGTTTATATCTACTCTGAATACATAAATTCAGCATTTACAGTGGTTTGTTGCCAAAAGCTGTTTCACAGTTTAGCTTTCTGGGCAACTGTAGCTGCTTTACCTAATTATGTACATAAAGGCTATACCACTGGAAGTTTCGTTGTGCCGTGATGATTTTGTGTGATCAGGTTTAGGTTAAGAAATGTTGTGGAACTTTGTCTTTGTTTAGTAGTGGGATTTGATAGCACTTATTTTGCCAGGAGGTATGACTATAGAGCTTCAAAAATTGCAGATGCGGAAATTATGAGTTTATTGTTTTGATTTTATAGCTATGGGGAAGAAGATTTAAATATTAGCTATTTATTAAAGTATCGCGCCTGAGCATCTGGCCTAAGCTTAGCTTAACTATTTTGTTAGCAGTGCTTCTAATAAAATTCCTTTCCGGTTTTTACTAAGTTGCCATACATCCTAACGTATGATGCTCTTTGATCAAGCTGTCAGACTCCAATATGTTCCCAGCTTTATGTGTGAGGCAATGTAACGGTGATTCATGAAACTGCATTTTCAGTTTGTGCCAGATTTTCATTTTCGTTTTTAATCCTGTTACATACTGTGTCAAACTTTGGAAACAAACATGTTTTCAGCATTTCAAAAGTTGAGATGTTGCTTCTAAAGCGATACCTGTTTAGGATAATGTTCTGCAACTGAGCCAAAATTAAAGAAGAGACGTTAACGTGTTGGCAAGGCAAAACCGTTAACGTTTTTTCTCTGGAAATTGCCTGTGGATTCTTTGAGGATTTTTAATGAGTGTCGATAAAGTTTTAAAGTCTGCTTAGCTGCTGCAGTTGCCTTGTAGCCTTGTGTTGTGCTTTACCTCTCCTGCTATCTACAGTTCTATATACTTCTTTTCCACTTCTGCTTTATAAGATTGTACACTGCCTTACATGTTTAGATTGCTCATATTGCTTTCGTAGGTTTATGCTCACAACTCTTCAATTTCTTTAATGTTGCCGCAGTTTGCAGCGTTGGCTAACTTAAGTTGCTTTCAGTTATTCCGTGTTTTCTTTGCTTATAGTTCTGTGCCTGTTGCTTTAGTTAATCTTTGAAGTACAAAACCCGAGCTTTAGGATGTGCCTGTATTGCTTGTGCCGCTAAATGCGATTCTATTTTGATTCATGTTGCAGTGGATAATAGCTGATTCTAGCTGTTGGTAGCTTAGCAGTTTTATTGGCATATGCTATTGCAATGCCTTTTAAAATGTTTTTTTCCACGATTTTCTTCAGACATGCTTAATAAAAAAGGGAGCTATAATTAGCTCCCTTTTCTGATCTTAGAATTCTATTTTTTCATCTGCCATATCCCAGTTGGCCCTTACATCAAATGTCTTAGGATGTAGATGCACTTTTTCTGGTTCTCGTACCAGATCAGGATCTGGTTCATTCCATTTGCCGTCGTTATTTTCATCAATCAAGACCCGAATTGTGTAGGTGCCTGGTTCCAGGTTTCTGAATTCAAAACGCTTATTTGCCGGTGTTCGCAGTTGCTGTACTACCTGAAACTTGTCGTTTAATAGCTGCAGAAAATATGAAGTATAAAGTGTCTCAATTGTTCCTCTGATACTGCCAGTTCCTTTTGCTTCTGCTATGGTAACAGGAACGTTCTGAAAACTTAATCTATTCCCTTGTACTGGAACAATAGCTGTGCTATCTAATGTAAAAGCAAAGTTTGTACCTCTGTTTACATTTACTGCAGGCAATACCACTGTTAGTTCTGTTGTGGTTTGGTCTACTGTTATTTCCTCTGGATATTGATAAGCTTTTATCTCTACTGAATCTGCCAGTAATCGGATGGGTGCACCTGCGCTAATATTCACAGGAGTTTCTAATTCTAATGTTACAGGCTGGCCTGTTCTGTAGTTGGTGCTACTGGTAAGGGTGCGTGGTTTTAATCTTGCGCCTCTTATTTTCTGTGCTCTTTTGCCTTCGAATAAGATCTGTATAGTATCCTGTGCTGTATTTCCAGCAGAATCTATGGCTGTTAAAATAGCTCTGCCACCTGTAAATGTTCTGCTGCCGTAAATTTCTATAGCTCTTCCATCTTCCTGAACTTTGTGTATAAGAGTATCCTGTCCTGTTTCTGCTCTGGCAGTAAACCTGCTGATACCCTCGTTATAATTAGCGATGAACCGATCTGTATATCTGTCACGCTTACTCAGGATTGGCCTTTTGGTATCTATACGAACTGTTTGAAGTTTTACGTTTTGTTCCTGTGGAGTAACCATAATCGGCTTGTTCAGGTAAGCAATCTTCTCGCTTTCGTTGTCGTAAAAAGAGTTATTGTTCTTATCCATAAGGGCGTAAATTCTATATTCGCCCTCTTTTACATTCTCAAAAGCAAAGTTACCTTCCTCATCAGTTGTTGCCTGGTAGTAAGGCCTGTTCTTTCGGATGGTAAGCGTATCTGATGTAGGAAACAAAGCTACCACTGCTTCTTTTTCCGGCGTTTGCCGCATCAGGTCCACTACATTGCCACTTACCCGGCTGGAGTCGATAAAATTGCCTGTACTAAAAATCAGCAGTAGTCCTTCTGCCTGGTTTTTTTCAGTTATATCTACTATTCCCTTTCTGAAGTTAAATGTATAGGTCGTGCTGTCTTCCAGAGGCTTTTCGAATACCAGGTCTAACCTGTTCCTCTTGGATACCACGTTATACCTGGTGCTGATGTTTGGCGTGATCAGTAGTTCTTTAGTCAGGTTATTAGGTTGTACCTCCTCATCAAACTCAAGGCTGATGATATTGGTGCTTACATTTAACGACTGATGCGTTGGATTACTGCTGACCAAAGTTGGAGGTGTTTCATCTTTAGGACCGCCTTCAGGAGCACTTACACTTGCACAAGAAACTACAGTAAACAAAGTAACTGCAGTTGCGAGGATGTTAATAAACTTCATGTAAAGTATCGTTTAAAAGAAAAATAGGCAAACTTTCGCTTGCCTGGGTTCATGTTATTAACAGCTAAATTGTACTTTTATTTTCTCTTTGCTACAAAAATAAGGCTGGAATAATCGTTTCCATTTTTCTCTGCATAGCTATTCGATTTGTATCCGTTCACTACGCTGTTAATCATTTTGGTTTTGCCTTCTTTATGTTTTTCACTCAGCATGCTTACATAGTAGGCATCAAATTTCATTGGCAGCACTTCTTCCAGCTTCATTTTGTGTTTCTTTAGCAAGCGCTTCATGGTAGGCTGAGTGAAATGGTATAAATGGCGTGGCACATCATAAGCAGCCCAGTTTTCTTTATACTGCTGTGCATCGTGTGAGTCGGCATTGGGTACAGCAATAATCAAGGTACCATCTTCCTGCAGCAGCGAAATAAGCTCTGCCATGGTTTCATTTAAAGTATGGATATGCTCCAGCACATGCCATAGGGTAATAACATCAAACTTCTCTCCTTCTATCTCAGATATTTCAGAAGCTATAATTTCAGATGTTTCTTTAGAAGCTATTTCTCTTGCTTTTGCATTAGGCTCTACTCCTCTTATTTCCCAACCATCGTTTTTGCAGGCGCTAAGAAACACTCCGGTGCCGCAGCCATAGTCTAATATATTTCCTTTTCCGGGAGAATATCTGTTGATAAGCTCAACTTTTTGTTTGGTAGTAATAGAGCGCACCACATGGTACGCTCTGTTGATAATGCCTGACTTTGTGTTGCTGTGCGATATGTATTCTTCTGATTCGTAATATTTACCTATACCTGCACTGTCTGGCCGTGGGTTGGTAAACTTGAATGTGCAGTTCTCACATTCCACAATTACAAAACTCTCTTTCGATACAGCGTTGTCGGTTACTACAATAAAGTTTTTGAAATCTTCTTTGCCACAGATAGGGCATTGTTCCAGTCTTTCGTAGCTCATTTATTTTCCAAGGTATACCATTAACACTGAAATATCAGCTGGCGTAACACCACTGATTCTGGATGCCTGCCCTATTGTTTCCGGCTGTATTCTCAGTAGCTTTTCTTTTGCTTCAGCTGATAAGGCAGGTATGCTCTTATAATCAATTTTTTCTTTGATGCTGTAGTTCTCCAGTTCACTCATTTTTGAAGCAAGCATATATTCCTTCTCAATGTAGCTTTCGTACTTAACAGCAATTTCTGCTTGCTCTACACTATCTGCTTTAAACTTGCTCAGGTATTCTGCTATAGAAGGCACAGCTGCAGCTATGGTAGAGATTTCAATATTGGGTCGCTTAATCAGCTGTCCTGCCCGCTGTTTTTCTACAATTGGAGCTGAACCTACACTTTCCAGCATACTGTTGATTTCTCCTGGTTCAATCGGCTTATTATTTAAATAGGCAATGATTTCGGCTGTTTCTGTTATCTTCTTATCCACAGCTTTCAGGCGATTCTCATCTGCTAATCCGAGTTCGTAACCCAGTTTGGTTAAACGTATATCAGCGTTATCCTGGCGAAGCAGAATGCGGTGTTCAGCT
Organism: Pontibacter sp. SGAir0037; assembly: GCF_005491705.1. NCBI lineage: Bacteria > Pseudomonadati > Bacteroidota > Cytophagia > Cytophagales > Hymenobacteraceae > Pontibacter > Pontibacter sp. SGAir0037. Next base: position 4,200,793 of record NZ_CP028092.1, on the reverse strand, counting down.
CTGGAAGTAAACATACGGTATGGCTCATTTGTACCTTTGTTCACAAGGTCGTCAATCAGTACCCCTATGTAAGCTTCCGATCTTTTCAGCACGAACGGAGCCTTCTCGTTTATCTTGTTGTGTGCATTTATGCCTGCCATCAATCCCTGGCAAGCTGCCTCTTCGTAGCCTGTTGTTCCGTTTATTTGGCCGGCAAAATATAGATTCTCTACCAGCTTTGTTTCCAGTGTCAGGTTCAACTGAGTTGGCGGAAAGAAGTCATACTCGATAGCGTAACCCGGGCGGAACATTTTCGCATTCTCAAAACCTACGATCTTACGAAGCGCCTTTAACTGTACATCTTCTGGTAGAGAACTGGAGAAGCCGTTTACATAAACTTCAACTGTACTCCAACCTTCTGGTTCCACAAAAATCTGGTGGCGGTCACGGTCTGCAAAACGGTTGATTTTATCTTCAATTGACGGACAGTAACGTGGGCCTAAGCCTTGAATCCTCCCCTGGAACATTGGTGATTTTTCAAAGCCAGTTTTAAGTATCTCGTGTACTTCTGAATTTGTATAGGTGATAAAGCAGCTGCGTTGTTTTTGTAGAGGCTCTGTTTCAGTATAAGAAAACTTAGAAGGGTTCTCGTCGCCGAACTGCTCTTCCATGCGGCTATAGTCGAGTGAACGGCCATCTACGCGAGGTGGTGTTCCTGTTTTCATTCTGCCTGCTTCGAAACCTAGTTCTATCAGTTGCTCTGTTATACCTTTGGCTGCTTTTTCTGCGGCTCTGCCTCCACCTAATTGTTTTTCTCCAATGTGGATAATACCATTCAAAAAAGTGCCATTCGTTAAAACTACGGCCTTTGCGCGTATAGTTATCCCCAGGCTTGTTGTTACGCCAACTACTTTGCCGCTTTCTACTACAAGGCCTTTTACCATCTCTTGCCAGAAGTCTACATTTTCTGTCTGCTCCAGCGTTAAACGCCAAGCTTCGGCAAATCGCATGCGGTCGCTTTGGGCACGAGGGCTCCACATAGCGGGGCCTTTCGATTTATTGAGCATGCGGAACTGGATCATAGTCTGGTCCGTGATAATACCGCTCATTCCACCCAGCGCGTCAATTTCTCTAACTATCTGCCCTTTAGCTACGCCACCCATTGCTGGGTTGCACGACATTTGAGCAATAGTATTCATGTTCATGGTTGCCAGTAGCACCTTTGAACCCATTTTGGCAGCAGCGGCAGCGGCTTCACAACCCGCATGCCCTGCGCCTACAACTATTATATCGTATTCTGGAAACATGTACTTTTGATTTAAGAGATGTTTCACGTGAAACATCAGAAGGAGGTTGGTAATTCCTTTTTGCGATTAAAACTTTCGCAAAGATAAGCAAGAATCTTCTTGTTTGCGCATAAGAGCTTGCGCTTCGTTATTCTTGTCGTCGAAACCAAGTAAGTGAAGTACTCCGTGTATGATTACGCGGTGAAGTTCATCATCAAAAGTAGTACCGTGGGATGTAGCATTATCGCGTACACGATCTACGCTTATAAAAATATCACCTTCAATCGTGCCTTCTTCGTCGGCATTATTGAAGGTGATGATATCGGTGAGTGTATCATGATCGAGGTACTCCACATTCATCTGGTGGAGGTAATCGTCGGAGCAAAAAACATAGGTAAGGTTTATTAGCTCCTGGTCGTTTTCCTCAATTACTTCTGCGATCCACTCTGAAACTTGATCCGGGTTAGGTAGCGAGAATTCAATATCTTCGCTAAAAAACTCAATTGGATGTTCCGTCATTAGCAGAGTTTAGAATATTAAATACAAGTTGTACTTTCTTGCCGTTGTCGAGGAAGTTAACCTCATCGCAAAGGTTGCGCATCAGGAATATTCCACGACCACCCGGATTCTCCAGATTTTCGGGTGCTGTTGGATCTGGAAGGCTTTCATAATCGAAGCCCGGACCTTCATCTTCAACTTCAAACTTTAAAGAATTGTCTTCTACCTGGAGCGTAAGATAAACGTTTTTATCTTTATCAAATTTGTTTCCGTGGCGGATAGCATTGTTTACAGACTCCGTAACAGCAACCATAATGTTGCCATAAATGTCATCCTCAAACTCGAATTCTTCCTTTGAATTATCTATAAAGCTTTCAATTACCCTGATGTTTTCGATTAAAGAAGGAATCTGAATTTTTACCTGATTCATATACTCGTGTGTGTGGTATAGGTGCTTAATTGTTACTTATATTCTGGAAGTACTCATTTACTTTCTGCTTGTAATATGGCGACAAAGCAGGCGGTATTGTTTTAAGTAACTCCGTTTGTTTTTCTTTTGCTTTTATATATTTCTCGAACGATGCCGGTACTTTTCGTGGCACGTCCTGGGCCGTTTTAGCTTCTCGTTTATTATCCAGTTCACGCTCCTTCATTGACTTCTCTGCCTCTAGCAGCCTTGTCAGGATTTCACGTTGACGCATAATGGTTTGCTCGGTCAAACGTTTATTAACGAGATCAGTTTCGGATTGTTCCATCATCTTGCTAATATTTCCAAGCTCTCCATTTTTGCCATTTTCACCTGGCTTCTGGCCCTGCTGTTTCTCCATCTCCTTAAGAGCATTTCGGAGCGCTTCCTGCTCCGCAGCTAATTTAGCTAATTCTTCAGATAGTGCCTTACCTGAAGCCCCACCTTTTTTTAATTCTTCTATTTTTTTATTCAAAGCGTCCTGCATTTGCCCCATATCACCGGGTTTAGGCTTACTTCCCTTCTGGTTTCCGGCCATACTGCCCGACATATTCTGCATAGCCTGCTGCATTTGTTTTAAAGCATCGTTCAGCATCAGTGCCAGGTTATTCATCGATGTCATGGCTAACTGCTGTTGTGCAGTTGCTTTTCCTATATTCCGGTCTCTGATTTCCTGCATGCTGTTGTCCATGCTCTGGTTCATTTGTGTAACCTCACGTGTTACGAACGACTGTAATTGAAACACCTTTTTCGCCAGTGAAAAAAGGCTGTCTTCAATTACCTTTGAATTATCGCGAAGCGCCAACTGTTGTTGCGAAAGTGCAATAAATCGAGGATCAGACTGGTTAACACCTCTGAAAGATTTCATGAGCGCCTCCTGATCGAAGGAAAGCTTGATGAGGTTCTCCAGGATATCGCGCAGGTTATCGAGGTTTTGCTGCATTCCGTCCATGCTCATGCTGTTTTGCATCTCCTCCATCTGTTTGGCCATTTGCTTCATTTGCTCTCCTGCCTTTTGTTGCGATTCGCTGGCTTTCTGGTTTTGCTGCTTTTGAAGCTGCTCCTGGCTTTGCTGCATTTTCTGCTCGATCTGGTCCTGCTGCTGTTGCTGCTGTTGTTCGTCCATAGAGTTGGGATTCGCGAGCTTCTTATTCATCTCTTTCATCTCCTCCATGTCCTGCTTCAGTTCATTAAATTCTTCTTTTATTTTCTCCTGCTGTTGCTCCAGCTTTGTGTTGTCCTCTTGTTTTTGAGCGGTTTTGTCAGCCAGCTTTTCTTGCTCTTGGGCCAGGTCTTTCAGGTCTTTGGTAACGTTATCTAATTTCTGTTCGAACTGCAGTTGCTTAAATAGCTCCAGCGCCCTCTCCAACTCGCGCTCCAGGTTGCGCTCTTTGTTGTCTAGTTTGCTAAGCAGTTTCTGTAGTTCCGGATCGTTTGGCTTCTGCTGCTGTAAAAGCTTTTCGAGCTCCTCGTACATCTTTTTTGTTTCCTCATCGAGCAGGTTCTCCATGAGCTTTTGTAATTCCTGCGTTTTTTCAGCCAGCTGCTTGTCCTGCTCGCTCATCATATTCTGCTTTTTGTTTAACTCATCAAAAAGCTCCTTCATATTAGCGATATCCTGCTCCAGTTGCTTTTTCTTTTGCACCAGGTCTTCCATCTGCTTTTTGTCCTGCCAGGAAAGATCCCGTTTGGTCTTCATCTTCTCCTCCGACTTTGCCACCTCTTCTTTTAGCTGGGAAGATTTCTGTAATGATTTGCTTAACTGGCTCGCTACCGATTGTGCATTACTGTCTAACTCTTTTTGTAGCTCACGCTTACTTGGCACCTTTAGTTCGAAGGTGCGGGTGCGTGCACTTTTACTTCCGTTGATGCCGTCGTTATCCCAAACCTGCACAAAGTACTCCAGTTTGTCGCCCGGCTGCATGTTTAGTGAAGCGGTATTCCATTGATAGTAGTAGGTTTGGCTAAGCTGCTGTGTGTTTAGCGGAAGCGCCTTACTTTTATAAGAAGCCTGAGGCGTTGTTTCATTGGTAATGCGATAATGAAGGGCAAGGCGGGTTAAACCATAATCGTCTGATACATCGCCACCGACTACCAGAAAGGTAAAGAGAGCTGTGTCCTGAAACTGTTCAATGCTGATTTCAGGATGGCGGTCAGGTACTGTTGTAATCTGGTAACTGATTGCTTCTTTATTGCTGCTATGCTCATTGCGCAACTTAACAGTATAGTTCTGGCTTTGTGTAAACTTTCTGCTGGCTGCAAAAGTGTTTCCGCTCTTTTCTGCCACTAACTTTAAAGCAGGGTTTTCGAAGCTAAGGCTAATGCTATCGGTTTCAGTAGCAGAAAAGCTCCAGCGCAATGTACTGCCCTGGGGCACGGTAGCATTTCCGGTATTCTGCACAACTTCGGGTTTTCGTTTCAGATAATCAGGGTAAGCAATTTCCATCTGAAAATCTTTCAGGTTCGGGCGAGAAAGCAGGTTCAGTTGGTATTCATCTGAAAGGAAACCAGATCCTTCTAACTGAAAACTAACAGATTTTTGAGGCTGCTTAAGGGTATAAGTGTATTGGTTGTTGCCGCTACTAGCTAGCTTTTGCCGGCGCCCGTTGTAGTTTATGTATACTTCACGGGGAACAGAAGTGCCTTCAACATCAACTTTTAAAGTAAAATCTTCGCCCCGGTAGGTTTGCAATTGCTCATTCTGCAGCACAAACCGGAAAGGAGCAGCCGGGGCATAGTATTTTTTGTAATTTACAATGCGCTCAGTGCCTTGTACAAAAATAGTCGGGTATATAATGGCAATCAGAAAAGCAACAAGCGCAGGCAAAGCCACATATTTAAGCAGCGGCTTGTTTTCTTTGTATGTAACAGCCTCCTGAAACTTGAAGTTGAGTAGTTGGCTTGAACGTTGTTCTATACTGGCGGCAATCAGTTCATTCGTCCTGTCGAGATCCTTAAGTTGGATAGAGTTTAGCAATTTGTCACGTATTTCGGGGTAATAACCACCAACACGTAAGGCGGCCTGTTCATCCGAAAGCAGGTTTCTGAGTTTGGTAACAGCTGAAAGCGGCATGGCAATCCAGCGAACAAAAGCATAGATAACAACGCCTATAAACGAAAAGAGGAAAAAGGCCCTGACTGCTTGCGGAAAGTAAAACAGGTACTCGAGCAGGCTGTAGATGATGTAAATAGAGATAAGCATGCCCACAGCAAAAATACTACCTTTGAGCAACAGGTTCAGGTAGAACTTTTGTTTAAACTCCTGGAGCTGTACGATTAATCTGTCCAGTGAATCGTTCTGTCTCATGCTTTCCTCTCTTTTACTTTAGTATCATTTCGGAGCTATAGTGTTAGATGAACCATAGTTTGGTAATATACTATTTATAAGCGAGAAATGCTTATTTAGCTCCTCCTCTTATAACTGCAAACGCATAATTTTAGTATGCTCCCCTACTCTATCTCCAGCAGCACCGGGCAATGGTCTGAATGTTTCGCTTCAGTAAGAATTGCGGCACGTTTCAGGCGATCGCGCAGGTTTTCTGTAGCCATATTATAGTCTATTCGCCAGCCCAGATTCTTACCGCGAGCTCCGGCTCTGTAGCTCCACCAGGTATAATTATGCGGCTCTGCATTAAAGTGCCTGAAAGAATCAATAAAACCGCTCTCTATGAACTTCGACATCCAACTGCGTTCTTCCGGTAAAAAGCCAGAGCTGTTGGCATTGGCTTTCGGGTTGTGAATATCAATAGCCTGGTGGCAGATATTATAGTCGCCGCAGATTACTAAACCCGGTAAAGTTTCCTTCAGTTCGTTAATATAGTTGTAGAAGTCGTCGAGCCATTGCATTTTAAAGCCCTGGCGTTCGTCTCCGCTGGAGCCGGAAGGCATATATACGCTCATAATAGAATAGTTATCGTAGTCTGCCCGGAGCACACGGCCTTCGTTATCATAGCACTCGATGCCACAGCCTACCTCTACATGATTAGGCTTGGTTTTAGATAAAATAGCCACACCACTATAGCCCTTCTTAACGGCTGGATGCAGGTAAACGTTATAACCCAATTCTTCGAAAACAGAGCGATCAAATTTTGTTTCGTCGGCCTTGATCTCCTGCAGGCACAGAACATCGGGGTTTGCTGCTTTCAGCCAATCTTGAAAGCCTTTGGTTAGAGCGGCGCGTATGCCGTTCACGTTATAGGTAATAATTTTCATGGTGCTTTTTAAGCGGAAAAACACCAGGCGAAAAAGTATCTTATTTTACTCTTCGCCTGGTGTCTCCTGTCAGAAATAATAAGGATGAAACAAGGATGATATGGAGAAGGTTAGGCTTTTTCATAAAAGCTAAGCGGCATCCAGTTGGTTAAAATATTCGATTATATGCCATCTCAGCATTTTATCCTGTTCCTTCAGGTTCGCAAAAGGAATGGGTTTCACAGAACGGTAATGAGGCCAGCCGTCGCCATCTACATGGCTAAGCTCATAATAGCCGGAAAGACTGAATACCTTGCAGGTTGCAATATGCATCAGGTCCTGCTTTTCTTCTTTGGTAAAATTGCTGATGCCTTTGCCCAGTTCCTGTATACCGATCAGGAAAAGAATGGCATTTAGGTCAGGCTTTTTACCGAACTGTTTCATCAGCATTGCCCGAAGCTGCGTCCATCTGTGATCCAGGTTATCTGATTCTTCTATCATTTTCACTTTGATTGCTGTATTGTTAAATAGTGAGTCAATAATAATTTACTTCTTGGCTCATCTGTCTAATAATGCAGCCTTTGAGCAATAAGTTCTAAGATGCGCTTTCCTGAGCTCTTAATTCTTCCCAGTATTCCACGGCTCTTCTAAAATGAGGTATCACAATGGAACCACCTACCAGGTTAGCAATAGAGAATACTTCGAAAATCTGCTCATCGTTTACCCCTTCTTCAAAGCATTTGCCCAAGTGGTATTTTATACAGTCGTCGCAGCGAAGTACCATAGAGGCAACCAAGCCCAGCATCTCTTTTGTCTTTACATCCAGAGCTCCTTCTGCGTAGGTATTAGTATCGAGGTTAAAAAAGCGCTTGATAACTTTATTATCGTATGACATGATACGCTCATTCATGCGGGAGCGATAGGCATTGAATTCTTCTATTTGACTCATTGTTGTATGATTTGTTGCTGTTTCAGCTTTGTAAAATAAGTTTATACAAAATTACTAAGAATACCTTAAACTGATTCGCCTGCCTATGCTGAAAGACTTCTTATCGCTTCTGTTTCCCGAATATTGTTATGCCTGCGATGGGGCTCTGGCTAGAGGCGAGCAATTTATTTGTACGGATTGCAGTATTCAGCTTCCTTATACCGATGTGCACATACATGGTGCTACAGAGCTTAACGTACTACAGAAACGTTTCTGGGGAAAGGTGCCGGTGCGCTTTGCTTTAGCTTATCTGTACTTCCGGCCAAAAGGGCGGGTGCAGCGGCTGCTACACAAACTAAAGTATAAAGGGAAGGAAGAACTGGGCGAGCACCTGGGGATTCGGTATGGCTCCCTCCTCTCCGACCACCACTACAGCTCTCAGTTCGATCTGATCTTGCCTGTACCTTTGCATAAGCTAAAACTTCGGAAGCGCGGCTATAACCAGTCTGATAGTTTTGCCCGGGGTTTATCTGAAGGTTTAAAGTTGCCCTGGAGCCCTAAAGTACTGATCAGAACAACAAACACAAGCACCCAAACCCGAAAGACCCGATTTGATAGGTGGCAAAATGTGGAGCAGGTTTTCAGGGTAAAGCAACCGGAGCAGGTAAAGGAAAAACGGATTTTATTAGTTGATGATGTTATGACCACCGGTGCCACCTTAGAGGCCTGTGTGGTTGCCTTGTTGGAGGCAGGCGCAAAAGAGGTAAGTGTTGCCACCATTGCCGCCGCTTAAACTTGTTTAAAAAGAAAAAGCTCCGGAGTTTATCCGGAGCTTTTTCTTTATCTGATAGGTTACTACTGAATATTCTTAGTGATTTGATCCGGCGTTGATCATGGCGCAACGGAAACCGATGGTAGCAGTAGATGAATCCTGAGCCATGAATCTTCTGGTACCAGGAGATAACCAGTAAGCAACATCTTTCCAGGAACCACCTTTGTAAACACGTACTTCGTTGTTTACCAAAGAGTGGAAGCCTTCGCTGGTATCGTAGTTCTCTGCCTCATCAAGCGTTCCATCTCTGCGGAAAGGGTTAAGGTCTTCTACATCCTGGAATGACAGCGGACGGTAAACATCCTGTACCCACTCGTTTACGTTTCCGGCCATGTTATATAAGCCGAAGTCGTTTGGCGGGTAGCTATAGATATAGTCTGTAATCATGGCACCATCGTTCAGAGCACCAGCTATACCGGCATAGTCACCACGACCACGTTTAAAGTTAGCCAGGAACTGGCCCATTTGCTTTCTGCCGTAAGGGTTACGCATCTGGTAGCCGTCCCAAGGATAAATTCTTCTGTTATTCTGAAGCTCATCGTCAGAATATTGTGTACCGATCATAGCCTGAGCTGCATACTCCCATTCTGCTTCAGTAGGGAGACGGTAGTTCGGCAATACGTTACCGGATTCGATACTGGCGGCAGGTCTGTCAGCATCGTCACCACCACCACGGCGTCTGCCGAAAAGGCCTCTGCCACCACCACTGTTGTTGGCCAGGTTTTCATTTACCTTAGCAGTACGCCAGATACAGAAATTGTTCGCCTGCAACCAGCTTACACCTACTACAGGGTAGTAGCGGAAACCAGGATAACGCAGGTAATAAGTTTCGTAAGGGTCATTAAAAGATAATTGACGCGCCCACACAGTTGTGTCAGGCAAAGCTGCTTCGTATACTTCAGGTAAAGAGTCGCGCTTTAAAGAGTGCAGGTATTCCAACCAGTGAATATTGGCAACCTCTGCTTCATCCATATAAAAGGAAGCAACTGTTACAGTTCGCTCAATGTTGTCACGTGTCATGGCAACATCTTCTTCCATAGAGCCAAGAGTGGTACGGCCACCTTCTATAAATACAAGACCAGGGCCTTGTGGGAATGCGTCGTAATCAGGAACCTGGAAAGATGTTTCATCTTCGTTGTAGGCAATACCAGTAGCAGAACTTACCTTTCCAGGGTTCGTGCTGGTTGGTTTGCCTCCTTTGGAGCAAGCTGACAGGAGGCAAGCTCCTACAACTACAGCAGATAGATACTTTGTAAAATTCATAAAAATAGTACCCGTTTAAATAAGGTTCTTGTAACGTAAATTAAGTATGCAATTATAAATAAAATTAGAATGACGGACAAACTATGTTCCTGCTAATTCTTCTGCCCGAACGGCTTCTGAACAAGTTACCTAGATCAATTTGTTCAAAAGAGACAGAAATTTCATTTGCACCGCCCACTTGTCTGCCAAATCCTTTTAAACCAACATCATGGCTAAAGCCAACTTTGAATCGTTCAAATTGTAACCCTGCTATTACGGCTAAGGTCTGATCCTGGTTTGCGGAGCCGGTTACAGGCACTCCTCGATATATTAAGCCTAACGTAAAAGGTGTATAAATAGTATAAAAGCCTAAGTCTGTTCTTCTTAAATCCTGTTGCTGCGTATAGGTTATTACCGGGGTAAAACTTAATTCAAATAGCTCACCCTGCTTTTCGTCGGTTTTTGCATAAAATTTATAACCTGTACTTGCCGTAAAACGAATTGGCAGGGTTGTGGTTTCACCAAAACCAAAATTTGGTTTATTTAAGTGCGCGGCTGTAAAGCTAAACCAGAATTGGTTGGTATAAATCAGGCCTCCGGTGGTAAAGCTTACATAGCTGGTAGGTTCAAACCTGTAAACCTCTGCCGATGTAAGTGCTACGGCTCCGTTATCCGATAGCTGGTCTCCGAAAACCAGATTATCGTAGTTTACGCGCAACGAAGCAACAGTTGCCTGTAAGCCTGCTGCAAAGGCCCATTTATCGTTGATGTTGGTGCTATAGGCGTAAATAGCACCAGCCTGTACATTCTGTAAACCGCCAATTCCTGCCCTGTCACGCTGTACAAGCACCCCAAAAGAGCTTTTTTTATCGGGCACTCTAAAGTCAGCAGCTATTTGGCTGGTAATAAACGAGCCATTGAGCGAAGGCCACTGGTCCCGGTGAGAAGCAGTTACGCTCCAGTCGTGATTAAGCCCGGCAAAAGCAGGATTTAAATACAATCTGTTTGCGTACTGTTGTGTAAAGTTAGCATCCTGTGCTATTGCTTTATAAAGGCAAAGCAGCAACAGCAACATGATGCTTGAAATAACTTTTCTCACCATTATCCTTTATCTTGTAAATTATGTAACCTCGCAAACTATAGCCAAAGCTTTTGGTTTAGTAAACTTGAATTTCTGCCTACTAGTATGAGGGATTTAGGTTTTAGTTACTCAACAAAAAATTTTTTTTTAAGTAGTAACTGCGGGTTATAGTAAATCTATGACAACACGTCAGCATTTTAAGATTGTTTGTTGTCTTACCGGCTCTCTTAATACTGGTAGCAGGATAAACCTGAAGAAATATAATACGCAGTAATTCGTTAAAATTAGCATGGTTTTGGCTAACTGTATAGTAGTTAGTGCAGAAAACTGATAAACTGACCTTTTGATATGAAAAAAATTGTAATTGGCTTTTTGATTTTCTTTGCCGTGCTTATTGCCATTGCGGCAGTAGTTCCGGTTCTTTTCAAAGATAAAATCATTCTGGCTCTCAATAAAGAAATAGCGAAAAGTGTAGATGCGCGTGTGGAGTATCAGCCTGATGATGTAAGTGTATCGTTATTGCGTGGATTCCCGAACCTGTCGCTGAGCATAGAGAATCTGTCTGTTATCGGCAAAGATTCTTTTCAAACAGACACACTGGCCCGCATTCCTTCTTTCCGGTTGGGCCTTAACCTGATGAGTGTAATTGCAGGTGATGAACTAAAGATAAACAAGATTATCCTGGATGAACCTGTTATAAGGCTGGTTGTTCTGAAAAGTGGTAGGGCTAACTGGGATATCATGATTCCGGATACAGCCACTGCTGCCACCGACACAACAGCAAGTGATTTTAAACTGGCCATAAAGCAGTGGACGGTAAATAACGGCACCCTTTACTACGATGATCTAAGTTTGCCTATGGGCCTTGCCGCTTATCAGGTAAACCATAGCGGTAGCGGAGATTTTGAGCAGAACGTGTTCGATATGGAATCCAAGACTACGGCCGATCGCTTTGTTTTTACTTACGACGGTGTAAACTACATTCAGAATGCTACACTGGATGCCGATGTAACCATGGCTATGGACCTGAACCAGTCGCTCTATACGTTCAAAGACAATAACATCAGGTTAAACGAATTTCCTTTCCAATTTGCAGGTACTATCCTGATGCCGGACGAGAATATGGACTTCGACCTGACCTTTAAGGCAACAGAAACAGAATTTAAGAATGTACTTTCTATTGTGCCGGGCATGTATACAGATCAGTTTAAAAACATACAGACGGATGGAAAGCTAAGCTTCGACGGCTATTTTAAAGGGCGGATGAATGACACCCTGATGCCCGGCTATGGAATTGAGCTGAAAATAGTGGAAGGGATGTTTAAATACCCTGATCTGCCACAGGCTGCCCGTAATATTAACCTCGATATGCGCGTCGATAACAAAGACGGGAATACAGAGAACCTGCTGGTAGATGTAAAAAGACTGCACCTGGACCTGGGCAAGAATCCTGTGGATGCCCGTGTGTTGGTACAAGGCTTGGAAACTATGCAGGTTGATGGCAATATCAAAGCTGCTGTTAACCTGGAGGAAATGACCAAGGTGTTCCCGATAGATGGTATGACGTTACGTGGCTTACTAAATGTTGATGCCGATGCCAAGGGAACCTACAGCAAAACTAGTATGCCTGTTATGGAAGCCGACATGCGCCTGACAAACGGGTATGTAAAATCAAAAGATTTTCCGGCTCCTATCGAGAACCTGAACATGGTAACCAACATCCTGAACAAAACAGGAAATACCAACGATACCCGCATTAATGTGGAACGCTTTAACATGACGTTGGATGGAGAGCCTTTGGAAGGACGTGCACTTGTACAAGGCATAGACCAGCCAGCTTTCGATGCACAGGTAAAAGGAATACTTGATTTAACCAAGCTGACCAAGATATTCCCGCTGGAGAACATGACACTTTCTGGTCGCATAAATGCGAATGTAGCTGCCAAAGGCAAAATGTCGGACATAGAAGCAGAGCGCTATAATAATGTGCAGGCAAACGGCACAATGGCTATAAACGATCTGAACTTTGTTAGTACCGATTTGCCGCAAGGCATCAAGATAAATAGTGCTAATGCCGTATTTACCAATGAGCGGGTGCAGTTGCAGAACCTGAACGGCTTTTTAGGTAAGAGTGATATCAAGGCTGATGGCACTATATCTAATTATATTGGCTATGCCCTGGCAGAGAGCCAGGCCTTGCGTGGTACCATTAACCTGAGCTCCAACACTTTTAATGTAAACGAATGGATGGTGGATGACAACACAGGCCAGCCAGCTCCGGAAGAGGGCCAGGGAGTAGTAGAAGTACCCGGTAATTTAGACATAGCCTTAAATGTAAATGCCAGACAGGTGCTGTACGATAACCTGCAACTGAACAATGTAACGGGCCGTGTGCAGTTAAAAGAAAAAGTAGCAAGGCTGGAGCAGGTTACTTTTAATACACTTGGAGGCAGCTTTGCAACTAGTGGTAGCTATAATACCAAAGATCTGCAGAAGCCAACATTCGATTTTGCGCTGGATATAAAGAACCTGGAGTTTAAGCAGGCTTTTAATGCATTTAATACGATAAAAGCCATTGCGCCTATTGCAGGCTTGCTGGATGGTGTGTTTTCTACTAAGTTCAGCTTTGCAGGAGACATTGGAGAGGATATGACTCCTGTTTTTAAAACGCTGGATGGCAGGGGTATAATAGATGTGGTAAGGGCTACTGTAAGAGATGTACCTGTTGTAGACAAAATAAGCAGCCTTACTAATTTTGAGGAACTGAAAACCTTTATCATCCAGAATAAAAGAATTGATGCTGAGATTATAAACGGTAGCCTGGTAATTAAACCGTTCGACCTGAAAGTAGGAAATGTAGAAATGACTGTGGGTGGTACCAATAATGTAAATGGTAACATTGATTATACAACTGCCCTGAATGTGCCGACAGGAAAAGTTGGGCGTGAATTGAATACCCGCCTTGCCAGTATGTTAGGCACCGATAAAATACAGGCAGCTGATCGCGTGACGCTAAACTTGAACATTGGCGGTACACTGGCCGATCCGCGTGTCGCTTTGGCAGGAGGTAGTGCCAAGGAGCAGGCCTCAAGCCTGGTAAAAAATGCGGTACAAAGCAAAGTAGACGAAGCCAAGGCTCAACTGGATCAGCGTAAACAGCAGGTACAGGATAGTGTACAAGCGGAGATTGCCAGAAAGAAAACCGAAGCGGAGCAGAAGCTACAGGCGGAAATTCAGAAGAAAAGAGATGAGGCTGCACAGCAGGTAAAACAGAAAGCCTCTGAAACAATTGGCAACCTGTTAAAACCTAAATCAAAGACAGAGGCAAAGCCGGACACGGCCAAAACAGGAAATTAATTTATAAACGATAAAAAGCAGGGGCTGTTCCGCATTCCGGAACAGCCCCTGCTTTTTTTAATAGATGTAGTATAGCCAATAAAACAGTCGAATACAGGCTGCTTCTAAGATTATCTGAACCCAAGGATCAATCTTGAAATAAAGACATCCTTTATCAGTTGCTCCATGGCCTATAACGTGCACATTTTAATACGTAATTTTCTAACTGAGCAAAGCCTAATATACCTGTCCCATTAGTTCACGCACATAAGTTACATAATCTGTATTAGGTGGGTTGTGGCCGTTTTTACGCAGATCTGTAGCGGTTTGTGCACGGTGATAAGTAGCGTGGTTAAAAGCATGCGTCAGGATATCGATTACCCTGGTGCTGTACTTATGCCCCAGGCTGTTGGTATAGTCAATCAGGCGATTGAACTCGGCTTCGTCGCTTTTGGCAACCAGTTCCGCAATTCCGTAAGAAGCACTTTGGTGCAGGGCTTTTAGTTCTTCCAGGTTATGTTCCTGCCACACTTTTACCGGGCTTTCGGTGCCGGTGATGCGGGCAATCCAGATAGCCTGCGCATTAAGTGCATGGCTGAACAAGCGCGCAGCATTAGCAGGTACTTCAGGCAGGCTGCTGAAAACATCCAGCATAGTTTTATTTGCCCAGATGTTGTATTCTGATAAGTTTTTAAGTACGTCGTTTCCTGTCATTTTACTTATTGTTCTCGTTTATCTTCCCAAATTAAAGTTTCGTTGGTTCTTTCTTTGAAAAAGTCGGCACATTTTCCGTCTCCCTCGCCCGTTATACTTCCATCCGGCTCACAAATTACTTCTCCATTTACATCGAATAATTTGCCGGGTATATCGCAGCAGCGGCTGGTAAGGTAATAAACGGTTTGCTCTTTGTACTTGTAGCGGTATATTTTAGCAGGAGGATTAGCAGGGTCTTCCTGGCGTAGTTGCTGCACCAGGTTTGTTAGCCATTCATCGCTTACGGCTGCAGGTTGCGCATCGGGTTCGTCAGGTATATTCTCGCCTGTTCTGCAGCTACTCACCAGAAGCAACAGAGCCACTAAAAGTATACTTGCTTTAAACCAGTTGTAAAACATACTTCATTTTGCCTTTGGGCGTAAAGGTAATAAAGAAACTGAAAGAACTATACGTTTACGTAAGCCAGTAAATAAGGTAAAAAGATAATAGTACCTATAACAGCTGCCGTAATAGAAACTGCTAATACCGCGCCGGCTGCCAGATCTTTTGCTTTACCGGCCAAAGGATGAAAATCAGGAGAAACTAAATTTGTAAGAGTCTCAATGGCGGTGTTGAATATCTCCGCCATAAAAACCACGCCTATACAACTTACAAGCAAACACCATTCTGTTTTGGTTACGCCAAAGAAGAAGCCTCCCGCAACTACACCAATGGCCGATAAAACATGCAGGCGCATGTGTGGCTCTGACCTAACCGCTGAGTTTAAGCCTTTGAATGCAAACTTAAAGCTGTTGTAGCGTTTCTTAAAGTAGGTTTCCAATAGAGATATGCATTAGAGGTGATAAATGAAGTATACTGTGGAATGTTGCTGAGGTTATGCAACAGCATTGGTACAGTAAATATAGCTGTTTTACCATCGGTAAAAATTTACAACCCGGCTGAAGGTGCAATTACAGCAAGTACCCAAAGCTAATTCCGGATTCGGAGCAAGAAAAGTTCAGGCAACTCTGAGTTAACTAAAAACACCACACAGCACGTATGAAGTAAAGAATCATTTAGTAACTTCAGTAACAGAAACATGTTATCAAGACGCAATTTTATATCGAAAGCGGCTATAAGTACTACAGCTGCGGCATTCTCTCCTATATTAGCTTCTGCCGCTTTTAGTACAGGAGGCGACCACAATGGAGCAGGAACCTACCTTGGTTCAGAACCTGAGAAAGCAAAAGCCGGCTTCAGGTTGCCAGATAAATTTGGAATAGGCGGTGTAGCCATAGGAAATGCTTTTCATGTAAACACAAACGAGCAAACCAATAAGGCCATGGAGGCTGCCTGGAATGCAGGTACACGGTATTTCGATACTTCTCCTTTTTACGGCTATGGGTTGAGTGAGCGCAGAATGGGACATTTCCTTTTCGATAAAAAGAGAGAAGACTTTATTTTATCTACTAAAGTAGGCCGCATTTTCGAACCTGATCCTAACTTTAAAGAAAACCCGGACGATATATGGAAAGGGAAACTAAATTTTAAGTTTAAGTACGATTATTCTGCCGAGGGTGTGCGTAAATCCATAGAAGATAGTTTACTCCGCCTTGGCCTGGCCAGCATTGATATCGTGTTTATTCACGACCTGTCTCCTGATAATGGCGACATGAAAGACAACTGGACTGATTACTTTGAAAAAGCCAGGAAAGGTGCTATGCCGGAACTAACCCGTATGCGCGAAGAAGGAATTATCAAGGCTTGGGGTTTGGGTGTAAACCGGATCGAGCCTATCTTAAAAACTTTGGAAGTAGCAGACCCCGATATTATGCTTTCTGCTACACAATATTCGCTGATGTACCAAGAAGATGCACTGAACCGCCTGTTTCCAGCTTGTGAGAAGAACAATGTTTCTATTGTAGTAGGCGCACCTCTTAATGCTGGTTTCCTGGCTGGCAAAGACCGCTATAATTACGGCAACACCATACCGGATGGCTATGTAGAAAAGCGAAACAAAATGAATGCCATTGCTAAAAGACATAAAGTAGACCTGCGAACTGCTGCTTTACAATTTTCAGCAGCTCCTGCGGTGGTAACGGCAGTTATTCCGGGTGTAAGTAACCCGAAACAGTCCGAAGAAAATGTGGCTTCCATGAAAACTGCTATTCCGAAAGATTTCTGGAAAGAATTGAAAAAAGAAAAGCTGATTGCTGCCAATGCTCCCGAACCAAAATAGATAGCAGCAGCACAGCTATTTTTAGTTGTAAAGATAGCTGTGCTGCTGCTATAGTTTTTCAGTAGTTAACCTTCTAAAAGCTTACCTGCCACTAAGCTCCGGCTTCAGTTTATGCTTAAATACCTTTCGGAACTTATCTACCTTTGGCCGAATCACGAAGCTGCAATAAGGCTGATACCCATTCTGGTTAAAATAATTCTGATGATAATCTTCTGCCGCATAGAATGTGGGCAAAGGTTCTATAAATGTAACAATCGGGTTATCAAATGCACCTGATGCATCCAGTTCCTGTTTATACTTCTCGGCCAGCTGCTGTTGCTCTTGGTTATGGTAAAAAATAACGGAGCGGTACTGTGTTCCCACATCATTGCCCTGCCTGTTAAGAGTGGTTGGGTCATGCGTTTGCCAGAATACCTCCAGAAGCTCATCGTAGCTGATCTTTTGCGGGTCGTATGTGATCTGAAGTACTTCTGCATGTCCGGTAGTGCCGGAGCAAACTTGCTTGTAAGTAGGATCTTCTACATGCCCTCCTGCATAACCGGATACTACTTTTTCTACTCCATCTAAATCCTGAAATATAGCCTCTGTACACCAGAAGCATCCATTTCCAAAGGTTGCTAATTCCATAGTATGTCTATCATTTTTAAGAGCTCCTGCAAAGGAACCCATTGGTTTTTACTTTATACGTGCTTTGCAGCAGTAATTTCGCTGGCAAATGCTAAATTACCTATACATCCAAGCAGCACCTTTTTATTACTGTATCAAAATATTTGAAACAAGTTAACTAATACTTTAGTTTTAACTAAAAATTTAGTTAATTGTATGTGCAACAGAATTGTTGCTCTTAAGTTTATACTCTGCATTTATTAAAGGTGATTCTATGGTTAAGAAATTTCTTCATGCAGCCATTTTCCTGCTGGTGCTTCTGCCCTTTTCTTCGTGTGTAAAGGATGTTTATAAGAGGCCCATTACTATAAACAAATTTGAGTTCCAGAATCAGGCTGGAGCAGCGTATGAGGCCCAGTTTCAGAAAATAAACAACTGGCAGCTGCTTAAGCTCGACTCAATACAGAAAGTCAACAAAACAGTGTTTTTGGATGCCAAAGCCGGAAAAAGGCAGAATAAGCTAAACTATACTTTAGCTGCATCCCTGGAGAAGCTCGATTCTGATGATAAAAAAGGACTGCGTTACCAACTTTACTTGAAGCCGAACAACGGCATAGGCAAAATGAAAAGCGGCATATACGAAAACATGTATGTAGAACTGGACCTGTATTCACCTGAAAAGAAGTTTTTTGAGCATGGCTTCTTCTTTTACAGAGACAGTGTCTTAGTAGGAGCCTCATCTCACCTGCTTCCCGTTCAGGAACTAAAAGAACCTGCTAATGCAGATTCTACAAGTAGCCTAAGCTTTGCTATAGACCACATAAGTTTTTCAAAAGGCTTTACTAAAAGGCAAAGAAAATGCATTGTGCGCCTGTTAAACAATTCGTTTGTGGCCAAACAGCATCACAATGTGGTAGATTACTATAAAAAAGGAAAGTCTTTCAACTTCTATCCTAATTTCTTACCGAAAGCAACTTATACAAAAGCGATTCACACATTTAGCTATGAAGTAGTAGACAGCCCCGACACCAATCAAATACTGGTAAGGCTGCACTATAGTGGAGAACTGCCTTCGTGGTTCTCGAGGGAGATCAGCTTTAACCGGAAAAATTTCAAAGAAGGCCATTATTATGAAGCTGCTCACGAAATTCAAGGTAAAGTGCAGGCATCTATTTCTGCGTTATCATCTTCTATTAGTCTTCGATAGGTCCGGCTGCATAGGAGTCTGGGCAGCAGAGAGGGCATCGGCATTTATACAATACCTGACATTAGTAGGTGTTCTGTTATCGTCGAACAGATGGCCCAGGTGCTGTTTACAGGTATTGCAAAGTAACTGAATCCGATGCCTGCCATAGGTATCGAGCGGGTTCTGGCGCACGTTGTGTCCTATATGCCCCCAAAAGCTGGGAAAGCCCGAGCCAACATCAAACTTTTTTTCCGATTCGAATAAAGCAGTACCGCAGTTAGAGCAATAAAAGATTTGCTCTGTTTCCTGCTTAACCGGCTCAATTTTCTGGTTTCGGACCATACTTACTGTTTTAAGATACAAATTGTATAGCAGTAAAAAAGGCAGATGGAGTAACATCTGCCTCTCGTATTATTATTTCTCTAGTTCCTCTACAGGTACAAACGTCATCGAGAGGGAATTTACGCAGTGCCGGGTGTTCTTGGGTGTCAGGTATTCTCCTTCAAATACATGGCCTAAATGCCCACCGCAGTTGGCACATACAATTTCTGTACGTCTGCCATCGGCATCAGGCACCCGTTTTACAGCTCCTTCAATTTCATCGTCGAAGCTTGGCCAGCCGCAATGCGATTCAAATTTATCCTGAGACTTGTAAAGTGGAGCATTACAGCGTTTGCACAGGTACAGACCTTCTGCTTTAAAATTATTATACTCGCCTGTGCCCGGGTACTCAGTACCTTTATAAACAATTATTCTCTCTTCGTCTCTTGTAAGTTGATTATAGTCTGATGGATCTTTCGCTATTTTCATGTTTAATTCTGGTTTTAATGGTGCCGTTTGTTGCTATACGTATACTTGTATAAACAAATACTAAACCAAAAGAGTTTTAGCTGACGATGTGGCGGATGCAGCAGGTGAAGCAAATTGCTTATTGAATTGCAGAACTGCAGGCAAAACAAAAGCCGGGAAGAAGTGCTGTTCCATCCCGGCTTTTGTTTTTATTGATAGGTGTAGCTTCTACTGAAGGAGTATCGGGTAATCGGTAGACCTGGCCTCTACTATAGTAAAAGAACCGTATTGCTTTTGAATAGACGTAGGTGCACTACATGCAGTTGGTATATGCTGCTCTTCTTTTCTTTGTGTTCTGATAACTAACTCATCTCTTAAACCACCGCTGTCTGCTACCTTAAACATAGTACCGGGCTTCACTCCTTTTGCTGAGAACAGCATTTTAGAACTGTTTACGCTTTTAGCAATAACCTCTATGTTGGCTAGTTTATCGCCGGTATACTGCAGCCATGCCGACTGAACAGGAGCATAGCATACTTCATCGTAGCGGCCCTGGCCTTCGGCACACATCTGGATACGAGCTACAGCTCCTGAACCGATATTTTTACGCTCATCACCAAATGTAACAACCATTTTAGCAACGCCGGGTACATTATCAAAAGAAATAAATCCCGCTCCTTTGTCTTCTGTAATTATAAGCTCTTGCTTATCGAGTAATTGGCCGGTGCTGCTGAAAAGCTCTACTTTAGAACCTGCATCTTCTTCGTCGATGTCTGCTACAAGAATGGTCTTCATCGTAACAGAACCAACAGGAGAAAAATCAAATATCAGTCGGCCCCCTGCCTGGTTAGCCGCTGCTCCTGAGTTATCTGCCACAGTCAGCAAACCTTCGATTCCCAGCATGTGCGCTTCCATCATATTTACCAGATCAGAAGCAGGTGTAAACGGATCCAGTAGTACGGCCTGGGTCTCTGCCAAATACTTACCATTGCTGCCTCTCTTTTGTGCTTTCACCAAAAAGGCTGCACCGTCTTCTTCTATTTTGTTTACTGCTAATGGAAAAACTTCTGCTCCAAACGATTGTATTAGGTTGCAAGTGGTGGGGTCGTAGCCAACAAGTTTATTTTCCTGCTCATACGTTAAGGGAGCCGTGTTGGGCTCTACAACTTCTGTTTCTTTGGTACAACCGAATAAACCTAGTCCTGTGAAAGCAGTTGCGAATACTGCTTTGGTAGTAAATGTTTTCATATTAAAAGTGGATGTAAAGGGTAGTATATGAATTGATAATATTGTACTGTTTAGATGGGGGAAATTTGAAGTAAGGTGTTTAGAATAACTTTGAAAAATAGTTATATAACACTTGTACGCTTGTCAGAATAAATGGCTGGTACAAAACCTGATAAGCATGTGAAGCTGCAGAAAGAGCGGGTGAAAGGAATGATTTCAGAAGTAAAAGGAAAAATGGTCTTTTGGCTATTCAAGCGTTTGTAAACAAAATAAGATCATGCCTATATAAGCTGTCGTATTGTACTGTCTTTTATAGTTTTATGACAGATGCATTTAATTGCAATCGGATAAGGGTACAGTTTTTTAAAAGAAAGGTGGCTGCAACCCAAATGTTGTAATAAGAAAGAAATGTAGCTTCTAAACAAGAAAAGCAGCCCATTCGAGGGCTGCTTTTCTTGTTTAGAAAGATAAGCTATTTAAGCTCTATTTCTTCAAGCTACCGATCATGTCCTCTGGTTTTACCCACTCATCGAATTGCTCGTTAGTAAGTAACCCGAGTTCGATAGCAGCCTGGCGAAGCGTAGTACCTTCTTTATGGGCTTTCTTGGCAATTTTAGCTGCATTGTCGTAACCGATGTGCGGGTTAAGTGCTGTTACCAGCATCAGCGAGTTCTCCAGGTTATAAGTTATGCGCTCTCTGTTTGGCTCTATACCTACGGCGCAGTGCTTGTCAAAAGAATCGCAGGCATCAGCAATTAATTGAGCGCTCATCAGCAGGTTATAGATCATTACCGGCTTAAACACATTCAGTTGGAAATGCCCGTTCATGCCACCAACCGAGATAGCCACATCGTTACCGATTACCTGAGCGCATACCATAGTCATGGCCTCGGCTTGTGTAGGGTTTACTTTACCTGGCATAATAGAAGAACCCGGCTCATTCTCCGGAATAGTGATTTCACCAATACCTGTACGCGGACCCGAGGCCAGCAGGCGAATATCGTTGGCAATCTTCATCAGGCTAACTGCCAGCTGCTTCAGGGCACCGGAAGTTTCTACAATGGCATCGTGTGCGGCAAGCGCTTCAAATTTATTTGGAGCCGTACGGAATTCATGCCCAGCATACTGAGAGATTTTATCAGCAACCAGCTCGGCATAACCTTGTGGGGTGTTCAGACCAGTACCTACAGCTGAACCTCCCAACGCCAGATCTTTCAGGTGATCCAGCGTGTTTTCCAGCGCTTTATAACCGTATTCCAGCTGCTTCACATAAGATGAGAGTTCCTGGCCTAATGTAAGTGGTGTAGCGTCCATCAGGTGTGTACGGCCGATTTTCACTACATCCATAAACTGTTCAGACTTGCTTTGCAATGTATCGCGCAGCTTTTTTACCATTGGCAGCGTGTGCTCTACCACCTTTTTATAGGCGGCAATGTGCATAGCTGTCGGAAAAGTATCGTTAGAAGACTGCGACTTGTTTACATCGTCGTTCGGGTGAATCTTCTTTTTTTCATCCATCAGATCGCCCCCTAGCAGCACGTGTGCACGGTTAGCTACCACTTCGTTCACGTTCATGTTCGATTGCGTACCCGATCCTGTTTGCCATACTACCAGCGGAAACTGGTCGTCCAGCTTACCTTCCAGAATTTCATCACAAACTTTACCAATTATCTCCGCTTTATCCTGCGCTAAAACGCCTAGTTCAGCATTGGCAAATGCAGCAGATTTTTTCAGAATGGCAAAAGCTTCGATCACTTCTTTCGGCATGGTCTGGCCGCCGATCGTAAAGTTTTCTTTTGAACGCTGTGTCTGCGCGCCCCAGTATTTGTCTGCAGGCACCTCAATAGGGCCCATGGTGTCTTTTTCTACGCGAACTTGCATGTAATTTTATCTTTAGTTTTAAGGATAATCATCTAAGGCAAAGCTAAAAAAATATTTTATACAGTTTTTAACTACCTGATTACTCGTTTGCCCGATTGCTGTGAGATCAGGGCAATCATTTCTAACTGTACTGGCTTCAGGTAAGTTGTGTTTATTGCCGTATTATCGTTAAAGCTGATCAGGTACTCCCCTTCTGCTCCTAAATAATGAATGCTCGTTACATCGTGCTCCAGGTTGTAGACCCGGGTTTCGTTTAGCAGATTTGTTACCTGCACCTGCTCATCAGTTACATACACGTGCCAGCGAAGCGAAAACCAGGCAGCTACCGCCGAAAGCAGCAACAAGGCCAGTAATAAAACCCTGTAAAACTTTACCGAGCCATGCCCCTCCTGGTGTACCAGATAACTCTTATAAAGATCATAGTCCTGGGCAAGTATGGTGCCCTGAATCAGGCGTAAAGGAATAAGGGCCATTGTTAAGCCTAGTAGTAAGCCCGGAGCAAATAAGGCGCTAAAGTTGGGTGTAAGAATATGCATAGCCTCCCGCGTTATATTTACCATACTGGAGACAAGCGATAAGGCTCCGGCGCTAAAAACGGCCAGTATACAGGTGAAGAAGTAGTAAGCAAACGTCAGCTTCCATTCCTGTCTCTGAAAGTAACTCAACTGCTCCTCCGTAAAGGCAGTGCTGGTACGGGCAGGCGACATCCTGCGCAATGCAAACCGTATTACAGGAAGCAAAACAGCAACAACAAAAAATGAAAGTAACAGGCTTTTTGCTATATCCAGCATGGTATTTTTTTATTGCAAAGGTAACAGGGTAATCTCACTTTTCAGTGCAAATTACCTAAAACAGCCAGTTTCTTCAAAATAATGTTGTCATGCAGGATATTCGGAAAAGCAGTTAAAAAATGAAGCAAATGCGGTTCTGTTTCATCATTTTATCCGCTTTTAGGATAACTTTCGTTAATACACCGGCAGGTTAAGATAGTTTGCCATAACAAATTATAACTGACTGAAGAAGCTAAAAGACTTGGCTTATCTTAGTATTTTGTTATTTTTGAAAACAGAAAACAAACTTGCCGGAAAAAGATTCGCCCATGTCATTTGAAAAGAAGAACCCTGGTTTTTCCGGTTATAAACAGCAGCCCATGATATTTGCCAGACTGGCTTCTTTCATAAGAGAATATAGTATTGCCATTATTTCCTTCCTGCTTTTATTCATCCTGACGCTCTTTGTTTATACAGAAACCAAGCACAGGGCTGAAGAGCGTAGTGAGCGGATGTTTAACATGAAGGCGGCGCAGGCAACCGAGGCAATTGGGCTTCGGATGAGAGATTATGTGCAAATTCTGATTGGTGCTAAAGCACTATTCATTGCTTCCGATACAGTAGAAAGAGGGCCCTGGCACACTTACTATACAACGTTAAACCTTGAAGAAAACTATCCCGGCATTCAGGGCGTGGGGTATACGCATGTCATTCAGCCGGATGAACTGGAGGGGCACACGCAAACCATCCGGAAGGAAGGTTTTCAGGATTATAAAGTGCACCCGGAGGGGAAGCGGCAGGTATATACCTCAATCATTTTTATAGAACCTTTTAATGGGCGCAACCTGCGGGCATTTGGCTATGATATGTTCAGCGAACCTATCAGAAGGTCGGCTATGCAGATAGCACGTGATACAAAACAGCCGGCCATGTCGGGTAAAGTGCGCTTGGTGCAGGAAACCGGAGCCGATGAGCAATCTGGTTTTCTAATCTATCTTCCTATCTATAAAGATAATGCCGATCCGGAGTCAATTCAGGACCGCCAGCAACTTATAAAAGGTTACGTGTACAGCCCTTTCCGCACAAAGGACCTCATGACCAACATTTTGGGAGATGAGTTTAACGATGTGGACTTAGAGGTATATGACGGCACCAGCCTCAGCAAAGAGTCCATTCTGTTTAGCACAGATTCTACCTTGCATTACCATGCGGAGAAAGAGCGGCCGTATAGTAAGTTAAGCAGTCTAAACATCGGGAGCCATACCTGGCGCATTTATATTTCTGCAAAACCTGGATATGGTATGTCTGTCGATGCCGGCCTGCCTTACTTTATTTTGTCGGGGGGCAGTATTATGAGTTTCCTGATGTTCTTTATAGTATGGTCTCTTTCCAACACACGGCGCTCTAACCATTTAAAACAAACCATTACAGACAATGCAACCAGCGCCTTGTTTATAATGGACCGGAATGGCTACTGCACATTTATGAATCCTGCTGCGGAAGAAATGACTGGTTATCAGTTTGAGGAGATCAGGAAAAAGCCGCTCCACTACATGATCCACTATGCCCACCCCGATGGCACCCATTATCCTATCGAAACTTGCCCCCTGGACAGGGCACTGCCCAGCAATAATGATATTCGGGCGCATGAAGATGTTTTTATAAAAAAGGATGGCACCTTCTTTAATGTGACCTGTGCCGCAAGGCCCATTATCGAAAACGGAGAACCTAAATACACCATTATAGAAGTACGCGATATCACAGATGAGAAGCGGGCACAGCAGGCTATTGTTGAAAGCGAGGCCCGTTTTAGAACAATGGCTGATAATGCGCCTGTGATGATCGGCATTTTTGATGAATGGCGCCAGTGCATCTATGTAAACAAACAATGGCTCGACTTTACCGGAATATCATTTGAGCAGGTGCTTAACAGTGGCTGGAGCAGTATGGTTAAAGAACAGGATATAGCTTATGTTGAAGGAATCTACGAAAAAGCCATAGAGGAAGCCGCCAGCTTCAGGGCAGAATTCAGGATGCGGCGCCACGATGGGAAGTACCGTTGGATCGTAAGTACGGGCACGCCTCGCTTGGGTGCAGAGGGGGAGTTTATGGGGCACATTTGTTCGATAATTGATATTACAGAAATAAAAGAGGCAGAAGCTAAAGTAAAAAGAAATGCAGAGCTGCTGCAGAAGCTCTTTTTAGAAGTGCCCGCCCTGGTGGCCCTGGTGCGCGCGCCGGATCAGCAATATGTACTGGTAAACCCGCCTTACAGCAAGCTCTATGGAGAGCGCACGTTGGTTGGGAAAACTTTTCGGGAGGCACACCCGGAGTTGGGAGAGAACGGCTTTTTTGAGCGTATGGACAAAGTATTCAGCTCCGGGAAAGCCTTTATCGGAAAAGAAATTAAAGCAGCTATAGATAAGAGTGGCAACGGAAACCTGACAGAAGGTTACTTTAACATGGTGTATCAGCCTTTGCTGGACAGCAAGGCCAGAGTGGAGGCTGTTCTGATCTTTTCGGTAGAAGTAACCGAATTGGTAACAGCCCGCAAAAGCATGAAGATTATAAATGAGGAGCTGAGTAAGAAGAACCGTGAGCTGATTCGGATTAACAATGACCTCGATAACTTTGTATATACCGCTTCACACGACCTTAAATCCCCTATTGCCAATATGGAGGGGCTGATTACCTTGCTCCACGATATTCTAAAAGGAAAGCTTGAGGCAGAAGACGAACAGATTTTAGGAATGGTAGGCAATTCTATAAATAAGCTGAAGCAAACCATTTCTGATCTGGCCGAAATAACAAAGGTGCAAAAAGAGCTGCAGGATAACGTGGAGCCTCTGATATTTGAAGAAATACTGCAGGATATAAAAGGCGACTTAAACAGCATTATTAATGAGTCTGGAGCCATGATATATGCTGATTTTGAGGTGAAGGGATTGCTTTATGCAAAGAAGAACCTGCGAAGTATCGTGTATAACTTTGTCTCGAATGCCATTAAGTACAGGTCTCCGGAACGACAGGCTGAGGTGCGGTTGCATAGCTACATGAAGAACAATTATGTGGTGCTGGAGGTGCAGGATAATGGCCTTGGAATAAAACAAGGGCAGCAGCATAAGTTGTTTACCATGTTCAAGCGGTTGCACAGCCACGTAGAGGGTACGGGTATTGGCCTATACATTGTAAAGCGCATTATCGAAAATAACGAAGGGCGTATTGAAGTAGAGAGCGAAGAAGGCAAAGGAACAACTTTCAGAGTTTACTTTAAACAGTTTCCTGGCGAACCACGTGTTCAGCAGGTGTAAATAAAAGGCCTCTTTTCAGCCAGTGCAAGCTGGTATGTGCCTGTTACGGCCCAGGTTTGGAAACAACAGCACACGCCTTATTGAAAGCATATATCCATACTTTACAAGTTCGCTTTTTGTATAAGGCCATAAATTATACATAAGCCTTATGTAAATTCTAAGCATACCGGCTTCTACAGCAGGAATTTTGTACTTTTAGCGTTTGTTACATTAGATATGGCTAAAATAAAAACATCCTATTTCTGCCAAAACTGCGGCGCTCAATCGGCAAAGTGGATTGGCAAATGTCCTGCTTGTGGAGAGTGGAATACATATGTGGAGGAAGTAGTGCAGCGGGAGGAGCTTACCCCCACTACTGCCTGGAAAGTTGGCACCAGCTCCGGGCAGGTAAGCAGTAAACCCAAACCGATAGCAGACATCAGCTATCAGGAGCAGCACCGCATCCAAACCAAAGACCAGGAACTGAACCGTGTGTTAGGAGGTGGTATTGTGGCCGGTTCTATGGTACTGATCGGTGGTGAACCAGGCATAGGCAAATCAACCCTGATGCTACAGATAGCACTGAGTTTGCAGGGGCTGCGGGTGTTGTATGTAAGTGGCGAAGAGAGCGAGCAGCAGATAAAGATGCGGGCCGAACGTTTAATTGCTACTACCTCCGACTGCTTTATATTAACCGAAACAGGCACACAGAATATCTTTAAGCAGATTGAACAGCTTAGGCCGCAGGTACTTATTATAGATTCTATTCAAACGCTTCATTCTTCGTTTATCGAAGCAGGAGCAGGTAGTGTGAGCCAGGTGCGGGAGTGTACGGCAGAACTCCTTAAGTTCGCCAAAGAAAGCGGAACCCCTGTTTTCCTGATCGGGCACATTACCAAAGAAGGCAACCTGGCGGGGCCTAAAATACTGGAGCACATGGTAGATACCGTGCTGCAGTTCGAAGGTGATCGGCACATGACCTACCGGATCCTTCGCACTACCAAAAACCGCTTCGGCTCTACCTCAGAGCTGGGAATTTACGAAATGCTGGGAACAGGGCTGCGCGAAGTAAGCAATCCCTCTGAAATCCTGATATCGCAACGGGAAGATGCCTTTAGTGGAATTGCCATTGGCGCTACTTTAGAAGGTAACAGACCGCTGCTGATAGAAGTACAAAGCCTGGTAAGCCCTGCTACTTATGGCACACCGCAAAGAGCCAGTACAGGCTTCGATGCCAAGCGACTGAACATGCTGCTGGCGGTACTGGAGAAGCGTGGCGGATACAGGTTAGGTGCACAAGACGTATTCCTGAACATAGCAGGTGGCTTAAAAGTGGAAGATCCCGCCCTCGATCTGGCTGTTTGTGCTTCTATACTTTCTTCTTTTGAAGATATTGCCATACCAAGCACTACCTGCTTTGCTGCCGAAGTTGGCTTAGGAGGAGAAGTAAGGGCCGTGAACCGGGTAGAGAACCGCATAAGCGAGGCTGAGAAACTGGGCTTCCGGGATATCTACATTTCTAAATACAACAAAAAAGGACTTGATTTCAGTAAATATTCTATTAACATACATGCCTTCGGGCGTTTAGAAGAAGTGTTTGCCGGCCTGTTTGGCTAAGGCATAGTATCCGTTGCTATCCTTTAAACAGCAAAAAGCCTCCTGATGCGGGAGGCTTTTTTATTTCTTACCAGTGTCTATTGTTGCTGTTTCCTATCCTTTCTGTATCAATAACCGTTCTAAAGGTAGATGCGTACTTAATTTCTACCCTCCTTCACTATAAAAGAGCGGAGGGACCGGGAATTATACGTTTTAAGTTATACAATTAAAACAATAACTATATGGCATTAATAAGTAAGAACGACATTGAGAAGTTGCTTAATGTACAGAATAATACCCAGAATGCCCTGTGCATTTCTATTTATATTCCTACCCACCGGGCAGGACAAGAGACGTTGAATGGTAAAGATCATTTACTATTTAAAAACAAAGTAAAGGATGTAAAACAACTCCTGGAGAGGCATGGTTTAACGGAGTCGGAAATAGCGGAGTATGTTAAACCCGCAGAAGACCTTCTGGATGACAATAATTTCTGGCGTCATTTAGGGGAAGGCCTGGCGGTATTCATCACCAAAGGATTCTCTACCTACTATACCTTGCCAATTGAAATGCCAGACAATGTATATGTGCTGGATCAGTTTTACTTTACTCCAATCCTGCCAATTCTGAGCCAGAATGGCCGATTCTTTATACTGAACCTTTACCGCGAGCATGTTTCCTTCTATGAGGCAACAATAGATAAGATCAGGGAAATTGATGTAAGCGCTTTTGTGCCGCATTCTATGAACGAGTCGCTTAAGTTCGATGTAAAAGGAAATGATCAGGATTTGAACAGGAGCAGAACAACTATAAACGGTTCTAACATCTTAGGTACAGCTCAAGGCTTTTCGCAAGGTGATCAGCAGCATGATCGGGTGCGTGAGTTTATGCTGGACATCGACAATAGCCTGCAGGAGATCCTGCATAATGCTACAGAACCACTTATCCTGGCTGGTGTAGATCATTATTGCAGTATCTACCGTGGTATCAGCAAGTATAAGAATATTGTTGATCAGAATATTAACCTGGATGAAAATGGTGAGATTGGTAACCTAAATGTTATACATGCAAAAGCATTGGAGGTGATGAAGCCAATGATGCACCAGGCGCACGTAGAATCGTTGGACCGCTACCAGAACGTAGCTGGTACAGGTGTTACCTCAGAAGACATAGCTACTGTGGCAGCTGAGGCGGTGCACGGTCGTGTAGATACACTGTTTATTTCGCCTAGCAGCCCGGTATGGGGGGTGTATGATTCGCAGAACGCAGTTGCTGTAGTGCACGATAACTACCAGCGCGGCGATGATGATTTAATTAACCTGGCTGCGATTAAAACAATTGCACAGGGCGGTAAAGTGTTTGTAAACAGCTACAACGGCATGTCTGAAGTAAGCGACGGGGCAAATGTGAAAGCGCTGTTCCGTTACTAGCAGCAAGGTTATATATTTGGCCTTTCGTAGCAGAAAGCGTAATTTAGGGGGCAGCCAGGGTGGCTGCCCCCTAAATTTTGGCTTTTATACCAGTACCTGCACATAACGAGCGTGGTTTTCACCTTTTTTTATATTTCAGAAGTGTAAACCAATCTTATTTAGCAGGCTGCTTCTCTTATTAAATAAATGAAATTTCACTTAACCGACGGCCTTAACTTCTTAAGCAAATTAACGCCCATACGTTTGTTAAATGCCACACAGGTAGTTGGCAGTTACCTGTATTCCCGTTTTACAGGCAAAGCAGTGCATTGGGGTTCGCCTATCAGTATCTCTTTTGAGCCTACTACCTCCTGTAACCTTCGCTGCCCCGAGTGCCCTAGCGGTTTGCGCTCGTTTACAAGGCCTACAGGTATGCTGCAGGAGGGCTTGTTTAAGCAAACTATAGATGAGTTACAGCACCGCCTGCTTTATCTTATTCTATATTTTCAGGGGGAGCCTTACCTGCACAAAGGCTTTCTGGACCTGGTAAAATATGCTTCGGGCAAAGGGATCTATACAGCTACCTCTACCAATGCACATTACCTGAACGATGAAACTGCCCGCCAGACAGTAGAATCGGGGTTGGACAGGTTAATTGTTTCCATAGATGGCACCACACAGGAAACTTATTCGGCTTATCGGGTAGGTGGTAAACTGAATAAGGTGCTGGAGGGAACACGGCAGGTTGTGAAATGGAAGAAGAGACTGAAGTCGAAAACGCCGCATATTATGTTCCAGTTTTTAGTGGTAAGGCCTAACGAGCACCAACTGGACGACGTAAAGGAACTGGCAAAAGAGCTGGGTGTAGACGAAGTGGTATTTAAAACGGCTCAGATTTACGACTATGAAAATGGTTCAGACCTGATCCCGACCATAGACTACTACTCCAGGTATAAAAACAACGGGAATGGCACATATTCGCTAAAAAACAAGCTGTTAAGCCATTGCTGGAAAATGTGGCACTCATGCGTAATTACCTGG
Source organism: Pontibacter sp. SGAir0037 (assembly GCF_005491705.1). Lineage (NCBI taxonomy): Bacteria > Pseudomonadati > Bacteroidota > Cytophagia > Cytophagales > Hymenobacteraceae > Pontibacter > Pontibacter sp. SGAir0037. Next base: position 4,170,227 of record NZ_CP028092.1, on the reverse strand, counting down.
GATGGGTTAACTGTTCCCTGTTGCTTCGACAAAGATGCCGAATACCGTATGGGCGACCTGAAGCAGGAGTCTTTCGCGCAGGTGTGGCGTGGTGCAAAGTATAACAAGTTCAGGCAATCGCTGTTACGTTCGCGAGATGAAATAGAAATGTGCCGGAACTGTACGGAAGGCACAAAGGTATGGGCATAAACAGCCTTTTATTGAAAGTAATTAACATAATAAAAGATAAATTATGCAAGACATTGATAAAGCGCTGGAGCTGTTACTAACGAAGCTGGAGTCTTGGGGCAACCATATTGTGTTAATGCTCCCTAATTTTGTTGTAGCTCTTTTAGTGCTGGTTATCACATTTGTTGTAGCAAGATTTATCAGGAGTTGGTTAGAAAAAGCATTTAAACGCTTTTCTCATAGTGCGGCACTTAATAACCTTATTATTACCCTGCTTTATTTAGCCATTGTTTTTGTTGGGTTATTTTTTGCCCTCAACGTGCTGGGGCTGGATAAGGTAGTTGTGTCGTTGCTGGCTGGTGTCGGTATTATCGGCTTAGCGCTGGGTTTTGCCTTTCAGGATATTGCTGCTAATTTTATTTCGGGTATCATCATTGCCGTGCAAAAGCCTGTAAGGGTAAACGACATGATTGAGACGAACGATTACTTCGGTGTAATTGAGCGTATCTCTTTAAGAACAATAGATATCCGGCAACCGACAGGGGAACTGGTGAAGCTGCCCAACAAAATGGTGTTTGAAAACCCGGTTACCAACTTCTCCTACAATAATATGCGACGTGTAGATGTGCCTGTAGGTATATCGTATGCCGAAGACCTGGAGCGGGTGCAACGTGTTGTGATAGAGGCTTTGCAGGATGTGAAGAACCGTGTTAAATCACGTGATATAGAAGTAATGTTTGATGAGTTCGGCGACAGCTCCATCAACTTTAAAGCCAGGTTCTGGGCAACCTATAAGCGGCAGGTAGATTATGTAAGCGCAAAGAGCGACGCTATCATCCGGATTAAAAAGGCTTTTGACCAGCATGATATACTGATTCCGTTCCCAATTCGTACGCTTGATTTCGGAATAAAAGGAGGCGAGAAACTAAATGAACAGTTAGAAGCTGTACAGGCAGCTATCAAGAATGGCAAACAAACAGGTAGGAACGACGATTAGAAGATAAAAGCATACTGCTTTAAAACAGAAAGGGCCGATACTTACATCGGCTCTTTCTGTTTTACTTAACAATCTTTCTTATCCAGGTTCTTCCCAAGGTCTTCTACTTGTTTCAGAAAATTATCTACTTTTTCGTCAGCGTAGGGTCCATAAGAATTCGATATAGTGCCTTTTATGCCTGATTCGGTTTCCAGTACATATAAGATAGACATATCGTCCGGGTTAGTTTCTCCTTCAAAACGGTAAAAATCCGTAATTCTTACCTGCTCTGGAGTAAAGGATGCTTTTTCGTCCATAGTGGTTAATGCCCCTCCTTCTGTTACTTTAAAATCTGTTTTAAAGCCATCTTTGCGAAGTCGGTTAAGCACGTTTACCAGAGATCTTTCTTCAACTTTATCTTGCATAGCATATAGTTTTTAGGATGTATCAATTCAAGTACTGAACTATACGCAAAAACAAGCTTTTGATATAAAAAAGACGAGACTAATTACACGAAGTCGCTGCAGGAGCTGCAGAAACATGATGCAGTGTGCTTGGAACAGGTAGCAGGAGAAACCCCTAAAAACAGAATATCTTAAGAAACAGAAGCCGATTTCTGCTTTTCCAGGTCTTGCTGTATCTTTTTGAAGTCGATGGTGGAACAGGCACCGCCACAGCCCTTGGAACAACTGCTTCCTTTCAGGCTAAAGCTGCGATAAAGCAAGCGGCCTATATAAAATGCCGCTGCCAGAAAAATAATGAGAATAATAATTTCCTGTACCATGTCTACTCAACTTCACAAAGGTAAAAAAAGTTTACCGGAAAGACTCTTTCCAGTATTCAGCAATTGTTTCCAGCATTTCTGTATGTATGTTGCCGTTACTGGCCACCATTTCGCGCCCGAAAACAACATCGCCGTCGCCTGTAAATTTAGAAAGCGTCCCTCCTGCTTCTTTTACAATAATAGCACCTGCCGCCACATCCCAGGCATTTAAATTATATTCAAAAAAACCTTCGAAACGGCCTACAGCTACATACACCAGGTCTAAAGCAGCAGAGCCCAGACGGCGTATGCCATGCGATTTTGCCATAAAGTTGCCCATTACCTGCAGGTATTGCTGCATCAGGCCAAAATCGTAGTAAGGGAAACCTGTGGCAATCAAAGAATCCTTAAGCTTAGCCACTTCCGATACTTTAATAGGAGATTCATTTAAGAAAGCTCCTCCGCCCTGGTAAGCAGAAAAACACTCGTCGCGAATTGGCTCGTACACAGTGCCCAATATTACTTCATCGCCATCGGCCAGAGCCACACTCACGCAATAGTTAGGTACGCCATGCGTAAAGTTGGTGGTGCCATCCAGCGGGTCTATAATCCAGTTAAAGCGTTCGCCCCTGGTGGTTTCTGTTCCCTCTTCTGTTATAAATCCTGCTTCAGGCAAAAGCTTTTTAAGATCCGCCACAAGTAGCTTTTCAGTTTCTTTGTCTACATAAGATACAAGGTCGTTAAACCCCTTCATCTCAATTTTGGAGCGGTCGAAATTGGCCGCCTCTTTTCGTAAGAAAGCGCCTGCTCTGCGGGCGATAACGTTCAGGTTCTGTGATAGCTGATGTAAGTTCATAGTTTGGTTTTTATGCTTTTGTCTTCGCTTCTACAGTTTTTCTCTCTCTGGAAGACCACACCATATACTCTGCTCTGATAACTAAAGTTAACGCAATAGGAATAAAGGCCGCATGGGGTTCCTGCGGCAGCCCCCACCAGGTAATGAGTAGCAAGCCTGTAATAACAGCTGTAGCAGTCATATATATTCTTACCCAAGCGGGCAATAGCCTTTTGCCCAGCAAGAAAGCCACTACTACGTGTGTAGGTATCCCCCACAGCAGGTTGTAGTTGTTGGCAGTGGCCTGATGGTCTGTTGCAAACCACAACAGCAGAAAGATAATGCCCAGCAAACCTGAAATAAAGAAAAGCATAAAATCCAGGGTTTTGCTGCGACGGTTGTTTTTCAGATCAAGTATAGTTACAACCAAAACTACAACAAAGAATGCCCAAAACACCATAGTAGGTCTGAACAGCGAAAAAGACTCCTCCTGGGGCGGCTGTTGCAGAAAAATGGTCTTAGGTTCGCCGGCCAGAGGTACTGCTTTGCCATTCTGCATAATGGTGGCATTGGCAAAACCCATAGAAAGGTAATCCGGCAGGAACATATATTCATAGGGTGTCGCTTCCTGGTCTATTTTTGCCCCTAAAGCTAAATCTATTCCAAAATCGCCCCATGGCTGTGGCGGCAGGTAAATATCAATCAGATTACGGAAACTGTAATCTTTGTCAAAATGCTCAATGTTAAACTTGATCTGGTTGGGAAAAGTAGCCTCTAAACCATCGCGGATACGGGTGGCACAATTATCAAAAAAGAAATCGTAGAGGTAGAAGCGGTTGGCAGGCAGGTAATTGTTCGTCAGGAACGCCCAGTATTGCTGCCTTTGCTCCGGTGTCAGGCGTAGCTCCTGCTCAAATACAGAGCGGTTGTCGCGGGTATAGGCATATACAAAGTCGCTGAAGTAGGCTGCCGAAAGCTTGTAACGGAGCTTGCCCTGGGCAAACTTCAGGTAAAAGTTAGGCTCATCAAAATCGAAGGTGCCATAGTTAAAAACAATATCAAGGCCGGCTGCCGGATCGTTTACCCGCACCGCACTATGTCCGAACACGGTATAAAGATCATCGCCGCTGGAGCAGGTAATCAAACTTATAGTGGCATCAGGCGAAAGCTGGTAATTTTCAAACTGTGCCTGCCCCTGCAGTGCATACAAGCAACACACCAGGAGGAGCCATATTTTTGTTAGATGTTGTTTCATAAGTTCTTCACCATTTTCAGTCTTTAGCTCCTGCTACCACTATTACAAATTCACCTTTTATGGCTTTCGTTTCGAATAGCTGAATGAGTTCGTCTAAAGTACCGTTAATGGTTTCTTCAAACATTTTAGAAATTTCGCGTGAAACAGAAACGAGGCGATCACCTCCAAAGTATTCTTTAAATTGAGAAAGCGTTTTCTGCAGGCGGTGCGGCGATTCGTAAAAGATCATGGTGCGCTCTTCCTGTGCCAGGCTCTGCAGTCTGGTTTGCCGCCCTTTTTTTATGGGAAGAAACCCTTCAAAAGTAAACCTGTCTGTGCTGAAGCCCGATTTTACCAGAGCCGGCACAAAAGCAGTAGCTCCGGGCAGGCACTCTACTTTCAAATCATTTTTTAGGCATTCACGCACCAGAAAAAAGCCCGGGTCTGATATACCGGGAGTACCAGCATCCGAAACAAGTGCCATTACTTCTCCTCCTTTCAGGCGATCAATCAGGTGGGCGGTTGCCTTGTGTTCGTTGTGCAGGTGGTGGCTGTGCATCCGCTTTTCAATGCCCAGGTGCTGTAGCAGCTTACCGCTGGTACGGGTATCTTCTGCCAGAATCACATCTACTTCCTTTAAAATTCTGATAGCCCGTAAAGTGATATCTTCTAAATTACCAATGGGCGTAGGCACCAAGTATAAATTCGTTTTTTCCTGTTCCTGCATAATCATCAAAGGTAGTAAAAAGAGTGCTGAGTCACGAGTCCTGAATTCTGAGTTAATTAAAATTTGATGCTCTCTTCCCCTCTACGCTTTTATTCGCTGCTACACCCACAAAAAATTTCAGTTATGTCCTATTATCAAATGAATCATTTAACTCCTGGTTCAGAACTCCCCTATACTTGTGGAACAAGGCGCAGGCATGGGCGTATAGAGTTAAACAACTTATAATCAGTATGAAATAATCTAAGAATACTATATAGCTATGGAAAATAAACCTACATCGGTACCGGGGCAGGTACAAGAAAAACAGCCGGGCGAAGAACATGAAATGACACCAAAGCCGGAGTTTATCCGCGATTCTTATAAAGGAAGTGACAAGCTGAAAGGAAAAGCTGCCTTGATATCTGGTGGTGACAGCGGGATAGGCCGTGCAGTAGCAGTGCATTTTGCCAGAGAAGGGGCTGATGTGGCTATTGTGTATCTGAACGAGGACAAGGATGCCGAGGAAACTAAAGCACTGGTAGAGAAGGAAGGCCGTAAGTGTATTCTGATTGCCGGTGATATTGGCAAGGAAGAGTTCTGTAAACTGGCCGTTGAGCAGGCCGTAAAAGAACTGGGTAAGCTGGATATCCTGGTTAACAATGCGGCAGAACAGCATGAGCAAACCGATCTGAAAGATATTTCGCAGGAACAGCTGAAACGCACCTTCGATACTAATATCTTCTCGATGTTCTACATGACCAAAGCGGCGCTGGAGCATCTGAAAGAAGGAAGCAATATTGTAAACACCACTTCCATCACTTCTTACAGAGGCAGTGCCCACTTAATGGATTATGCTTCTACGAAAGGTGCTATTACGGCTTTTACACGTTCCCTTTCTCAAAACCTGACAGATAAAAAAATCCGGGTGAATGCCGTGGCTCCCGGACCTATCTGGACACCTCTTATACCTGCTTCTTTTGATGAAGAAAAAGTGGCGGAATTTGGCAAAAGTCAGCCAATGGGGCGTTTAGGGCAACCATCTGAGGTAGCTCCTGCCTATGTGTTTTTGGCCTCTGAAGACGGCTCTTACATTACAGGGCAGGTAATACATGTAAATGGCGGAGAGCAGATAGGAGGCTAATCTAGCCAACCATTCCGCCTGAAATAAGTAAAATACATAGAAGGCTTCGTGATGCGGAGCCATAAATTTCAATACTATGGAAGATCAAAATAAAAATAGACAGAACCCTTCTTCTTTAAGCGGACAGAGCCCTGATAAAAGGCCTGTACGTGTGATAGATGAAGATACATCGGAGCAGGAAATGAGTGCAGGGCATATTATACCAGGTGCCGATGCTCCAAAAAATGAACATCAGCGGGGCGGCTTCGGTAACCGCGACGGTAAAGAAGGCTATGGTAGCGATACTTCAGGCTTCGGCCCGAGTGCCATCGGAGTAAATGATTTTTCCGACGACGGTATACCGCCTAAAGACAACATGCGTACGGAAGAAGAAGGAAGAGGTGCTTAACTGCTCCTCAGTGTAGTAGAATTTGATTTCAGAAGTGCTGAAGCAGCAAAATAGAAAGCTTTGGCCATTTTTAACTTAAACAAAGGAGGATATTATGCCATCATATAAGCATACGCAGCCAGGTGGGGCTGATAGCGGAAAACCATCAGGAAGAGGACAATCAAAAGCTGGCGTAAAACCGGTAGATCCGAACCAGACGCGTGATGAACACGATGAGTTAAGCGAAAAATATACCAATGGGCCTGATGATATTGCGGAAGGTATTATAACAAACAACCCCAACCGTAATTTAAACAAGCCGGATATTGATAAGGGTAAATATAATTAACAGTAAAATACCTTATGAGAAATAGCACCTGCCAAAACAGGTGCTATTTCTTTTTTGGCTAGTCTGAAAGATTTCTGTAATATAGCTGCCAGCTTTGTATAAACCTCTTTATGGCCCGCTACGCCCTTACAGATATTCATGGTTGTGTCCGCACGTTTAAAGCATTGGTGCTGGAAAAGTTAAAGCTTCAGAAAACAGATGAGCTCTACATTTTAGGCGATCTGGTAAATAAAGGTCCCGATAGTAAAGGCGTAGTCGATTTTATCATACAACTACAGAAGCAACACTACCAGGTACTTTGTCTGCGGGGCAACCACGACCAGATGCTTCTAAATGCTTCCAGAAAAGGTGAAAAAGCATTAACGCTAAAGCCTTTCGAACAGGAACTGCTGCTGGAGAGCTTTGAGGTTCATGATTTTGAGCACCTGCCTCAGAAATATGTGCAGTTTCTGAAAGATCTTCCTTTTTACCTGGAGCTACCTGATTATTACCTGGTGCACGCCGGTTTCGATTTTAAGCAGCAGGATATCTTTAAAGACACAGATGCCATGCTCAATATCAGAGGCTATAGTGTAAACTGGGATAAACTGGATAACAAGAAGCTTCTGCACGGCCATACCCCTACCCCTTTGCACAGTATAAAAAAAGGAGCAGCACATAAAGACATGAAGCTCAACCTGGATGCAGGCTGTGTCTACTATAAAAATGCCTCTTATGGGAATTTAGTAGCGCTGGATATGGATTCACAGGAGTTGTTTGTGCAGCCTAATGAAGACCGGCCTTACCCGGTAGCCAGGAAAAGTTAACCAGAGGGTTGTTGCTGCCGCAGATAAGTGCTGCAATCCGGTCTTTGCACCAAAGGCGTATATAAACTTTTGAAACATTGGTTTATTCAGGTGCATACTTTAATTTTGACGAATCATAACTTCACTAAAAGTAGCGATGCAAAAAGATACAGCCATTTTTGATTTAATAGCGAAAGAGAAAGCCCGCCAGACCCATGGCATAGAGCTGATTGCTTCTGAAAACTTTGTTTCGGAACAGGTAATGCAGGCAATGGGAAGCGAAATGACAAATAAATATGCTGAAGGCCTGCCCGGCAAACGTTATTATGGTGGCTGTGAAATTGTAGACCAGGCAGAGCAACTGGCTATAGATCGTGCAAAAGAGCTATTTGGTGTAGAATGGGTAAATGTGCAGCCACACTCTGGTGCTCAGGCCAATGCAGCCGTTATGCTGGCGGTGCTGCAGCCGGGCGATAAAATTCTGGGTTTCGACCTGTCGCATGGTGGCCACTTAACACATGGTTCGCCTGTAAACTTTTCCGGTAAACTATACCAGCCAACGTTTTATGGCGTTGAGCAGGAAACTGGTTTAATAGATTTTGATAAAGTAGTAGAGATTGCCCGCCGTGAGCAGCCAAAGCTTATTATCTGTGGTGCCTCTGCCTACAGCCGCGACTGGGATTATAAAAAATTGCGTGCCGCCGCCGATGAGGTAGGTGCCTTGTTGCTGGCCGATATTTCGCACCCATCCGGCCTTATTGCCCGTGGTCTCCTGAACAACCCGTTCGAGCATTGCCACATTGTAACTACTACAACGCATAAAACCCTTCGTGGCCCAAGAGGTGGCATGATCATGCTGGGCAAAGACTTCGAAAATCCGTTTGGCCTTAAAACACCAAAAGGTGAAACACGTATGATGTCTTCTTTGCTGGATGGAGCTGTTTTCCCTGGTACGCAAGGTGGTCCGCTGGAGCACGTAATTGCAGCCAAAGCAGTTGCATTCTTCGAAGCTCTTTCTGATGATTATAAGGTGTATGTAGAGCAGGTGCAGAAAAACGCTCAGGCAATGGCAAAAGCGTTTTTAGAGCGCGGCTACGACATAATTTCCGGAGGAACCGACAACCACATGATGCTGATAGACCTGCGCTCAAAAGGCTTAACAGGTAAACTGGCAGAAAATACTCTTATCAAAGCAGATATCACCATCAACAAAAATATGGTGCCTTTCGATGATAAGTCGCCGTTTGTAACTTCTGGTATGCGTGTAGGTACGGCCGCCATTACCACACGTGGATTAAAGGAAGCGGATATGGATCGTATTGTTGAACTGATCGATACTGTACTGGCTAACCACGAGAACGAAGGTAAAATTGCAGAAGTACGCAAAGAAGTAAATGCCTGGATGGAGCAGTATCCACTATTCGCTTAATCTTAAACAACTATAGCAAGCAGCCCTTATGATGGATCAACCACACTTAGAGGAAGGAGAACAGCAGGGAGAGATGTCTTTTGTGGACCATCTTGAAGAGTTGAGATGGCATATTATTCGGGCACTGGCTTCTATATTAGTATTTGGTGTAGCTGCTTTTCTGGCAAAAAGCTTTGTTTTCCATGACATTATTCTGGCTCCGTCGCGCCCCGATTTTTTTAGCTACAGAGTGATGTGCGAGGTGGGCCAGAAATTGGGAACTACAGGCTTTTGTATAGAAGAAATGGGCTTTACTATCCAAAGCCGCCAGATGAGCGGGCAGTTTGCCATGCACCTGATGGTATCGGTGGTGTTAGGTTTGGCCTGCGCCTTCCCTTACGCTTTCTGGGAAATCTGGCGTTTTGTTAAGCCTGGCTTATACCCACAGGAGCAAAAAAACTCACAGGGAGCCGTATTCTGGGTATCTATCCTTTTCCTGATGGGCTTGATGTTTGGTTACTATGTGGTTTCCCCCATTTCCATCAACTTTCTTGCAGGTTACCAGGTAGATCCTTCTATTGTAAATGAATTCGACTTGTCTTCCTACATTTCAACGCTTACCACCCTGTGCCTGGCTTGTGCTGTAATGTTTGAGCTGCCTGTTATTGTTTACTTCTTTACAAAGGCAGGTCTGCTTTCGCCTGAAACAATGAAGCTGTACCGTCGCCACTCTATCCTGGTTATCCTGATCATTTCGGCTATTGTAACGCCGCCTGATGTGATCAGCCAGATGCTGATTGCCATCCCATTGGTTGGCCTGTATGAGGTAAGTATCAGCGTTTCGAGATCTATCCGTAAAAATGATTTAAAGAAACTAAACGAAAATAACACCATATAACCATGGCTTATAAAATTGCAATTGGCGGTGACCACGCAGGCTATACCTACAAAGGTATGTTAAAAGAAGTGCTGGCAGAACTGGGGCATGAGGTACACGACTTTGGGCCTGATTCAGATGCTTCGGTGGATTACCCGGACCATGTGCATCCGCTGGCAAATGCTGTGGAAGCGAAAGAAGCTGATTTTGGTATCCTGATTTGCGGAAGTGGAAACGGTGTGGCCATAACAGCTAATAAGCACCGCCAGATTCGTGCTGCCCTTTGCTGGGAAACAAAACTGGCAGCCCTGGCACGTTCTCATAACAATGCCAATGTACTTTGCATACCGGCCCGCTTCGTGTCGCAGGAAAAAGCTGCTGATATGGTGCGAACCTTTCTTTCAACCGATTTTGAAGGCGGCCGCCACCAGACCCGCGTAGACAAAATTTCGAACTGCTAAGGCAAAAATCAACTTTAGGTTAGCGCCTTTTCTTATATACTGCCGCTGTCTCTGTTTCTTCATAAGAAGCAAAAACAGTTGGCAGTTTGTATTTTAGCTCTTCCATCAATCCGGCTTTGTCAACAATGTAAGCCGGAGATTCTTTTCTGAAGTTCTCCTGGATTTCGAACAAAGCCCAATACTCGTTCAGGTTGCCGAAATGCCGCTGCGCGAGCTGCCAGTTCAGGTATGGCGTAGCCGGTTTATTGTTGGTATAGTAACTTAAGTCGTTACCTAGCACAAGTACGGTTGTATTACGAATAGCCGGAACAGGGTTAGCAGAAGCTAAAAGCTTTGCATCGTTAATTTGCAGGAAACGATTTATACCCGACACGTCTCTGTAGCGCAGAATAACTACGCCTGCCAGAACAGCAAAGAATACTGTGTTCAGTATCCATTTTTTGAGTCCTCCTGTAAAGAAAAACTCGCTGAAATAGGCAATGGCAGGAAGTATCAGTACAAAAGCCCCGGCCGATACCGATGCCTGTGTAAAAGCAACCAATAGACCTACTGCCATCCACACCCACATCAGTTGCTGAAACTTAACCTGGAACACCAGCCGTTGTGGAAGCGACATCATGCTAAAAACCGAAAGCAGCCAGAGCAGAGCAGGTAAGGCCAGCACCTTTACCAAGTCGGCAGGAGAAAGCAGTAATGTAGTCTGGTATAGCCACGAACGTAACAGGTGTAATACTATAAATTCATCCAGAGAGCCTGCATACAGGTAGTAGGTCATCAGCATGGCATACGGGAACACAAACCCACATACCATAAGCAAAAAGCTCCTGAAAGTGTTGGAGGCAAAAAAGATGACAGCAAAAGTTCCTGCCAGCAGGAAAAGAAGCAGTGGCAGATAGCTTAGGGCAGCCAGGCCAAACATAAACCCGCCTACAAACAACCGGCTATTGTCTAAGCCCTCTCTGGATATCGTGATGATGTATGGCAGCGACAGGATGATAAAAGTATTGCCGATGAGCAGTGGCGTGAGCATATCAAACTCATAGGTAATGCTTCCGAGGATAAGATATATGAGCGCAGGGAGGTAATTCTTCTCGGCGTACACCTGGTGCCTGTTAAGCGTAGTATTAAAGAAAAACGCCTGTAGCAGCAGAAGCATAGTGGCTACCAAACGATAAGCGATAACAGAACGCCCTGTAACAATATCTATCATCCAGTAAAATAGTGCTGCCAGCGGTGCCGTATTGTCATACACCTCAGCATACATCTGAAAGCCATTTGTCAGCCGCTCCCCTACCAGCATAGAAATTAATTCCTGGGATGTGGCTGGTTGCCCCAACAGGATAAGCGGTACTCTTATGGCAAGAAACAGCAAGACCAGCAGAACCAGGCGGGAAGGCAGTATACTTCTAAAGTAACTAATCAAGGTAAGATGCAGTTATAAGAAACTAGTAAAAATGCTTAACCTGAAATGAGTAAGGCACTTTTGGGGTAAAAATGCAAAATTAATGTGATATTTGCATCTTCATATGGAAAGTAAAAGACAACAGAAATTTTCTCGCCTGATTCAGAAAGAGTTGGCGGAAATCTTTCAGAGAGAGGTTCCGCATCTTTTTGGAGGGGCTTATATATCAGTAAGTGTGGTTCGTGTGTCGCCAGACCTGGGGCTGGCGCGTGTTTACCTGAGTGTAATGATGGCAAAGAGTAATGAGGGTTTGCTGCTCGAGATACGTGCCAATACAAAGACGATACGCCATTTGCTGGCTCAGCGCATTAAAAAGCAGGTGCGTGTTATACCAGAACTGGTGTTTTACCTCGACGATAGCGCAGAGTATGCTGCTCACATTGATAAATTATTTTCTAACATCGAGATTCCTCCTGCCGACGAAAACGAAGAGAGCAGTGAAGAAGACGAAGACGATGCCGATTCCCAATAGCTTTAGTTTTGCTTCACCTTTATGCAGTATGATCCTATAAAACGCGTGTTGGGCGATGTGTTCAACCGAACGCCATTCCTGCGCCGTGTTTTTTTCCACCTTTTAGACCTGCTTCTGCTCCGCACCTGGCATGTGCATAAAGAGCTGCGGGCATGGGCTGTAAGCCGTAAAGGCAAAGAGCAGCGGATATTGGATGCCGGTGCCGGTTTTGGCCAGTATACGTACTACCTCTCCAACATGAGCAGCAAGTGGTGCATACAGGCTGTGGATGTGAAGGATGAGCAAATCTCCGATAACAACCATTTTTTCAGGGCACTTGGCAGGCATAATGTGCTTTTCCGCAATGCAGACCTGGTGCAGTACCGGGAGCCGAACGCATATGACCTGGTGCTGTCTGTTGATGTAATGGAGCATATACTGGAGGATGTGGAGGTGTTCCGTAACTTTCATGCTTCTATGCGTTCAGGTGGTATGCTGGTTATTTCAACTCCTTCCGATCAGGGTGGTTCTGATGTAACAGGCGATCACGATACTTCATTTATAGAAGAACACGTACGCGACGGGTATAATATTCAGGAGATACAGCAGAAGCTGCGTACGGCAGGTTTCCGTAAGGTAGAGGCAAAGTACTCTTATGGCAAACCCGGGCAGGTATCCTGGCGTTTGTCTATGAAGTACCCGATGCTCATGCTCAACGTCTCTAAAATTTTCTTCCTGGTTTTACCGTTTTACTATCTCATTACGTTTCCGTTTTGCCTGCTGCTGAACTGGATGGATGTTAACGGCAAGCATGCAACAGGAACAGGGCTTATTGTAAAAGCCTGGAAGTAGGTTTGAGTTAGAGAGTTAAAAAGTTAGAGAGGTAGAAAATTAAAGGGTTAGAGAGTTTGGGAAGGTTCTTACAGTATTTTCGGAATTTGCTGCATAACTATACTCCAGCACATTAATATATTTACACATTAGCACATTAATAAATTAGCACATTAACTTAACAATAACGCCATAACATTACTGGAGCGGTTTACGATAAACGGCACAAGGAAACAAGATAAACATGAATGTACCTTTTCTGATAGCAAAACGATATTTTTTCTCCAGGAAGAAGAGGAACATCATCAGCATTATCTCCAATATCGCTATGATTGGTGTGGCGGTGGGATCGATGGCTTTGATTATTGTGCTTTCTGTATTTAACGGATTGGAAGACCTGATTCGTACAATATACAGCAGCTTCGACCCCGATCTGAAAATAACAGCGGTAGAAGGCAAGTCTTTTGAAACAGATACCGAATTCATGAACCGCATCAGGCGTACCCCAGGCGTGGCAGTGGTGTCAGAAATCATAGAAGACAATGCATTGCTTCGCTACAACGACCGCCAGATGGTGGTAAAGGTAAAGGGCGTTAGCGAAAACTTCTTTCAGCAGAATGATATAGACTCTTCTATTGTAGAGGGGCACCATGAGCTGATTGTAAATGAGGTATATTATGCGCTGGTAGGGCGGGGAGTACAATACCAGCTTTCTATCAGGCCTAGCAACCAGTTTGTGCCTTTGCAATTCCTTTACCCGCGCAACACCAAATTTAATCCGCTGAACCCGGAGGGAGCCTTTAATAGCCTGAATATAGCTGCCGGTGGTGTTTTTGCCATAGAACGCCAGTACGACGATGCTTACGTATTTGTACCCCTGAACTTTGCAGAAGAGCTTCTGGAGTACGGGCGGCGGCGCACTTCCCTTGAAATAAAAGTAGAGCGTGGAGCCAGAATTGAGACCGTTAAACGGGCGCTGCAGCAGGCGCTCGGAGAAAGCTTTAATGTGCAGGACAGCGATGAGCAGCATACCAGCTTGTTACGGGCTGTTAAGGTAGAAAAGCTCTTCGTATTCATCACCTTCGCCTTTATTCTTCTGATAGCTTCGCTGAATATATTCTTCTCGCTTTCTATGCTGGTAATCGATAAACAGAAAGACATAGCGGTGCTGGCTTCTATGGGAGCTACAGCCAAAACCATACAGAATATATTCTTATTCGAGGGAGCCTTAGTTGCTTTTATCGGGGCTGCCTATGGCCTGTCTATGGGAATGCTGGTGTGTAACCTGCAACAAACCTTTGGGATAGTATCAATGGGGATGGCAACTTCTGTAGTAGACTCATACCCGGTAAAAATGCAGTGGGAAGACTTTGTGCTTACCGGAGTAGCCATTATTGTTATTACATTACTGGTTTCTATAAGGCCTGCCCGCAAAGCAGCTGCTATTTCTGTGCGGGATAATCTTTAAACACCGCTCTAGGTGAAAATACCCTACAAGCGCTCTTTTCTGGTGCTGCCATTCTAACGCGAAGCACAAAATTTATGGAGGCAGAAATGTCCGAAAGCTGCTTTATAAGCCTATAAAAAGCATATTTTGGTAGGAAATGCGCTCTTTATAGCTTAATTTGTCGTCCAAAATTTTGTCGTTGGCATGAAAGTGTATACTACACAGCCCTTTCAGGTAATCTATTCGCTTTTTGAGCATGAATACCTAGGCTATCTTTTCGAATCGTTTGTGGTGCAGGTAAATTCCAAAGGTCAACTTACATTGCAGCACCAGAACATTTCTGCCAAAAATGCCGATGAATTTGCCTCACGCTTAGATGGGAACGACTTCAAACTGATCACCCTGATCGACCAGATTCAACAGGATGCGGTGCTGAAGAAGTTTTCCTCAAAAAAAGTTACCACAGCAGAATTCTTCCTGAAAACCTATGATCCTGAAAAGGGAGATAAAACGCTGCAGGAGGCGATCAGCCATTACATACAGGTAAAGATGGGTAAGATACTTGACCTGCTGCAGGACAAGTTCACCTTTATTATGGGAAAGGACGGAGAGCCAACCTGGAAACAGATCAAAATAGCACCCGAAAAAGCTACTGTACTTTTCCATTTCAGGCGCAACGACGATAATACTCATTACTTTCCAACCATCAAATATGCAGGTGAGAAACTGGATTTCCAGTACCGCAATGCTACCCTGATCTGCTACGAACCAGCCTGGCTGATGCTGGATGATGTGGTGTATAGTTTTGAAAAGGCTATAGACGGTAAAAAGCTACAGCCTTTCCTCCATAAGAAATTTATTGTGATTCCTCGTTCTGTAGAGGAAAACTATTACCGCAAGTTTGTAACACCGCTGGTGGAATCGTTTGATGTGTATGCCAAAGGCTTCGATATCAAATCAGAAAAATATACACCGAGTCCTTACCTTACTTTCTCTGAGGTTAAAGCCGTAGAGGCACCAGCTGTGCTATCCAATGGCCGTGCCGAAAGAGCCGACAGAGCTTCCGTTGCCGAGAAGATTTTATTTGATCTGTCTTTTAAGTACGGTGACTATGTGGTAGAAACACACGAAGCAAAGCGTGTAAGCGTCAGCATGGAAAAAACGCAGGATTCCTATATTTTCCACCGCTTGATCCGTGATGTGAATCATGAAAGGGAGTTTGTAAAAGAGCTTTCAAAACGTGCCCTGGAGGTAAAGAATGGGCAGGTGGTATTAGATAAAAGCGAGGCCTTCTCGTGGTTGAACAATCATGTGCAAGAGTTGGAGCAGTTAGGTTTTACCGTGCGTCAATCCGAAAAAAGCGGCAAAAGCTACTTTATCGGAGAAGTTAGTGTTGATGTAGGCATTACTGAAAACAACGACTGGTTCGACATCTATGGCATAGTTCGCTTTGGTGAATTTGAGATTCCTTTCATCAAGCTGAAAAACCACATCCTAACCAAAAATAATGAGTTTAAGCTGCCCAACGGCCAAATAGCTATTATTCCGGAAGAGTGGTTTACGCAGTATATAGAACTGTTTGCCTTTTCGGAAGGAGAAGATTCTCTCACCCTGAAGAAGCATCATACGGCTTTGGTGAATGATTTGCAGAACGGTAACCTGGCTACTGTTACCATGAGCCGTAAACTGGAGAAGTTGCGTGAGTTTGAGGTGATAGAAGATCATCCTTTACCGGCAGGTTTTCAGGGGGAGCTGCGGCCTTATCAGAAAGCAGGCTATAATTGGCTGCACTTTGTAAAGGACTATAAGTTTGGAGGCTGCCTGGCCGATGACATGGGCTTGGGTAAAACAGTGCAAACATTGGCTATGCTGCAACACCGCAAGGAAAATGGAGCAGAAACAGCTACCTTGCTTATCATGCCTACTTCGCTGATTTACAATTGGCTGAACGAGGCACAGAAGTTTACGCCAGAGCTGCGCATTCTGAACTATACGGGCACTTACCGGGAAAAGAATGTGGAGCAGTTCAAAGATTATGATCTAATTTTAACCTCCTATGGTATAGCGCGCCTGGATGCAGAAATGCTGAAAGACTATTACTTCGATTATATTATACTGGATGAGTCGCAGGCAATTAAAAACCCCGATTCCAATACCTCGCGCGCTGTTCGGTCTTTAAAATCACGGCACCGCCTGATTCTTACGGGTACGCCTGTAGAGAATAGTACCATGGACCTGTGGTCGCAGATGTCTTTTATTAATCCTGGTTTACTTGGTAATCAGCACTTCTTCCGCAACGAGTTTCTGCGGCCGATAGAAAAAGAAAAGGACGAGCAGAAAACACGGAAGCTGCATGCTCTCATAAAGCCATTTATTCTGCGCAGGCACAAATCGCAGGTGGCAAAAGAACTGCCTGAGAAAATAGAGCATACTACGTACTGTAAAATGACAGAGGAGCAGGAGCATGCCTACGAAGAAACAAAATCTTATTACCGTAATAAGATACTGAAGAGCTTGGAAGAAAATGGCTCCGGAAATACGCAGTTCATGCTCTTGCAGGGCCTGATCAAGCTCCGGCAGATTGCCAACCACCCGCTGATGACAGATGCAGGCTACGAAGGAGAATCGGGTAAGCTGAAAGAAGTAATGCGCATGACTAAAAATGTGGTGACGAAGGGCCACAAGGTGCTAATCTTTAGTCAATTTGTGAAACATCTGGAAATTATTCGCAAAGTGTTGGATGAGCGTGAAATTACTTATGCCTATTTGGACGGGAATACTAAAAACAGGCAACAGCAGGTAGAGCGCTTCCAGACGGATGTAAGTATACAGGTGTTTCTGATTTCCCTGAAAGCAGGTGGTGTAGGCCTTAACTTAACGGCAGCAGATTATGTGTTTATCCTGGACCCGTGGTGGAACCCGGCTGTAGAGGCGCAGGCAGTGGACAGGGCGCATCGGATCGGGCAGCAGAACAAAGTGTTTACCTATAAGTTTATTACCAAAGATACTGTAGAGGAAAAGATACTCGCTCTGCAGAACCGTAAAATACAATTGGTAACAGACCTGATCAGTACCGATGAAACCATTATCAAGAGCCTTACCAAGGAGGATATTGATAATCTGCTGAGCTAATCTTTTGCTTAACATGTAAGCTAACATTCACAGAGCCGCTGCTTGTATAAATACAACAGCGGCTTTTCTTTTGTGTAGTTAAACTTTGCAGCTGAACAGAGGTTATGTAAAGTGAGTGGGGACGTAAAAAATCTATTTGTTCAAGCTCTATAATACCAGAAAGAAAATTGCTATGCGTTTACACCTAAAAACAACGGTACAGCAGGATTTTAGACATGTTTTCGATGCTTTTGATGAAAAGCTGTTTCTGGCTTTGTCTCCGCCCTACCCCCGCCTGAAGCTTTTACGTTTCGATGGAAGTGCGCCTGGAGATATTGTAGCCGTGGAAATGCTTACAGGCTTCTCCCGCCATTGCTGGACCAGCCTGATAACGGAAAGAGAAGTAACGGATACAGACGCTTATTTTGTAGATGAAGGCCAGGAACTACCTGCTCCTTTGCAAACATGGCATCATAAGCACTTGGTAAGCAAACATGGCAATGGAGCCATTATACACGATATCATAACCTTTAGCACAGGCAATAAGCTGCTCGATCAACTGCTTTACCCGCTTATGCTGGCACAGTTCAGCATGCGGAAGCCTGTTTACAAAAAGCTTTTTGGCAAAGCATAAGCTGGCATTTTATCAAACTTTTCAGGAGTTTATCAGTTTAGGTGCAGAATAGGTGCAAACCCTGTAAATTAGAATATGAATAAAGCAGCCATTATTGGTTCGGGAATCGGAGGTATTGCAGCGGCTATCAGACTGGCTGTAAAAGGATATGCGGTAACTGTATTTGAGACAGCCGATACATTTGGCGGTAAAATGCAGCAGTTCTGGTTAGGGGGATACAGGTTCGATGCTGGCCCTTCTCTCTTCACTCTCCCCCACCTGGTAGATGAGCTTTTTAGTTTGGCAGGCAAAAAACCTTCCGAATACTTTACTTATGTACGGCTCGACCCGATCACACATTATTTCTGGCCTGATGGCAGCCATTTGAAAGCTTATGCTGATGCTGCACAATTTGCTAAAGAAACGGAGCTGCAGCTGGGGGTGCCGCAGCAGGCTGTTCAGGAGGTTTTGGCAAAAAGCGCCAGGCTGTATCAGGGTACTTCCGATACCTTTCTGCACAAATCGCTGCACCGGCTGAACACCTACCTGAGCGCAGATGTATTAAAGGCTTTAGGCTGCCTCTCCGACCTGGGTTTAACCACAACTATGCATGCTGCAAATGAGCAGTTATTTTCAGACCATCGGTTCGTGCAGCTACTGGACAGGTTCGCCACCTACAATGGTTCTGATCCTTATCAGGCACCGGGTACTCTAAACCTGATTCCGCACCTGGAGCATAATATCGGTGCGTTTTATCCAAAGGGTGGAATTTATGCTATTGCCGAAAGCCTGGTAAGGCTGGCAGAGGAGTTGGGCGTACAGTTTCGGTATAATGAGGCGGTGGAGCAGATTATAACTGCAGGTGCGAAGGCAATAGGTATAAGAACAGCAAAAGGAACCTTTGCAGCCGAGGTAGTAGTAAGTAACATGGATGTTGTGCCGACTTACCGTAAGTTGCTTACTGGACATAAAGCACCTGAAAAAACATTGCAGCAGCCACGATCCAGCTCCGCTTTAATATACTATTGGGGCATTAAAAAAGAGTTTCCGGAGCTACACCTGCACAATATTTTCTTTAGTAAAAACTATAAAGAAGAATTTAAGCACATCTTCCAGCACAAAACAATTAGCACCGATCCAACGGTGTATGTAAATATTACTTCTAAACTTGATGCTGCCGACGCGCCACCAGGAGGGGAGAACTGGTTTGTAATGGTAAATGTGCCTCATAACCAGGGGCAGGATTGGGACAAGTTGATTTCCGTTACACGTGAAACAGTTGTCAGGAAATTAAGTGCTATGCTTCACACAGATATTGCTCCGTTTATAGAGGTAGAGCAAGTGCTGGACCCTCTCCTGATCGAGCAGAAAACCTCGTCTTTTGCGGGAGCACTGTACGGAAGCAGTTCTAATAACAGAATGGCTGCTTTTTTGCGGCATCCTAATTTTAACAGCAGCATCAAAGGATTGTACTTTTGTGGAGGTAGTGTTCACCCCGGAGGAGGAATCCCTTTATGTCTACTGTCGGCTAAAATTGTGGGCGATATGGTGCCTGCCGCGAAATAATTTACAACCTGATTATTATAATACACGATGCCACAAACGGACTCACGAGCCATTACTGCCACTAAAAAAAAATATGCCGAATACTTTTTTCCGGCTGCGGTAGCAGTGCTGGTAATATTTCATGCAGTTGGTTTGTGGGGACTGGCTTTCAGTGGAAATGCAGCTTATTTCCAGTCGCTAACACCGCTCAATTTACTGCTTACCAATGCTATTTTATTCAGCTTGCACAAGCAGTGGAATCTAAGCTTTATTGTTTTTGCCATAGTAACAGCTGTAACAGGATTTATGGCAGAGGTAGTAGGAGTGCATACAGCCTTGCTGTTCGGGTATTATACCTATGGAGAGGCCTTGGGTACAAAACTGTGGGAAGTGCCCCTGCTGATAGGGCTGAACTGGCTGATGCTGGTATATACGACAGGGCATATAAGCAATTATACACGTTGGCATTGGCTGGCTAAGTGTATCCTGGGAGCAGCTTTAATGGTGTTGCTTGATTATTTTATAGAACCTGTAGCCGTTAAGTTTGACTTCTGGAGCTGGACCAATAATCAGATTCCTGTTACAAACTTTACAGGCTGGTTCGGAATTGCCTTTCTCTTACAAATCTGCTTTCAAAAAGCAAACTTCCAAAAGGGCAATAAAATAGCTCCTGTTGTATTTTTTATTCAAGCTTTCTTCTTTATTAGTTTATTTATGCTGCTGTAGTACATCTAACTGCACCTTGTTGCGTACTACTATGTTAAAAATATTTAACTTTACAGCATGTTTAAAAAGGTTTGCAACAACATAGTGCAATATGCGTTACAGGCCTTCTTGAGCAGCATTTGGCAGTCTAAATTAGTATAATGACATTCTTGGAAACCATATTAGGGGAGATTCTTCAGGTATTTAAAAATGAAGGTATAGAAACAAATTCTGAACAAAACCTTATTAAGAGACTGGATATCCGTCAATCTACCTTTCACGAGCTTTTTTCTGATAAGGGAGACATGGTGAAAAAGACTGTTGCTTTCGATCTGGAAGAACAGAAACGTGCCCATGCTGCTATACTGGCTGAAGCCAGCAGTGCTGTAGAAAAAATTATAATATTATTACAGGATGGTATAAAGAACATAAGACAAACAAATCCTGCTTATGTCATCGATCTGCGTACGCATTATCCTGAGGCATGGCAAATGTGCCTGGACCACTTAAATTCTTTTTCCTATCATGAAATATCCGGAATCTTAAATGAGGGCATTCTAAGTGGAGATTTCCGGAAGGATATAAATATTCAGCTGGTTACAAAAATTATATTAGAGCAACTGAACATGATGCTGAACCCCACTGTGTTTCCTCCGGATTATTTTAACCTTGCCGAAGTTTTCAGGAGTATATATTTATACTATGTGCGCGGGTTATGTACCGAAAGAGGCGGCAAACTGGCAGAGGAAATATTTTCAAGATTAACTTCATAAAAGCAGAAGGCCCGACATATTATACGTCGGGCCTTCTGCTTTTATAAAATGAGGCATGACTAGCTGATAGATACACGCACTTTTTTAGTGTACTCGCGAAGAGCAGTTTTAAAATCAGAATCAGTATCGTTAATGTGGTTAATGATCCAGGAAGCAGCTAGGATATGCGTTAACTTCTCTCCTTCATCTTCTCCTTCCACATCAATTTGTAGTTGTTGCTCTTCAATCAGAGCTGCCTCAGCAGCAATAAGAGCATCCAATGTTTGCGTTTCTACTAGTTTCTTTATCGCAGGAATCTTCATATCTCTTCTTAAGCAGTTAATTTATTAATAAGTCCTCTTACAGCTTCTTCTTTGCTTGCTGCCACTGTATCTACTAACTGGCCTCCTTTAAACACTGCAAAGAAAGGCAGATTAGTTACTCCGGCAATCTTGCGGGCTTCCGGGCTTGTTTCAGCGTTTACATCAACAAAGGCAACATCAGCAAATTGCTCATCATCAGACATGCGCTTGAATTTTGGGGCAAACAGGCGGCAGTTACCACACCAGTCTGCATAATATTTTACAACAACACGTTGGTTGGAATTTAATAAAGTTGAAAAATCGTCGTCAGTTGCTTTTATAACGGCCATAGGTAAAAAATATAATTTTTGTAGTTAGAACTAAATACACCTAAGTTTTACCTGCCTGCCAGGGCAAGGTTTCAAGGAGCAAAGTTAATAAACATTTTGCTGATATTTGTAGGCACAACAAAGGAGGAAGCAGGATTGTTCACCGATAGCTAACAAAATCGGATTTAATCGCCAAAACGAATATACTAATTTTTTAAGTATATAGTTGTTAAAATTTCAATAATTAGCAGATAAGGTTGCTATTTATGTATATTATTCAGTTACAGCTATTTGCTTTTTCGCCAGCTTTTTTTAGGCTGAGCATTTAAATAAGTAACAAATGCTTTTTTATCAAAAGTAATGTGCCACATGCCCCTTAGCTCGCCGGTCTTGTAGCCAACAGCTTCATCTGCTGGATATTTTGCTTTGATAAGAGCATAATCAGCTTCCAGGATTTCTTTGCCGGGCGTGCCATGGCAATGGAGGCAACTTTCGTTTCTGATAAAGATCGGGGCTGTGTAAAGCAGTTCTTCTTCTGAAAGCTCAAGCGTTGCAGATTCGTTGCGTTCTTTTCTTTCATATTGCCCTACCAGGTCCGATATGCTTTGAGCAGCCTTGTTCTGCGGGTTTCGCAATTTACTACTGGTCCGGCGGGCTATAGCGCCATACAGTTGCTCCAGCGAATCAACGGCTGCATAGTTTTCTGGCTGGCAATACGCCATGGCGGTAGCTATATCATTAGTTTGTAAAGCCACCTGCAGCCGCGCATCCAGTGCCCGCTGGGCCACCCTCGTAATCGAATCTCCTGCGGTACGGGCTGCTACCAGAAAGTCTTTTTCAGTTACCCGCTTTATCTTATGCCGCTCAAGTTCTTTCGCTATTTCTTTGCCGCCTTCTATGGGCTTAACTTTTAATTCGCAACCTGAAACTATAAAGGTGGTTGCTAAAGTTATATATAAGAGTAATTTGTGCCGGGTGAACATCTTTTTAAGCATATTTGTATAAAAGAATCTACGAGCCAATTTAGTATCTTTGCACTTTAAAACCATAACAGACCGATGTTAGATAAATTAGAAGCCATAAATCAGCGTTTCGAAGAGGTGAGCCAATTGCTTGTCCAGCCTGATGTGGCGAGCGACATGAAAAAGTTCAAGGCGCTGAACAAGGAGTACAAAGACCTCGACAAAATAGTAACTGAATATAAGAAGTACCTGAACATACTGAGTAACATCGATAGCGCCAAACAAGTTATTGCTACCGAAAAAGACGAAGACTTTCGCGAAATGGCCAAAGAAGAGCTCGATGAGCTGCTTCCGAAGCGTGATGAGCTGGAAGAGCTTCTAAAAGAGTTGCTTATCCCGAAAGATCCGAACGACAGCAAAGACATTATTATGGAGATTCGTGCGGGTGCTGGTGGCGACGAGGCTTCTATTTTTGCTGGCGACTTATACCGTATGTACAGCCGTTTCGCTGAAAAGCAAGGCTGGAGAGTAGAGTTGATTGACGCAACAGAAGGTACTTCGGGTGGTTATAAAGAGATTATTGTAGGCTTGTCTGGCGAAGATGTATACGGTAAGCTGAAGTTTGAATCGGGCGTGCATCGTGTACAGCGCGTGCCGGCAACCGAAACACAAGGCCGTATCCATACATCTGTAGCTTCGGTAGTAGTACTGCCTGAAGTAGAAGAGTTTGATGTGCAAATCGACATGAACGACATCCGTAAAGACCTTTTCTGTTCTTCCGGACCTGGTGGTCAGTCGGTAAACACGACTTATTCTGCGGTGCGCTTAACCCACCTTCCAACAGGCCTTGTGGCGCAGTGCCAGGACCAGAAATCGCAGCTGAAGAACTTTGATAAAGCCTTAGCTGTACTTCGTTCCCGTATCTATGAACAGGAGTTGGCCAAAAAGCTGGAGGCTGAAGGAGCACAACGTAAGAGCATGGTGGGTGGCGGAGATCGCTCCGACAAAATTCGTACCTATAACTATCCGCAAGGCCGCGTAACTGATCACCGCATCGGTTATACAGTATACAACCTGCCTTCTGTAATGGACGGTGGTATAGAAGATTTTGTAGAAGAACTACGTATTGCTGAAAATGCTGAAAAACTGAAAGAAGGTGCTACGGCCTAAGCTTCAGGTAATATGAATTTTATTTTTAGGAATGTGGTAAAAGCATAAGCCGGAGCTACATTCCTAATTTTGTTTCTAAGGAGCCTGATCTGCTACATTTTGTAAAGCTCCTTTATACCTCAATCACATCATAAAAAGAAGTACATCTGAAATTTCTCTCTTACATATGGCCTCTTCTTTTGCTGTTATCGGCTTTGTCGTGTACGCCAACCGATGAAGAAATTACAACAGATCCGAAAGCTGTACTTCGTTTCTCGGCAGATACCGTTTTGTTCGATACTGTTTTTGTTACGCAGGGTAGCGTAACAAAGCGCCTGAAAGTGTACAACCCGAACAACAAAGCTGTCCGGATCAGTAACATAGCTTTGGCTGGCGCGACCAGTTCTCCCTATAGTCTTACTATAAATGGTTTACAGGCTCCTGTAGTTAATAACCTGGAGCTGAGAGGCAAAGACAGCCTGAATATCCTGGTGAAGGTGAATGTTAATCCTTCGGATGTTAATCTACCTTTTTTAGTAGCCGATTCTATTGTGTTCGATACCAACGGGAAGCGGCAAAATGTGAAGTTGGTGGCTTATGGGCAAAATGCGCACTTTATTCGCAAAAGCACTATCGGGAGCACCACCTGGACCAACGATAAGCCTTACGTGTTGCTTGACACGCTGTTGGTTAAAGAAAACAGCACCCTGACCATCGAGAAAGGTGCCCTTATTTATGCCGTTAACAATGCCGTACTGCTGGTAAATGGCAGGTTAATTGTAAACGGCACGCCAGAAGAGCGTGTCATGTTTAGCGGCTATAGGCGTGAACCTGCCTATGCGACCGCTCCAGGGCAGTGGGAAGGAATCCGGATTGTTACAAAAAGCGAAAGCAATATTATTCGGTATGCTGATATTCGGAATGCAGTTTATGGGTTACGTATCGGCAACCCGGGAAAGGCTGGCACTTTAGTAGAAGGTTGTGCTATACAATATACCTTCCGGGATGGTATTATCGGTTTTACTTCTGATATTAAAGTAATAAACACGCTTATTCAGAATTGCGGGCAATATAGTTTTGCCGGACTGGGCGGAGGTAATTACGAGGTGCTTTATTCTACTATTGTAAACTACAATAACCCGCTGCCCCGCGAAACTCCTGCTTTTGCAGTAGCCGACTATATACCAGGAACCGATATTGAGAACCAGGCAACACGCCTGAGGCTGATAAATACCATTATCTATAGCGATAGCTATAGTTTTAAAGATGAAGTTTTGTTTGCCGGGAATGCCGCCACTTTAACAATAGAGGCAGCCCATAACCTGCTACGAACCGAACAGTATAAAGAAGCTCTGAGTGGCAGTGGCAATATATTCAACATCAATCCGGCATTTAAGGAAACAGCTAAGCGCGATTTCAGTTTAGAAGCCTCCTCTCCTGCCCGGACAGCGGCTGTTCCTTTGCCTGATGTTTCGGCAGATATAAAAGGAACAAACCGTAATGCTTCAACGCCTGATATAGGTGCTTTCGAGTATAAAGAGTAAGCGTATAAAATAGAAACGATGAAGTGGTATCAGAAAGAGATAAGGTTGCCGGCGGTTAAACGTGGGTTTCATTTAATTACAGATTTGCTGGTGTCGCAGCTGCCTGAACTGGAAGAGATAAACGTAGGTATTGCACATATTTTCATGAAGCATACTTCTGCCAGCCTGGCCATAAATGAAGACGCAGACCCAACTGTTCGGCAGGATTTCGAGAGCCACTTCAATAAGATGGTGCCTGAAAATCAGCCCTACTACCGCCATACGCTGGAAGGATCTGACGACATGCCTGCTCATTTGAAAGCGGCTATACTGGGTAGCTCTGTTACAATACCCATCACCAACGGCAGTTTTAATTTAGGTACCTGGCAAGGAGTATATCTCTGCGAACACCGCAACCATGCTTCTAAACGTACGGTGGTGATTACACTGCAAGGGCAATAATAAGCGGTTGAACTAATTCCCTGCTACCGTACTATGCTTATTTTTTTCACCTGCAGCCCATTCGAGCTCCTGATACGGAGGAAGTAGACTCCAGCCGGCACGTGTTGTATATCTAGCCGGGTAACCCTTTCCTGGACCCTGGCTGTTAGAAGAGTCTGGCCGACTTGGTTAACCAGTTCCACTTCTTGTATGTGCACCGCCACAGGCTGTTCCAGCATGAGGTAATCTGAAGCCGGATTTGGATAGGCCACTAAATCAGTAACGGTGGCATGTACAATGTTTTCCTCTGTTTTTGTACTGCTTAAGGAGCCATTCGATACAGTAAGTGTAACATTATATTTACCTGGGGCAGGATAGGTAACCGTTGGATGTTGAGCGGTGGATGTAGCCGGTATACCACCTTCAAACTCCCAGAACCAGGTAACAGGCTTTAACCCTTCCGATCTATCGGTAAATCCAACTGTGCTGCCTGCCATAACAAGAGAATCAGCCTGGTTGGTTAAGCTGAACCTGGAACGTAAGCTGACACTACAGGCAAGAGAACTGAGAATTGACGGGCGGCTGACAGCTAAAAAAGCGCGCATATAATCTGCCTGGCCTTTGGTAAACATGTTCATGCAGGCATCATCTGAATAATCCATGTAGTTCATCCACATATTCCCATAGGGCCCGTTGTCGCAGGAGATAACAATGCTGTCAGGGCAGCCGGTTGTTTCTCTCAACTGATTGGGCGTATCCGCAATATCATCGGAATCGGTGCACCTGGAGCCACTGCCCCAGATATGTTTCAGCCCAAGCCAATGCCCCACTTCGTGCGTGGCAGTACGACCCAGATTATAAGGAGCCGGAAAATTATTGCTTGGTGGAGCACCAATGGATTCATAATGTATAACCACTCCATCGCGGGTTGCAGCTGCACTGGCCAGCGAAGCATAGCCCAGGTAGCCGGATTCCAGGTTACAAACCCAGATGTTCAGGTACTGGTCGCGGTTCCATCCTTCTACTCCACCTCTGGCTGCATTCTTTACATTATCCGTAGAAACTCTGAACACACTTTCTGTAGACCTGGTACGAGTGATGCCGCTAGTTAGCTCTCCATTCGGATCGGTAATGGCAAGGCAGAATTCTATTTGCGTATCGGCAGCAAGCGATTGAAAATGAGGGGGCGTATTGGCTGCATCGGCATTCAGCCTGCGAAAATCGGCATTCAGAACAGCTAACTGTGAAAGAATCTGTTCATCTGAAATATTTTCGGACTCCGTGTTATACACAACATGAAACACAACCGGGATAATTATTGTCGTCTGTTGAATAGCCTGGCCTGTGCGCGGACGCTGCAGCGCTTTCTGAACAGCTTGCTCCAGTGCTTCTTTACGCTGCATAAAAGTTGGGTCTTGTTGTTCCTGCTGTGCCAGGTACTCCGTAGTGGCACATGTGCGGTCTCTGTTTTGAACAGGAGATGCCTGGCCGAAGCATTGGAGCTGCAGGCCAACTAGCCATAAACAAGCAAAAGTTAATGCACGCATAGTAGAAAGGAGCAATTGCTTACTTAATTTACATGGTAAGCTCTACATGAGCTTCTAACGGAATAGGAAGTTAAATTAATTCCAATTAGAAAGAAATGTTAGGGCTCTTAAGCAAAATAAGGGCAAAAAGGCGAGCAAGCAACCAGCTGCTTTTAAGCAGGACCGCTTGCTATAGATTCGCGTCTGTACGATAATGTAGCGAATCTCCAAAAATGAGTTTCTGAACACCATCTACGCCATAACTGGCAATGTTGCCGTTCTCGTTTGTGCTTAACGTTAGCCTGCGCTTCGAGTAAAACAGCATGTTTTCTTCCTGAATAACGGCTTCTAACTGTTGTAGCCTGGGGCCTGGGGCTGTTCTGATGCTCAAAAAGGCTACAGCAGCGCCAGTGCCTTCTTTCCGGCGATAATTTGTCAGCACGATGCCACCTGGCAGTTCCTGCCGCTCTTCTATGAAGTCATCCTGTAAGGTAGGCAGGTTTATATTGGCATCCTGGAAAACAGATAATTCTTTTTCCCAGTTTAGCTCTGATGTTTCTACTGTTTCAGTAGGTTTGTTTTCAGTCTGTACCGATTTTAGCACATTCGGCTTCTCAGCCTGCAGGCGTTGTATCTCTTGCTGCAGGTAATCTCCTACATTGTAAGAGGCCGCCGCCTCGGCAGAACTAGGCGGTGCTGGTCTCTCACATGCAGTTATAGCCATCAGAGTGGCTATAAATATGATAGGCTTATACTTTATCAAACGCTTATTGTTTCACTAAAAGAGATACACCCTGCATCTCCTCTGGCTGTTCTATACCGATTAATTCCAGAATAGTTGGGGCTAAATCGCCTAACTTTCCATCATGTAAAGTGCCTGCATAATCGTTGCTAACCAGGATGCAAGGCACCAGGTTAGTTGTATGAGCGGTATTTGGAGTGCCATCAGGATTTATCATGCAGTCGGCATTGCCGTGGTCTGCGATAACAATGGTGGCATAATCGTTAGCCAAGGCTGTGGTAATAACGGCTTCTGCACATTGGTCTACCGTTTCACACGCTTTTACTGCAGCTTCAAACACACCGGTGTGGCCTACCATGTCCGGGTTCGCAAAGTTCAGGCAGATGAAATCTGCTGATCGCTGCTGAATTTCAGGAATAATGGCATCGCGAATATCGAAGGCACTCATTTCCGGTTGCAGGTCGTAAGTGGCTACCTTCGGCGATGGGCACATCAAACGCTTTTCTCCTTCAAACTCTACTTCGCGGCCACCCGAGAAGAAGAAGGTAACGTGTGGGTACTTTTCTGTTTCAGCAATACGGATCTGTTTTTTACCGGCTTTTGCCAGTACTTCGCCTAATGTATTGTTCAGGTTGTCTTTTGCAAAAATAGGTTCTACGCCCACAAAGGTGTCGTCATAGTTCGTCATGGTAACATAGCGCAGATCCAGCTTCTGCATGTTCTGCTCCGGAAAATCGCGTTGCGTTAAAGCTTGTGTAATTTCACGGCCACGGTCGGTACGGAAGTTAAAGCAGATTACCACATCTCCTTCTTTTATAGTGGCAATTGGCTCCTGCTGGTCGTTTACCTTTACAATAGGCTGAATAAACTCATCTGTTACGCCTTGGTTGTAAGACTCCAGCATCGACTTGATGATGTTCTGAGAAGGTGTGCCTGTGCCGTGCACCAGCAGGTCGTAGGCCAGTTTTACACGCTCCCAGCGGTTATCGCGGTCCATAGCGTAGTAGCGGCCAATAACAGAGGCTATTTTGCCAGCAGACGACTCCAGGTGCTGCTCCAGTTCGTTGATATACTTTACACCACCTTTCGGGTCGGTATCGCGGCCATCGGTAAAGGCATGAATGTATACCTGGTGCAACTCCTGGTCGAAGGCAGCTGTGCAAAGTGCTTTTAAGTGATCGATGTGCGAGTGTACCCCGCCGTCTGACAAAAGGCCGATCAGGTGTACTGCTTTTTTCTGCTCTTTGGCATAGGCAAAGGCATTGGCCAGCGCAGGCATAGAAGCCAGCTTGTGCTCTGCTATGGTTTTATTGATAAGTACCAGGTCCTGGTATACAACGCGTCCTGCGCCTATGTTCATGTGGCCTACTTCTGAGTTTCCCATCTGGCCTTCGGGTAAACCTACGGCTTCACCCGAAGCCTGTAGCCTGGAGCTTGGGTACTTCTGCAGGATAGAATCATAGAATGGCGTATTAGCTGACTGTATAGCCGAAACCTCTGGATTAGTGGCAATGCCCCATCCGTCTAAAATCACTAAAAGTACTTTCTTATTCATACCGCAAATATAGCTATAAAATTTAAGGCCGCTCAAAACCACTTAAACAAAGGTAATATTATAAACTGCTTGCGAAACTAAAAAAATAATAGCCGGGTTAATGAAAAAATAAATTCAGGACTAAGTACTTACGATTTTCACAATATATAAAAACAGCTCTATTCCTAGCCTTATATTTTCCTTTATTGCCAAATTGCGTTAACTTTATCAGGAAGATTAGACGTAAGGGAGTTGGCATAGTTTTAGCTGATGATCCAACAGATAATTAACCCATATTTATGAAAAACTTTAAACACGTTGCTATTGCGCTTTCTTTACTGATTGGACTACTTTTTTTCAAACCAGGAGGAGCCGCTGCGCAGAATGATGTGCTTGGTAGCGTGAAATCAGCCATAAAAATAGGCTCATCAAGAGACTTGTCACGGCATTTCGATTCTAAAGTAAGTATCTCTTTTGCCGATGGTAGCTCTACCGATTACAGCAGCACCCAGGCAGAGTTTGTGATGAAGAACTTCTTTAGCAAAACCGGACCTACAGATTTTACTTATACCTTTGATGGCTCTTCCGATAAAGGAAAGCGTTACGCCATTGGTTCTTACTCATCCAGAAGCGGTTCTTACACTGTGCTGGTACGCTTAAAAGAGTCTAACGGCAGGTATATGATCCATTCAATGGATTTTATAGAAGATTAAGCAGATATAAATGAGATTTTTACAAAGGCTCGGGGTATTTCCAGAGCCTTTTTTTATTTTTGTGCCGTGAAACCGACATACCTGACAGAAAAAAGCATAGCCGAGTTTATCTCGCGCGCCCTTGCCGAAGATATTGGTGATGGTGATCACTCTTCGTTGGCATCTATACCTGCCGATGCGCAAAACCAGGCGCGCCTGCTGGTGAAGGGAGAAGGTATACTGGCTGGTGTAGAGCTGGCTACCTATATATTTAGAACCGTAGACCCCGACCTACAGGTAGAAGTGCTCCTGCAGGATGGTGCATCCGTTGCTTTTGGAGATATTGCCTTAACTGTTAAAGGAAGGGCACAGTCTATCTTAACTGCTGAGCGCCTGGTGCTGAACTGCATGCAGCGTATGAGCGGTATTGCTACCTATACACATTACCTTTCCAGGCTGATTGAAGGCACCAATGCTACCTTATTGGATACCCGCAAAACAACTCCAAACTTCCGGATGATGGAAAAATGGGCTGTTGTGATTGGTGGAGGCAGGAACCACCGCTTTGGATTATATGATATGGTGATGCTAAAAGATAACCATGTAGACTATGCCGGTGGTATAAAAGAAGCTATAGAAGCAACCCGGCGTTACCTCAAGGACAAAGGGAAGGAGCTGCAGATAGAGGTGGAAACCCGAACGCTGGAGGAAGTGCGAGAGGCTATAGAAACAGGCGGAATCCAGAGAGTATTGCTCGACAACATGTCACCGGATATGATGCGTGAAGCCGTTCGTATGGTTGGTGGTCGCTACGAAACAGAGGCATCAGGCGGGATAACAGAAGAAACCATTGCCGAAGTGGCCCGCACAGGTGTAGATTATATTTCTGTTGGTGCCCTAACGCACTCAACAAAAAGTATGGATTTAAGCCTGAAAGCGTATAAATAAATAAAACAGTGTACCTTTGCGCGGACAATTCAAAGGTTTAAGTAAAAGACATTCACTCTGCGGTCAGGTACCGGCGATGTGAGTTTGGCAGAGATAAGAATATCGACATTTTAAGAGTATATGCAGCGACCAAATCAAAAAGGTTTTAGAACCCCACAAGGTGGTTCCTCCCCATTGGCAATCCGTACCAAGAAGTATCAGCTTGATAAAAATATGTTTACCCGCGTGGCTTTAGCTAAAGTGTGGCGGAAAGAATGGTGGTATGCCCTGATTCCGCTGGTGATCTTGCTGCTGCCGGCTGCTTTCAGCTTTTCGTGGTGGTGGGTAGCTATTGCCATTGTCGTAACATTGCTATTTGTTTTACTGCGTTCGGCACAGGTAATGGGGGTTACACAGGTAGAGCAGGGCAACCCGCTGTTTGAAAAGCTGAATTATGAAGTAGACCACCGCCAGATTCTGATGAAGCGTAACGAGCGCGAAGGAATGGCCCTGAACTGGGATATGATTCAGAAGGCAGAGATGAAAGATGATGCTTATGTGCTCTGGCTGCAGCCTGCCGCCGATGCACAGTTGCCTACAGGCTGGAAAGGCTGGGTGGCCCGTAATTTCCAGACACCTATTTTTATACATATGCCTTTTCGCATCTTTAACAGCCCGAACGATGTTAAGCTGTTCGAAAGCATGCTGCGCCGCAAGAGCCTGCTGGCATAGTATATAATCTTTCGGTTGATTATTAACGTTAATGATTATTCGAAACAGGTTGCCCCAGTTATAGAAGGAACAGCTTATAATATAGAGCAAAGTATAAACGAACAGAAATGAATAAGAACGTATTAGCAGTATTTGCCGCAGTATGCGGTTTAATGGTGGTTTCTTGCGATACTCCGTCTGATAAGAGGCCTGAAACAAAAGTATCAGTAGATAAAGTAGCGCCAGGGCAGCGCAACACGCCTAATGTAAGTGACAGAGGTGCTGGCCAAAGCAATACGCACAGAGACGACGTGATGATGAACCACGACGAAGGAGCTAATTCTATTCAGCCAGGCGAAAGCGTGCATGAGGATGCAAAAACAAACGAGGCAGAAAACGCAGTAAAGCACTAATAAGTATGCATAAAAAAACCTGCCGTTGCGGTTCTTACTGCAGCGGCAGGTTTTTTTATGCATAGCACTACTAGTATAACTATACCATAGTTTATCTTTAAGATAGAGATGCGGTGGTATGATTGATTAAAATTAAAGTATATTTGCAGCTTAATTGCATTTAGAGGAATATGGCTCAACAGGATGAATGGTTTAGTGCTTGGTTTGATTCCCCCTACTACCATATACTATACAAGAATCGTGATGAGCAGGAAGCCCGGCAGTTTATAGATAAATTACTTTCTTATCTCCACCCCAAGCCCCACGAAAACATTCTCGACCTTGCCTGTGGCAAAGGCCGCCACTCAATTTATCTGAATAAAAAAGGCTATGATGTAACCGGAATTGATTTGTCGCCGCACAGCATTGCATACGCAAAGCAGTTTGAGAATGAGCGGCTGCATTTCGAAGTGCACGATATGCGGATGGTGTACAAACCAGAGGCTTTTGATTTCGTACTGAACCTCTTTACCAGCTTTGGATATTTTAGCAATGAAACAGAAAACGTAGTGGCTCTGGATGCTACTGCTAAAAGTATAAAGCATGGCGGCAAGTTTGTAATCGATTTTATGAATACAAACAGAACCATAGACAGGCTTGTGAAAGAGGAAGTTAAGGAAGTGCAGGGAATTCCCTTTTGTATACATCGGGGAGTAGAAAACGGGTTTATCATAAAAAAGATAAGTTTCTCCGACAAAGGGCAGGATTATCAGTTTGAGGAGAGGGTGCGGGCTTTACGCCAGGAAGATTTTATCGAGTATTTTAAAATGGCGCAGCTTCGGCTGGTAGAGGTGTTCGGGAATTATAACCTGGAGCCTTACCACGAGGAGAGTGAGCGTATGATCTTTGTGTTAAAGAAATACTAGTCTGCATGATAGTAGCTATACTTGTTCTTTTTTTTACAGTTGTTTTTTCTGCTTTCCTGGTAAAAGCATTTCCGCCGGATAATGTAAAGTGGCTTAAAATGGCCTTGGCATTTAGTGGTGCCTACCTGTTCACGATTACTATTATTCACCTGCTGCCCGATGTACTGCTGAACAATAGTAATCCGCATGTAGTAGGGTACTGGGTATTAACCGGCTTCTTTCTGCAACTGGTGCTGGAGTTGTTTTCTCATGGTGTAGAGCATGGGCACATGCACACAAACGGGCATAAGCACACTCATACCCTGCCTTACCTGCTGCTAGGATCATTGTTCATACATTCCTTTCTGGAAGGAAGTATTTTGGTGGAGGGTGGTAGCCAGCATGTAGGGCATGTGCACGAGCGCAACAATTTTTATGTAGTCCTGCTGGGGGTTGCACTACACCATATACCAGCTGCTTTTGCGCTTATGTCGGTGCTGCTTTCAAGGTTAGGGAGCTTTAAGAAAGCTTTTATGTGGCTGTTGATATTTGCCGTTGGTGCTCCGCTAGGCATTATAATCAGTAACTATATATTAGGTAGCGAGGCAATGGGTGGTAAAGTATTTGTTGCGCTTACCGGTATTGTGGCCGGAAACTTCCTGCATATTTCTACAACCATTCTTTTCGAAACTACCCCGGATCACCGCTTTAACCGCAATAAGCTTATAGCTACCTTGCTGGGTTTAAGTTTAGCTTTGGTAAGCGATTTTATTTAAAGCCGCTGGCGCCCATTAGCTGGTTAAGCATTTTCTGAAACTTTTGTACCTGGAACTCGTGCCGGAGCTCTTTCATGCAATTAGCACAGAGACAATCGGTATAGCGTTCCCCCAGGTAGTGCCGTTCCTCATCGTTTAGGCTTACGGTGCTGCATTGGCAAATCAGGATCGAGCCAACCTTGCATTCGAAAGGGCATTGGCAACGAGGGCAGGTCTTGCTTTCGTGCTGTGGCATTTTAAAAACATTTTGTGGTTGTA
Organism: Pontibacter sp. SGAir0037; assembly: GCF_005491705.1. Taxonomy (NCBI): domain Bacteria; kingdom Pseudomonadati; phylum Bacteroidota; class Cytophagia; order Cytophagales; family Hymenobacteraceae; genus Pontibacter; species Pontibacter sp. SGAir0037. Next base: position 4,136,071 of record NZ_CP028092.1, on the reverse strand, counting down.
CAGACGGCGATAAAGCTACTGAAATTTAAACGTGAATCACTCTTAAGAACAATACACGATCTAAAGCTCTTCTGGAGAAATAAGATATTAAAACTGCGTTGTTTTTTATAAAGCCCTGTAGCTGCAAGGCAGCTACAGGGCTTGGTAGTTTTAGGCTATAGCTGGAGCATGTTCTTTTTTTCTGGCCTCGATGGCAGCCTGTACCATGTTTTTAAGGGAAGCCTCTGTTTCTGGCCACTTGCGGGTTTTTAAACCACAATCCGGATTAACCCAGATATTACGCGCTGGTAATAAGGCGGAAGCTTTCTCCAGAAGTTGAACCATCTCTTCTACAGTTGGCACACGTGGTGAATGAATGTCATACACACCAGGGCCAATCTCATTCGGGTATTTAAAATCTGAAAAAGCTTCCAGCAACTCCATCTGCGAGCGTGAAGTTTCCATGGTTATAACATCGGCGTCCATATCAGCAATAGAATGAATGATGTCGTTAAACTCGCTGTAACACATGTGAGTGTGTATCTGGGTGTCGTCTTTTACGCCACTTGCTGCAATACGAAAGGCTTTGATAGCCCACTCCAGGTAAGGCTGCCAGTCTGAGCGACGCAGCGGTAAACCTTCCCGCACAGCAGGTTCATCTATTTGTATAATTTGTATACCGTTTTGCTCCAGTGCTACTACCTCGTCGCGGATTGCCAGCGCTAGTTGCAGGGTAGTTTCAGCGCGAGGCTGGTCGTCCCGTACAAAAGACCATTGTAATATTGTAACCGGTCCTGTGAGCATCCCTTTTACATGCTTCGATGTTAGCGACTGAGCATACGTACTCCAACTGACGGTCATGTCGGTTGGGCGGCTTACATCTCCATAAATGACGGGCGGCTTTACACAGCGGCTACCGTAGCTCTGTACCCAGCCATGCTGGGTAAAGGCAAAGCCATCGAGCAGCTCACCGAAATATTCAACCATATCATTCCGCTCAAACTCACCGTGCACCAGCACGTCCAGGTTAATAGCTTCCTGCCAGCGTATAACTTCTTCAGTTGCCTGTTTTATTTCCTGCTCATACTGCTCCAGCGATAGCTCTCCTTTCTTAAATTTGGCACGCAGCTGGCGAATTTCAGCTGTCTGAGGAAACGACCCAATGGTGGTGGTCGGGTAAAGCGGCAGTTTAAACTTCTCACGCTGTTTCTGCTGGCGCACGGCAAAGCTGCTGGTGCGCCTGGCATCCTGATCTGTTATGGCTGCAACACGCTTCTTTACTGCCTCTTTATGGATGAGGGTAGAAGTGCTCCTGCTTTGAATCATGGCCTGATTAGCCTCTAGTAAGCTGTTGTTGCCTTGCCAGATAGTATACAGTTCCTGTATTTCCTGTAGCTTCTGTTTTGCAAAAGCAAGCCAGTTTTTAAGTGCGGGCTGTAGTGTTGTCTCCAGTTCCAAATCGAAAGGTACATGCAGAAGCGAACAGGAAGGCGCAATCATTACCCTGTCCTCCCCCAGTTGCTTTACAGCTTGTTGTATATATGCCACAGATGTACTGTAGCCGTTCTTCCAGATGTTGCGCCCATCTATCACGCCAAGCGACAGAATGGTTTGTTTCGGTAGCAGGTTCAGCACATTCGCCAGCTGCTCTGGAGCACGAACCAGATCAATATGAAGTGCACAAACCGGCAGTGAAGTAGCCAGTACCGTGTTATCCCTTAAACCATCAAAATAAGAGGTCACAAGAGTTTTAATGCCTGGACAGTGCTTCTTAATTTCCTTGTAAGCAAAGGCAAAGGCTTCTTTTTCTTTTGAAGTTAGATCCATAGCCAGAAAAGGTTCATCCAGTTGCACCCATTCGGCTCCTCTTGCCCTTAGTTGCCCGAGTAGCTCTACGTAAACAGGTAGCAAATTATGCAGCAGGTCTATTCTATGAAAACCTGCTTCCTTTTCTTTGCCTAATAATAAGTATGAAACAGGACCGATGAGGACAGGCTTCGAGGGTTTGCCCAGTACTTGCTTCGATTGCTCGAAATCGTAAATCACTTTGTTAGAGAATAGCTGAAAAGTCTGTTCTTTGTGAAACTCAGGTACAATATAATGGTAGTTGGTGTCGAACCATTTGGTCATCTCCATCGCCTTTATATCGAGGCCATCTTTCTGATAGCCTCTTGCCATAGCGAAGTAAAGGTCCAACTCCGTATTGCCTTTATGTTTGGTAAGTACCGGGCTGTAGCGGGCAGGTATGTTGCCTACTGTAAGCGACATATCCAGCACCTGGTCGTAAAAACTGAAATCGTTGGAAGGGATCAGATCGATGCCTGCTTTTTGCTGCAGCAACCAGTTCTGTTGAAGCAGTTGGTCTTTTACCTGGTAAAGCTGTTGTTGCGAGATTTTGCCAGACCAGTACTGTTCGCAAGCTTTCTTTAGCTCGCGCTGTGCTCCCACCCGTGGGTAGCCCAAATTGTTTTTTAGCATACAGATAATACTTTTAAATAAACATTAATTTGACTTAATGCTCAGTACAGTATTCACAGTATGCTTTCGTGAAAATAGCGGAAAGAAAAGACACAGAGAGGCAAGCGCAGCCTTACCTCCTCTTTTCATTAACTCCAGACTAAGCTTCAATCGCGAAAGCATTTGTCTCATAATTTCAGGCAAGTCTCCTGGCTTGTAACGTTGTTGCCGTCCTTCTCATACTGTTTTTACACAATACAATGGACATAATAGAGGCAACAACCGGTAAGTTACTTACAGTTGCGCGACAGCCCGTGATTTACACACGGTTCCTTTTTAAGCGCGGTATTACCCGCACACCTGACATTAGGAAGAAGAATAAAGTAAAGAACTTTGCGGTGAAGATAAGCTAAATTTGTTTCACCGCAAAGTCAGGCTGGCCAGACAAGCTCTGGCAGATCCGTTATGGCAAATCGGTTTTAAGCACCTGTGCCCGTAACAGGAGCTGTTCAGAAGTAGGTGCAGGAGCGTCTTCTATTACGAACCGTAACTCTACCTCTTCCTCTGCTGGTTTATAGGTTTGTTTGTAAAGTTTGTTGTTACGAATGAAAGTAACTTCTACCGGTGTGCTTTTCTTTACTTCGAACAGGGGCTCCAGAAGCTCATAAATAGTAGTCTCTGTCAGCGGGGTGCCGTTAACAGCTTGCAAGATGTCATACTTTTCAAATCCAAAGCGGTTGTTCATAGGTTCTGCAACCCAGTAAAACTGCCTGCTCTTTTCAAAGCCAAGGCGAAACTCGCCGAAAGTAAGCTTGGTGCCTTTCTTTTTATCAGTATAGTTCCAACCTATTTTCTGATAGTACTCTTCGTAGGGCAGCGGAGTATCTCCCACTACATAGGTAGTAAAGAACTGCCTGATATCCGGGTGAGAGGCGGCTACAATAACCTCAATCAGCTCGTCGTCCTTGAAAGGCTTGTTGGGGCCGTATTGCTGTGAAAGCTGCAGCATCAGTTCTCTTAAACCCATTTTGCCTTGCGTGAGCTCCTGCAGCCTGATATCGAGCAAGAAGCCTATGAGAGCGCCTTTCTGGTATACATTGCCGTACATTTCCTGGTAAGCCGGTTCTATAATGTGGCGGCTCATTTCTGTAAAGGATACATCTTTGAATTCGCTTCCCCGCCTCATTTTATCCATCATTTCCTCTTTAAAGGCATCATAGCTTTTCAAGCCCTCTTGTAGCTGTACCAGGTTAGAGAAATATTCTGTTACGCCTTCGTAAAGCCATAGGTGCTGCGAAATTTTAGGATCTTTAAAGTCGAAGTACTCTATTTCTTCGCTGTGGATGTTTAGGGGGGTAAGAATGTGCAGAAACTCATGCGATGCCACATCCAGCACCATCTTGCGCAGGTTTTCTTCCTGCTGCTGCTCCGGAAGAAAATACATGGAGCTATAAGAATGTTCGAGGGCACCGTAGCCGCCGAACTTAGTAATAGCTGTTTCTCCCTGTTTAGGGAAGTACATGATAAAGTGATAGCGATCAACAGGCATTCCGCCGAAAAAATTAGTGAGGGCAGTTGCGAGTGGCGTAATCATTTCCTTTATCTGATTAGCCTTTACCACACCCGTTTCGGAATGTACCGAAACAGATACCAGGGTGTTGCCTGAGCGGAAACTGGCGGTATCGGGGCGGCTGTACATCATAGGCGCATCTACCAGGCGGACATAATCCGGGGCGGTAAGTACGTCTCTGCCTGCGGATACGCGTTCTACAGGTAAGGAAGTTGCTCCATACAAATGATCGGGTTTTTCGATGGTAACCTGGTAAGGCAGCATTTTATAGCCATCCAGGTAGCCATAAAATCCAAAATGGTTAATTACAAAGTTGTTACCGGCATCTATGTTCGTGCCTCCGGGCTGAAATATATAATTCTCATCTTTAAGTACATCCCAGGTATCATCTACCACATACTCGAGCTTAGCCAGTTTGTTGGCTCCATGAATTGTAAAAAGATTATTTCCCTGCTTTTGGGTTTTAAGCTTTTTCCCTTTGGCATCGTACGCTTTAAAATTTGTAACGAAGCGGCCATAATCTTTTTGAGAATAAGATCCCGGAATTACACTCGGAATAATATAGTTGATGCTTTTCTCTTTTACGGCAGGTGTAAGCACAACCACTTTTACCTGGTCGTTCTGCACATTTTTTAAATCTAATGTGATGTTATAGGTTTGTTGTGCAACTGCTGAAAACGATAGAAGCAGAGCACCAATCACAGCAAAAAGTTTCATGAGCGCTTTGACATATAATGTGGAGTTAAGGTAAGAAGAATAGCATAAATAATATATGCTTTTGGAAATAATCTTTGATGGCCGCCTGTGGGTGCTACTGTTGCGAAAGTATAGAAGTGCTGTAAAAGGAGTGAGTGTAATGGAGGTATCTGCTACCGATGCTTTAATAAAGCAGATAAAGGCAGGCGATGGATACGGATTGGACTAGGATAAAGGCGCTGTTATTCTGCTGCTGTTAGATGATAGTAGAAAGAAGGGCGGCAACAAGGGTTTTTACAGTAATGATGATTGCACTTGCCTGGGGCAGGATGTCACTTTCATCGCGGTCGCCGCTGGAAGGATTGTAATCTTTGAAAAAGGAGAACGGGCTTTCTAATGCTTCAGCATCCAGCACCGATTTTTTGGCAGGTGCAGCTTTAGAGGTTGCAGGCTTACTGCTGCTTGCATGGCAGGCAGCTATTGCTTCGGCAGAAGGGTGATCAGAATTTTTATGGCAGCACTGTACCGTAGAGGAATTGCTAGCACCATTGTTATTATTCAGCGGAGCAGCAACAGGAGCAGAAGCTACAATACATATCATAGCTACGATCAAAGTCGCTTTAAGAAGTATAAAATGCCCGATTTTCATAACATTCAAATTTAAAATTTAAGCTTCAGAATACCAAATAATTAATCTGATAAATTCTTTGATATTCTATATATGCAAGTACGTTAAAAATTTGAAAATCAGTTATATCAAAAATGTTAAATATTTCTTAAAGTTTTTATTTCTTTTTAGCTGCTGCGCGCACCACTTTTACCTTCACAGGCACTACACCGGCTTTAACAGAACCTAGCCTTTTTGCTGCGGCTTCAGAAAGGTCTATGATGCGCCCTTTCACAAACGGACCACGGTCTGTTATCTTTACCTTCACTGCCTTGTTTGTCTGCAGGTTGTATACTTTAACCTTTGTGCCGAAGGGAAGTGTGCGGTGAGCAGCCGTTAGCTTATTCTGGTTAAATTTATCTCCATTTGCCATTTTGCGGCCATGGAATTTTTTGCCGTAGTAAGAAGCTTTGCCTTCTTCTGTATAACCTCTTTGCCCGTGCTCAGGAGAAGTGGAGGCGCAGGAGCTTAAAAATAGCCCGAAAAAAGCGGCTACTAAAGCATATCTGATGTGTGCTTGTTTGTGTGATGTTATAGGTGTAAGCAGGAAGCGTAATGCCATAAGTCGGTAAGGGTGGTGCAGGTAAAAAACAGCCAAAGCATGTAAAGGCTTTGGCTGTAAGGTTATCTAACGAAGTGCTTATTGTTTGATCTGGTAGTTATAAACCTCTACGGCCTGCGTAAGCTTATCTTTCTGGAAAAGCTGTATGGCAAAAGGCACGGCAATAATGGCAGCGCCTGCATATATAGTTGGGTTTAGCCTTGTTTGCCCATACTCATTGGTGTTGTTTATAGAGTTTATAACCCCATAAGCAAGTATACCGGCCCCAAGTATAGATATGCCAGTATGAATTAGTTTGTCTTGCTTGTAACGCTTGAGCAGCAACATGCTGGAGGCATTGTCAGACAAGGCTTCGCTTAGACTCTCGTAGTCGAAAGGCATTAAAGCTCCGCCGTCTTTAGAGAAGAAGTAAATTCTTCGGCGGGAGGGGCCGCCACCCATACCGAAGCCACCGTACCCGTACCCATAGCCGTATGGCGAAAAGCCTGAGTTATAGTAATCGTAGGTGGTGGTAAAGAACTTAGAGATACGCGGCCCTTCCAGTATTCTTTTTGCAAAGCTATCGCTGCGGTTGCCGTACGCAATGCGGGCATAGTAACCATCTGCGTTCTGGTAAGCTACCACAGAAGAAATACTGAACTTAAGGGAGTCGTTAAGCAGGAAGTGGTCCTGCTTAAACAGGGGAGATTTAAACTTCAGTTTATCGGCATAAACCATTTGCCCGTTTTGGAGCTGTACAAAGTACCTGCTCTCCGATTGAGCTTGCGCGCCCACACACAGTGCCAACCCAAATAATAGTGAAAAAAGTATAGTCTTCATTTATGGAAATTAGTATATAGTCATGTAATTCAGTTACTTCTTAATGTACCTGCAGCTGCCTGATATAGTTTTATAAGCAAGGCCTCTAATTAAAAAGCAGAAAGAGCATTGGTACCAAAGCCAGTAAAGCCAGGTATACCCAGCGGCTAAGCTGCTTTCTGTGCTTCCCCGGCACAAAATTACTTACCAGCATAACGGCCACCAGTATACACAGGATGTAAAGCAGTATAAACAGCACGGCTTTCACCCAATTAGGCACAATAGTGTTTTCTGCCTGTATCTGGTTGCTCATACCCATATCAGATAATAGGTACTGCAGCCCGAAAAATACAATTACTTCAAAAAGCAGGAACAGGAGTAAACCATAAACGCGGCTGCTGGTGCTGTTAGTACTCATAAACTATAAGCTTTTAAAGAAGTGGTAACTTTTAATATAAAATCCTTCGCGAAAATAAAACTTATGAGCAGCGCTATTTGTAACGTAAGCATCTAACATTACCGTATCGCAGTTTAAATCTTTTGCTTCCTGAAGCATCCAGTCCGAAAGCAATTTGCCAACTCCTTTAGATCGGTATGCCTCTTCTACTACAAAATTATCTGCTTCCAGGTACTTGCCACTATACAGTTTTGTATTTACCCAGAAGCCGGAGATACCGCAGCAAAAATCATTCCGAAAGGCCCCTACCATTCTATATCCGTTCGGGAGCATTTGCAGCAGGAGTTCTTTATAACGCTCAGCCGTCATGCCTGGGTTCAGGAGCCGGATAAGCCTAAACTGATCCAGCATTGCCTGCAGGCCTTTGATCTCTCTTATCGTGAACATTGCCTCAGCAGGCTCAGGTACTATGCTATTCATGACGAGCAGGAACTTGGAGGGTGGTTGTGCGGGCAAGGCTCTGCCCATCTTCTTCGGTGGGACAGATGGCGGCTATACACCGGTCCGGCGTTAACTCCTGAACAATAAGCCGATGAATAAAAGTAATTGCTTCCAGGCATGTGCGCTTGTAGTTTAGCAACCAAAGTAGAAAGAATAAGCTGCTTTTGCAAAAGCTAAACTAGCCTGATATAAGCTGATGATGCTTTTTCTGATAGCAGGTTGCAATATCATTTTAATAAGAATATGCTTGTAAATATGCTGTTTTTGAAACATTTACATGGTATTACACCGTTAAAATACCATTAAGGTGTTGGTATATGAGGCTATTGAGAAACATAGGATTAGATAATTATAATATTTTTAATAGAGAGACGAGGAAGATCTTTAGCATTGGCTACGAAGATTTAACAACTCTTATCTATTATCAGGATGCCAATAACAAATATATATTGGTAGTAGCAAAGGAAGATGACCCGCCGTTGATACTCGAAAAAAAGATATCACGAGCAGAAGCGTTTAGAATAATGAATACCCGGCCCTAGTGCCGGGTTTTTTTATGGCTTATCATCAATTTTTAGAGGCGCCCGTATAAGCAGAACATGAAAAAGTGGAATAGCTACTTTAAAGTTGCTCTTTATGGTGCAGTTGCCACACTTGCGCTTCAGGTACTCGTTACGTTTGCTGTAGATCCTTACCTGGCGGCTGTTTTCTCGCCTTTTTATTCTGTCTGGATCATCCTGGTGGTAGTGGGATGGCGTAAGGAACACCCGCGCAAATAATATCGCAGGTTCCCAGGTACCATTCCCATAAGTGTACATATCTCAACTTACCAGCCGTTATCGGGCTAAAATATTTATCAACTTTTTGGAAGGAGTTTTTGAAAATTTGCCTGGTATAGGGCACTTTTTTTGTTAAAATTTTGCTCTAAGGGTAAATTAGAAATAAATTAACCCTCTCTCCTATGTCTGATCAGGAAACAATGTCGGATGTGAACCACGTGCAGCACATGTTCTTGCATGTAGAAAGTAGTGATGCCATTTGCATATTAAATGTGGCCGGGCACCCTTACCGCCTGCGCGAATTAATTTATATGATGATTGAAAACGGCTGCCGGGTTATGCAAACAACGGCAGATAAATACAATATTTTTACTTACGACAAAGAATCGGTAGAAGTATACGACTATCTAACCACTATTATAAAAGCAAAGTTTATTTAAGTCTTGCAGCTTCTTGATTAAAAAAAAGGGCTACTCAAAGTAGCCCTTCCTGTTATATGTTTACAATTGTTTTATTTCGATTTCCCTTGGCTCGTTTACCCCGTTATAGTACGGAAGCCTGATTTGTAACTGCCCGTCCTGGTGAACTGCCTCAATTTTAGCAAGTTCTACCTGTAAAGGTAGTATATAAGTACGGTTAAAAATAGGAACAGCCATTTCTGGATTTTCCTCGCTATGCAGTAATGATATAATAGTTAGCTGGTTGTTCTGTAAAATTACTTTAAAAGCTTCAGGACTTACACCAGCAGCCCATATATTTATTACTGCTCCCTTTTTATACTTTTTTATTTCTGCATAGGTCTCGCTTACTCCCCCGCCTACTGTATTAAACAGGTCGATCTGCTGTGCTATGCTTCTTAGTAATTCTTTATCTTTTATAATTTTCATTTCTTACTCCTCTCTCTTTTACAAATGGAATAATGCAAAAGCAATGCCAACCCTTTATAATGTTGGTTTACCCAAGTTGTGCAACAAAAGTTGTGTCAAAATGACTATTTAAATGAGTTTGTTATGCAGGCAGTAGTCAATTTGTCATAAAATATGTATAGGATTAAAGTAGTATAATGCAATAGTGGCATTTGAACAGTTATGATTTTACTTATGCTGCATTATTCGAATGGTACCTAAAGCCAGCTTAACGATATACTACGCAGATTTTGAACCTAGATAAGGTGAGAGCGTACATTTAAATATAACCAAACCAATTCAACTATGAAAAAATTATCATCATTAACATTGATAGCAAGTATAGGTTTACTTTATGCATGTAATAGCCCTGAGGGAGGAGTGGAAAGAGATAGCTTAGCCGATGCTACCGCTGATACAGCTGTTATGTATGGCGACGAAAGTGGCAGAATTGAAGCAGAGGGAGTAGAGGTAAAAAAAGTGGATGAAAGCTTTTGGTCAAACATTGATCGTAATGCTCCGGTTAAAAACGATCAGCGGCTTCAGGGTACTGGTGTAGAAGCGCGTGGTACAGATGAATATACCATTTACTCTATGGATGAAAATATATTGTTTGATGTAGATAAGGCCACTCTGCGTAGTGGTGCCGAAGATAAACTAAGCAGTATTTCAGCGTCTATACAGGACATGGGTAATGCAGGCCAGATCAGGGTGTACGGACATACGGATTCAACAGCCAGTAAGTCTTATAACAAGCAGTTGGCTGAGGATCGTGCTAAAACAGTAAAAGACTGGCTCAACAACAAGGGCGATATAGATAAATCCCGCATAAGCGTAGAGGCAGTTGGTGAATCAAATCCCGTCGCTACCAATGCAACTCCGGAGGGACGCCAGAAAAACCGTCGGGTGGAGATAGTTGTGGTAAACGGGCAATAAGGTAGTACATCATTTCAAGCTAAGGCAAAGGCGGTGATCGGTGCAGTCATTGCCCTTTTTAGCTTGTACCCACCATCTGTTAAGGCTTGCAGAGTACGCTTGTGGTTCAGGGCGCCAATACCCGGAGGCCTACAGCCTGATTCTTATAATTTTACTGATTGTTTTTTAGGCTACTAACATATAAGTTGTTAGCTAATGATAGTTTGCATGACAAATTTATACTTTAGGAATACCTTCGTGAGCATTTATTATGATAGAGCACTTTATGTAGGTAAGGCCGTCTGGGCAGGTGATCTGGTTGGTTCCGAATTTCGTGAAGCTGTTCTGCTGTGTCTGGACATGATTGAAAGGCATCAGCTTGTAGGCTGGTTAGGAGACAACAGGAAAATGAAAACAATACAACCTGCCGACCAGGTATGGAGTGTAAATGTATTTATACCGCAACTACTGAACAGCCCGTTACAACGATTAGCCCATTTGCCTTCCCGCTATGAACAAAACAGGCAGTCAGTGGCTAGTATTTATCATAAAAGGAACGGACTTGGTGAACAATTGGAAGTGCGTGATTTTAGTGCGGAAGAGGAGGCTGTAGATTGGCTGCTGGAATTAAATGCCTAGGCTCTTTTCCTTTACATAGAAGTGTTTTTCTCGGCAGGAACAATTTCTTTCTTATATTTGCATATTACAATATCTTATACTTCCTTATACACACAGAAGTTTAATTTGTGTTAAAATGTACAATATGGCAACAACTTTCTTCCAGAACCATGTGGTAACTATCACCCATGACGAGGAGTTGAAGTTAGGTATGGCTGTCTGGAATGGCTTTTTATCCAGTGATGAGTTCAGGGAAGCGATATCTACTTGTTTGCACCTGATTGAGGAACATAAACTGTTGAGATGGCTAGGAGATAACCGAAAGATGAAAGTGATTCGGCCAGCTGACCAGGATTGGTTTATAGAGCATGCGCTTCCGCGTTTGCAGCAGTCTGCATTGCGCCGAAATGCTGTGCTGGTTTCCGAAGACTTTTTTAACAAAACAGCTGTAGAGCAAATATACAAGCGTGTGGAAGGAAAGGGTGACATGGTTACAAAAGACTTCGACAATAAGATGCTGGCACTAGCCTGGTTAAAGGAGCCGTTTACAGAGGTTTAGTTTGTGCTGCTGAACGTAGCTACTACAGTTATAGAGAATGCCCGTTTAGAACTACTTCATAAACGGGCATTCTGCTTTTTAAAACATGGAAGCACATTATTACAATGCAGTATAGCCAAAACAGGTAATGCCTCCTGAAATTTACCTAAGCAGTGTATTTATATACCGGAAAATCAGGCAAAAGCAAGCAGGCAATGCAGCTCGTATTTTCTGTAAAGGTAGTAAATGGTACGCATGTTTATAGGTAAAAAGTTATATTGACGAAGGATGTTATTCTAATGATACTATTATTATATTTGTAGTACTATTCCTGCTTTTCCGGGAAATTAACAATGCAAGAGTATTTCAAAAACAATTTTGTAAGCATTTACTATGACAGGACTGCGTCCTTGGGTATTGCTGAATGGAAAGGGCACCTACGTGGAGCCGAGTTTAGGGAGGCATATTTGCTATGCCTGGATTTAGTAGATCGCTATGCGCTAACACGCTGGTTTGGCGATGATCGTTTAATGGAATCTATTGCTCCCGAAGATCTGGACTGGAGCATAAATTTTATTATACCCCGTTTAGCCACCAGTTCGCTGCTGCGGATGGCACGCCTGCCTTCTTATTCAGAAGGTAACCGTTCGGGAGTCGAAACAATGATAGCCAAAGGGCATAGTTACGATATCAATCTTATTCTGCGTGATTTTGCTGAAAAGCAGGAGGCACTGGATTGGCTCATGCTGCCTTTTTTAGCGCCGGAAGTGTATAACGCTCTTATAGAGGAGTTGTAAGTAAACATCACCACAGAGGTATAGCCGATTTCTTCTGTGGTGATAAAATCCTTCTTAGTGAGGGTTTAAGCGGTAGAGTGTTGGCTTACTAGGACTAGCATCTAACTGCAGGCTGATAAGTTGCAGATTTAGCAAGTATAGGCCATCTTCTATCGCATCAGGTACATAAATAAGTTCTGTAATAGTGGCACCAGTTCTGGTATTGTGCGGATATTGCCAGAAGGCCCTATGAGCCAATAGTTTCCCTTCATCCTGCTCTCTGTCAACAGAGGGTAAATCCAACAACAGATGCTCTACTCCTTTTTCGGCTAGCAACGCTGCCAGGCGGTGGTCCAGGTAAGGCGGATTTGTGCCGGAGTAGTGGCGGGTAAGTTTCTCAGCTGTATTAGGTAAAGTTCGAAGTATAACTGCTTCCGGTGTATTCTCTAACAGATGCCTCTCTACATCTTCCAGTACTATTACCCTGTCGCCATTTTCCAGCTCTTGCGGAGCTACAGTTATAAGCTTTGCTACAAATAAATAGCGCTTCAGGCAGTTATAAATAGTAGCACTGGCATCGGCAGCAATGTGTCCGTAACACTCTGTGTGGGTGCCGTTGCCATGTGGGGTAAGGTGTATGCGTTTATAGTTAGTACTGCCACCTTCGGCAACGCTTCCTACAAAATTGCCTGCTACTATTGTTTCAAATGCAACCGGTTCCGCCCAAAAGCATTCAGGTTGAGGCTGCCGGTCATGCAGTGGCATGGAAATGTCGAGTGGCTCCAGTGGGTTAAAGCCATAGGTCTGACCTTTAAAAGTAATAGAGGCGCTAGTCATAGAAGTGATTGCTTTCGGCAAGTATAGCAGAAATAGATGATATTTGTTTCCTAATGCCTCTGCAATAACATGTAGCTAACCTATGTAAGCCCGTGCGGCGTTTTCTGAAGGGCCTGATAATTTTCCTGTAAATATCATAATATGCAGTAGCCTTTATATAGCTGTTATCGTATACGAGCATGTTTATTTACTATAGAGCACCCAATACATCTGCAGCTCAAAAGTGAGTAAAGAAATTGTTTACAGGTTTAAGTTTTAAAAGAGCATGTCAGTAAAAAAATATGACACCATTGTAATCGGAGCGGGTTTAGTTGGTTTATCCGTTGCCTATCATTTAAAGAAAAAAAATCCTGATGCGAAGGTGCTGGTTATAGAGAAGGAAAAAGATGTAGCTAAACACCAATCAGGCAATAACAGCGGCGTGATGCATAGCGGCATCTACTACGCTCCGGGTAGCCTTAAAGCCAAGAACTGCATAGCTGGCTATAACTCATTAATTGAATTTGCCGACGAACATCAGATCCCTTATGAGCTCTGCGGCAAAATTATAGTTGCTACCACACCCACAGAGGTTGTGAAGCTAAACGATATTTATGAAAGAGGAATTAACAATGGCTTGCAGAACCTGCGTAAGCTCTCTTCGCTGCAGGAAATACAGGAGATTGAGCCACATTGTACAGGTATAAAAGGAATTCATGTGCCACAGACGGGCATCATAGATTATCCTAAAATGGCCGCTACCCTTCTGTCAATTTACCAGAACCAATATGGAGGCGATACTGCTTTTGGTGAGAGAGTAATCCGGATCCATAACCAGAACAAGGGCATTTTGGTTGAAACAGATAAACATACCTATAGTGCAAGCAACATGGTTAGCTGTGCAGGGCTGTTTTCGGACAGGGTAGCCAACATGACAGAGCAGGAAAACGATCTGCGCATCATCCCTTTCAGAGGAGAGTACTACAAGCTGAGCAAGGAAAAGGAGTACCTGGTTAAAACGCTTATTTATCCTGTGCCCGACCCAAGTTTCCCATTCCTGGGGGTGCACTTTACCCGCATGATACGTGGCGGTGTAGAGGCTGGTCCAAATGCAGTACTTGCTTTTAAGCGTGAAGGGTACAAGTTCCAGGACTTTAACTTAAAAGATACCCAGGAAACCTTTTCATGGCCAGGATTCTGGAAAATTGCCGCTAAGTATGGCCGTACCGGCTTAGGCGAAATGTACAGGTCTTTATCTAAAGCAGCCTTTACCAAAGCACTGCAGAAGCTGGTACCAGAAATCCAGGAAAGCGATTTAGTACCGGGAGGAGCTGGTGTAAGAGCTCAGGCCTGCGACAGAAACGGCAAATTGATCGATGACTTCGATATCTTGAAGAACAATAACATTATTCATGTTCGCAATGCCCCTTCGCCGGCAGCAACCTCTTCTTTGGCTATAGGTAAGTATATTGTGAACCAGCTAAACGAGCAGGAAGCTTTGGTATAGCAGCTACGCACGTAACCAGTCCAGTGCCTCCTGATCGTCAGGAAAATTCTTTACCAGGAAATTGATATGACCTATAGCTTCGGCACGGGTAATAACAGATTCCAGGGCTATGCGGCTGAATAGGTCGGGAGGCATTACACGGGCTAATTTGCTGATATTCAGCTGCGACAATTCCTCGTAAAAAGCGTTGGAAAGCCAGTCTTTTGTTTTAGGGGTGATGGTTCGGAGCTGCTGTGCGTTTGCCAGCACCTTTGTAATATTGTGTGCTTCTACCAGTTGCTTTAACTTTGTTCCTCCAGCCATAAACTCATCTTCCGTCACAGAGCGGAGCCACTCAGTACGCAGCAAACTGTTTCTGAAGTCAACTTCAACCTTATAATAATCTGATGTATATAAAGGCTCTAGTAAAGTCATGTAAAGCTTAGATCTGCAGCAACAAAGAAAAGAATATCATACAAAGCTATCAGAAAATGGACAGGCTGTATACGCAAGCGGTAAATTATTTTCTGCAGCAAACTAAAATTAATGTTTAGCCAATGAAAAGTTCTAAAGTTACCTGGTCTGCTAAGAGTTTTCCTTTGTCGGTTAAATAAAGTACATCGTCTTGTATGAGCGCCAGTTCTTTTGTCTGTAGCTCCTGTAGGTATTGGCTGTGGCTGCTTCTGAAATCAATGTGATAGTCTGATTTCATCCTGGCTAAATCACAGCCCCAGGTAGTGCGGAGGCTGGTGAGCAGGTAATCGTTTGCCTGATCTGTCAGGGAAAGCTCTTCTACTTCGAAAGGCACTGTATCCTGCTTTAGAGCATCTGTATACTTTTTATTATGTGCCACGTTATACTGCCTCGAGCTTCCGTTAAAGGAATGGGCACTTGGGCCAACGCCTAAGTAATGTATGCCCCGCCAGTAATTGCTGTTGTGCTTCGACTCATAACCTGGCTTGCAGAAGTTTGAAATCTCATACTGTACAAAACCTTCCTGTGCCATTCTTTCCAGCAGGATCTCGAACTGCTGCGCCGTAAATTCATCTTCGGCGGGTTTAAATTTCCCTTTTTTGCTCCAGCGGCCTAATGCCGTGTCAGGCTCTATGGTTAAGGCATAACATGAAACATGCTGCACACCCAGTGCAAAAAGTTTGTCCAGGTCCTGGTGCCACTGTGTATGATCAGGAGCCGGTATGCCATAAATTAAATCTACGGTTATGTTGCTGAAACCCGCAGCTTGTGCATCCTGCACGCATTGCAGGCTCTCCGTTGCTGTATGAGCGCGGTTCATGAGGCGAAGGTAGGGCTCGTGGAAGGACTGTAGCCCGATGCTGAGGCGGTTAATGCCGGCTGTTTTCAATTCCTTCAATTTCTGAGGAGTCAGATCATCCGGGTTGGCTTCGAGTGTAATTTCTGCCTTATCCGAAACTATATAGAAGCTTTGTATTGTTGCGAGGAGGAGTTGCAGTTCCTGCAGTTGAAGTAGCGAAGGGGTTCCGCCTCCAAAGTAGATGGTTTCAACCTGTTGTCCCTGCAAATAATTCTGGCGAAGCTTCAGCTCATGCGCAATAGCCTGTACGGTAGCTTCTTTTAAGCCCATAGAGGTGCTAAAATGGAAATCGCAATAATGGCAAGCCTGCTTGCAAAATGGAATGTGGAGGTATATGCCGGCCAAAATGATGTGCTAATTAAGTAATGTGCTAAATTGCTAATGGATTAATGCGTAAAATTGTTCAATTGCCGGAGCTTTTGCTGCGGATGGTTTTGCAACATGTTGTACAGGATGATTTATAAGCCATTGTTAATTCCCAATTACTATTGCAAATTTATCTAATTAGCCTATCAGCCCCTTGTAAAATTGCACTTTATTTGCCACATGTATAAAATAGCTGCTTTAGTTTGCCTGTTGCTTTTGCAGGTGCCTTTTGCCTGGGCACAGGAGGAAAAGGTATTGGAACAGGTGGCTGTGCAAAGGAACTCGAAAGTAGCGCTGCGGTTTTCTTTTTCGGATGAAGATAATCAGGTGCTGCGCCAGTATACCTATAAGCCTGTGCTTCCGGATGCAGCCACTGCCAAAAATGAGGTGCAGGCGCTCGTTTACCAACTACAACAGGATGCTTACCTCACAGCTTCTGCCGATAGCATGTTTATAAGGCAGGACACGCTCCACGTGAAACTGCATATCGGTAACTTATTTGAGCTGGCGGAGCTTCGGAATGGAAACCTGAGCGAGGGCATTTTAGTTGAGTCAGGATTCAGAGAGAAATTTTACCGTAACATTCCGTTTAAACCTGCAGAATATGTCAGGCTGCAGCAGCGAATCCTAAGCTATGCTGAACAAAATGGTTACCCCTTTGCATCAGTTCGGCTAGACTCTGTGGTAATTGAAGGGGGAAAAATAAAAGCTGCTCTGATGGTGGAAAAGGCTTTTCTGGTAACATATGATTCTCTCCTGATTGTGGGCGGCACTAAAACAAAGAAAAAGTTTCTGATGCGTTACCTGCAGCTATACCCGGGGCAGCCATACAATCAGGAACAGATTGCAGCCACACAGCGCATGCTCACGGCTCTGCCTTATGTAAGGGTGCAGCGGCCTCCACAGGTACGTTTCCTACGCGATAAGGCACAGGTGATTTACTTTCTGGAAGATAGGCAGGCCAACCAGATAGACGGTGTTATTGGTTTCCTGCCCGACCCCGGCCGCAGCGACAATAAATTGCTTATAACTGGTGAAGCAAACCTGCATATCAGAAATATAACGGGTACAGGTAAAAGTTTGGGGCTTCAGTGGCGGCGTGTAGGGCGTGGTTCTGTTACCTTAAATGGAGAATACATCCATCCGAATATTTTCGGAACGCCATTCGAAGTCGGAGGTAAATTTAACCTGCTGAAGCAGGACTCCACTTTTATAACTGTTCAGCCTCGTTTACATCTATCTTACAATACGCTGAAGTATGGCCGTATCAGTTTTTTGGGAGAGTGGCGTAACTCCAGGCTATTAGCAGAGGCACCGCAGCAAAGCTTACAAAACCTCGACCTGGCCGATGCCCGCACCGCCTCCTATGGCTTTAACTACCTCTGGAATAACCTGGATGATTTCTACTTCCCGAAGCGGGGCTTGCTGACAGAGCTGCAAATAGCTGCCGGAAGAAAACAATTGCTCCGTAATGCGGCGCTGGAGAAAAGCTTTTACGATACCTTGCAGGTAAATACAACGCAGCTAAGCCTGGCGCTACGGCTAGAGAAGTTTACAAAATTAGGTCGTAGCAGCAGCTTGCTTACCCGGCTAAGAAGCGAAGCGTTGCTGAACAACCAGATTTTCCTGAACGACATGTATCGCCTGGGCGGGCTCTATAGCATTCGTGGCTTTGATGATTTCTTTTTTTATGCCTCTTCTTATGCTATTGCTACCTTAGAATATCGTCTTTATACCGATACTGACTCGTATGTGCTGCTTTTCTACGACCAGGGCTACTACCGAAGCGATTTAGAAAAGTTGCGAACAACAGATATGCCCTATGGCTTAGGCGGAGGCATTAGCTTTAGCACCGGTGCCGGCGTGTTTCAACTGGTATACTCTGTAGGAAAATCGGAGCAACAGCAGCTAGGGTTAAAGAATTCTAAGATTCATTTTGGTATTACAAGCAAATTTTAGTGTTTCGACAACTTTTTACACTTTTATCGTATAGTATGCTTGCATGGTAAATATCTTTATCTTACTTTTGCATCATCATAACAGTGCGGGGTGGAGCAGTTGGTAGCTCGTTGGGCTCATAACCCAAAGGTCGCAAGTTCGAGTCTTGTCCCCGCTACCAAATCAGACCGATCAACTTTCAAGTTGGTCGGTCTTTTGTTTTTAAGGCCACAATATCCTGAAAATGGAGCAAGCAGGCTAAATACAAACTTGCCTTTTCGGTTCGCTAAGATCAGACTTGTTCTCGGCTTTAATTCCTGCTACACATGGTCCCAGGTAGCCACCCTCCTTTACTGAAGATATAGGCATTAGAGCGATATTAAAAATGCATCAACAAAATGGAGGAGAAGCGGTCAGTTAGAAAGGGCGGCTTTTACAGAAATTCTGTCGGCATAACTGAGTCTAAAACTGCTGTGCAGACATAGTATATTTCCCTTCTATTTCAAGCAGGTGCATCAGCTCCTCTGTGAAAGGCACATCATACTTGCAAAGACGAAGAGTGATTATCTTCGCTTTCACCTTCGTTTGCTAAGTGAAACAAAGCGACAGTACTTAGTTACCAGGGCAAATTCATAAATGCTTTTGTAACTACATCAGCTTTCCATTTTCTTTAAACTTCTATCTCCATTTCCAGCAAAGCATAACTCAGGGTTTTGCCGTGGGTGTCCATGGTGAGGGAGGTGGTAACGCCCCCTGACAAAGCCTGCTGGCACACAAAAAGCAGGGCCGGCAGGTTGGGCAACTCGTAGCGGGATACCTCCCCGGCCACTACCTTACTTAGGTGCTTTTTTACCGCCCCAGCCGTTACCTGAGACAGCAGCAGCGGGTAGTATTCCTCCTTGTAAGGAATGAGGGACAAGGTCAGCGTATTGCCTTTGTCACCTGCCCGGCTGTGGGCAATGTCGTATAGTTTCTTCTTCATGATCTGAAAAGGGTAACAGCTGGCACTACTTTTTCACGGGGCATGAGAACAGAGACAATCCCCACAACCTCGTGCAGGTATTTACGGGCACCTCCGCCGCCTGCCGGACCATTGGTATAAAGGGCCTCTACTTCTTCTCCTACCAGGGCTGCCTGAGCGGCCGTGGCGGCCTTTCCTGCAACTCGCAGCCTGATCTCGTAAGGCTCCAGGTAATGGCCAAAGGCGGTGCGGTGCGCCGAGGTACACCCAATGTAATCCACCCGCAAGTCCTGCAACTGCCCCTCCAGTCGTTTCCGTATCGTTTCGCCTGCCAGTTGTGCCCTCGCCAGCGCGTTGGTGCCTGCGTAAGAAATCTCGCCCTCCCCAATGTACCCCGCCTGGTACCCTACACTGACCTTTAGCGTGTCAGGCCTGATTTGCCCGCGCCCGCCTGTTGCCAGCACCTGGTCAGGTCCTATTTCCTGCAAGCGCACCTGTGTGAAATCTGCTACCACATCAGGAGTAAAATACTGGCTGGGGTCCATCACCTCATACAGTAGCTGCTCCTTTACTGTAGCCAGGTTGATAATGCCTCCTGTACCGGCAACTTTGCCAAATACGGCATTGCCGTCCGAAGAAACATCCACAAAAGGATGTCCTAAATTTGCCATGTCAGGCACGTCTTTTTTACCAGGGTCAGCAAAGTATCCACCGCAAAGCTGCCCGGCACATTCCATCAAATGGCCTATGACAGTTGCCTGCCCCACCTGCTCAAAGTTCTCCAGGGACCAGCCGAACTCATGCACCAGAGGAGACACTACCAGCGAGGGGTCGGCCACGCGACCTGTGATGATTATGTCTGCACCCGTAGCCAAAGCAGGCAGAATGGCATCTGTACCCATGTAAGCATTCGCAGAAAGCAGCTGACCGGAAGCACGTATAGGCTGGCCTGTTTCAAGCGCTACTTCCACTCCTGTTAGTTGCGTAAAAACGTTGTCTCCTGTCACGGCTGCTACCGTAACATTCAGGTGTAACTTCTTTGCTAGCTGGCACACAACCTCTGCCGCGGCCACAGGATTGGCAGCACCCATGTTGGAGATGAGCCGTACCTTGTTTTTCTTCAGAACCGGCAGCAGCGCCTCCATCCTGCGCTCCAGCAAGGGGTCGTAGCCTTTGGTCGGGTCCTGCATTTTTCTTTTCTGGGCAAGGGCAATGGTACGTTCGGCCAGGCACTCCAGCACGAGGTAATCCAGTTCTCCTTTTTCGGCCAGGATGACGGCAGGGTCAAGGCGGTCGCCGGAAAAGCCGGCCCCGCAGCCAATTCTAATAGTAGTTTTCATATTTCAGAAGGAGATAACACCTAACATCAAGGAAACGAGCAGCATGACCAGCGTGACCAGAAAAGCCAGCGGTATTGTCTTTCGCTGATGGTCCGCCAAATCAATGCTGGTTAAGCCGATAAGTAAAAAAGTCGCCCCGGTTAAAGGACTCACAGGGAAGCCTGTGGTCATTTGACCCAGCAGGGCAGCCCGGCCTACCTCTATTGCCGTGCCATCGAAATGTGTGGCGGTCGTTCCTAGTAGAGGCAATACACCAAAATAGAAAGAATCTGGGTCAAACAGCAGGCTGGCCGGCATTGAAAGTACACCTGTGATGAGGGCCAGGTGATTCCCTACGGAAGCGGGAATGACATCCACCGCTGCGGCGGCCATGGCATCGATCATGCCAGCGCCCTTCAGGATGCCGGTGAAGCAGCCTGCAGCAAACAGTATACTGGCCATGAGCAGGGCAGCTTTGGCATGTACGTCTACCCGCTCCCGCTGGTCAGCCAGGTTGGGGTAATTGACCGAAATGGCAAGTGTAAAGGCAACCATAAAAATAAGATGCGGTGGGGCCAACGCTGAAATCAGCACCACGATAGCTAGTACAATAAGCAGCAGGTTAAACCACAGCAACCTCGGCCGTGCCAGTTTGGTAGGCTTTAGCGCTGCCCCCAGTCCTGCCTCTATACCTGGCTTAATTGGCACAGGTATCTGTTTTGTTTCTTTCATCCCCAACCAATAAGAAATTCCCAGTACCGTTGCCAGGCCACACAGCACCGGGATGAGCATAGGGTTGAACAGCTGCGTAACAGGCACTTCCAAAGCAGTGGCGGCCCGGATGGTTGGCCCTCCCCAGGGCACAATGTTCATGGTGCCGGCTGCCAGGGCCACTACGGTAGCCAGCGTGGTTCTGCGCATACCCAGGGCATCGTAAAGAGGCAGCATGGCCGGAACAGTAACCAGAAAAGTAACGGCACCGGAACCATCCAGGTGTACGATCATAGCCAGTATGGCTGTTACAAGCGTAATGCGGGGCGGATGGCCTCCAGCCGCTTTCAACAGGCGGGAAATGATCGGTTCAAAGGTACCGGCATCCATCAGCACCCCAAAGAACAGGATAGCAAAGATGAACATGACGGCGGTCGTCGCGATGGCTTTTATGCCCTCCGTCATGAAATCCACTATTTCGGTTGTGAAGCCTGCCAGGAGAGCCGTCCCGATTGGCACTAAAATCAAAGCCACTACCGGCGACGTGGTTCGGGTCATCACCAACACGAGGAGGAGTAGTATGGTCAGGAGCCCAAGGAGTGCCACCATGTGATTCTAATTTAGAAGATTACCCCATCATCTGTCCTACCAGCACCGGCCTTTCGGATTTGCGTTCGGGTGCTTTCCGGGCGATGCTGTCTGTGAACACCAAGCGTACTGCCTTGTCTTCAAAATGGCAGGTAACGGTATCGGTGTGCGGGGTCTGGTTGAAGCTCCAGGTCATGACAAAAGTGTCAGGCGATGTCCAGGTGCCAAAGGCGGCTACTTTCTCTTTAGGCATGGGTAGTTTCCTTTGCATCGGCACAAAAGAAGGGGGGCTACCCGGCAGCTGTGTCTCCCCTTTTACCCACTCATTCAGGCCGCAGACAATCTGATGCACTGCCTCGCCGTCCTTAAACTTTACAGTGGCTTTATCCTTATTGAAGATGAAGGACACAGTATCGATGTAGAGCGGATTTTCCTGCACTTTGTATGTTTTGCCTGAGACCTTGGACGCAATAGGTGAACTGATGCTGGTCTTGGGCGGTAGCAGGGTCAGCGTCGCCAGCTTTTGTTTCAGAGCCTTTTGAGCCGTAGCATTCTGAGGTAAAGCAGCAGGTTTAAGGCCTGGCAACAAGATATCCCACACCTGGTTCAGGATGGCCTGCATATCGTGGGTTTCGCTTGTGATGGCAATCACGGCATCCTTCTCTGGCAGCACCAGGCAGTACTGCCCCATCGCGCCATCGCCACGGTAGGAATTGTGGCGGCTTCGCCAGAACTGGTAGCCGTAGCCCTGGTTCCAATCATGAGCGGGAGTAGTGCTTGGCGCATTCGGCACCTGGTAAGCAGTCGCTTCTTCCACCCACGCTGCCGGCAGAACCTGCTTTCCGTTCCACTTTCCTTTTTGCAGGTAGAGTTGTCCGAACTTGGCAATGTCTTCGGTCCTGACCCGCAGACCATAGCCGCCTGTGTTGATGCCATCGGGGTCGTTTTCCCAGTCAGCGCCCTCCATGCCGAGCGGCTGGAACAAGCGCGGCGTTAAATATGCCAGCACGGTTTGCCCGGTCACTTTCTGAAGTATGGCAGACAGCATATAGGTGGCTCCCGTGTTGTAGACAAAGTGAGTGCCCGGCTCCCACTCCACAGGCAAGGAGAGGAACTTACGCGCCCAGCCACCGGAGGTTTCCTGCAGCAATGGGCGCAGGGTATCCGTCTCGTGCCCCGTTGTCATCGTCAGCAAATCTTTAATGCGCATGGCCGCCAGGTTCGGGCTTACCTCAGCAGGCTTATCCTCCGGGAAAAAGGAGACAACTTTATCGGTGACTTTTAACTTACCTTCGGCTACCGCAAAACCAATTGCTGTGGAAGTGAAGCTCTTGCTCAGCGAGAAGAGCGTGTGTTTCAGTTCAGGCGCATAAGGAGCCCACCAGCCCTCTGCCACCACCTGCCCGTGCCGCACCACCATCAGGCTGTGTAATCCCAGTTGCTCCTTTTCCACTGCTTCTACAAAACGTAGTGTTGCCTCAGAAGAAATACCTTGCAACTCAGGTGTGCTGCGGGGCAGGTTATTTGCCTTGAAAGGTGCCGCCAGGAGCGTATCCGGCATTAGGGAAAGGAAGCCTATGCCCGCTACTCCGGCTCCCATCTGCTTTAGAAACTGTCTTCTATCTAAGGTCATGCGCATTTGTTTTGTCGGTGAAAAAGCTACTGCTGAAAATGGGCTCCTGTATCCAGGTTATGCATCCTTCGTCAGCTTTATACCTGATCCAGGAAACCCACTCCTGCTACTCTTAACTAAATATGCATTAAATTTTGAAACTACCTGCTGCTCATCTTGCTGTGCAGAAAGTCTAAGGCTGCTCCGTCAGGTAAAGGTTTTGCCTCGGCCTTTTTACCGAACGTCATGATCTGCTTTTTGCCTTTATTATAAGCTGGCCACTGAGGCAGGTCTTTGCTATTCGGGTTACCGGTGCGGATAAAGTTTGCCCAATAGGCAGACATTGTTTTTGCCAGTGCATGATCTAGAGGTTCCCATGGGCGGACCACAAACTTCAGGTTATCGTAGGCGTATGGTACTTCGCCGGTGTGAAAGGCGCCGTATTTCACATACTCACCTGTTGCCGGTACATCGCGGGTAAAGCGATAAACATATACCTTGTTCTTCTCCTGCTCACTCTGCACATTGGCCCAGGTATAGTTCTGCACATCAAAAATC
Source organism: Pontibacter sp. SGAir0037 (assembly GCF_005491705.1). Classification (NCBI taxonomy): domain Bacteria; kingdom Pseudomonadati; phylum Bacteroidota; class Cytophagia; order Cytophagales; family Hymenobacteraceae; genus Pontibacter; species Pontibacter sp. SGAir0037. The sequence goes on along the minus strand of NZ_CP028092.1, from coordinate 4,112,225 downwards.
ATATCACGGGACAGGTTCAACTGTGAGGCTGCTGCCTCTGCATCTGTGGAGGCAGGGTAAAAACTCAGGAAAGTTTTGGCATCGGCACCATACTGTTCGGCTGCCTGTTTCCGGAATTCGCCTGCGCTCTGTATCGGGCCAAATAGCAAGCCTTCGTCTTCGTTCCAGCCTGTCAGCAGGTCTACCTTGTTCTGCTCACCAGCCGCAAAAATGGCTGCAATAGTGTTGGGCAGCACATAGCCGTCGATGACAGGGCCGCGCATGCCCTGTGCTTTTTGCAGAAGCTCTTTAGCAGGAACCTTTCTTAATTCATCTAAAGATGCGGCATTCAACGACTGAGCCAGCTTTACACCTTCCGCCTCGGCCTGCTGCAGCGTAGCGCTCCCTCTCGAGAAGTTGGCTCCACTCTGCGCAATGGCTTTCCGAAACAGTCCTTTTGCCAGTGGCGAGGCCACCAGCGCGTTCACGCTCATAGAGCCTGCCGACTGACCGGCAATGGTGACATTGTTCGGATCACCGCCAAAGGCAGCAATGTTCTCTTTCACCCACTGCAAGCCTGCCACCTGGTCCATCAGGCCGTAATTGCCTGATGCGTTTCTGCCCGATTCTTCTGTCAGCGCAGGATGGGCCAAAAAGCCAAAGGGACCGACCCTGTAGTTGAGGCTCACGAACACGATGCCCTTTTGGGCCATGGCCTCCCCATCGTAAATTGGCACGGCACTTCCGCCACTGTTAAACCCGCCGCCATAGATCCATACCAGCACCGGCCGCTTCTCATCAGCAGACTGGGCACCCGTCCAGACGTTCAGGTATAGGCAGTCTTCGCTGATAGGTTCCTTCGGAATCAGGAACTCTGCAGACCACATGCTGAAGGGTGCCGGTTCAGGCTGCATAGGGCTGGGCCCAAAGACATCGGCTTTGCGCACACCCGTCCAAGGCTTCACCGGCTGCGGCGCTTTCCAGCGAAGATCTCCCACAGGCGGTGCCGCAAAGGGAATACCTTTAAAGCTGACCAAGTCTCCTGCCTGATTTCTGACACCTTCTACCAGACCAGCCTTTGTTTTTACAACATCAAGGCCAGGAGCCCTATAGATAAAAGCAGCCAGCCCCAGCGTGCAGGCAATGAGTAAGATGATGCTTCGGAGGCTTCTCATGTATTACTGGTTTGCCGTGGCCATTTGGATAAGCTCTCTGTCGTGGTGATTTTTCACGATAGTTGTGTTATCGAATAGCATGGTTGCACCATTCTCGCCTGTATACTTTGGCCAGGCTGGCAGGCCTTTGTGGTTTGGGTCGCCGGTGCGGGCAAAGCTGATCCAGGCACGGCTCATCTTGTCGGCCAGTGCACGCGCATCTTTGCCACCGCCTGTCATTTCCTCACAGCGGCTGATGTTGTCGAACACGAAGGGCAGCTCCATACAGTGCATAGAGCTATAGATGCCATCCATCACCGGCGACTGCCAGGTAAACAAATACATATAAACCGGTGCGGTACCTGTTTTCGCTTTCTGAGTGGCCTGATCGATGGCCATGGAGCGGAAGTTAAAGTCGAAGAGCACGTAATCAGAAGGCGTAGCTGTCTCTGGATAGGCTTTCTTCACCGCCGCGAAATAGCCGTCTGTTTTAGACCCGAATTTCTTCTGCAGGCTTTCCCTGGCTGCTTCCATGCTTAAGCCACGGTTAGTCGGTATAAAAGGAGCAAACTCTGTTTTGGTTGTACCCACCATCAAGGGAATGTCTTTTGAAAGCGCAATGGCAGCCGGATCGGAAGGCTGGTACGGCAGGAATTCTCCATCCAGTATAGGGCCCCAACCTAAATTAGCCGGTTGCTTGCCCTCTGCTTTCAGGCTCTCCTGCACTTTACGGATGGCTATTTTACCGGCTGCATTCAAGCGTTCGTAAGATATTTTCTGCAACGAGTCTACCTGGTTAGGCTGTAGTTTCAGTTCTTCCAGCAATGCAGCGCTTACGCGCTTTGCCAGTGTAGGGTCTGTAAAGTTCGAGATATAGCTGCCGCTTTGCACAATGGCCTTTTGAAACAGGCCTTTGGCTGATGGGGCATTCATCAGAGAGGTTACCTTTCCGCCGCCACCCGATTGGCCGAAGATGGTCACGTTGCCGGGGTCGCCACCAAACTGCTCGATGTTCTGCTTCACCCACTGCAATGCCATAGCCAGGTCGGTTAAACCGGCATTGGCGGAGCCTTTATACTTCTCGCCGTAAGCAGACAGGTCCAGAAAACCCAGTATGTTAAGGCGGTGGTTTACCGTTACCACCACCACATCGCCCTTGCGGCTCAGGTTCTCCCCATCATAAGAAGGCAACTCTACAGACGATCCGGCCGTGAAGCCGCCACCGTGCAGCCACACCATCACCGGGCGCTTTTTCCCGTCGTTCAGCTTGGGGGTCCAGACGTTCAGACTCTGGCAGTGCTCATTGGTATAGCCCCAGTTATGCTGAAACGGGAACTCGATTTCATCATTTACCGTGGTAGTTGGGTCGGTAGGGCAAACCGGGCCGTAGGACATGGAGCTACGCACGCCCTCCCATGCCGCTGGCTTTTGCGCTACCTGAAAGCGATCTGCCTTAGCGTACGGAATGCCTTTGTAGGTGAGAATGCCGTTGCGGATATAACCACGCACTTTCCCGTTATTGGTTTGCGCTACAGCCACGTTGGCCCCTGCCTGTACCGGATCTGTGGAGGTGCTTTTCTTCTGGCTCATGCCAGGGTTAGCTGCCAGCAGCAGGGCCAGGCCAGCCAGTAATAGATTGCTTTTAATACTATGTAGCATAGAATGTGGTTTTATAGGATATTATGGAAAAACTGTTTCTAACACTTGGGGTAATTTACCTGATTGCTGACTGAGCTACCGTAGAGAAAGCAAAGCTAAAAATCGGGTATTTTTACTTTGTGCTGCGAGTCGCGATTTCGAATGTAGTAACTGTCACTACTCTGGCTTTTGCCTGCATGACAGATTTCTATTGAATTCAGGCTACTGTACCAATGTACCATTTTCCTTTAGGACGTTGGTGAGGAAGAGGACCTGGTAAGGCAGAGCTTTTTCCCAATAGTCCCAGGTGTGGGCACCGGGGCGTTCGATGTAAGTGTGCGGGGTTCCGTTCTCTAACAAGCGGCGGTGCAGGTCGCGGTTTGTATCGATCAGGAAATCATCAACACCAACATCAAAGATCAGCTGTAGGCCACTGTTCTTTAATTCTTCTGTTCTACCCACGGCGGTGTATGCCGGGTAAGGATTGGATGCATCCTGCGGTGGCCCCAACAGGTTCGCAAAGTTCTGTGCCCGTAGCTGGGCAAACTCTGCCGGCACTTTCCAGGTGGCAGTATTGATGTTCATTACGCCGCTCATGCTTCCGGCGGCACCATACAAATCTGGGTGTTTAGAGGCAATGTAGAAAGCTCCATGGCCGCCCATGCTTAAACCAGCAATCACGCGCCCTTTGCGGTCGCGAACGGTGCGGTAAGAATGGTCAATTTTATTTACCAGTTCTTTGGAAATGAAGGTTTCGTACTGGCTTGTCTTGTCCAGAGGGCTGTCGAAATAGTAACTGGCAGGCCCTCCGTCGGGCGTCACAATGATGAGGTTGTGCTCGTCGGCCAGCCGGTGCAACAGCATTTTATCCGGGGTTTTGCTTAGCCAGTCGCGGTAGCCTCCCGTGCCACCGTGCAGCAGGTACAGCACCGGGAATGACACCTTTTTTCCTTTCTTGTAGGATGCAGGCAGCACGACCGCCGCCTTAATGTCCTTCTGCATAGCCGCGCTGGCCACCACGACTGTATCAACTTTAGCGCCCAATGTTGTGGAAGTTAAGGCAAGGCAGAAGAATGCCAGCAGCAGGAATCCGTGTAGTATTTTCATCAGGGAAAAAAGGGGAATAAGTATAGACTTTGGTTTAGGCAGCATGATCAGCGTGCAGCAGGCTAAATAACTTATTGCACCGCGGCACCGTTGCTCCTCAGAATTTTACTGAAGAACAGCACGTGATACGGCAAAGAGTTTTCCCAGTAGTCCCAGGTATGGCCGCCAGGGCGTTCAGTATAGTCATGCGGCGTATTGTTGTACACCAGGCGACGGTGCAGCTCCCGGTTTGGCTCAATCAGAAAATCATCCACCCCACAGTCTATTACCAGCTTCACATCATTTTCTTTCATCCGGTCTGCCATATGCACTACTGAATTTGCGGCATAATAGTCCGGCTTGCCTCCCAGCGGACCTAAAATATTGGCAAAGGCAGGTTTAATTTGCTCCGCAAACTCTGGGGTAATATTCCAGTGCTTCGGATCCAAATCAAGGGCACCACTTATGCTGCCCGCTGCACTGTACAGGTCCGGGTGACGGGTAGCCAGGTAAAGGGCGCCATGTCCGCCCATGCTGAGGCCTGTAATCACGCGCCCTTTGCGGTCGCGGATGGTACGGTAGGTTTTGTCAATCTTTGTGATAACTTCTTTTGTGATATAGGTCTCAAACTTGTTATCCGGCTTCACAGGGCTGTCGATGTAACCACCCAATCTTTCCCCTTCCGGCGTCACAATAATCAGGTTGTACTGGTCAGCCAGTCTATGGAGCAACTGCTTATCAGGCGTTTGCCGGAGCCAGTCGCTGAACTGCCCGCCCCCACCGTGCAGCAGGTACAGCACCGGGTAGCTTGCTTTGCTTTTGGCATAAGAGTTTGGCAGCACCACAGCTGCTCTAAAGGTTTTGTTCATAGCAGCACTGGGAATGTCCAGCGAGTCTACCCTGGCTGCGAAAGAGAGAGTACCCTGCAACAGGAGGATAGTCAAAAGAAAAAGGCGAAAAATCTTCATATGGTGAGCGTTAAATAATTTCAGCTTAATCGGGAAAAACTTGATACTCCATTTTACTTCTTCCTAATCGGTTTCTTCATCCCATCGAGTATGCTAATTCTATTGTTGCAATATGTAACAATTATAAAATATATACATGATAAATCCAATAGTTAATGTTGCAAATTGCGACATTAATACTTTTTTTTTAATTTGCTAGCCACGCAGAGAAGAATGACAGCTTTAACAGACATAACGAAGTTATCAAGCATTATGGAGCCAAGCGGTGCAGGTTATCTACCCGGCTTGGCCATTGACCTTGTAATTCTGGGTTTTCATCATAATCAGTTGAAAGTATTATTGCTGGAATATGAGAACACAGGGTTGTTTGCGCTTCCGGCAGGTTTTATACGGAATGAAGAAGATCTGAATGTTGCCGCACAACGGGCTCTTAGCGAACGGACAGGGCTTTCGGGTATTTTCCTGGAGCAGTTTTACGTGTTCGGCGACCGCAGCCGCCACGACTCTTCTCCGCTGCAAGCTATTCTGAAAGGAAAAGGTATCTCTCCCTCAGACGATCATTGGCTGCTGGGTCGTTTCGTTTCAGTTGGTTTCTACGCCTTGGTTGATTTTACGAAAGCCGTACCGAATCCTGATGCTTTGTCGGACCGTTGCGAATGGCATGACCTGTCGAACCTCCCTCCTTTGATGCTGGACCACGAAACCATGGTTCAAAAAGCACTGGACACACTCCGGACGAATTTAGATAGGAAGCTCATTGCCTTTAATTTACTTCCTGAGACCTTTACCATGGGCGAGCTGCAGAAATTGCATGAAACGATTCTGAATGAGAAGTTGAACCGGTCCAGCTTTCAGCGCAGGATGCTCGGTCTGCGCATTCTGGAACGGGTAGATAAGAAATGGACCGGCGGGGCGCACAAGGCGCCTTACCTTTACCGGTTTATGCAGGACCAGAAATGAAATGGAGCAATTACAGAAGGAGTTGAACATAAGAGCATTTATAGGCGAAGCTCTTTTCCTGCTAATCGGTCTTTTGTTTTTTGCCACAAGATATAGAAAGCTATTGAATCCGGTTGCGCTGATAAAACATGTCTTACTTTCTGATAAATTTATCGGCCCATGGAATAAAGTACTTAAAGTTAGGAGCATCGGTGTGGCCTCCATCATGTTGGCGCCAAGCAAGTTCTCCGTCTAAAAGGCTGATATTTACTGCGGGCATTTTAGCTGTTTTATAGTTATTCCCTACGCCCAGATCTTTTGCTCCTAACAGTTTAAAAGCAGGGCCGGCTGCTACCGTTGCCATATAACTGCCCTGTTGGTCGAGCCATTTGGCATCTCCCTGTTCAGGTATGCCGTAACTGATAAAAGTTGGGCGCGGAGCGCATAAGGCAATAAGCTGATGGGCATCTACCGGGATGTCGTTTGCTGTTTTGCTTCCAAAAGTGGCCTCTGCGGCTCCGTACTTCAAGAAGTTGCCTGCCATCCAATGATACTCGCCGCTACTGGTTAAGCTTTCTACTGCCTCACCAAAGTTGCGTCGGTGTAGCTTGGCACCACCTTCGCCCGAAGAGCCGATCAAAGCCACGGCAAATCGCTCGTCGAAAGCCATGGCTACCAAAGCCGCTTTTCCGAAACGGGAAACACCTTCAATACCAACCTGCTTTGCGTTAACAGCCGGATCAGTTTCTAAATAGTCCAGGCCGCGCGAAGCACCCCATGCCCAGGCTCGTAGTGCGCCCCAATCGTCAGGTTTTCGCGGCTGCCCTTTATTTACCAACCCAATGATGCCTTTTGTTAAGCCTGCTCCATTATCGGCCTGAATGCTGCCTGGCTCAATTAAAGCATATCCCCAGCCTGCTGCCAGTAGTTGGTGTGTGGGAGGAGGATCACCGGCAGGAGGAGGACCAAAATTCGGTGCGGGTGCTACAACCGGGTTATAAGCCGGATATTGCTCAAATACAGCCTTCAGCGAAGGGTCTGCATTTACCAGCAACTCCTTTAAAGCAGCATTTATCTTTTCAAGACTTTCTTTGGGTGGTTGTGCCGGAGCGGGCAATACACTAGGGCCAAACATCATTAGCACCGGCACCGGCCCTTTGGCATTGGCTGGCGTAACAACGGTCATGGCAATATTTACCTCTAGCAAAGGGTAAGATGAGTTATCTACCTGCCCCACCAGTTTTTTCGCATTTACCGGTATCCAGCCCACATATTCCCTTTCCGAGATCAGGGTTTTCCAGGTAACTTTAGGGGCATCTTTCGGCACACGCCCAAAAACTTCCCGCTCAAAATTTTCTGCTATTTCCGGTCGTCGTTGTTTTCGCCACCCCTCCGGTGTTGTCACCTTTTTGCCGTTTTTAAGAGTTAGCAGCTCCGGCAGGTTCGGGTAAGGGTTCGCCAGTGCCTCGTTGTAATTGGCATGGTTAGGCGCGTTTTCATCTCCGCTTGGGCCGGGGCGAAGCCCCTGGATGCCCAACTGCGTCATCATTTGCCGGTGATCCTGTTCAGCCGTAAAATTAACTACAGCCGTGTATTTTGATGCGGCCGCTGTTGTCGCCTCCTGAGCCGAAGCAGAAGAGAGAGCCAGTGCAAAAAGGATGTAAATTGCTTTTTTCACGGTGAAAACTGTTGAAGCTCCTGTGTTAATTATCAGTTCTGAATGGTGATGCCGGTAAACCTTCTTTGTTATACAGGTTCGCCCCATCAGGATTATCGGCCCAAGCGTAGCGTACGTATGCAGGTTCTGGAACCTCATCGCTCCATACAACCACTTTATCGCCTTCTATCTTCGCTTTAGCCCACACGAACTTTTTGTCGGCTCCTGCTATGGCAAACCAGCTCAGTTCTTCTCCATCTATGGCGGTTAGGCCGCTTCCTACATGTGTAAAACTAACAACGATCTTGTTTCCCTCAATTTTTGATGACTGATACAGCGGACCTGAAGAAACAACTTTCTTATCGCCGTAAATTAACTTTTGCGCAGCCAGGGCTAAGCGCTCTCCCACATCCTTTTTGTTGTCTGGATGTATGTCGTTCCACTCGCCCAGTTCAATAGTTACAGCCATGGCGGTATTGGGTACAGATAAGGTTTGTAGAGCAGCTTCTCTCATAAGTGCCCAGTTGCTTTCGGAAGGCAGGTAGTTTACTTCCATAAAATTCGGAAGCTGCACATACAGGAACGGAAGGTCTGCCTGCTGCCATTTACTGCGCCAATCAGAAATTAAAGCGGGTAATAATTTTTTATAAGCCTGTGGGTTTCCGGCATTGCTTTCCCCCTGGTACCAGAGAATCCCCTTGATAGAATAATGAATGGCTGGTGCCACCATAGCATTGTATAGAGCGGTGGGCTGGTTTTGAAAGTTTAGTCCTCCTGGGTTTCCTGTAGCCGGTCTGTAAGCCTCACCTACTTTATACTGCCATGTTCCTTTCAGATCAACGGTCTGGCCATTTGCCTCTACAAAGTAAGGCTTGTCCGGAATAAATCCCCCTTTGCCATTTGTGTTGAGCACCCTTACCACAAAAGTGTTTTTGCCTGGTTTTAGTACGCCTTCCGGTATGCTATATCTTCTCTGGGGGTATTGATAGCCGGTTTGCCCTACCTGCTTTCCGTTGATGTACAAATAATCAGCGTCTACGATCCTGCCCAAGTGTACTTTTGCCGGCACGCCAGTCATGGAGGCTGGTATGTCTATTTCGCGGCGGTACCACACTACACCATCCAGGTCTCTGATGCCTTGGTCTTCCCAATACCCGGGAATATTGATGTTTCGCCATCCTTTAGGCTCATAAGCAGATTCGTACCACTTCACCTCTCCTGTCAGCCCTTTATCCTGCTCAGGTTTTTGTTGATTTGCATTGGCAATGGCTGCCGAACGGCGCACAATCGGATTTACGTAACTGGTGTCTCTGTTCCTGTTAACTGTAAAAAGTACAGCATCAAAACTCTGAAGGCCCTCCTCGCTCATCCAGGCTTCTATAGGCGTGCCGCCTACGCTGGCATTAATCAGGCCGATTGGCACCTGGTATTGTTTATATAGTTTACGGGCGAAGAAATAGGCGACAGCTGAAAAGTTGTTCACATCCTGTGGGTTGGCTGTCTTCCAGCTGCCACCAGGCAGTTCTGCCGCAGGGCCTTTCAAGTTGGTAGCAGTAGGAACCGCAAAGTGCCTTATTTGCGGAAAGTCAGCAGTGGCAATATCATGAGCATATGTAATATTATGTAGCGCCATTTGATGAACCATGTTCGATTGCCCCGAGCACAGGTACACATCGCCTACCAGAACATCTTTTATGGTAAGCTGGTTACTGCCTTTTATGTCGATCATGTAAGGCCCTCCGGCTGGCGTAGCGGGGAGTGTAACACTCCATTTGCCATTTTGTCCGGTAGTAGTGCGATAGGTTTTTCCTTTGAAGGCTACGGCTACCTTTTCGCCGGGGCTAGCCCAGCCCCAAACCTTGGTTTTAGTATTCCTCTGCAATACCATTCCATCGCTTATGAGCTGAGGCAACTTTATCTGGCCTGCCGCCTGAAAGCCTGTAAGCTGCAGGAAAAACAGGACCAGGAACCCTGTAAACTTAATTTTTTCTACTCTTGATAACCTATGATACATAGTTGGTGCTTGTGGTGAGTGATAGATATGAATTAGCTGTATTTTTAAGATATCATTTTGAAATACAGCCCTGCTTACTGCGGCTCTTTTACCCCAATCGCTTTTTTGATTGCCGGGGCTACTACTGTGCCAAGAAGTTCTATAGCACGCATTACTTTGGCGTGTGGTAACGTGCCAACACTTATATGGAGCAGGAAGCGCGTATTACCAAACAATTCATGTTCATATAAAATCTTATCAATAACCTGTTGCGGACTTCCAACAAGCAAAGCGCCTTCCGGTGCACGCATCATTTCATAATGCTCTCGGCTCATGGGTGGCCAGCCACGTTCACGCCCGAGCTTACTCATCACATAAGCATAGGGGCCATAAAATTCGTCAGCGGCTTTTTGTGCGTCATCGGCAATATAGCCATGGGAATTAATGGCCAGCTGCAGCTTTGCAACATCGTGGCCTGACTTCGTGTAGGTTTCTTTATAAAGCTGTGTGAAAGGAACAAAGCGGTCGGGTGTTCCACCAATAATAGCCAAGGCCATAGGTAACCCTTTGCTTGCTGCCCTAACCACCGATTCCGGTGTGCCTCCTACTGCCACCCAAACAGGCAGTTCCTCCTGGAAAGGCCTTGGGTAAACGCCTCTGTTATCGATAGAAGGCCTGTGCTTACCATGCCATGTTACTTTTTCGCTTTTATTTAATTGGGTGAGAAGCTCCAGTTTTTCGGCGAAAAGAGAATCGTAGTCTTTCAGGTCGTTGCCAAAAAGCGGGAAAGACTCAATAAAAGAACCACGGCCTGCTATAATCTCTGCTCTGCCTTTCGAAAGCAGATCTACATGGGCAAAGTCCTGGAAAACACGTACAGGATCATCAGAGCTAAGTACTGTTACAGCACTGGATAGCTTAATGTTTTTCGTTTTTACAGCTGCTGCTGCCAGCACTACGGCCGGAGAAGAAACTATAAAATCCGGCCGGTGATGCTCGCCTATGGCAAATACATCTAAGCCAACCTGGTCGGCAAGTCCTACTTCCTCCATCAGGTTAGCCATCCGTTCATAGGGGCTGCGTAATTTCCCTGTAGCCGGGTCAGGAGTGTTTTCTACGAATGTGGTAATTCCGATTTCCATAGGCAATGTTAGTTAATATCTGAGAACAAAACCCAGCTGTTGCAGCACAGTTTCCCGATCTGCATAAGACTAAATTGTGCCGGGGCTGCATGGCTGTATGTTAATTTACTTTTATTGTTTATAAATCTGTTTGTCAATTAAGCAAATAATTCCGTCATTTAGAGAAGACAATATATAATTTGCTATGCTGGACATTGTTATAGAAGCCCGTAAGGCATCCCTGGCACCTGGTATGGATGTGCGCAGGATTCTGCCTTTTCGCCTGCGCAGGATGGTTGGCCCGTTTATTTTTATGGACCATGCAGGGCCTGTTGATGTACAGCCTCCGTTAACGGCTTCCATGGATGTGCTGCCACATCCGCATATAGGTTTGTCTACAGTAAGCTACTTGTTCGGAGGGCAGGTTACACACCGCGACAGCCTGGGCGTAGAGCAGGTTATTCGTCCGGGAGAAGTAAACTGGATGACGGCTGGTAGTGGCATTGCGCATTCGGAACGGTTCGAAGACCCTGCAGTGCTGGCAGGCGGAACATTAGAGATGATTCAAACTTGGGTGGCACTACCAGAAAAAGATGAAGAAGCGGCACCTGCTTTTGATAACTATAAGCCGGAGCAACTACCCGTTTTTACAGATAAAGGAGTATGGATGAGGTTAATTGCAGGAAATGCTTTTGGACTTAAAAATGATGTAAAAACACACTCTCCCTTATTTTACCTGCATGTTGTGCTGGATCAGGGGGCACGGTTCGGCTTGCCGAGGGAGCACTCTGAACGGGGTATTTATATTGCTAAAGGGAGTATAGAAGTTTCTGGAAGGGGGTATACAGCAGGCCAGATGCTGGTTTTTAACAAAGGTGTAGATCCTGTTCTGCTTGCAAAAGAGGCATCAGTTCTGATGTTGCTGGGAGGCGAGCCTTTAGGCGAGCGATTTATATGGTGGAACTTTGTCTCTTCTAGGAAAGACCGTATCGAACAGGCTAAAGCAGACTGGAAAGAAGGCCGTATTATTTTACCTCCTACAGATAACCATGAGTTTGTCCCGCTTCCGGAAGATCGCTCCAGACCGGCAGGAAGTCCGTCGCCACAAGCACTGTCCTGAGAAAACTCCTCCCACCATTGTGTATAGATATGCTTTAGGGAAGCGTGCTGCTTTTACGCTGGAATAAAGGTTAGTAAAAGAGCATATACTTCAAAACCATATGTTTGAAAATTGGTTACATAAGAGGTTTGAACACTATTTCAGAAGTGAATTCAAATAAACGAAGCCAGTGTAAATATTGCGTATGTTTACTGAGATAATATTTGCTGAAATACAATATATTGCGTTGTTTTTGCCGTATTAAACGGTGCAATTTTAATTTAATTTTGGTTTGTTAGTTGGCTTGCAAACTGTATCAGGGAATAACTGTTTTTAGATTCTTTATATGAGGCTACGCTTACAGCTTCTTGTTGCCTTCATCAGCTTTAGTTTTTTTTTAGGTGTTTCCTTCGCTCAAGGTGCCAGACCAGACGCATTGGGTTCTGATGCAGCTATTTACCAAAAGATAGACTCTCTGAATGAAGCAGCCTTTGAGGCCAAACGGAAAAATACGGATGTGGCATTAACGCTGCTGGCGAAAGCCGCCCGACTGGCCGATGACTATGACTATAAAAAGGGCAGGGCTACTAATTTATTATATGAGGCGGGCATATACCAACAAAACAGCTATTCGGAAAAGGCACTTGGCCTTTATTACAGAGCCCTGGAGCTTAGTAAACAGGTTGCAGATACACTTAATGTTGCTAGGGCAAATCAGCAAATAGGGAATGCCTTGCTGGAGGCGGAAAACCTGACAGAGGCTGAAGTGCTTTACAAGCAGGCGAAACAAAGCTATACTGCCTTAGGCCGTCAGGATGACTTGGTAAACATAACCAACAGCTTGGGCCTGGTAAAGCTGAAACAGCATGACCTGAAAGTAGCAGAAAAATATTTTACCGAGGCTTTAACTACAAGCAAGCAAGCAAACTATGGCTACGGGCTTAAGAAAGCTCATTATCATCTGGGGCTTGTTTACCTGCAGAAGGAGGAATATGCTGCTGCTAAAGAGCATTTTGCACAAGCGCTTGTTTTAGATGAACACAAAGGCGATAACTATGGCTTATCTTTAACCAAAAACAAGTTATCGGAGGTTGCTCTAAGAGAGAAAGCATATAAAACTGCTATTCAGTTGGCTACAGAAGCTTTGCAGCATGCACAGGCTGTTCCGGCCTCGGAGCTCGAAGAAGCCGCCATGGATAACTTGATAGCGGTATACAAAGCCACCAGTAATTATCCGGAATTGATAAAGTGGCAGGATATGCTAATCGAAAGGCAAAAGCAGGCTTTCAAGGAAGAGAAGAGCGAAGCATTAGGTTTTCTGGATATTCTTAAAGAGAAACAGGAAGAACAGTTGGTTTATGAGAAGCAGGCATTTGAAGCGCAGCAACAGGCTGAGCTTACCAATGTAATTCTTGCCGTTGCCTGCCTGGGCCTGGTAATGCTTTCTCTTCTGGCGCTTATGTGGTATAAGAACTATAAAAAAGTAAAAGACTACAGCATAGTGCTTGCTACTAAAAACAAAGAAATTGCAAAAGCCTCTGTGCAGCTCGAAAGGCTAAACGAAACTATTACCAATCAGAATAAAAGCCTGGAAGAAAACGGACTGATGAAAGACAAGCTGTTTTCCATTGTATCGCACGATCTTAGGTCGCCCTTTGCATCTTTAAGAAGTATTTTAAATCTGGCTCAGCGCAGGCCTATGTCTCACGAAGAAGTAAAAAAATACCTATTACTTCTGAACAAGCAGGTTGATGCTGTTATGAATATGCTGGATAACCTTTTGGCCTGGTCTAAAAATCAGCTAAAAGGAGGAGGTGTTTTCCTGGAACCGCTATGGCTGCATCAGCTGATAGAGGAGAACATGCAGTTTGTTGCAACGCAGGCCGAGCACAAGAACATTATACTAAAGAATGCGGTACCGGTAGATGCTTTTGCTCTAGGAGACAGAGAAAGGTTAAGCTTTGTAGTGCGCAACCTGTTGATGAACGCCATTAAATTTACATATGAGGGAGGGCAGGTTGTCATAAACACAAGAGATGCACAAGATAAGATTGTGCTTATGGTAGCTGACAATGGAAAAGGGATAGCCCCTGACAATTTAAAAAAGTTGTTTAAAGACAATGAACAGTTTACAACAACTGGAACTGCCAAGGAAAAAGGGACAGGATTAGGATTAAAGCTTTCCAAAGACTTCATGCACAGTATTGGCGGCAGTATTGCTGCAGAAAGTAAAGAGCAGGAGGGCAGTATTTTTTATGTTACGCTGCCTAAACCTCCTCTAGCCCTTGCTCAGAACACTGTGTCTAAAGAACATATGGTATAGAGGGGCCTCATAAACATTTTAACGTTTAGCAGTTACTGAAATGATCTGTGCAATCAAGCACATTGTTTGGTTCTTTGGCAAGGGGACCGTCATTTGATGCTTTACAAATTCGTAAACCTCCTTTAACAATAGAGTAATATTACAGCTATAGTTTTGAAGCATAATTAGATTATGCTATGAAAAACTTTACTAGTGCTAAACTTGGCCTTACCATGCTAATGGCCTCAGTCATTTTATCAGGTTGCAAAGACGACGACATCGTATCTATTGAGGAACCTATGGTAGAATGGAATGATACAGATTATTCTGTAACTCCCTCCCTTGTAAGAACACTGCCGGGTTTTGAAAGTATCAGAATAAAAACTTTGATCAGCAGCGACGATGTACTGGAGCAGTCGCCGGGTTTTGTTTATGGTGCTCAGCCTGATGGCGGTGGCATTATGCGTAACCCGAACGGGGAAGGGTTCATCATGGTTACAAACCATGAAATTCTGCAGTCGGTATCGCGGGTGTATCTGGATAAAACTTTTAAACCTGTTAAAGGAGAATACATTGTAGACGGAGCCGGTGGTATGTGGCGACTTTGCTCAGCTACGCTAGCTACTCCGGAGGAGCATGGTTTCGGGCCTATATTCTTAACTGCCGGTGAGAGTGGTGTAGAATCTATGATTCATGCCATAAACCCGTTAGGTAATGTAAGCGAGAAAAGCCGTACCGACCGCACCTTGCCAGCTTTGGGTAAGTGCAGTGCCGAAAATGCAGTGCCACTTCCTAAAACAGCTTACAATGGCAAAACCGTTATCTTTATTGGGGAAGACGAAAGTAATCCCGCGAATAGTATGGGGCAGGTAAATATGTATGTGTCCAATACTGTTGGCGATCTGCAAAATGGAAAACTTTACATGTTGCGTCGTAAAGACAAGAATACAGTTGAAACGGATATGCAGGTTGGGCAGAGTTATGAAGTTGAGTTTGTAGAATATACTAACGTAAGCTCAAGTACCGGCGCTCAGCTGGCAGCACAAACGGTGGAGAAAAATGCCATTCAATTTGCCCGTGTAGAAGACCTTGATTATGGTAAAGGCTCTGCAACTGCTAATAGAGTACTGTATTTTGTATCTACGGGTGTAAGTCCTGATAAAATTAACCCTGCGCCTGGCTTTACTATGTGGGGCCGCCTGTATAAACTGGAATTAGATGCTAACAGTCCGCTAAGTGGTAAAATTACTCCGCTACTCGATGGTAACAGCGATCCGGGTAAAAGCCTTGTAAACCCTGATAACCTTTGTGTAACAGAAAATTATGTTTACATACAGGAAGACGGAGACTCTTTTTACCAGGCAACAAGCCACGACGGTCGCATCTGGCAGTATGATATAAGGTCAAAAGCACTTAAACCGATGCTGGAAATGAATCACCGCCGTACCGATGCAACGTTTAATGCCAAGTACAATCCTTCGAATGATGCCCGCCTGAGCAGTTGGGAGTATGGTGCGATGTTCGATGTGTCTGACCTGGTGGGCAAGCCTGGTACTTTTGTAGTGAATATTCACCCGCATACCTGGAGGCATAGCAAGTTTCTGAATGCCGATGGAAGTGGTTTGTCTTCAAATAATGAAGGCGGACAGACTGTTATTCTAACTAACGTTCCCCGCTAGTAAATTTCAAATTATAATTTAGAGCAAAGCCTGCCTGGTAAAGGAGGCTTTGCTTTTTCATTCTTATAAGAAGAAGCTTAACGGCTCTTATGAAAAATAGCTTGATAGTTTTGGTTGCGTTTCTGGCGGTGCTGATGTGTTACTGCAAGTCAAACCACCCTTTAGCACCTGCTGAGCAATCAAAAGGATATTTACTTACAAATTTTGATACGCTACAGGCAGTTGCAACCAATAAGTTGTTGCGTCTTGCCGCCACCGGCCCTGCCGATTCTGTTCAGGCCGCTTTTCTGGAGACACGCCGGGCATATAAACAGGTAGAAATGTTTACGGAGTATTACGCCCCTACAGCAAGCAAAGAAATGAACGGAGCACCTTTGCCGGAGCTGGAGATTGAAGAAACAAAAAGCTTTGAGCCCTCAGGCCTGCAGGTAATAGAGGAGTATCTGTTTCCTGAATTTGAGGAAGGCAATCGCGAGGAGCTGGTGCGGGAAGTGAAAAAGTTTATCTCTGTTTCTGGTCGTGCCCGTGTTATACTCGAGAGCATGGAGTTTTCTGATGCCAATGTGCTTGCGGCCTGTAAGCAGGAGATTTTCAGAATAATTGTATTGGGTATATCCGGTTTCGACACTCCCATAACAGCTACAGGTATACAAGAGGCTGCCGTGTCTTTAAAAGCAGTACAAAAAGTACTTTCCTTCTTTGGCGGGAACAAACTGCTGGAGCAGCTTTTACAGCAGGCTATTGCCTACACTTCCGAAAACTACGACTTCGATGGCTTTAACCGTATGGCGTTTATTGCCCGCTTTGCCAATCCTATTACGGCAGAACTGGTAAGGTGGCAGGAAGAGCTGGGGATCGATCCGGTGGATGCAAAGCTGGTGTTGAACGATAAAGCAGCTACGCTTTTTGACCGAAATGCCTTAAATGCTAATGTGTTTGCCGGTTCTGCCGAGGCAATGGCGACCCCTGAAAAGATTGCTTTAGGTAAAACTCTTTTCTTTTCGCCAGTAGTATCAGGAGGCACCCGTACCTGTGGCAGTTGCCATAAACCGGAACTGGCCTTTACAGATGGGTTGCCTAAAAGTGCTGCCGTGGAAGAAGGTAAGTTTGTACAGCGCAATGCCCCTACCCTGTACTATGCCAGCCTTCAGCATGCGCAGTTTTATGATATGAGAGCCAGCACACTCGAAAGTCAGGCAGTAGATGTAATCCGTAACAAAGATGAGATGCATGGCTCTGTCGAAGAGGCTGCTTTTCGCCTGAACCAGCAAGTGGCATATCAGCAGTCATTCCGGCAAGCTTTTCCGCAAATGGAGACAGAAATACAGCCAAAGCATGTTATGATTGCTCTTGCTAGTTACGTCCGCTCTCTTACGCCTTTTAGCTCCCGCTTCGACCGCCACATGCGTGGCGAAGAACAATTGCTGACAGTGCAGGAAGTTCAAGGGTTTAACCTGTTTATGGGAAAGGCCAAGTGTGGCACTTGTCATTTTTTGCCTGTGTTTAATGGCACTGCCGCTCCTTCTTTCAACAACACAGAAGCAGAAGTACTCGGTGTTTTGCAAGATCCCAGGGCTCCTCATCCGACGTTGGATTCTGATGAGGGGCGTTATATACACAGCAAAATGGAAGAGCTACGTTATGCCTTCAAAACTCCTACACTCCGAAATATAGCCAAAACCGCACCCTATATGCATAACGGTGCCTATGAAACGTTGGAGGAGGTAATGAACTTCTATAACAAGGGAGGTGCCCAGGGCTTAGGTTTGCAGTTAGATAACCAGACACTTCCTCCCGACCCGCTTCATTTAACAGAGCAAGAGATACAGTCTGTCATCGCATTTCTGCATACCCTCACTGATGAGGTAGCGCCATAAATTTTGTTTTTAAGGGCATAGCAAAATAGCCCGGCTACTCTACATGAGTAGCCGGGCTATTTTGCTATCAGAGAATACTAATACATCGAAATTTATCATTCCCTCAATTGAGACAGAATTAACTAGAACTTTATTACAAAGTATAAATAAAATTTAGCACTTATGAGTTATAATTTTTCATTTATCCTTAACGAATTTATCAACATCTTCTTTCCCCTCTCGTAATCAGAAAGCTGGTATAAGGTTAAAGCTGAAGGAGGCAGTCAACATATGGGCTTGAAGGATATTGTAAATAAGGTAAAGAAAGAAGTAAAGGCAGTACAGGGCGAAGAAACAAAAGATAAGCTGTTCTCCAACGAGAATACTTTTCCTGACGAGGCTACAGCCATACAAGAATTTCAGCGGGCGAAGGAGAAGCTGTTTCATATAGACTTGTGGTCTAACCTGAATGGTATTAATTCTACGTTCCAGCTTTTCGATAACAGAGGGAGAAGAACCACAGCCCCTGTGCCAGAAGAAGGATATTATATCCGGATTATTCTGCCTGCTTCTACTATAGAAAACTGGGTGCAGGTGAGCCAGGTACATGTAGAAGAAAATATGGCTGAGTTTGTGGTGCACCCCAGCGAAAAGCCTAAAGAACTAACAGAGGAAGAAGAGGTGGTGCAGCATTTCTTTATAAAAGAAGCAAGCAGCACTTTTAAAGTAGAGAGACAGGGAGCAAAACTTATAGGCTACGAAATAGGCAAGAATGAAGGCATTAATAACCAGGGAGAAGAGGCCGGAGATCGTTCTATGCTGAATACCTTAATAGCTGCAGGAGGCTGGGCCGGATTTCAGGATCTGCAGTGGGATAAAATTACCCGCTATTTTGTGCATTTAGAAGAGGCGGAAGAAGTGTAGCAAACAGCTGCAGAATACAATAAATCAGCCCCTTTTACGTAATATAAGATACTAAAAGGAAGATTGGCTTTAACCGGCATGTACTGGAAGAGCAACTGGAGTAATAACGTTAAAGTACTTCTTTTTATTGTTCATATCGAAGCTGCCGTGTTTGATTATAGATATTTCGATGCAACGTTCATAGCGTTATTGGGGTCAATAATTACGATGGTACGCTGTTTATATAAAGGTTGACTTAAGAACAGCCTTTGTATATGCTTTTTAATATATTAATTTAAAGTAAACTTTAGTGTAGAGTCATAACTGCTTTTATAATAATAACAGGGCAACGTTGGGTTATCTTTGAGTAAGATGGCTGTAGTGGTCTGTAAAATAGAGAGCCATCTGCCTGGTGCATCAGCCGGAAAGAGAATTGCTTTTCGGGCTTGATCAGGCGAATAACATAGTGGTTGCTATACAAGCGGTATGGTTAAAATTCACCCCTTATACTAGAAGTAATGCGCCAAATTTTACCCAGGCATGTAAGCTTGTTTTTATTATTTGTATTTCTTTCTGCTTTTGGTAGTTTGTTCGCCTCACTGCCAGAAGATAATCAACCGTTAGTCAACAGTAGTAACTTTGCAGTTGATTGTACAGTGGAAATTAGTACAAGCAATGGGCCGGCGTGTGCAGGCGAAACTAAAACTATTGTTGCTAATCTCCGGGGTGTAGGACCTGTTCAAAACCAAGATGTAACTTGGGAGTGGTATAGAAATGACCAACCTATTGGGAATAATTCTGCAGTACTACAAGTAACAGAAGCAGGAATTTATTATGTTGTTGCTAATAGTCCTCTTTGTGATAATGCAGATATTCGATCAGAGAACTTATCTGTAGTTTTCAATCCCGCTCCTAACAATTTTATCATCACAACCGATCCTGATGATTCAGGTCAGGAAGGTATTTGCTCAAATGAGTCTATCTCTTTCGGTGTGTTTGGAGATACAGAAGGTGTTCAGTTTAGGTGGCTTTTTGGAGATGGTACTTCGGCTTTGGGGCCTAATCCTACGAAGCAATATGAAAATGCAGGTAGTTATATAGTAACTGTATACGCATCCAGAGGGCCATGTCAAATAGTTACTAAAACACTACCTATTACCATTTTGCCCTCACCAGAGTTAAATTTCGAAGAAGAAAACAGTTTTTCAATTTGTTTGCCAGATACTGTAGCTCCGGAAGATACTGCCGTTACTGCTGTTATAACCAATATTACCCCTGATAATATAGAATACTACCTCATTGATTGGGGAGATGGAAATGGAGAAGGAGGTCCATATGTTAGTAGCCCAGACCTTTTTCCTTTAGAAGGCCCAGAATATACGGAATTAGGTTCATACCCTATTACAATAACAGCTGTAGGTGAAAACGGTTGTGTAACTACGGCTGAGTATGTATTTAACTATAACCAGGAGCCTAAAGCAAATATAACCATGGATAGGCAGCCCTCGGGTACGCCTCCTAACTGTACTCCTATTATTGTTTCGTTAGGAGATAGCTCCTCGGGTGGTAGCCTTACATACAAGTGGGAGATACAGGAGCCGAACAATGGCGGCTATGAGATTGTATACGGAGGGCTTGACCAGGATTCGCTGCAAATCGAATTTACAGTGCCTGGTATCTTCAATATCCAGTTAATAGTAGAAAACGGATGTGGTGTAGATACGGCAGATCAAAGTATTATTGTAGGCTATCCGCAAGCTCAGTTACCGGGAGATGTAGAGGCTTGCGGCGATACGACTATTCGGTATGATCAACAGAGCGGTGTGTTTTTTGATCTGAACTTTGCTCCTGCCAATGAAGTCACCTATGAATGGTTCGTAGACGGAACTTTGGCATCAAGGGACCAAATTCCTTCCTTAACCTTTGCTGCACCTACTGATAACAGAGACAGGATAGAATATCAGGTAAGCGTCAGGATAACAAATGGTTGTGGTACGAGTGATGACGTAGGAGCTCCACAACCACAAATAGTAACCGTGTACCGGCTGCCTTTAACGCCCACTGTAGCCACTAACATAGAAATCTGTTCAGGTGAAACAGCTACCATCAGGCCTGCAGCCCCAGGACCAAGGTATAATGTTTATGAATCTCAGTTCGATGCTAGTCCTATTGCTCCAGGGGTACAATTTTATACAACTCCCCCTCTTACACAAAGCAGAGCGTATTATGTTGTAGCTGTAAATGAACTAGGGTGTGAAAGTGAAATAGGCGCTGTCGTAAATATCAATGTGAGGCCTCCCATCGAAAATAATGTTATTTATGTAGACGATCCTCAGGTTTGTGCGACTACGGGTAGTGTAACCATTCGTGGGCAAAGAGCCAGCAGCGGAGGGCAGGAGCCTAACTATAGATGGGAGATCAGTACCAGTGGGCCTACAGCAGGATTTTCTGCTGCCGAGGGCAATAATTCACTTCCTGATTATGAAGCAACTGCCCTAAACCAGCGGGTGTGGTTTAGAAGAGTAGCCTACATAGGAGACTGTATTCATATTTCTGATCCAGTCGAGTTAATTATCAATACAGCACCGGCAGCACCAATAGTGCCTGGCAATGTGGTGGTCTGTGCAGATAACCCGACAGGTACTATAGAAGTGGTGCCTGTTCCGGGTAATTCACTAGCGGAATGGTATTTAACACCTACAGGTGGTATTCCTGACCAAGTTACAAACTCTTTTCCGTTAGAAGGTATTACTCAGACTGTAACTTATTATGTACAAGTAACAGGTGAAAACGGATGTCCTAGCACAAGAACACCTGTAACTATTACTGTTGTCACTGCCCAGGCCAATGCAGGAGAAGATGTAGAAATCATACAGAACCGCAAGGTGCAGCTGCAGGCAACAGGTGGCGCTACTTATGTGTGGGAGCCAGCCACAGGTTTAAGTAACCCGAACGTAGCAAACCCAATTGCAAGTCCGCAGGAGACAACTACTTATACGGTAACAGTAACAACCCGTGAGGGCTGCGTAGCTACCGATGAGGTGACCGTAACAGTAACGCCTGCCATTATTGTGCCGAATGCCTTCTCACCGAACCGCGATGGCATAAACGAAGTATGGCAGATAGATAACATCGAGAGCTTCCCTGATGTAAGGGTAGAAATATTTAACCGCTGGGGCAGCCTTATATTCAGCTCTAACGGCTATGGCACCCCTTGGGACGGAACTTATAACGGGAAGGATTTACCGGTTGCTACTTATTATTACATGATTTACCTCAATAGTTCAGAGAAGCCTATTTCCGGCCATGTGACTATTATTAGATAACAATTATGAGAAAATTATGCCTGTTGGTTATATCACTGCTCTCTATTGCATCATGGCAGGTGCAGGCACAACAGCGCCCGCAATTAAGCCAGTACATGCTCAACAATTTCCTGATGAACCCGGCCCTGAGTGGTATAGAAGACTATGCCGATATAAGGGTAAGTAACAGGAGGCAATGGGTTGGTATTGATGGAGCTCCTACTACTTACTATGTTACAGCGCATGCGCCTATTAATAAGGGAGCGGCCAGCAATAAATTTCATAAAGCACTGGCGCATCATGGTGTAGGTGCAGTGGTACATACCGATAAAACAGGGCCGCTACGGCGTACAGGTATTTCCGGAACGTACGCTTACCACCTGCCCTTAACAAACACCATTAATGCTTCAGCGGGTGTAGCAGCGGGTTTAATCCGAAATTCAATCAATACATCTGAGCTACAGTTTTATCGCGATACGCCTGACCCTTTAGCTGGCGGAGGCAACATCAACAAGAATATGTTCGATCTAAGTCTGGGGCTGTGGGTTTATTCTAAGAATTTCTCGGTTGGGATAGCGGGAGCGCAACTATTACAGGATCCTGCCAGCTTTCAGTCTGTGGAGATCGAAGAGGCTGCTTTAGATTTGCAACGCCACTACTTTGTAACGGGCAGTTACCGTTTTGCAGCACTCTATAAGGTAGATCTGATTCCGTCTGTAATGGTGAAAATGGCTAACCCAAGCCCTACTATGGTGGATTTTAACCTGCGCGCCCTGTATGATGAACGCTTTTGGGTAGGGGCCTCTTACAGGCACAAAGATGCCCTGGTAGGAATGGTAGGTTTTTACGTGAGCCCGGTGCTGGACATAGGTTATTCTTACGATGCCTCCATCTCTAACCTAAACAGGGTTAATTCCGGAACACATGAAGTTGTTATTGGATTTAAACTCCTGAACGACAGAAGGATTATCTGCCCTCAGTGGGTGTGGTAAAATAAAAGCAGCCTACAGAGGGCCGGCACAGAATTTTCTTTAACGTTAAATTCTGTGCCGGCTCTAAAACTTTATATACTTTTTAAAGTTGAACTGTAAGAATGAATGCAACTAACTATAGTTGTAGCGAAAATTTACTTATCATCTCCCGGAAAGACGTAGCTTATAATGAATTCAAGATTTGATGCTGTTGTAGTTGGCTCAGGACCTAACGGACTAGCAGCAGCCATTGCCTTGCAACAAAAGGGCTTAGCTGTTAAGGTAATAGAGGCAAAGCCTACACCGGGCGGAGGAATGCGCTCTATGCCGCTTACACTACCGGGTTTTGTGCATGATGTGTGCTCGGCAGTACATCCTATGGGCATCTACTCTCCTTTCTTCAACTCGCTACCACTGCAGGAGCATGGGCTTGAGTGGGTTAATCCTGAACTGGCCTTAGCGCATCCTTTTCTAAATGGAGAAGCAGCCGTAATGAGCCAATCGTTTAGTAGAACAGCAGCTTCGTTGGGAGTAGATGGAGATACTTATATCAGGTTTATGAAGCCATTGGCAGAAACCTGGGAAAATATTGGTCCAGATCTCTTGGGCCCTCTTAACCCATTTCCGAAGCACCCCATTGATTTGGCTAAGTTCGGCTTAAATGCTTTGCAATCAGCTACAGGCTTAGCAAACCGATTATTTAAAGAGCAATATGCCAAAGGCTTATTGGCCGGATTGGCGGCTCACTCTGTCAGACCCTTAGAGCATGGCATTACCTCTGCTATTGGCCTGGTGCTGGCGGTGGTGGGGCACAAATATGGCTGGCCTTTCCCGAAGGGAGGAACACAGAAGCTGGCAGATGCCTTGGTTTCCTACTTCAGATCTATAGGCGGTGAAGTAGAAACAGACCATCCGGTTACTGCTATGCAGGAACTGGAGTTTGCCAAAATTAAACTTTTCGATATCACGCCCCGGCAACTGCTGCAGATCCAGGGACTGAAATTTCCAACGCTCTACAAAAAACAGCTGGAAAATTACCGTTATGGGCCGGGCATCTTTAAAATAGACTATGCCCTCAGCGAGCCTATACCGTTTAAAGCAGCTGATTGCAACAAGGCAGGCACCGTGCATATCGGAGGGACTATAGAAGAAATAGCTATCTCGGAGCGGGAGGCATGGGAGGGGAAACACTCAGAGAAGCCGTACATCCTACTGTCGCAGCACAGTTTGTTTGATGCCACCAGGGCCCCGGAAGGGAAGCATACAGGCTGGGCGTATTGCCATGTGCCGAAAGGCTCTACGCTGGATATGACTGCTGCCATCGAAAACCAGATCGAATCTTTTGCGCCAGGTTTTAAAGATGTTATCCTGGAAAGGCATACCATGCACACAGCTGAAGTAAATGCCTATAACGCCAACTATATAGCAGGTGATATTACAGGCGGCGTAACCGATCTCCGGCAGCTTTTCACCAGACCAGCCATCAGAATATCTCCTTATTCCACGCCGCTTTCAGATGTTTATATCTGCTCCTCTTCTACTCCGCCCGGTGCAGGTGTGCATGGTATGTGTGGTTTTTATGCCGCCAGAAGGGTGCTGAAAGATCATTATGGCATTAGCTTGAAATTGTAAGTGTATACTTCTCTCCTAAGCTTTTTTAGCTGAAGTAAAAGGCTTAAGAGAAAGGGCTGAAATGGAGCAGACGCTCACAGGAACTGCGCGCATTATGAGGTGTTTTGAGCAAGTAAGCCTCAGCATAAGATTAAGCGAACTGCTACAGCTTCTCCTCTAACCATAAAAAACCACTGCTCATTACAAACAAACAGAAAAACCAGATAAGCGGAATGGTTTCTTTAGTATAGGCTAAAGGTGTAGCAGCAGAAACAACATGCTGCTGGGCTATAAAAGCAGCTACAGCTTCCTGTTTTGCCTGTAAATCCGCAAATTTCCAGGAGGTGGTGTCCTGTACATAGAAATAATAAGGCTCGGCTTCGGGAGCTTCGGCTTTATGCCATCCTGACTGCCGCGGCCAGAAAGTGGTTGTAAACCGCTCCGGCTGCATGGCGTCCTGGGCAAAAGAAGGATTTGCTTTGGAAGAATCAGCCAGGCTAAGGATAGTTGCTGCTGGTACGCCGGAAGCGCCTGCAAGCGCATAGTTTGTATAAGCCAGCGTAAGTGGCTGGTTTGGCTTCGGGATACGGGAAGGCAGAAGCTGCCAAAAGGATTCTTTTACTTCTTTTCTGGCGACAGCAGATAATACATGTGCCCAATAGCTGTTATAGGTGCTCTGTTTGCTCTCTAGCTGCCACTGAAATGTCTGTGGTATTGCCGTAACAGCGACTGTTCCCCAACCGGCTTTTCTGCCTGCCGCCAAAAGCAATCCGTTTTGGTCTTCTACAATGGCTGAAACAGCATCATCTTTCACAAAGGCAAAAGGCAAGGCTGTAAGTGTTGCCTGTAGGGTAGCCCACGAAGCCCGTGTTGTTCGGGTATCCTGTTGCCCTACGCGCCTGGCCCCGAAAGAAGTGAAAAAGGAAGTGGCGGAGCTGCGGTTAATTTGTTCACCTGCGATGGTTAGCACACCCAAGCCAGACTCGGAAACAGCTTTTTGCAGTGCGGTTCTTTCTGCCTGTGTTAGCTTTTGCAGTAGTTCCGGCTCCGTAATAACAATGTCAAACTTCTGTAGCAAAGCGGGAGTTAGCTTTTCCAGGCTGGTTTGAGGCATGTTGAGCCACTCGCTCTGGCTGATGTCTTTGCTGACAGAAGTGCGAATGGCTACCTGGTGCTGCTGCTGTGCTAGGTAATCTTTCAGAAACCTGAACTCAAAGAGCGGTGCAGCAGCCAACAGTAATACCCGCAATGCTGTTGGTTCTTCCACCAGCACAGGTATCTGCCCAATTGTATCAGGGTGCTCCTCTTCTTTAGATAGAATATTGTAAACAAAAAGGCCTTTTTGCTTTGGGATAAAGCGCAGTTTAAAGGTGGTAGAGCTGTCTCCTGCCATTGCTGTTGAGTCTTGCAGTGTTCCTGCAGCTTGTAAATATAAGGTAGCTTTTGTGCTTGTGCCTTTAAACCTGCCTGCCACGACAAGAGCCTCTCCTGCTTTTACGCTTTCAGGCCAATGCAAAGCGTATATGCCAGCTGGTGCTGTGTTTAGATGAGGGACAAGCTGTAGCCCCTTTAATGCCTCCAGTTGCTGTGTTTCCAGGCCCTGCCCCAACAGGTGAATGGTTTGCAGACCAGGCTGCTGTTGCCGTAAAGTATACAGATCAGGAACAGGTGTTGCACCACGGGAAGCCTTTGCTTTATAGCTGAAAAGCAAGGGCGAAGCGTTAGTATGTTCTACTAAAGTATTTAGTGTGTCCTGGTTATAGTTCTCTGTAAGCAGAATAGCTGTGGCAGGATCTATAGCTTTTTGGTAAGTAGGCGGGAACAACAAACAAACCAATGACGCGCCCGCTACTATGCTGGCTGCAACCCGCCAGATAAGATGCCGCCTGTTCGGCCGTCGCCAGGCCAGCCAAATGAGTAGCAGTATAACTATAGCTGCAACAAACCAGGTGAGGTATGGAGGGAGGTGAGGGAGCACGTTTTAAATAGACTTTAGCTGGTTGAGGTAATGTTGTGATAAACTGCTGCGGCTGGTGCTTTGCTTTTGAGGCGTTGCTTTGGCAGGAGGTAGCAATTCGTACCATGCCTGCTCTATGCTGGCCAGGCAGTGGCGGCACAAAGCTTTATTTTGGCGCACATCCTGGATAAGTGTACGCAGGTCCTGCATGGCCCGGAGGTAACGGCCCGGTTTGTGCAGGGCCTCCTGGGCAAGCTCCTGCCCTGCCCGCTCCAGTAAACTGGCATCTGTGGTAGTATAGCTTCTGGACTGCTTTTGTTTCTCCAGCCATTGCAGAGCAGCTCTGGTATAAGGCAACGTTACTTTTGCCTCAACAGAACGCTTTCCCGATGGAGCCGTAATTTTAGTTAGCTCGCCGGTCAACCGTTTTTCCTGTTCCTTTAGGGGTGGTGCTTCAAAACCTGTTTTAGCCGCATAGGCGCGGGTGCTTTGCTGCACCTCTTTCAGCATACGCAGTGCTTTATATTCAAAAGGTAAGGCCTCTTTCGGTTTGTGTGTCCGGAGCCGCAGCTCTGCCTCCCACATCTGTGCCAGGGCTCCTTTTAATTTTACTTTTACGGCAGGCTCAAAAAAAGTGGCAGCCTCTTCCTGGTCATGCTTGTGCATGTAAGGGTCTAGCAGTGCTTCTGCGCTATTTTGATTTTTAAATTCCGGATGATCATGCCCATCGCCTGCATGGTGTCCGGCTTCTCCTTCGGGTATACCACCTCCCGGACCAATGCCCGATTCAAACTCTTCTCCTAAAAACTTGCCGTAGCGTAACCGGAGCAGCTTCTGATCCACGCCGATAGCATCCGATTTATTTTCAAAAGCAGTGCGGGCCATGCCTTTCTGTTCCTTTACCAGTTTTTCAGTATCAATGATAATCTGGCGCTGACTTCGGAAATATTCTGGCACAGGATTAACACCCATAGCAAAATCATCCATGCTCTCTACAATGGTAGTGTCTTCTATTTTAACAAAAAACGACTCGGAGCGGGTATAGCCTTTGTGGTTGTCCCAGGCTTGCAGGTAGAAGTATAGCTCATCTCCATACGTCATGCCGAGTTGCTGCAGGTCTAGTGTCTGGTTTACTTGGTAAGCACGGTTATTGCCGCTTAAGCTAAGCTTGATCTTTTCTTCCCGGAATTTTACAGCTTCGCCTGTACCTTTCGCAACCGTTGCCACCATATTGGCTTCGCGTATGCCATAATCATCCGAAAGCTGTGCCTGCAATGTTACCTGCTGTGCCTCCCCGAAAAGCACCTCCGTATACTGCTCCGGTTTAGTTATCTGGATGGCAGGCGCTTCATCGGGTATCACTTCCAGTGTATAATAAGCCGATTTCTGCCCGTTCAGGTTGAAGTGATAAAGTGCAGGCTGTGTAAAAGTTTGGGAGAACAGATGCAAAGTTTGCTCATTGGCTGCTCTAAGTGTTGTCGTTTCGTTCAGGATCAGTTCCAGCGTGGCCGTAGGTCGGTTCGTCTTCACCTGCCAGGATACCCTTGCCCCCTGCTCTACCCGCAGGTTGGGCGCATCCGCTTTATATGGTTTTTTGCCGGTATAAGCTGGCGGAGAAATCAGGATTTTCACTTCTTCTATGGCTAAAGCTGCATCCGGGCTGGCTATGCTATCGGGTACATCAGGAAAAGCAATTTGTATGGGTGCCGTCGGTTCTGCAAACGTAAGCGGCGAAGCAGGCAGATAAATAATACCGACCGAAAGTACCAGTGCTATACCGAGGCTCAGGTAGCTAAGTGTAGGTTTTATCTGGTATACTTTCTCCTGTTGCGTAACCAGTTCTGCTACCCGGGCACCTATTTTCTGTTGTTGTAAGCGCGCCAGAAAATGAAGATTCTGGGCGGGTTGTAGCAGAAGTGCACTGCTGTCTTCCAGTTGAGGGTAGGTTCGGTCGAGGTGGCGGGCTACCTGCTGCAGGTTTACCTGGCGCAGCCTGTGCCATCGCCACGCAACATACCCTACAGCCACAAACAAGACACCTGCTCCCGCAGCAGTAGCTACAGGAAGTGCTCTCCCCC
This sequence comes from Pontibacter sp. SGAir0037, assembly GCF_005491705.1. Classification (NCBI taxonomy): domain Bacteria; kingdom Pseudomonadati; phylum Bacteroidota; class Cytophagia; order Cytophagales; family Hymenobacteraceae; genus Pontibacter; species Pontibacter sp. SGAir0037. The sequence goes on along the minus strand of NZ_CP028092.1, from coordinate 4,083,929 downwards.
ACTTTAGCAGGATAGCTATACCTACCAAGGCCAGGGCCAGCGACTGCAAACTATACAATAGCAGTTTTGCCTGAACATACTTCCTGCGGATGCTGATTAGGGCGGTATAGTTTTCCTGGTGCTGCATATGCATTTAGGCTTTACTTGCTTTTCTGTTGGCTACTATTCTTTCGGCTATAAATAAAATAAAGGCGGCTAGTACCAGCCAATGTGCAAGCGGGTACTGCTGTGTTGCAGGTTCCTGTGTGGTTGCCACGGCTTGTTTCGGTAGCCGAAACTGTAACGCTGCTAGCAGGCGCATGTCGTATTTAGTGTAGGCCTTGTTAGGTAGCAGGATGGGCAACAGCAGCTCTGGCAGCAACGGGTGCTGGCCTAACCCGCTCCAGGCAGGACTGAAGCCGCTCTGGAAATAGTAGACTTTGCCACGGCCCATGGGCAGCTCTGCCAGTAGCGGCTCTCCGCTATCCGTTTGCCAGTGCGAGAATGCACTTCTTGGATAGCTGGTGTTAAGTTGTTCGATTAGAATAGAAGTGCCTGCTGCGGCTGTAAAAGTGGCTGCTGTGGATGTGCCGGAGTCCTTGCTGCTCTGTAACCACAACTGCATACCTTTTTGCTCTACCTGTTGCAGTAGCTCTGTGGGAACCGCCTCTTTCCTTAACCAAAAGGCCATTGTTGCGGTTGTATCAGGTGTTGCTACTTGCTGCAATTCCATGGGAATGGCTGTATAATGGCTAATTGCCTGCACAGCAGCTTGCAGGTATTTCATTTCGGTCTGCTGGTTCTCTTCAGCATAAACTGTATAGCGCAGTGGCCTGGCAAGCACGGGCACACGCTCCGACTGCGGGTTATCTAATTTAACCCACAGGCTATCTCCTTTTTGCTCCAGCTGTAGCTGGTACTTTTTACGCAAGGCAACAGACTGTCCTGTGGCAGGTAGCACAGTTGTATAGGAGCTAAAGAACGTGTGCTGGTGATTGCTATGGCCTAATACAACGCGTAAGCTGTCTGGGCCTTTTCTGGCAGCTGTTTGTATCCAGGTTGTAGAGGCTTCTAGCGTAACAGGTATCCAGTTGATGTTTTCGGGGATAGCAGCTGGTCGGGCTCCGATAAAATGCCGCTGCTGGTCGGAGGTAAATAGCCAGACGCTGTCTTGTGGCTGCAGATTTTGCTGCGCTAAGGCTGGTAATAAACCCCAATGATTGCCCGCAGCTACAAGCGAATCTTTTGGATTGCTGATGAAGACCTGCCACTGTGCCTGTGGTAGCGGTGCAAAACCAGGAGCATATTCGTGTAAACTATAACCTCTCAGGAGCAGTGCATCTATGGCAGGTGCTATCTTGCTAAGGGAGGTACTGTAGAGTAACTCCGGGCTTACATACACAGCTTTCCTGCTTGCAGCCGAGGCGGGTGCTTTTGCCAGAAATGGAGCAGCCAGCGCCATTGCTAATAACAAAACGATGGTGCACCGCAGGAGGAGGAGCCATAGGTCATTCAGCTTTATACTGCTCCACTGTTTGCTAGCCGAGGCCTCCAGCCAGCGCAGGCTTCCTACTTTTACTGTTTTCCCCTGCCGCTTATTCCACAGGTGTATCGCTATCGGAATCAAGATTGCCGATGTTGCCAGTAACCAATATGGAGAAGAAAAGAACAATCTCAGAGGCTAATTATGAATTCTGAATTAAAAATTATGAATGCTGATTTTATCTAGCGTCTAACATCTGTAGTCTAACATCTAAAGCCTGCCTAAAAGCCGTGAGTCTTGTATTGAGATGCTTTTGGCGTGACACTAATAAGCTTACAATATAAGCAATTCCTCCAAAAACTGCACACTTGTTACACCTGCCGTAATCTGTTTTTCAGAAAAGCACGAAGGGCTTTATCCAGGGGTTCGTCGGTGGCAAAAAGATCGTACCTGATCTGGCGGTTGCGCATGCTGTGCTCAGTTTGCTGCAGCCATTCCTGTAGCCTGGCAAGGTAGATAGCTCGTTGTTCGGTCGTGCCTACTTGCAGTGTTTGCCCTGTTTCCAGGTCTTCAAATGTAAGTGTGCCACTAAAAGTAAAATCGAGCTCATTTCGGCTCATGAGGTGAAAAAGCAAAAGCTCGTGGCGTTGTGCCCCTAACTTAGCCAGCAGATCTTGCATCTCATGCTCATGCTCATACAGGTCTGTAAGGAAAACGGTTAGCTCCTTTTGTCTGCGCCCCTGAAGCAGGTTCGCGCCTACACTGCCAGCAGGGAATTTGCCATTAGGTTTTATGTCGCTGAGCTGGTGCCAGAAGCGCTGCAGGTGCATGTTATCGCTTCTGGGGGTTAGATGTACGAGTTGATCTTCCTGCAATACATACAGGCCCACTGCATCGCCTTGTGTGGTGGCTAAGTAAGCCAGCGAAGCTATCAGGTAGCGCGCATAGTCCAGTTTGGTGAGGCCATTCAGATCTTCATGCGCCATAGAGGCGCTTCCATCCAGGATAAAGCGCACGGTAATGTTTGTGTCTACTTCTGCTTCGCGAATATAATAGCGGTCGGAGCGGGCAAACATTTTCCAGTCGAGCTGGCGCAGGTCATCGCCTGGCTCATAGCTGCGGTACTGGCTGAACTCTAACCCGATGCCGCGTCGCAGGCTTTGATTCTGCCCACTTAAAAAGCCCTCTACCACTGTTTTGGCCAACAGCGGCAAATCTTTTATAGTAGCAAGAACTTTGGGGTCAATAAATCTTTCTTTAGACAAGGGTGTAGCGTAGTTTCCAATCTTTAACCAGTACATCAATATAGGCCTCATCCAGCACCACATCTACGCCGCCAATCAGCGCCTGCCTGGCCTGTAGCAGGAATTTGCCTCGCTGAGAATAAAATACCATAGCACAATCGTGCAGGATGGACTTCTCGCTTTCCTCGCAATAGCCCTGGTAAATTTCAACCATCAAAATAGGATCGGAGAATATCTTGATGCTGGATAATCTGCCGAACTGCAGCGAACCTTCCTGCCATAAGGGGGCACTACTCTCGTTTATTTTAAATTCGTAGTAGGTGGAAGTGGAGTTGTTAGAAAGCTTATAATCTGCACTTATGTTGATGTACGTCCTGAACTTTTCAGATGAGTGATTCACAGCTGAAAAAGCTACAGCAAACTCATCTGCCCAAAAGGCGTATCTGCCGTTGCTCCCTTCTACCTGCAGCTTATTTGCATAAAAAAAATAGACCCGCTCTCCCAGAATATTTCTCAGGATTGTGATCTGATCATCTGAAAGCTTAATTAATTCTGCCTCTTTTCTCAACCTAACAAGTATTTAAGTTTGTTCTTTATACGAGTACTGCTTTGGGCAACTGGATAACCTGTAATAGTTTTTCTACTACATTGTCGGGAGTAATGTGTTCAGCTTCTGCTGCGAAACTTACTAATACGCGATGTCGCAGCACAGGATACGCCATTGTGTGAATATCTGCTGCAGTAACCGCAAACCGACCATGCAACAGCGCCCTGGCTTTTGCTGTAAGTATAAGTGCCTGCCCTGCTCTTGGGCCTGCTCCCCATCTTACATACTGCTTTACGTAATCTACAGAAGAAGTATCGGGCCTGGTAGCCCGAACGATCTGACTTACAAATTGTAGCAGTTCCTGGCTGATACTTACTTCACGTACCAATTGCCTTAAAGTTACTACTTCTTCTCCTGTAATAACAGCACGTATGGCTGCTGTTTTTGTCCCGGTGGTGTTGCTTAGAATGTTTAGCTCTTCCTGCTCTGTCGGGTATTTAATCCGGATGTACAGCAAAAAGCGATCGAGCTGCGCCTCTGGCAGTGGGTACGTGCCCGCCTGCTCTATCGGGTTCTGGGTAGCCAGCAGGAAGAATGGCTTTGGCAGGGTATACGTTTTACCAGCATATGTTACCTCATGCTCCTGCATTGCCTCGAGTAGGGCGGCCTGTGTTTTAGGCGGTGTACGGTTTATCTCATCGGCCAGCACAATGTTTGAGAAAATTGGACCTTCGTTAAACTTGAAAAACCGTTTTCCTGTGGCATGATCTTCTTCCAGTACTTCAGTGCCTAAAATATCGGTTGGCATCAGGTCTGGTGTAAACTGAATGCGCCTGAAGTTTAAGTCCATGGCACTGGATAAGGTGCGCACCAGTAACGTTTTAGCCAAGCCAGGTACGCCTTCCAACAAACCATGACCGCCAGCCAGCAGCGTAATGAGTACCTCATCGAGCACTTCCTCCTGCCCGACAATTATCTTCTGTATCTCCTGCTTAAGCTGTGGCAACTTGCCGAGCAAATGTTGTATGTCTTGTTCTGTCAAGGTTAAGTTTTGTTTAAGCTTCTTTATGTAAAACCAATAAGCTGCGTATGGCTAAGCTCCTAACTCAATAGCGCGTACATGATGATATTTACGCCAAACTTGGTATTATCTTCTGCCAGCCAGCGTTTGTTCCTGAAATCGTAATCCCATTCGCAGCCATAGTCTTTGTTGCTGTAAAGCACCGCTATTCTGCCGTTTACTTCTATGGCTTTCAGGTAGTCGTGCACCAAGTCATCGCCCCAGCCATTCAGTTCGAAAGAAGTAGTGGGCGGACCATCTTCAAACGTGAAAAAGGAGCGGTAAAGCTTATGGGTGTTCGGTACCTTCTTCAGAGCACTCTGGCCGAAAATCTGCCGCATCTGCTCTTCGAAGGAACGGGCAAAAAGGCCATCGATGTCGTGGTTGCAATCATCTACAAACACAAAGCCTCCGTTGCGCACATAGGCCTCAAAGTTCTGGCGCTCTTTCTGGTTAAACTGCACCAGCCTGTGGCCGCTCATGTAGCAGAAAGGATAGTTAAAGATGTCGGCACTGTCCAGCGGAATCACCTTTTCCTGCTCGTCTACCTTTACCGTGGTATACTCAATAAGCGAGTGCAGCAGGTTGCTGGGCATACGCGGATCGGTATCCCAGTTGCCGGAGCGGTACTGCAAACGTACAAAAGTAAAAGGTTGCACTTAAGGAGTTCTGAGTTATGAGTCTCGAATTATCTAGTAAATTGAATGCCGTATACAAACGCTGCATACGGCATTCAGGTACAAATTATAGAGGTTATACTGCGTCGGACAAGCTGGTAAAGGTGAAGTCACGCACTTTCATGGGCGGAATGAGATTGCCGTTGATGCGTTGCGGTTTGCCAAGTGCCTCCAGGTTGTTGAGCATGATAATCGGGCTTTCGTTAAAGCGGAAGTTCTTTACCGGGTACATGATTCTGCCGTTTTCAATGTAGAACGTACCGTCGCGGGTAAGGCCTGTGTAGAGCAATGTTTGCGGATCTACCGAACGGATATACCAAAGCCTGGTAACTAATATACCGCGCTTGGTGCTCTTAATCATGTCTTCCAGAGACTGGCCACCGCCTTCCATAATCATGCCGCCCGGAGAAGGCATTGACTTAGCTCCTGTTTTTTCGGCCCAGAAGCGGGAGTTCGACAGGTTTTTAACCACACCCTTTTCTATCCAGGTAGTTTTGGCTCTGGGGCGGCCATCGCCTGCAAAGGGGGCAGAGGGAATTTCCGGGTTAGCAGGATCAGAATAAACCGTAATACGTTCATCCACCAGTTTTTCGCCTAACTTCGTTTTGCCGCCAGGTTTGCTCAAAAAGCTCCTGCCTTCTTCGGCATTGCGCTGATCCAAGCCTCTGAACATGCCTTGCAGCAGGTCGATAGAAGCTGCGGGCTCTAATATAACGGTATACTTGCCTGGCTCGAGCGCTTTTGCATTGCGGGAGTTAACTGCTTTGTCGGCCGCTATCTGCGAGGCTTTGGCTGTATCGAGCTTGCTGACATCGCTAAAATCCTGTGTTACATAACCTGATCCTGTACCGTCTTCGGTACGCATGGTTACCGAGAAATCCACATACGTAGAAGGGTGGTACATGAACAGCCCTTTAGAGTTAAGGGTAGAGGTAAAGCTGGTGTAATGTTCTAAAAAGCCCGCTGCAGTTAGCCCTTTGGCTGTAGCCGCACTGATGCTTTTAGCACAAGCCTCTGCCCTGTAAGCCGGATCTATTTTGTTGGTCGACTCGAAAAGAGCGTTTGTTGTAATATAGTTCTGTGGCCCAAGCATCGGAACGTATTCCGGGCTCTCCGGTGCTATACGGGCTATTTCTTCTGCCCTGCGCACCACTTTTTCCAGCGACTGATCGTCGAATTCGTTGATCGTGGCTACACCCGAACGTTTGCCAAACCGCGATTCTACTGCCAGCGAAATGTTTTCCTCTGCTCCACTGGTAGATACTTCGTTTCTGGCGTAGCGGATGTTGCCGCCTGTATTGCCTGATAAGGATATTTCGCACTCATCAGCCTTCGAAAACTTCAGGGCTTTTTCCAGTATAGCCCGAGCCTCTTCTTTACTTAATATTGCCATCTTTTGATTTCTTGTTTTAATCGTTGCCTGTACTACTGTTGTCAGTTCTGAGTCACGAGTGCTGAGTTACGAGTTACTTTCTTTTTGTTGAGAGGTCAGGATAATGCTTCTCAATATCTTACTCAGTTCGTTGCACTCACTGTGGATGCTGTTAAAGGCATCCGGTTTTATGAAATCTGAATCTTTGAGTAGCCGTAGCCAATAACTTGTTTCTCTGGCTTCTTTTAAGGCTATACTTAGCTTATGTCTGAAATCAGCTTTACTTTGGCCTCCAAGAGCTTCTTCTACATTAGTTCCAATAGATGTACCGCTTCTTAATACCTGCTTTGCCAGCACAAATTCCCTTTGCTCCTGGGTCAGGTGCTTGTATAACCTGATGATGCGCAAAGCAAAACTATAAGATTTAGCAGCTATTAAACTTTCAGCCATATCGTAGCTTTCTAACTCAAGACTCAGAACTCATAACTCAGAACTGGCGCATTTAGCGCCAAAGCGTTAAATGCGCCTTGCTGTATTTATCACATTCACACCATTAAAGCGGGTGTGGGCTGAGCCGTGGGAAACAGCGCTTACCTGGCTTGGCTGACCTTTGCCGTCGAAGAAAGAGCCGAAAAGGCGGTAATCACTTTCGTCGCAGGAGCCAGCGCAGGAGTTCCAGAATTCCTGGGTATTGCTTTGGTAGGCCACATCTTCGAGCATACCTACAATTTTACCTTTGCTGATTTCGTAGAACACGGTGCCGCCAAACTGGAAGTTGTAGCGCTGCTGGTCGATGGAGTAGGAGCCGCGGCCTGCAATGTAGATACCTTTGTCTACTCCGCTGATAAGCTGATCGACATTCATTTTCTGCTTACCAGGAGCCAGCGATACGTTTGGCATGCGCTGGAACTGTACAGAGCTCCAGTTGTCGGCATAGCAGCAGCCATGCGATTCCTGTTCGCCGATAATATGTGCCTGGTCGCGGATAGCCTGGTAGTTCACCAGTACGCCATCTTTTATCAGGTCCCATTGCTTGGTTTTTACGCCTTCGTCGTCCCAGCCCACTAATCCCAGAGAGCCTTTTTGCGTTTTGTCCGCGAAGATGGTTACTTTATCAGAACCGTATTTAAAATTTTTGGATTTCCATTTATCGAGTGTGGCAAAAGAAGTTCCGGCATAGTTCGCCTCATAGCCTAAGACACGGTCCAGTTCCAGTGGGTGCCCCACCGATTCATGAATGGTAAGTCCCAGGTGGTTTGGGTCGAGTACCACATCGTATTTGCCTGCCTGAACCGATTTGGCAGTTAACTTTTGTTTGGCTTGTTTGGCTGCCAGAGCGGCATCTTCCAGCATGTCGTATGCGTACCGATAGCCTTGCAGGCCTGTGCCTTCCGGGCCTTTTATCTTTTCAGAAGCCTTCGGAATCAAGTACTCATAACCCATACCCATAGGTGCGCTTAAGGCTTCACGGGTTCTGAACTTACCGGAGGCACTGTCTACGGCTGTAACGGTAAAGTTTGGCCAGATGCGGTGAATATCCTGATCTATGTAAGAGCCTTCGGTAGAGGCAAAGTATTTTTGCTCGTTTACCTGGAAAAGGGCGGAGTTTACATAGGTAGCGCCGTTTTCCAATGCCTTGGCGTTTGCAGCTAAAAGCAGGTCAGCCTTCTCGCTTACAGGTACTTCAAAAGCATTTTTCTCCATAGGTGTACGCCAGCTTACTTCGCCGTAGTTTTTCACCGGAACCAGCTGTACCGGCTCTTTCTGAACTTTGGCGTTTGCTTTGGCTATAGCTACAGCCTGTTCCGCTGCTTTGGCAATGCCTTTATCCGATACATCGGAGGTGGCAGCGAAACCCCAGGTACCGTTGGCCAGCACACGCACTCCTACCCCGTAAGACTCGGCATTTACAATGTTCTGCACCTGCTTTTCGCGGGTAAATACATATTGCTGTAAGTAGCGGCCAATGCGCACATCGGCATAAGAGGCACCCTTCGATTTAGCAGTATTTAAGGCTACATCGGCAAGGCGTTTTTTCAGGGCGGTGTCTACCGGCTCGAGCATCTGCTCTATGGTTGTGTTCTCGCCGAACACAGGAACAGAGGCCATCATAAGCCCTCCGAATCCCAAAGCCGATAATTCGAGAAAATTACGTCTTTTCAAAGTATAGTAAGGTTAGTTTAGGTTGATATGGTTTACTTAAGGATATTAAGTTTAAACATTTTCCTCCTCCTTTCAAAGAAGGATGCTTCTAAAAATGCCAAAAAAGGTATATTTCTAGATAAATGGGAGGAAAAGACCTATTAAAATAAGGGGGTGGCTGTTAAAAATACCTGCGTAATAGAGGACATGGTTAGTTGTGTGTAATGGCTGGTGCACTACTATACTAAATAAAGAATGAGAAACGGCTGGTGAGTGAATGAATTTTATACAGGGTAAAAACAGAAAGCGCCGCTGCAGGGCAACGGCGCTCTTTGTTGTACTTAACGTAAGAATTGTTTACTTGGAAGTTGCTTTCGCAAACTGCTCGTTGGCAGTTTGCCAGTTCACTACTTTCCAGAAGGCCGAAATATAGTCGGCACGCTTGTTCTGGTACTTCAGGTAGTAAGCATGCTCCCACACATCCAATCCCAGTACAGGTGTACCTTTTACATCTGCAAACGACATCAGCGGGTTGTCCTGGTTCGGTGTAGAGGCTACAGTTAGTTTTCCTGATTTGTCTGCTACCAGCCAGGCCCAGCCGGAGCCGAAGCGGGTTGTTGCAGCTTCATCGAATTTCTTTTTAAAAGCATCGAAGCTGCCGAAGTCTTTGTTTATCGCCTGAGCCAGTTTGCCTGTAGGGTTTCCTCCGCCTTTAGGAGAAAGCCACTTCCAGAATAAACTGTGGTTGTAATAGCCTCCGCCATTATTGCGTATAGCAGTATCGTTTGCAGATATACTGCGCATAATATCCTCTATAGATTTGTTGGCATACTTTGACGAATCCTTAAGCGCCTTATTTAAATTATCCAGGTAAGACTGATGGTGCTTGTCGTGGTGGAGCTGCATGGTTTGCTTATCGATATGCGGCTCCAGTGCATCATAAGCGTAAGGCAGCGAAGGCAGCGTAAAGGCAGTAGCAGACTGCTTTTCGTCAGCAGGTACTTCAGGAGAAGTTAAAGTCGCTTTAGCATGAGTATCGAGCATAGAAAAAGGAGCAGCTGCGCTGGCAACACCAAGTAAAGCCGCTCTTTTCAGAAATTGTCTTTTATCCATAGTATATAGTTGGTTTTAATATTGCTTGGATGATATAAGATGCGTGTTGTAAAATAGTAGCAAAGGCAATTCAAAAAGTTAGATTACAAAATCTTTCCTATTCCTGCAAAACAAGTGCCTGAACTTTACGAGATATCCTGCCTGCTTCAGTGGCCGGTTCTGCCACACAACATCTATTTAACGCTATGTAGGACGAACTGTTGTCAGTGGTTGCTTAAAAAATAGGGCAATGCAATAGTGGAAAGTTTTTAGGGGAATGAGATAAAAAAAGCGGCACTGCTATGGCAATGCCGCTCCTTTCAGCTTTCTGTAAATTGCTGCTTTGATAAAAAACAGCAGCAATAAATAATAAAGGGATTTATACTCCCATTACTACACCATTCAGGCCTTCTTCTGCCAGAAGCTCGTTAAATGCCTCTGCTTCCTGCTTGTTATCGAAGTTGCCAGCCTTAATGCGGTGTACCCGGCGGCCCTTCACACTTTCCTCAACAAGCTCCACTTTTAAGTGCCTATCGAATGCCTTTAATTTTTGCTTTAACTCCAGGGCGTATTCCGGTTTGGCAAAAGACCCTGTTTTTATAATGTAATTGTCGCTTTTCTCAGTAGCTGACGAGGCATCTGCCATGTCGTAAGGCCATTCAATAACCTCTACTTTTACATCGCTTAAGCCATTGTTTCGGAAATCAAGCTTTTTAGCTGCCGCTTCCGAAACATCTATGATGCGGCTACCTCTAAACGGGCCTCTGTCGTTTATGCGTAATACAACAGATTTGTTATTAGTAAGGTTGGTTACTTTTACTTTAGTACCGAAAGGAAGGCCGTTATGGGCGGCTGTCATGTCGTTTTTGTTGTAGCGTTCGCCGCTACTGGTTGGTCTTCCGTGGTACTGGCTGCCATACCAGGAGGCAGTTCCTTCTTGTGTTTGACTATCGTCTTGTGAGAAAGCTGATGGGCTGAAGCCAAAAAATAGAAAAATGATTACTAGGTAAATTAAGCACTTTCTATCATGATTCATATCAGTTTATAGTTGGTGAACTTGCAAAGATAAACAAAAAAATTAAAATGCGACCTTTTAGCGCGTATATGGCAAAAGTGCATAGGGGGATACATTGAAAAGTATAAAATTGCTATAAGGGCTATAATGGCAAAATCTTTGTTTTAAGCTAATATAGGTAATTTTTAATATATTGTTTAACTTGGAAAAAGACAATAAAAAATTTTGTAAATTGCTTTTTGTCAGGCAATTATATAAATGGCTCTATATAGTGCGGAAACAGCGGCTATGAAAGATATTCGGAGCTATATTGTCTTTTAAAAATGTATGGCGTATACTGTACGCAAAGCATCAAGTTATGGATTTCGGAAAGCTATCTGATATAAGCCGCGTTAATTTTGCGCTGCCGCCTAACCACCCTGATACATTGCCACTGCTGGAGGCAAACAGATTTGATAAACTCGCATCGCCTGAAGTTTATATTGGTACCCCGGTGTGGGTAAACAAGCCTTGGGTCGGGCATTATTATCCTGCCACTATGCGGGAAAAAGATTCCTTGCTCTGGTATGGAAAGCAGTTTAATACGATAGAATTGAACAGTACCCATTACCATATACCCGGCCAGGCTACTATTGAGCGCTGGCGGCAGTCGGTGCCGCAGGGCTTTACTTTTTGCCCTAAGTTTCCGCAACTCATCAGCCACGAAGCAGAGCTGAGCCGCTCTTTGGATATGACGGCTACTTTCTGCGAAGCAATTGCCGGTTTAGAAGAAAAACTGGGGCATTCTTTTCTGCAACTGCCTCCGTCTTTTGGGCCAAGGCAGCTAAAAGATCTGGAAACGTTCATTCAATATGTGCCGGAGAGTGTGCCCCTTTGTGTAGAGCTAAGACACCCGGATTGGTTTGCAGATCATGTTGCCTCCCTGGAGTTGTTTGAAGTGTTGGAGAAGTTTAGAGTAGGAACTGTTCTATCGGATGTGTCTGGCAGGCGGGATGTGTTGCACATGCGCCTTACCACACCGGTTGCCATGATTCGGTTTGTCGGTAACGCGCTGCATTCAACCGACTATAGCCGCATAGATGATTGGGTAGTGCGACTAAAGCAGTGGTTTGATGCTGGTTTGCAGAAACTATACTTCTTTGTGCATGAACCGGATAACATTACCTCGCCGGATCTTGCTGCCTACCTGATAGAAAAATTAAATGCCACCTGTGGGTTTCACCTTAAAATGCCTAAAAAGTTCCTGCAGGCAAAGCAGGGGGAGCTTTTCTAAAGAATAAGAAAACTATTCAGTATAAAACTGAAGCGGGCGCTACTCCTACAGGAGTAGCGCCCGCTTCAGTTTGTTTCAGAAGACTACAGCTTGAAATTGTCGTCTTTTAAACCTTTATTTACCTCAATATTCTGTACTTCAAATTTAACGGCTTGTGGTCCTACAGTTGCCTCTATTGTGTGAGGGAATTTTACACCGTTCACCTCTTTATAGTTTTTGTAAGATTTTGTTTGTGTCATAACGCCTTGGGGAGTAGGCATGCTGGTAACAGTTTTCAAGCGTAAACCAGAAGCCTTATCGAAGTAGTGCAGCATTTTCTGTTCTGTCGTTATGGCTACCTCTACTACATAAGCATCCTGGCCATCTACTTTCTCCATTCCTGTTAATTTAGGCTGAAGGTTCATCTGGCTGTAAAGTACAAATGGGAATACATCGGCTTCCAGCTTTTGCGGAATTACTTCTTCCTTTGTAAGCTCTTTGTTAACTCCCTGCATAGGTACCTCTACTTTTCCTTTGTCGCCGTTAATGGTGATGCGCATCATAGGCGTGTTGTTCATGCTTTGCTCCTGCTTGAACTTATCATGCGCTTTTTGTTGCTGCACCATCTGTATCTGCATGCCCTGTACGCTTGCGCTGCTGGTAATAGAGATATCCTGTACTTTGTCGATGTTGGCCTTGCCTCCAAGCGCTTTAATATAGTTAGCCAGCACCTGTTCCGCCGTTATATCGGTTGGGGCACCCATAGCAGCACGGTCCACTTTGTCGCCGGTAGGGCTATAGTAGGCAATAGCGTTGTCATCTTTATCGAATGACTTTAATTTGTCTGCTATTTCGGCGGCGTTTCCTACTGCTACAATATATAGCTGTTCCGGATTCACATATTTCTGTGCCACACGCTGCACATCTGCCGTGGTTACAGCAGCAACCTTTTTCAGGTAGTTGGCATAATAATCGGCCGGCAGGCCATAACGGGCCGTGTTAATAGCATAAAACGCTACAGTAGAAGGGTTTTCTAAACCACGAGCAAAGTTGCCGGTCATATAAGCTTTGGCGTTGTTTAACTCGGCATCGGTTACTTTTTCGTTTCTGATTTTAGAAAGCTCTTTTAGAAATTCTATGGCGGCGCTATCGGTTACAGCGTTGCGCACATTGCCGTAGGCATTAAACTGGCCCATTAGTTTATCTGAAGAGATAGACGAGTAGGCACCGTAAGTATAGCCGTGGGTTTCACGCAGGTTTTTAAACAAGCGAGCATCCATGCCTCCGCCCAGGATAATGTTCATCAGCTGAGCAGGAATTGCATCTTCAGCACCGGGCTTAAGGGCAGTAGGGCTTGTAAAAGACAATACGCTTTGTACTGAGCTGGGGCGGTCTACAATAACTACCTGTGTTTTAGCCGGCGGTTGCGGCATGTTGTATTCTGTTTTGTTTACATCTGCTTTTTTCCAGTCTTTAAATGTGTTGGTAAGCAGCTTTTTCATTTCTTTTGGCGTTACATCACCTACTACAGCCAGATAGCCAATATTTGGCCTGAAATACGTGTTATAGTAGTTCTGTACATCGTTCAAAGTAATGTTCTCTACTGTCTTCTCAGTCATTACTTCACCGTAGGCATGGTCTTTTCCGAAGAGCACCAGGTTTCTTGTTTTTCTGGCAATGGCATCCGGATTGTCTTTTTCCTGTGCCAAGCCGGAAAGCATTTGAGTTTTAATCTTATCCAGTTCTTCCTGAGTAAAATTAGGATGCAGCAGCGCATCTTTGGTCAGGTCGAGTAAGGTAGGCAAGTGCTTTTTCAGAGAAGATGCACTAAAGCCTGTAGAAGAGAAAGAAAGGTTCGCCCCAATAAAATCTACCTGCTCATCAAACTGATCTTTGCTGCGGGTTTTAGTGCCGGTGCGCATCATAGAACCGGCTGCTTCTACATAACCGGCTTTGTCGCCTTCTAAAAGAGGGTCACGGTCCAGCACCAGGGTCATCGATACTACAGGCTGCTTATGGTTTTCTACCACATATACTTTTAAGCCGTTTTTAAGCGTAAAGCTTTCGTACTTGCCCAATTCTATTTTGGGAGCAGGTCCGGGAGGTGGTGGTGTTTGCTTTGTTTGCGCCTGCGACACATATACAAATGAGAGCGACAGGAACAGGATACTGAATATTTTTTTCATGATATGTCTTAAATTTTAACCTGACAAAAGACCATTTGACAAAAACAAAAGACGTTCCGGTAGTGTAGTATCTTCTTTTCTTTGTCTTTTGTCATAAAGTCCTTCGTCTAATGAAATGTTATTTAGGTTGTGCTGACTTAGGCAGGTAATGCAGCACCACGCGGTTTTCTTTTGTCAGGTACTGGTTAGCCACGCGCTTAATGTCTTCTTTGCTTACTTTCATGTAGCGCTCAATCTCGGTGTTGATGAGGTTGGCATCGCCATAGTATACATGATAATCGGCCAGGTTTTCGGCGCGTCCGGCTACCGTACTGTTTTGCTGCACAAACTGGCTCTCGATCTGGTTGCGCAGCTTCTGGAATTCCTTGTCGTCGAGCTGCTCAGTTTTTACACGTTCAATTTCGGCATTCATGGCACTTTCCAGGTCGTCTACTTTTACTCCCATGTTGGCTATGGCCAGTGTCAGGAACAGCCCCGGATCCTCGGTTGGAAAAGGAATAGACTGGGCAACAACGGCTTTCTGCTGCTTATCTACAAGTGCTTTTGGCAAACGGGCACTTTCGCCCCCGGATAGCAGGGTAGTCAGCATAGATAAGGCGTAATAATCAGGAGTACCCTGTGCAGGAATATGATATGCCTGGATAACGGCTGGCAACTGTATGTTATCATACACTACCTTGCGGCGTTCTTCTGTCTGCTTAGGCTCCACAATGTTAGGGCGCGGAATCTCTTTGGTGCCTTTCGGTATAGCTGCAAAATACTGTTCGATCAGCTTCTTGGTATCTTCTATTTTAATGTCTCCGGCAATGGAAAGTGTTGCATTGTTTGGCACATAAAAAGTTTTATAGAAGTCGCGGAATTCCTCTATTTTGGCATTGTTCAGGTCTTCAAAAGAGCCGATCGGCATAAAACGGTAAGGGTGCTTGGTATAAGCCAGGTCGAACACATTTTCGCCCAAAGTGCCATATGGCTGGTTATCGATACGTTCGCGTTTTTCCTCCTGTACTACCTTACGCTGGGTTTCTACTCCCACCTCGTCTATTTTAGCGTGTTTCATACGTTCGGCTTCCATCCAGAGGCCCAGGGCCAGCTGGTTAGAAGGAAGTAGTTCGAAGTAATAAGTGCGGTCGAAAGAAGTATTGGCATTCAGGGTACCACCGGCATTCTGCACCATCGACATATACTGGCCACGATCGATGTTTTCAGTGCCTTCAAACATCAGATGCTCAAAGAAATGTGCAAAGCCAGTGCGCCCTGCCTGTTCGTTTTTAGAGCCTACATGGTAAAGCACCGATACGGCCACATTCGGGGTGGAATTGTCCTGGTGCAGGATTACGTGCAATCCGTTCGGGAGTGTGTACTCGGTAAATTCAATCTTATTGCTTTTGGTTTGAGCTAAGGCCGAAAAACCTGTAGCACACCACAAAAGGCAAATAAAAAGCTTCCGTTTCATGATTTTTAGGTATTAAAATGTAGTTGCTTCGCCAACAACAGCAGGCTTGGCTTCTGTAAAATTAAAATTTAACAGGCAGTAAATGCAATTTATAACAGCAGGCATACGTCATTATCTACCAATGCACCCTGCTGTTAGATGAACCTGAAGATTATCTAGATAAAGTTTGAGCTGAAATCAATACATCCTGGGCAGTTCAATGCCTTTTATTTTACGGTAAAGGCTGAGCGCCGCCTGATCTGTAAGGCTGCTTACAAAGTCGGTGATGTGAATGATGCGCTCATAATCTGAAGCAGTATCGGGCAATTTAAGATAATGAGAGGGTATAAGATCTGCAATTTTGCGGTGGTGTTTGGAGGCTGGTCTGAAAACAGCTTTCATGCAGGCATCCAGTAAACCTCCCAATACCTCAAACCCGGCGGCTTCAATTTCCAGTACAGGCCTGTTCCTGTAAATAAGGCTTATCGAGAGGTCTTTTATCTGATCCAGCACAGGCTTGCAGGAAAGTTCGTTTATCAGGGGTTTATCGTAAGTTCCTGCCAGTATTTCAGGTTCATGGGCCAGAAATACTTCGGTTGTTTCATTAATCAGCTTACCAATGATAAGAGCCCTTAAATAACCCAGTTCCTCTTTCCAGTCGAAGAAGGTAAGGCTGGATTTACGGTCAGGTGCATGATTCAGGATCTGGCGGAGCAAGTGCAGGCCTCGTTCCTGAGGTATAAGTCCCAACTTAAGGCCATCTTCAAAATCAATGATGCGGTAACAGATGTCGTCGGCTGCTTCTACCAGAAAGGCCAGCGGATGGCGGTGATAAAACACTTCGCCGGTTTCTCCTTTTTTCAGTAGCCCAAGTTCGATGGCTATTGTGTTAAACCACTCTTTTTCGGTCTGAAAGAAGCCATACTTCTTTTCGCTGGTGTTGCTGGTGTTCGGGATTACCGGCGAAGACTCTTTAGGGTACTTTGTAAAGGTAGCAAGTGTGGTGTAGGTCAGGCTGAGGCCTCCTGCTACATTGCAATGTGCCGGGTAGGTATGAGTTAGTATTCTGAAACCCGCAGCGTTACCCTCGAAGCTAAAAAGATCGGCTTTCTGAGGTTTGGTAAGGTGCTCGAGAAAAGGCCGGGCTTCTTCGCTCTGGAAGTAAGCAGAAATAGCATCTTCGCCTGAATGCCCGAAGGGCGGGTTTCCGATATCATGTGCCAGGCAGGCAGCGGCTACTATATCTCCGAAGTCTGCTTCCTGTATATTCTTTTCCTGGCTTAGCTCCGGGTAACGCTCCAGTATGCTTTTGCCTACAATACGCCCTAATGAGCGCCCTACCACCGAGGTCTCTAAGCTATGGGTAAGGCGTGAGTGAACAAAATCGCTTTCGGGCATTGGCATAACCTGTGTTTTGTTCTGAAGCCTTCTGAAAGCAGATGAGAAAACAATCCGGTCGTAGTCGCGCTGAAATTCTCCTCTTACCGACTCGTTTGTTTCATACTTTTTTTCACTGGCTTCATAGCGCTTCTTGGAGATAAGTCTTTCCCAGGCTGTAATGTGTGGCATGTATGTAGGCTGTTGTAATGTTAGGTCAGGCAATGATGCATTAAAGCTAATGGAATACCTGACGAATTACCAGCTTAAGCTTTAGAATATTGGCAGATACAGCAATAAAAGTCTGGTAGCTATAAACAGTAATTTTATCAGTAGAAATTGGTTTTAATATGGTTGTTGTATTGTAAGGTGTTGATATTGAGAAAAAAGCATTATGAAAAGGAACTTAATGCCGTTTCAGGTGGTCATGGGTGTCACAGACTTTTACGGCCATAGCCTTGTGGTTGTCAGTGCCAGAAGTAGGTGATCTGTTCTAAGCTAAGCAAGCAAACTTATAAGCATTTGGAAGAGGCATGCACTACCATGGTGGTAAAGCCGTTGCAAATGCAAAAAGGCCTTCCTGATATCATTCAGGAAGGCCTTCATTTTATACAGCCAGAAACTAGCTTTGGAGTGTTCAGATAAATGCCTTCTTAAAGTTTAACTACTTTCGTTTCTCCTCTACGGTTACCGGCACTCCATTTAAGGATATACATGCCTGCCGCCAGGTCATCGATATCAACTGTTACAGGGTCGCCTGCATCTCCGAAAGTAACAATAAAGTCTTTATGTAACCTGCCTGTATAGTCATACAACTGGATATTCATGGTAGTGCTTTCCCACACAATATACCGTAGCTGCAGCATATTGGTGCTGGTGTTAGGATTATAAGGATTTGGATAAACAGCTAAAGTGCCTAAAACAGATGAATTGATTACCCTGACTCTGTAGGAATACATCGGATCGCCGTTGCTATACCGGATCTGGAGGCGATAATAGCTTATTTCAGGTAAAGGTTCATCGTCAGTAAAGGTATAATTCAGTGCGCCTGTTGCGTTTACAGTGCCTATACCTTCCCAATCTGTACCATTTTCACTTCGTTGCACCTCAAAAGAAGTAATGTTGTTTACAGTCTGAAGCGTCCAGGTGACGGAGGTAGTGCCTCCGAAAGCTCCTCCGGACGGATTAAAGGCAGCATTAAAAGCTAAAACCTCACTGGCAACAGAGCAGTCTCCGTCTGTTCTCAAAGCAAAAGGCCTGATAGACTGGCCATCTTCCCGCACGCATCTGCTGGCTGCAGTGGCTCTGGTTGGGTTGAGGCTGTAGCTGATAATAAGATTTGCGCCTTCAATATCGTTGGCACTTAGGTCTCTGTACTGGACACTGTTTGCTACTGCATAATGCATTACAGCATTACGCTCCAGGATGACATGCCCCAGTTGGTGCGCGTGCCCTAGTTCGTGCAGCACCACTGTTTCAAAATCGTACTGGTTTCCAGTTGGAGCACCGGGGCCATACTGCCAGTTAATGCCGGAGTTAATTTCCATATCGAACTCGCTCACGCTCCACTGGATATTGTTGGTAGTTCCGCATCCCTGGTAGCGGCTTATCGTACGGGCAAGGGTGCTTGTGCCAACTTCGGAGGCTGGTGCAAAGCGGATAATACTTAAACCATCGTCAGTAGCCTGATCAAGCGTTGTTCCTGCGTCCAACCGCCAGTTTACTTTGGTGCTGCATATCCAGCTGTTCATTGCTCTTCGAAAGCCTTCTTGTGGCACAGAGGTTCTTCTCATGCTGGGAGCAAAAGATACAGTATAGCCACTGCTTTGGTTCATGCCCACTAGTATAGGTTGTGCACTTCTCCCGTTATATTCAATGTTGATGTAGGAGTATGGAACAGTAAGCGGTGTAGTACTGGTTGTCGTGGTGCCATCAGCGGCAACTACCCTTATCTGACCGGTGCCGGCAGTGCCTCCTTCGTCCTCGGTGGTGGATGGTACCCGAACTTCTATTTTTGTGTTGGACCAGGATACATAGTCGTTTTCCAGTGGTCTTACAAAAGTACGCCCTCCATCGTCTGCATTTCTGAATTGTACGCTACCGTTTCCGCGCTGGGCTCCAAAGCCGGAACCATTTATAGTTAACACAGTACCTGTGCCCGCACTTGCTGTTGTTGGGGAAAAACTGGTGATTGCAGGCGCTGCAAGTGCTTCCTGTTGTTCTGTTTGTGCAGCGGAAGTAATAGTGCGTAGCTGAACATTCTCCGTTATTACTTTGTAAGTAGTGCCTGTTTTGGCTGTAATGGCGTTATATACTTCGTTTACCGAATCAAATGTATTGAAAGGATCTTTGGCAGCTCCATTTCTTAGGTTATATTCTATAAACCCCTGCTGATCAGCAACAGCCTTTGCTGCAATTTGGTGGTTGCTGATTTTATGCTTTTGTTGCTCTGTTAGAAAAAACACTCCTTGCTGTTTCTCCTTTAACTTAAGTGCGTTAGAGAAAACGTGCATTTTCAAATCTACTGTTCCGCCTTCGGTTACCAGCTCCACATATTCTTCCCGCACAGTGCCTTTAAATACTTTATATACCTTTATAGTATGGGAGGTATAAATATTCCTGTGCTGATCGTCCCAGAAAGATTTTTTAGAGATTACTTCCCCTTCAACAATTATTTGAGCCTGCCTTGTTTTCTCTTCTAAGGACACAGGAACCATATGAGCTATATCGTTACTGAAAGATCTAACCGATAGCAGGAGGAGTAGCAGAAATAGTGCACCAGTTGTTAGTTGCCTGTGGAGAGCAGGTGCATTATAAAAGTTGGTCATAAAAATGGAGCAATTTAAAGCGTAAGTTATGTCTGGTAAAGTAAGAAAAAGTTTACGGTAATATTCTTACGAAAAAGTCCATCTAAAAGTATATACTGCTGCCGCTAACCCTCTAAAAAGCGAAAGGCTGTGGTGCAGGTGCCACAGCCTTTCGCTTTTCAGGAGAACCTGTATCAGTCGTTAATCATGAGCTGCTGGTTCTGCCCGTCTTTTTTCGAATTTTTGCGTCCCGAAGCAATGGGAGCTTTTACTTATTTGGTGCAACTACCAGCAGTTCTACAGGCCGTTTCACCTTACGCAACGTTAAACCCATCTCTTTTTCCATAAACGTTAGAAGCGACTCCGGTTTATGCTCATCATAATAAAGATTATAGTTGTAGTTGCCGGTTAGGCTGGTTGCATCCAGCACTGGGAATCCGAAAACATCCTGCAGGTTTTTAGCCAGTGTTGCCATGCCTGTGTTTCTTCCTATCAGTATCCCTTTGTCGAAGCTTTGCTGGCTGTATTTTTCTTCTGGTCCTGCTGCTTGCAGACGTTTGCTTGCAGCTGAAGTGGTTACCAGTTCATATACTTCCATTTCCCTTTGCTCCAGCCGAACATTCAA
This sequence comes from Pontibacter sp. SGAir0037, assembly GCF_005491705.1. Classification (NCBI taxonomy): domain Bacteria; kingdom Pseudomonadati; phylum Bacteroidota; class Cytophagia; order Cytophagales; family Hymenobacteraceae; genus Pontibacter; species Pontibacter sp. SGAir0037. The sequence continues at coordinate 4,063,639 of NZ_CP028092.1, read as the reverse complement.
TTCCCAAATATCCTGTAGCATGCCCTGTAGTTGGTCGCGCCAGGCCCAAGCAGGGGTATCTTTACCAGGATTGGTAGCTACTACATCGAAATTCTCTTCTGGTAAGGTGGCAGTAACATCTACTTGTTTCTGGGTAGCATCGAACGCAATTTTGAGTATATCCAGGGCTTTTGCGCCTGTTGTTTTATAATGGGTCGTTGAAACCATGTTAGCCATGCCTTTACTGGCCGATGGGCGGAGGCTCAGTTCGTAGAGTGGTTGGGCCGCCTTAATGGCCGTGGCGGTAGGGGGTGTATAAACAGTAAGGGGTGTGGGTTCTTGCAATAGCTGTCCGGCCAGCGCCTTGTTCAGCATCTCTTCCGACAGCTCTTTGCTTTCAGGATAACCTAATACGGTGCCGTTTGAACCTATTACAACGGTAAACGGAATAGACTGTACTTCGTACGCATCATGCATTGCCTTATCGCCGTCTATGCCTACCCAGCCGTTTATACGTTTTTTCTTCAGGAATTCTTTTGCTTTTGCATCTGTCTCGTCTGTAATAGAAATAAACTGAATGCTTTTGCCCTTATACTTAGCCGATAGCTCGTTTAAGTGCGGCATGGCTGCAATGCAGGGGGCACACCAGGTGGCCCAGAACTCCAGAACTACTACCTGGCCCTGGAGCGATTTTATGTTTTGTTCCAGATTACCCGTTGCTTGCAATACGGTCGTTAATTTCAGAGGCGGGGCAGCTTCACCTGGTTTGGGAGCAGCTGCTTGGGCTATTGTAAACTGTAGAGCGAGCAGCAAAAATATGAAGGCTGAAAGAATCTTTTGCATATCAGTTTTCTTTGCTAGAATGTTTAATGGTAATGCTATAGTTATCCAAGCCTTCTGTGGTATCTTTCAAAAGAAGGCTTTTATATTTTTCGTAATGCTGCTGCGTTTGCTTTTTCCCATTGATGTAAAAAGCGTCTTGGTTAATGGTGAGTTCATAATCTTTTGCATCTTTATCCAAGAGCCCTTCCCGCTGCAGCTCGCTTACAATCTTCTCATAGCTCACTTCATTTGCCTCCCATCCTGAAATATTGGTGATTTTCCCGTTAATGCTTTGGCTTGCTTTAGCCACTCCTGTGCCTGTTATGGTACTTTGTTTATCTGAATTTTGTACCCGTGCGTATGACACAGACCGCTGTGTGTTAATTGTCTCTGCTTTGCTAGCTTTGGCTACTGAAGGAATGGGCAAAGCAGGAGGAGAGGCCACAGGAGGAACTGGTGCCGCCGCTTCATCTGTCGGCAAGGCATTCCGAGCAACTTGCTTTAAACTCTCTTTTTCGCTAGCCGCCATACGCGGTGCTTTTTTGCTTTCCGTTAATTGTTGCTCTATCAGTTGCTGAAACTCCGGTATGTCTTTGTCCGGAACACGCTTGCCATTTACATACAATTCAGCAATATCTCCTTTTTTGTTTTTGATAATGATGAGGTTAGAGGTTTGGCCGGTGGTGTCGGTCAAGGTAAAAGAAGATGCCTGTAAGGCTTCTGACGTTTCTGGAATGCTGTTGGCTGGCAGAAGTGCTGCGTCAGCTGTTTTTTCCTGAGCTGGAAGTAGGGAGGCATTAAAATCCTGTTGTTCCTGGTTTTTCAAACCCGCCCAGGCACCGAAAGAAAGTAGTAGCATGCCGCCTATTATTACCAGGGCAGCGGCAAAGCCTTCTCCGAAAGATGGTCTTAATTCTTTTTTCATGATTAGTCGTTTTATTCTGCTGAGTAATGTTCCTTTTTTACCTGTAAAGGCAAGAGCAAGGCCTGGCGATGCAGGCATTCTCAGTTCCTCTAGCTGTGTTAGGGCATGGGCATAGGTAAAGGTGTCGCCGTTGCAGGCTGCCACGGCCAGATCGTCGCAGCAGTGCTCTCGCTCGGTACGTACCTGCCCTGACAGCCACCAAACAGCCGGATGGAAAAAGAAAATGGTTTCCGCTATCTGCTGCAGGAGGTTAAGCAAGTAATCGTGGCGCTTGATGTGCGCCAGCTCGTGTGCCAGAATAGCCTCCAATTGCTTTATATCTAAACCTGTTGCGGCTCCAACAGGCAGCAGGATAACCGGCTTCAGGTAGCCGAACGTCATGGGTACCTGTACAAGAGCCGATTCCAGCAGCTTTACCGCCTGGTGCACTCCCACACCCGCCTGTATGCGTAGTAATGTTTGCTGCCACCTTTCCTCCAGTGGCTGTACTTTATACTGCCGAAGCCGCTGCACATAAGCTAAACCTCCTAAAAAACGAAGCGACATAACCAGGAGCCCCATCAGCCACAGGCTTACGAACAATGGCAAATGCTGTGTGAAGTAACCTTTACCGGTTACAAGGGCGCTGCTCCAGAAGCTTGCTGGTGCCTGGGGTGCAGTGGCGGTAGTGTAAGTTATACCTGAATGCTGTGTATGCAGAGAGGTTACAGGTGTTGCCGGGGCTTCTGAGGTATAGTAGTGGCAGAAAGTAGCCAGGAACAACAGAAACGTAACGGCCATTCCGGCCATAGCTGCTTTATACCGGGTATGGGCGCTGTGGCGATTTAAAGCAATCATGAGTAAGGCAACTACCAGGGCCACGAGGGCAGCCTGCCAGAGAGAGTGCAACAGTGCCCAGCCTATAGCACTTGTTATAGGCTCAGGTAAGAGGTGTGTGCTAAAATTCATTTTTCTCCTCCTTTCAGTTTATCCAGTAAGTTTCTGATTTCGTCCAGTTCTTCTTTAGAAGTGCTGCGGTTGCCGAGGGCTTGCATCACCATCTTCATGGCTGAGCCCCGGAAGGTAGCGTCCAGGAATTTATTTAAGAGCTGCTGCTGTGTCTTCTCTTCTTCCAGCAGTGGGCGGTATATATGCGACCGGTTGGTTTTATCTGCCTCCAGCATGCCTTTTTCGGCCATAATCTGCATGAGCTTTAAAGTTGTGGTATAACCCGCCTCTTTGGCTTTGCTTAACTCCTCATGTACAAACCTGACGGTAGCGGGGCCATGTTGCCAGAGTACCTGTAGTATCTCCAGTTCGGCTTCTGTAGGTTTATGCTGGTGTTCTAAACTCATATAAAACAGTTGGTTGTAGTTTGATGGTTACCTCTATACAAGTATATACGAAATAATTCGTAAATAAAAACAATTAGTACGATTTTTTTCGTAGTTAAAGTGACGTGGGAAAATGGAGAGGCAAGCCTGCACTGGAAAAGCGTAAAATCTACTGTTTAAGGAAAAAGCAGTCTAATGTGTGAGAGCAGATTTGATCATGATAAACTCGTTGATGTTTTCTGAATTGATAACGCCAACCAGCCTGCCATTGTCGAATACAGGGCAAAGGGGTGCTTTAGATCTCTGAAGTTCAGTATAGGCTTTGGCAAGTTTATCTTTCGCCTCAAATCTGCAGAACTCCGTTGTCATAATCTCTGTAACAACTGCCTGCATTTTTTCTTCTTTCACTGCCTGTATAAGCTGCATACGGGTAAGCGTGCCAAGTACCTGCCCGTCCTGCTCTACCAGAAAATCCTGGTCAGAACCCATAAGCAGTTTGTCTAGAGCATGACGTATGGTATCGGTGGGTGCCAGTGTCAGGAAAGTTGTCATCATGCCCTCGCGTACTTTGTGGCCCCGCAGAAAGTCCAGGTGCTGCACCATGATGTTTTCGGAATAAGCCCCGAAAAAAACGAAAGCTCCGATCAGAATGAGGAAAGGATTATAAAAGAAGCCGATAAAGGCAAAGAAGATAGCCAGGAACTGCCCCAGGTTGGCAGCAATTTGTGTGGCGCGTACTCTGCCCAGCTTAAAAGCCAGCAGAGCCCGCAAAACCCTGCCCCCATCCATGGGAAACGCTGGAATGGCATTAAAAGCAACCAGAATCACATTTACCATCATCAGCAGGTAAAGAAAATTCTGAGGAGTGATTCTGGTAAAAAAGGCTTCGTTCGGTGTTTCTCTAAGAGGAGGTAAGATAAGCCAGAGTACTAAGGCGATCACAACATTTACGGCAGGTCCGGCAACAGCAATCAGCAGCTCCTGTTTTGGCTTTTCCGGCATACGTTGCAGGCTGGCAAGTCCGCCAATAGGTAGCAGTGTAATAGCTTTTGTAGGAATACCGTAACGCCTGGCTGTGAGGCTATGGCCTAGCTCATGCAAAATCACACACAGAAAGAGCGAAAGCACAAACCCTACTGTTATTAATACGGTAGTTGTGTCGCTGCCCCGGCTCACTTCCTGAAACACAATCCAGGCAATCAGGATAAGGAACGTCCAGTGCATCAGGATACGGATACCTGCTATTCGTCCGAGGCTAAGTGACCATTTCATTGGCTTTGTTTAAAGAGACACAAATTTTAGTATGCCGGAATATATCATCAGGTGCAGCACTTTTTTTATTTAATTATAAACCAGCATAAAAACAGGTAAAGGCAAGATTTTGTTTACCAGGTGCTTCTGCCTTCCTGTTTGTGCTCTCTGCTAATTCGGAAAAGCTATTTCAAAAGCTGAGGTATTACCTTCTCTCCGAACACTTCGATATAGCGCTCTTGCTGCAGGTTCACATTGTGGAGCATAAGCTGTGTGAAACCTAAATCAATATCCTGCTGCAACCATTCTATGTGCTGGCTCGGGTCAGAAGATATGCGTACATGCTCCCGCAGGTCTTCTTCCCGCACAAAGGAGGCCGCCTGTTCCAGTTGCTTGGCTGTGCGCAGGTCGGATAGCACCGGGCTCGGGAAAATATTGGATCGCCACTGATCGTGTGCCCCCTGTAGGGCTTGTTGCTCATCATCTGCATAAGACAGCTGCACCTTCAGGTACATCGGTTTTCCTTCTCCGCCTCCCTCTCTGAAAGCATCTACCATTTTCTTCAGCTCTTTTGGCGGTTTGGATACGGTAATCAGGCCGTCGGCCCAGCTGCCAACCCAGCGCGCGGTTTCTTCGGTAATAGCTGCCCCAATAATTTTAGGCGGCGTAACTGGTCGGGTATACAGCGTTGCTTCTTCTACCTGCACAAAGCCGTGGTGTGTAACTGTTTCGCCAGCCCAAAGTGCACGGATAATATCCACGCATTCTTTTAAACGGGCATTGCGGTCCTGTTTTACCGGCCAGGGGCCACCGGTAATGTGCTCGTTAATGTACTGTCCGCTTCCCATGGCAACGAAAAAGCGATCGGGAAACATTTCGGCAAGCGTGGCAGCTGCCTGTGCAATAATAGCCGGGTGATACCGCTGCCCCGGCGCGTTTACAATGCCAAAAGACAAGTTTGTCGCTTGCATGGCGGCACCCAACCACGACCAGGCAAAGCCACTCTCTCCCTGATCCAGGCTCCAGGGAGCGTAATGGTCGGATGAGAGGGAGGCATTAAAACCTGCCTGCTCTGCCATTTGTACGAATTTCAACAAAGTGCTTGGCTTAAACTGCTCGTGCGAAGCGTGGTATCCTAATTTTATCATAGTTTCCTTGTCTATTTTTTCTTTCCCTGCTTTTTAGAACTACTGCTGCTCTTTTCTGCTTTTGTACCAGCATTTTCAGATGGTCTTATATAGAACCACCTGTAGCCGTAGGCATTTAGTTTTAGCTCACCTTTCTTGGGCAATGTATAGTTGCCGTTGTCGCTCATAAGCTCCAGTACGCTTTCATGCTCCTCTTCCAGTATGGGTAGCGTTACCGAAACTTCTTCTCTGCTCATGTTGTGTACGGCTAATACGAAACAATGCAGCCTGCAGGTATGTGCAAATACTGCTTTATGGTTGGTTTTAAGTATTTCTAACTCTCCATTACCGATTTCAAGGTACTGCCGCCGCAACCGGATAGTATGCTCCATCCAGTTGAGCATTGAGTTTTTATCGTGTTGCTGCCGTATTACGTTTACTCTCGTGTAGGCGTAATCTCCCTGGGCAATAGATGGGCGTGGCAGTTTAGAAGGTGCAGCTTCCGAAAATCCACCATTGCGCTCAGGCGACCACTGCATGGCTGTTCTTACGCTGTTGCGGCCTTGTAAAGAAAGATCGTCACCCATTGCTATTTCTGATCCATACTGAATAACAGGTGTGCCCGGCATGCTAAAGAGCAGGCTGTAAGCTAACTCCAGGCGCTTTTGGTCTCCGTTGAGCATGGGGGCCAGCCGGCGCCTGATGCCTCTGCCGAAAATGAGCATATCTTCACTTGGTGCAAACGCTTCGAATACGTGCTTTTGCTCTTCTTCTTTCAGATCTTCCAGGTTTAGCTCATCGTGGTGGCGCAGGAAGTTGAGCCATTGAGAGGTAAAATCTTTTTCGGGAAGAATCGCTAACCCTTTTTGCAGCGGTTTTGCTTCTTCTGTAGCCAGTGCCAGGAACATGTGCTGGTTTAAAAGGAAGTTGAACATCATGTGCACACGTTCTTTGCCTTTAAAGAACTTGCCCACTGCTTTCGGAGGTCCTGAAGCCTCTGCCAGCAGTACACCATCGCGGCTGTGGTTCGATATAAACTCGCGCATATCTTCTATCAGGTCGTAAAACTCTTCCTGGTGCTGAGGGTTATCGTTCTGAACAAGTATATGTGCCGCGTCTACCCTGAAGCCTGCCACGCCCAAAGAAAGCCAGAAGCCCATTATCTGGTGAACTTCCCTGCGTACGGCAGGATTAGCCAGGTTCAGATCAGGCTGGTGTTTGTAAAAACGGTGTAAAAAGTATTCACCGGCTACCTCGTCGTACTGCCATATACTGTTGTCTTCGCCGCTAAAGGCTGGCTCATATTCCGGGTTTTCAGGTTTTTCTTTGCTCCAGGTATAGTACTGGTAGTAAGGCGAGTTTTTGTTTTCGCGCGCCTCCAGAAACCAGGGATGTTGGCTGGAGGTATGATTGATCACCAGGTCCACAACAACCCTGATGCCTCTTTCTTTGGCTGCCTGCACAAAAGCTGCAAAATCACCAAGGTTACCCAGTCGGCTGTCTACGTTATAGTAGTCCATAATGTCGTAGCCGTTGTCGCGGTTAGGCGAAGGGTAAAAGGGCAGCAGCCAGATACAATTAATGCCCAGTGTAGCCAGGTAATCTACTCTGGTAATCAGGCCCCGGAAATCACCGATGCCATCGTTGTTGGAGTCCTGAAATGTTTCTACATCCAGGGCATACCATACCGTATTTTTATACCAGAAGTCTTTTTCTATGATCATGTTTTCTGTTAGTTGGTTTAAAGGAGTGCTGGCAGTGCCTATGGTGCATTCTCTGGTTTATTTTACTGCTTTTCTGATTTCATCCTGGCTTCTCTCCGCCGAAAGCCTGAACCACCGGTAGCCGTAGGGGCCCAGTTCCAGCTTATCGTTTTTAGGAGTGGGAAGGCTATAACTCTGGTCGCTGAACAATTCTACCACTTCCTCCGCTTCCTGTATAATTTTAGGTGCATTAAACGATACAGAAGCATCGCTAAGGTTATGAAAAGCAACCAGGGTGGCCTGCAGCGCACAACTATGAGCAAACACTGCTTTGTGACCTGTTTGTAGTACGGCCCATACCCCTTTCCCGATCTCGTGGCATTGCCTTCTGATGCGTATCAGGCGTTCCATCCAGTTAAGCAATGAGAAGTTATCGTTTTGTTGTGCCATTACAGATACCTTCTCGTACCCGAACTCACCGCCTGATATAGCTGGTCGAACCAAATCTTTGGGCGGAGCGGTAGAAAAACCGCCGTTCTTGGTGTTGCGCCATTGCATGGCAGTTCTTACACTGATGCGCCCAGGTAAAGATAGATCGTCTCCCATGCCTATTTCTGCGCCATACTGTATTAGTGGTGTGCCGGGCAGGCTAAACAGTAAACTATAGGCAAGCTCCAGTTGCTGCCGGTTGTTCTGTAGCATAGGCGCTAAGCGGCGGCGGATGCCATGCCCGAAAATCTGCATATCCTTTTCAGGGGCAAATACTTTAAATATTTCCTCTTGGGCTTTCTTGTCCAGGTCTACCAGTGTAAGTTCGTCGTGGTGGCGCAGAAAGTTTAGCCATGTTGCTGTTTCCGGAATAGGAGGTAGTTTTTCGAAGCCTTTTATAAGAGGAGCTGCCTCCTGGATAGCCATGGCATGAAAGAAGTACTGGTTTATCAGGAAGTTGAAGGCCATGTGCATACGCTTCTCTTCCTGAAAGAAGTTGCCGACCATAGCTGGCGGACCAGTGGCCTCTGCCAGCAGTATGCAGTCCTGGCTGTGCGTGTTGATATAGCTCCGCATGTCTTCGAGCAGCTCATAAAAGTGCTCCTTGCTTTCCTCCTGGTCTGTTTGCACCAGTATGTGCGCTGCATCTACCCTGAATCCTGCCACGCCCAAAGCCAGCCAGAAACCCATTATATTATGTATTTCTTTATGAACCTCAGGGTTTACAATGTTCAGGTCAGGCTGGTGGCTGTAAAAGCGATGCAGATAATATTCCTTCGCCACTTCATCATACGACCAGATACTATCTTCTTCGCCTCCAAACATAGGCTCTGCATGAGGCGATTTAGGCTTTTTCTTTCGCCAGATGTAGTAGTTATAATATTTTGATGCTTTATCGCGTCTTGCCTCCTGGAACCAGGGGTGCTGATCGGAGGTATGGTTTACAACCAGATCGATGATAACCCTGATGCCCCTCTCTTTTGCCTCCCGCACAAAAGCTGCAAAATCACCTAGAGTGCCAAAACGTTTGTCAACGTTATAATAGTCCATTACATCGTACCCGTTATCGCGGAACGGAGACGGGTAAAAAGGCAATATCCAGATGCAGGTAATGCCTAAAGTTGCCAGGTAGTCAAGACGGCCTATCAGCCCCTGAAAGTCACCGTTGCCATCGCCATCTGTATCCTGAAAGGTTTCAATGTCAAGGGCGTACCAGATGCCCCCTTTGTACCATTGGTCTTTTTCTCTCATAAGGGTGCATTAAGAATTTACAGGAAAGGCAATTGTGCTGAGCAGCGCATTTTCCGACTGACGGGAATCCAGGCGGGTATGTTGTACCACAATGGGCACGTCAGATTCTATAACACTGGCATAGTCGGTATCGCGTGGAACAGGCTGCGGGTCCTGCAGGTCGTTAAAGCGCAGATGCTTAGTGCGTCGGGCAGGTACTTTTTGGATGTAAGGACCTATCGGATCTTTATCTTCAAAATAAATCCAGATGCTAACGGTGGCATCCTGATCGGATGTGTTTAAGATGCAGGCTGTTTCGTGGCTGGTAAACGCAGGCTCAGGGCCGGTGCCATAAGAAGGAATGTAACCCTCGGCAATTGCCCAGGTTTTGTGCCCTATTGCTTTATTCATAGTTTTGCTCTTGTCGGTGTTGCAATGGTTGCGTAAAAACTTCTTGTATACACAACAGTTTTTGCATACTTACGGTTTTATTTAAACTTTTGGTTACGAACCCCAAGAGGCAGGGCTTTTAAAAGATGCGCGATATGAATCTGAAAGAAAGGGATTTTGAGCAGGAGTTAACCTTTCAGGCCTCCAGGAGCGGTGGTGCTGGCGGACAGAATGTGAACAAGGTGGCAACGAAGGTAGAGCTAAGGTTCCATGTGGAAAAATCGCAACTGCTCAGCGAAGAAGAAAAAGCACTGGTGCAGGAAAAGCTGGAAAAACGCATCAACGGCGAAGGTTATTTGCAGGTGGTGTGCCAGACAGAGCGTAGCCAGTTGCAGAATAAAGAACGTTGTAAAGAAAGGTTTTATGAGCTGCTAAGGCAGGCATTAACCCAGCAGAAAAAACGAAAAGCCACTAAACCATCACGCGCTTCTGTTAGGCAGCGCCTCGAAAGTAAAAAGCGGCAGTCGGAGAAAAAAGCTGGTCGTGGGTTTAGGGGAGACTACTAGGGGCAATACTTTTGCAGATTTTTAGTTTACCTGGAAACAATAGGTAAGGTATTTGCTTCTACAGCAACAATAGATTATAACCTGAATTTAGAATGAAGAAGAGTTGGCTTATAGTATGCGTATTAGTAGCGGTGGCTTTTAGAAGTGAAGCACAGGTGTATCGTACAGCTGCAGGTATAAGGTTAGACAGCGATCAGTTTGGCATTACTATACAGCAGAGAGTGCAGGAACGTAGCACTGTAGAAGGTATTTTGTCTATGAGCTCTAATGAATTTAGAGGAACTGCTCTGTACGAGTGGCACAGGCCTTTGCTAGGCAGGCGCTTTAACTATTATATGGGAGCAGGCGGGCATGTAGGAAACTTAAAAGACAACGGCACTTTTACAGGTCTGGATGTGATTGGTGGTATAGAGTACAAAGTGAATGGGCTGCCTTTTTTACTGTCAGCGGATATACAGCCTGCCGTGCATTTCAACCACGAAAACTGGACAGACTTTTCAACTGGTGTTTCTATCCGGTATGTGATCCTGCCCGAGAAGAAGAAAAAGAAGAGTTTATGGCCGTTTGGCAAAAAAGAAGAAACGTCTAAGAATAGCAAGGCATCGCAGGAGGAGGAGAATATATTTCAGAAGATTTTTAAGAAGAAGGAAGATTAAGGCTACTCTCCTGCACCCGCTTCTTTTTTTAGGAAAGGTTGCCGGAGAGCAAGGTGGTTATCAGAAGCACAGAGGCCCTGCTTTCATTGTAAAGTAGGGCCTCTGTGCTTCCGGAAATACATCATCAACTACTTTTTCCTTTCTTTCCACATCTGGTTAAAGGATTTTGGCGCTACCTTAATAGGAGCCCGGCGCTTGTTCCAGGTATCTTTTGTAACTTGTTTGATTACAAAGTTTTTGAGGCTTGATGGTGCAATGTTCATGAGCCTGCGGCTTTTCATGGCTTTTAACCACAGCTTAAAAGCTGTTTTTTCCTGCTTATCTGCCAGGCCCTGATCAACACTTTGTTTACGGTTAAGCAGCAGCAGGTTGTGAATGTTTATTTTTACAGGGCAAACAGAGGTGCAGGCACCACAAAGAGAGCTGGCATAGCTTAGGTGCTTGTTTTCTGCCATACCATTTAAATGGGGTGTGATAACCGAGCCAATCGGGCCACTATAAGTTGTTTCGTAGGTATGGCCGCCAATATTCTTATACACCGGACAGATGTTCAGGCAGGCACCACAGCGAATACAGTTTAATGCTTCGCGTTTCTCCGGCAGTGCCAGCAGCTCGGTGCGGCCGTTGTCGAGCAGAATCACATACATCTCTTCCGGGCCGTCTTTCTCCTGTGGCTGACGAGGCCCGGTGAAAATAGAATTATACACTGTTACGTTCTGGCCTGTGCCGCTGGTGCTGAGCAAGGGCCAGAACAGCTCCAGGTCCATAATGGAGGGAATGAGCTTTTCAATGCCGACAATGGCAATATGCGTTTTAGGAAACGTGGTAGAAAGGCGTGCATTTCCTTCGTTCTCAGTTACAGCCACACCTCCTATATCCGCTATCAGGAAATTACCGCCTGTTATACCTACTTCGGCAGAAGTATACTTCTCGCGCAGCAGCTTACGGGCCGTCAGTACCAGTTCCTCGGCGTTATCGGTAGGGGCGATATTGAGTTTGCGCACAAACAGATCGGCAATGTCTTTTTTAGACATGTGCATAGCAGGTGTTACAATATGATATGGGCGCTGCTCTGCCAGCTGTACAATGTATTCACCCAGATCAGTTTCTACTACCTCTACGCCGTTCTTCTCCAGGAAATTGTTTAGATGAATCTCTTCCGTGCTCATCGACTTCGATTTTACAACCGAGCGGGCACGTTTGCGCTTCATAATATGGCCAATTTCCTTTAATGCCTCTTCTGCATCCCGAGCCCAGATTACTTTTCCACCTCGGGCCGTAAAATTAGCCTCAAACTCCATCAGGTACTTATCCAGGTTGTTGATGACGTTTGTCTTTATATAAGAGCCACGCTCACGGGCTAATTCATGGTCGAGGTACTGGGTAAGCCCACGCTTTACAGCTGTATTGTACTTGCCAATGTTGAATTTAATCGTTGCGCGGTGGGCGGGATCAAATGCTTTTGTTTCTGCATCCTGCAAAAACTGTTTAAGTCTACTCATAATGATACTCCCTACGGTCTTTCCTGAAGTATGGCTACATCAGGAGTGTGGTTTAAAAGAAAAAACACCCTTAAAGTTAGGGTGTTTTCTCAAAAGCCAATCAGTCTGTGGCTGTTTTATGTTTAACGTATGTTATAGCAGGCTTAGTGTATTATTTTTTGTTGCTATCAACTACAATGCGGTTTTCGCGGTTAGCCAGTTCCCAGGCTGTATGAAACGCTAAGCGAGCCACTTTTTCAGCACTTTCGAAAATAATCTTATCTACAGTATCGGTTGCTTTGTGATAATCGTCGTGCACACCATTAAAGTAGAAGATAATCGGAATACCTTTTTTAGCAAAGTTGTAGTGGTCTGAACGGTAGTAGAAACGGTTCGGATCGTTTTCATCGTTAAAAGTATAATCCAGTTTCAGGTTCACATACTTCTGGTTGGCCTCCTCATTGATCTGGTGCAATTCAGAAGAAAGTTTATCAGAGCCGATTACATAAATATAGTTGCTGTCGTTTTGCTTTTCATGGTCATAGTCCATGCGGCCGATCATATCAATGTTCACGTCAGCTACTGTGTTTTCGAGCGGGAATACAGGGTTTTCAGAATAGTATTCCGAGCCAAGCAAACCTTTCTCTTCGCCTGTAACCGTCATAAACAGCATACTGCGGCGTGGGCCCATACCTGCTTTCTTTGCCTCTGCAAAAGCTTCCGCTATTTCGATAACCGCTACCGTACCGGAACCATCGTCGTTTGCGCCGTTAAATACTTCGCCATCTTCTACACCAACGTGGTCGTAGTGAGCTGTTACCACCACTAATTCATCTTTTTTATCAGAGCCCTCAATGTAGCCCAACACGTTTTCGGTGGGTACTGCAGAAGTTACACGCTCTGTTTTAACCTTGATATTAGCAGCTGATTTGAAAGTGCCGGGCGTCGCTTTTCCGGCTTTTGTAACCGCTGCCACATATTCCTGCATTTTCTGAGGTGTAGTATTCAGAAGGGCGGTGCCAACTGCCGGCGAAATAAACATAGAAGCAGTAGCCGTTTGAGCCGGTCCTGTTGCTTTTAAACCAAGAGATGGTCTGCTGGCGTAGCTTCTGTAGCGTTGCGTAAGAGTTACAAATTCGTCGCTGGTGCTGCCCGTCATAATCAGAACGCTTTTCGCGCCACGCTTAGCGGCTGCATTGCGCTTGCTACGGAAGTCGTTGCCCCAATCAGAAGCCTTGTCGGTACCGCTGATCAGGAATTTGCCCTGGTTGTTTTTAGGCTCACCAGCCAGTACCACTACCATTTTGCCTGTTACATCCAGGTTGGTATAGTCTGAGTACTTTGCATCGTCTATCCCGTAACCGGCAAACACAACTTCAGTAGCTTGCTCTGTCTGGTACGGAGAGGCTCCCAGTACAAAGAAGTCCTGGCCCATCATAAACTTTTTATCGTTTACCATAATGTAGCCTTCGCCCCACTGGCTGCGCTCCAGGTCGAATGTCTGGTAGTAGGGGTTAGAACCATTTTTTACTGGTCCTGTCAATCCATCTTCTCTAAACTCACGGGCAATATATTCTGCGGCCATTTTCTGGCCTTTTTCACCTGTGTCGCGTCCTTCGTATTCGTCGGAAGCAATAATGTGCAGGTGCTTAGACAGGTCGGCTGCTGTAATAGTAGCGGCATAAGTCGGAGCCGCTGCCTGTAGTTTGGCTACATCAGTAACAGGGCCCGAAGTAGAAGCAGTAGGCGTTTTAGCGCAGCCAAACGATAAGGCTGCCATTACCGCATACGCATAATAATGATTATATTTCATAGGTGTTCAGGTATAAGTATTAGATTAGTTTATTGCTTTACAACAAGTACTGTAGCAAAGGCAGCCACGCCCTCCTTTTTACCAACGAAGCCAAGGTGCTCTGTAGTGGTGGCTTTAATGGAAATATCTGCTTCCGGAATATTCATAACCTCAGCCAGGCAGGTTTTCATAGCAGGTATATGTGGGTTTACCTTCGGCTCCTGCAGGCATATAGTAGAATCGATATTGCCAATCTCGAAGCCTTCCATAGCCAGCAAATGCACCACCTCTTTTAGCAGAATCTTGCTGTCGATGCCTTTGTACTTGGGGTCTTTATCGGAGAAGTGATAGCCTATGTCGCGCATATTGGCGGCTCCCAAAAGTGCGTCGCAGATTACATGTATCAGTACATCGGCATCGGAATGGCCTAAAGCTCCATGGGTATGTGGTATTTTGATGCCACCTAACCAGAAATCCAGCCCTTCCTGTAGCTGGTGAACATCGTAACCAAAGCCAGTCCTTATCTTTAATTTCATGTGCTTCAGAAGTTATTAAGATAAAAATTACCGCCTCCTGCCTGTAGAGCAGGTTTGCAAATGGTAAAAGTAGCTTAAAATATATTTAAACGAATGGGAATAGCTTATTTTTTGGCCTTTGCCCCGGCTTACCCTCCCTTTGCAGTAGAATTGCTGTAACATAGAACAGCCAGTCTCTGCTTAAGAGAGACTGGCTGTTCTTGAAAAGGTTTAAAATTCTTTTAACTGTTATTTCTCTACCTCCTCAAGTGAAGGATAGTCAATATAGCCTTTAATGCCCGGCACATAAAACGTGTTCGGATCGGCTGGTGTCAGTTCGGCATTCAGTTCGAAACGCTTCGGCAGGTCCGGGTTAGCAATAAACGGTACGCCATAGGCTACCATATCGGCATCGCCTTCTTCTATTACTTTATTGCCTGTTTCCTGCGTAAAGCCGCCGTTGATAATCAGGTTGCCTTTATAGATGGGGCGGTAACGCTTGGCAATTTGCGGCTCTGCATGCGGAACATCTTTTGCATTGGCTCCCGGTTCAGTCAGGTGCAGGTAAGCCAGTTGGTACTCATTCAGCTTTCCGATAATATAATCGTAAGTCGGGATGGTATTTTCGTCTAAGGTAATACCAAACAGATTGTGCAGGCTTGGGTTCAGGCGTACCCCCACTTTCTCGACTGGCACTACTTCTTTTATGGCATCCAGTATTTCGAAAAGTATTCGGGTGCGGTTTTCTTTAGACCCGCCGTAGGCATCAGTGCGTTTGTTGGCTGTAGTTACAAAGAACTGGTGCAGCAGGTAACCGTTAGAAGCATGTATCTCTACGCCGTCGAATCCTGCTGCTATAGCGTTTTGAGCACCTTGTTTAAAGTCCTGCACGATGGCTTTAATCTCATCAATGGTAAGTTCTCGTGGAGTAACCGTGTCTTTAAAACCTTCCGGCGTAAAAGACTTGCTTTCGGGGTTTATAGGAGACGGTGCAACAGGCAGGTTGCCATTGTGAAAATCGGGGTGCGACATACGGCCTACGTGCCACAGTTGCAGAAATATTTTTCCTCCCTCCTCGTGCACGGCCTGCGTCACTTTTTTCCAAGCTTCTACCTGGGCTGCAGTATGTATGCCTGGCGTATTCGTGTAGCCAACAGCCTGCTCCGATATCTGTGAACCCTCAGAAATAATAAGACCTGCTCCGGCGCGTTGCCTATAATAGGTGACATGTATATCGGTTGGCGCCTTCTCAGGGTTCGTAGCTCTGCTGCGTGTCATGGGGGCCATTACTACACGGTTCTTCAGTTCAAGGCCATGCAGAGATATAGATTTTAAAAGTGGTTGAGACATAGAATATTCGGATATTAAAATGTTTAAAACGTTAGAAAGTTATTGAGTTAGAGAGGTTGGGAGTTGGAGAGTTAGTTTGAGTTAAAGAAGATAGAGTTTGTGATATCGTACCTCTTCCCTTTTTAACTTTCCAACTCCCAAAAGATTTCTAGCTCAACATCAGTCCCAGCCTGGGGCAAAGGATGGGTTGATAAGGCGTTTGTTTTCCTGCTTCAGCTGATTGATCTGCTCAGTTTCTTCCGGCGTTAGTTCAAAATCGAACACATTGAAATTGGAAGCTATACGCTCTTTTTTAGATGTACGCGGAATGGCCAGCACTCCCACCTGCTGGATGAGCCAGCGGAGTGTGATCTGGATGGCGTTTTTGTTGTACTTTTCGGCTATGTTTTGGAGTACTTCACGTTCCAGCACTTCTCCCTGTGCAATTGGGCTGTAGGCCGTAAGCGTAAGGCCTTTTTCACGCAAATAATGGTATAGTTTGTCCTGGTTGAGGAGCGGGTGATACTCTACCTGGTTTGTAATGATGTCGGCACCTGTAGCCAGTACCTGGTCGAGAAGACCGGTAGTATGGTTGCTGACACCAATGTATTTCGTATAGCCCTTTTCCTGTGCCTTTACCAGTTGCTCTATATACTCCTCTACCGGCACGCTGGAGTTGGGCCAGTGGACCAGGAGCAAGTCTACGTAATCAGATTTTAATTTTCGCAGGCTCTCTTCTACCGATGGCAGAAACTGCTTTCTGGCTAAATTATCCGGTAATACTTTAGTGGTTATAAACAGCTTATCTCGGTCAGGAGCCGCATCTTTTAAGGCATCCCCTATAGCTGCCTCGTTCTGATACATCTGTGCCGTGTCGATGTGGTAAATTCCCTCCCCAATGGCAGTCTGTATCATATCGTACGCCACTTTATCCCGCAGTTGAAATGTTCCCAGCCCTAAAGCAGGTATAGTGGCTCCTTTAATTTCTATTTTCTTCATTTTTCCTTAATTAATACACCTACATTATTTGTAGATACAAATATTTATATAAAAAATTTTACCTAACCGCGCAGCTTATCCAGTAAGTTACTTGCCAGTACTGCTTCTTCCTGGTTCAGGTTATGCAGTTGCCTGTAAAGCGAAGGAAGAGCATCGTTTACCTGCTGTAGTTTATCTAAACCTGTTGGGGTAAGGCGCACCTCAATCATACGGCGGTTTGCCTGGCAGATATCGCGGGTAACATAGCCTTTTTCTATAAGTTTGTCGATTAAGCGTGTTACATTAGAATTACGATCTACCATGCGGCTCTGAATTTCGCCAAAGCAAACCGGCTTCGGGTGCTGCCCCTTCAGAATACCCATAACATTATGCTGTTGCAGCGTAAGCCCCAGCTTTCTGAAAAAGGGCATGAGTTGCTGGTTCAGCCAGTTATTAGTGAACAACAGGTTTACAAGCAGACGACGATAATCATCCCCAAAGTCTTTTTGTTGTATTTCGTCCTCTATGCGCATGTTCCAGTTTTACGGAAACAAAGGTATAGTTGTTATTTGTATGTACAAATGATTTGTGGAAAAATTTAAGAAGAGACAATCTTGGGAAAATAGCGTTTGACAAAGGACAGAAGACACAGCTAAGCCAGGCAGCACTCCTTTGTCCTTTGCCAACGTTTTATCTAAAATGCTATACCGCTACAGGCTCCTCTTTTTTTTCAGCTTTATAAAGGAGGGTGGAGCAGTTGTTCGGGCTTAATACCTTTCTAGCGCAGCGCAGTATGTCGTCCGGTGTAATAGCCTGTACCTTCTCCCCCTCCTGGTTAATGAGGTTTGCATCACCAAGCAGCTTGCTGTAAGCCAGGTTCATGGCACGGTTCAGGAGTTCAATTTCAGAAAATACTATAGTTGTTTCTGCCTGGTTTTTCACTTTGTTCAACTCTTCCTCTTCTACCAGGTTCTCCATCAGTTCCTGTGTAATAGCCTCTATAGCGGCATTGGCCTCATGCAGGTCTACGCCCTCGTTCAGCTTTCCCTGTATAATAAGCAAACCTTCTTCTATAGAGCCTGAAACAGAGGCAGAAATAGAGTTAAATAGCTTCTGGTCCTTTACTAAACGTTCGTACAACCGGCTGGATTTTCCGCGGCCTAATATGTCGCTAATCAAGTCTACGGCATGGTAGTCTTCATGTGTGCGTGCAGGCATGTGGTAAGCTTTGTAAATCGCACTTAAAGGCACATCGGCACTGGTTTCCAGCACACGCGGGCCCTGCTGTTCCGGCTCGCGCGGAATGCTGCGCTCATACTTCGTGCCTGCAGGTATAGGACCGAACCATTTCTCGGCCAGCTCTTTTGCCCGTTCAAATGTCACGTTGCCTGCTACTACCAGTATGGCATTGCTTGGAGAATAATGCTTCTTGAAGAAAGCCTTTACAATGTCCATGGTCGCATTTTCGATGTGCGCTATCTCCTTACCTATAGTAGCCCATTTGTACGGGTGCTGCTCGTAAGCGAGCGGACGTAGTTTTAACCATACATCACCATAAGGCTGGTTCAGGTAGTTTTGTTTAAACTCCTCTACCACCACCTTGCGCTGCACTTCCAAGCCATTTTCGCTAAAGGCAAGCTCCAGCATGCGGTCCGACTCCAGCCAAAAGCCGGTTTCTATATTCTGAGCGGGTAAAGAAAGATAATAGTTGGTAATGTCGGGGCTGGTAAAGGCATTGTTCTCCCCTCCTACCCGTTGCAGAGGCTCATCATATACCGGTATGTTTTTAGAGCCGCTAAACATCAGGTGTTCAAAAAGGTGAGCAAAGCCCGTATGCTCCTCCTCCTCATCGCGCGATCCAACATTATATAAAATATTAAGAACTGCCATTGGTGTTGTATGATCTTCGTGTACAATCACCTGCAGGCCATTATCAAGGGTAAATTCTTTAAACTGTATCATGTTCCTTTAGATATTAGAGGCTAGATATTAGATGCTAGACATTCGACTTCCAGGATTCAATAATCTTTTTCTTTGGCTGCAAAATAGTTCAAGAAAACATCTCTGCTTCAGTAACACTTACTTTCTTTACCAAAATCTAAGGTCTCCTATCTAACATCTAATTAAAAGCAAATTTATAAATTAGCAGGATATTTTCAGGGCTTATCCGAATGCATTAACTTGCCTCGTTATAACGTACTATCTGTTTCTTAAGATGAATTTTAACCGAAAAGAATATACCGACGATGAATTAGTTGCACTTTACCGGGCTATTCTGACGCCTCGCATGATAGAGGAGCGAATGCTGGTACTGCTGCGACAGGGGAAAGTGAGCAAGTGGTTTTCTGGTATAGGGCAAGAGGCTATCTCTGTAGGTTCTGCCATGGCATTGGAGGCAGACGAATACATTCTGCCGTTGCATCGCAACTTGGGAGTGTTTACGAGCCGAAATGTACCTTTGGGCAGGCTGTTCGCACAGTTTCAGGGTAAGAAGACAGGCTTTACCAAAGGGAGGGACCGTTCTTTCCACTTCGGGTCGAATGAGCACCATATTGTAGGTATGATCTCACACCTGGGGCCGCAGCTGGCGGTGGCAGATGGTATTGCTCTGGCTGATCTGCTGGAGAAAAAGGAACGGGTAACACTGGTTTTCAGTGGTGATGGCGGTGCCAGCGAGGGTGATTTTCATGAAGCCCTGAATGTAGCAGCTGTGTGGAAGTTGCCCGTTATTTTTATGATTGAAAACAATGGCTATGGTCTTTCCACGCCTAATAATGAACAGTTTAACTGCAAACATTTTATAGATAAAGGACCTGCTTACGGCATAGATGCACTGCAGATAGACGGCAATAATGTGCTGGAGGTATACGACACTGTACGGCAGGCTGCTTATAGTATCCGTAAGAACCCGCGCCCTTTGCTGATAGAAGCTATTACCTTTAGAATGCGTGGCCATGAGGAGGCAAGCGGCACCAAATATGTGCCGGAAGAACTCTTTGAGAAGTGGGCTAAAAAAGACCCTGTAGAAACGTTTGAGAAGTACCTGCTCGACGAACTGGTGCTGACGCCAAAGGTGATGGAAAGCATTAAAGAAGAGATCAGAAATGAAATAGAGGAAGGTTTACAGGAAGCTTTTGCCACACCTATGCCAGAAGCAAATCGTGAGGAAGAACTGGCAGATATGTACCAGCCGTTCGACCAGCAGGCAATTTCTCCGGCTTCTGCCGGCAGAACAGAAAAACGCTATGTAGATGCTATCTCCGATGCACTTCGGCAGAGTATGGAGCGCTTTCCGGAGCTGGTACTGATGGGGCAGGATATTGCCGAGTATGGCGGTGTGTTTAAAGTAACAGAGGGTTTTGTAGATGCTTTCGGAAAAGAGCGGGTGCGAAATACACCGCTCTGCGAATCGGCTATACTGGGTATTGGCCTGGGAATGTCGGTGCGCCGGAAGAAAAGTATGGTGGAGATGCAGTTTGCCGATTTTGTGAGCAGCGGGTTCAGCCAGATTGTAAATAACCTGGCCAAGAGCCATTACCGTTGGGGGCAGCACGCCGATGTAGTGGTGCGCATGCCAACAGGCGCTGGCATGGCGGCGGGGCCTTTCCATTCTCAGAGCAACGAAGCCTGGTTTTTTCATACACCGGGCCTTAAAATAGTTTACCCTTCCTCGCCTTACGATGCCAAAGGTTTATTAAACGCAGCCCTCGAAGATCCGAACCCAATTATGTTCTTCGAGCACAAAGGGCTGTATCGTTCCATTTCTCAGGAAATACCCGACGATTACTATACCATAGAGATAGGTAAGGCCAGCACTGTAGCCGAGGGAAATGATCTATCTATTATTACCTATGGCATGGGCGTGCATTGGGCAAAACAGCTTCAGCAGGAAATGCCGGAAGTGAGCTTTCATATTCTGGACTTGCGTTCGCTGCTGCCTTGGGATAAAGACGCTGTGCGGCAGGCCGTAGCCAGAACCGGGCGTGTTATGGTGCTGCACGAAGATACGCTAACCGGGGGCATAGGAGCTGAAATAGCTGCCTGGATTGGGGAGCATTGTTTTGAATTACTGGATGGGCCTGTTACACGGGTAGCCAGCCTGGATACTGCTGTTCCTTTTTCTCCGCCGCTGGAGCAGGAGTTTTTGCCTAAAACACGCCTACGCGAGAAAATCGGGACTATTATGGCTTTTTAAGAATATTTTCCTGAATAACCAGAAACCTGATGAAGCCCAAACCACTCTTCCTTTTATTATGCTGCCTTACGTTAGCTCTCGGCGCAAGCTGCCAGGGCAGAGGTGTGCTGTGCCCGAAACCAATTAGTAAGCGAAACAGAGTACAAATGCAGGCACCGGGAGGAAGAAATGTAGAAAGAATAAAAGTGGCACGAGATAAAAACGGCAGGGTGAAAAAAAGTATATTTTAAACAGGATTAAACCACATATAAAAAATGGAGTATATGCATATACGCCCCTTAAGGCAGAGAATGACAGGACTTTTGTGAAGTGAGCGTAAGTGCATAGCACATGTAAAAAAGACTAATTATGAACTGGTTACCAATAAAAAATAAAGAGCAACTGGATGCAGCATTAGAAGAGTCGGCAGGCACTCCGGTAGTTATATTTAAACACAGTACCTCTTGCTCCATTAGTGCAACAGTAAAGAGCAGGTTAGAGCGCCAATGGGATAGTGCCGGCCTCGACGATGTAAAGCCGTATTACCTGGATCTGCTTAGCTACCGCCCTGTGTCTAACGAGATAGCAGAGGTGTTGCAGGTGAGGCACGAGTCTCCTCAGTTATTGCTGGTACAGGATGGGGTATGTACTTACAATGCCTCGCATATGGGAATCAGTGCCGATGCACTGAAAAAGAAATTAAATGCCTAAAGTGAAATAACTTTAGGCATTCAGATGTTAAGCATATTGGAAGCTTATAGTTTGCTTAATGTCAGGGTGTAAGCTTAAAGCTACCGGGCAGGTACGGGCTGCATTTTCCAGCATAGCTTTTTCTTTATCAGAATAGGTGATGGCTGGCATCTTAAATTGCAGGATGATTTCCGATATACGGCGTGGCTCAGTTGCCATTATTTTGGTTATGTCGATTTCCATGCCCTCTATATGTATGTTATTGCGGTTAGCCACGATGCCCATAATGGTCATCATGCAGCTGCCAAGTGCGGCACTAACAAGGTCGGTGGGAGAAAAAGCTTCCCCTTTGCCATTATTGTCTAGTGGTGCATCGGTGATGATAGAGTTGCCTGATGCCAAGTGTTGCGCTGTAGTGCGCAGATCTCCTTTGTAAGTGCTATGTATGGTTGCCATGGTTACTTATGATAGTTTTGATAACAGTGTAAAAATAGTTAGATTTAGTCAAATTAATAAATTATTGAAAGGTGGTTAGATACCTTGTTTACATACTGGCATTCATGACTGTCGGCATACTGCCAGCTACTGCACAGTCTTTGGGAGAAGAAGACTTTAAGCGGGAACTGAGTTATGGCATTAACTTTAACTCAAATGGCGGCCTTATCGGAGGTGCCTTTATTCGTTCTTCCCATTTTATGAAGAAAAGGATGTACCAGTTTGGTGCCCTTGAAATTGTGGAAGTAAAGCACCCGAAAGAATATCCCGTTTATAATTATGAAACAGGAGATCGTTTTATTTTTCAAAAGCAGAACTATCTTTTTGTGGTGCGCCCTCAGTATGGCAGAGAGTATGTTTTGTTCCGCAAAGCTCCAGAGTCCGGAGTGCAGGTAAATGCAATAGCAGCAGCCGGTCCGTCTTTAGGGCTGCTGGTGCCTTACTACATCCAGTACCGCTATCCTGGGTCAGGTACTAATCCTCAAATGATGGATATCCGCACAGAGCAGTACGACAAAGAGAAGCACAGCGATCCATATAATATAATGGGCAGTGCCAATGTATTTACTGGCTTAGGTGAGGCTAAGATAAATGTGGGCTTACACGCAAAAGCCGGTGTTAGCTTTGAGTATGGCCGCTACGAAGAGAGTATTGCCGGCATTGAAGTCGGGTTTATGTATGAACAATACGCCAACAAGCTGAATATGATCGTAGATGCTGAAAAGTACAGCCAGTTTCTGTCTGTATACCTGAACCTCTACTATGGTTCACGCAGGTAATTCCTCTTTAATATCAGGGAAGTAAGAACTTACAAAGACATAAATCTTAGTGAAAGTCTGAAGTCTTACAGCATATCTTCCTATCTTTGCAACATGGATGAATTAATTGCGCTACCAATCATACAGCCTAATGCGCAGCCTGAGGGTTTGAATGCGCTGGGAAGGCCACGTAAGCCGAATTGGTTACGTGTAAAGCTGCCGGTAGGAAAAGAATACTCCAAAGTTAGAAGCATAGTAGACGAATATAAGCTGCATACAATCTGCGAAAGCGGCAACTGCCCTAACATGGGCGAATGCTGGGGTGCAGGTACAGCCACCTTTATGATATTAGGAAATGTATGTACGCGAAGTTGCTCTTTCTGCGCAGTAGCTACTGGCCGGCCAAATGAGTACGACACCGATGAGCCCCGCCGTGTGGCAGAAGCCATACGACTGATGGGAGTAAAACACGCCGTTATCACTTCAGTTAACCGTGATGAGTTAAAAGACCGTGGAGCCAGTATCTGGCATGAAACCGTTGCACAGGTAAAGCTCCAGTCTCCTGCCACGACCATCGAAACCCTTATTCCGGATGTGAAAGCCAACTGGGATGCCCTTATTACGATGATCTCTCCTGGCCAGGAAGTGGTTTCGCACAACATGGAAACTGTAAAGGAGCTGTATCGCCGTGTAAGGCCACAGGCGAAGTATGACCGAAGCCTGGAGCAAATCCGCCGCACGAAAGAGTATGGCAAGCGTACAAAAACAGGTATCATGCTAGGCTTGGGAGAAACAAGAGAGCAGGTGTACCAGGCAATGGACGACCTGGCAGCAAACGGTTGTGATATCTTAACACTGGGTCAATACCTGCAGCCAACCAAAATGCACCTGGAGGTGGCAGAGTTCATACATCCCGACCTGTTTGATCATTACCGTGAGGAAGGGCTGAGAAGAGGAATCAAATATGTAGAGTCTGGTCCTCTTGTGCGTTCTTCTTATCATGCCGAACGTCACGTTTTCGTGTAGCATTAACTACTTAAAATAAAAGCCCCACTGTTAGCATTTAACAGTGGGGCTTTTATTTTAAATATACTATTATCTAAAGATCCATAACAGGAGATAAAACAAATTTCATTTTGTCTGGCTGCTAAATCGTGCAAACTAAAGGTGGCCGATAAATAGGATAATTTATAATTGATCTATGTAATAAAGGTAAATACTATTATTTTATTTATTATTTATATAAAATAGTAATGTGTGAGATTAGGGCAAAAATAAATTTTATGCAATTGTGAGTACAAAATAAAATCTTTTGGATATTAGCTGAAAATTTGCACTATATTGCTACCAATTCTTTAATTTATGTTCTAATCTTTTTATGCACAAACTTTTACTGTTATTCTATGTCTGCTTTGTCGCAGGCATTACTTGCTGCTTTGGGCAGGTAGAGACGGACCTGAACCGGGCGAGTAATTTCGCCGTTCTGGCTTCAACACAAATCACTAACAACGGTAACACCTCTGTAACAGGTAATCTGGGTATTTCACCCGGCGATGCTCTGGTCGACAACGGCTCTTTAGAAGTGCTGGGTAGAACTGTGTTACCACCACAACCCGCTGCGGCCAATGCCATGCAGGATGCCCGTGCAGTATACAATGCCCTGGCTGGTAGAAACGGTCAGCCTTTAGGAGGTACGCTGGGAAACCAGGCACAGGTAATTAAGCCGGGTATTTACAACATTAGTGGGAATGCTAACTTATCACGTATTTTTCCTTTGGATGCGGAAGGCGATTTAAATGCCACTTTCGTCTTTATCATTGAAGGAGATCTAACATCCAACCTGAATGCAGGTATTCTTACTCTTAATGGAGCACAAGCCAGAAACATTTACTGGATTGTGAAAGGAAAGACCAGGCTTGCAGAATCAGGCCTGCTACAAGGTACACTTCTAAGCTTGGGAGATGTCGTGCTGGAGAACAGCGTTAGCGTTATCGGCAGGGTTGTATCTCTGGAAGGAAGTATCACTTTGAACACAAACAATGTTTTCCTGCCAACGGTTATTCTGGCCAATCTTAGTGTAACCAAAGAGGTAGTGCAAGACGATTATTATGTGGAGGAGCAAATCACCTATAACATAACAGCTCGAAATGCCGGACCAGGAGCAGCAACCAGGGTAGTAGTACGTGAGGATTTGCCTGCCGGATTAGAGTTTATAAGCGCAACTCCAACGAAAGGAGCATATGATCAGGCAACAGGTGAATGGAGTATTGCCAGTTTAAATGCGAATGAATCTGCCACACTACAACTTATTTGTAAGATTACTGCACCAGGCACTATTGTTAATAAAGTGACGATAGAAGCCGAAAACCCGGATCCGGATCCGACCAACGACACGGGTGAGGTATCGGTTGAAGCAACATACTTTGTCCCGGAAGCACCGGGTGGTATAATAGGTAACCCTGGCAGCGGAACCGGCGGAGGTGGAAATAATGGAGGAGGGACTCTTAATATCTGCGCAGGAGAAGAATACACTTTTGAAGTTCCGGTAGTGGATAGAGCTACAGGCTATACCTGGACTATTCCGACAGGTAACGGATGGGAAATACTAAGTAATGAAACCGAGAGAACAACAAACAGGATCAGAGTAAGAATCGGCACGGTTTCAGGTAATGTTTCTGTTACAGCCGATTACAGAGGTCAATCAAGCAACCCAACTACTATCTCAGTTGCAGTTACAAATATACCGGCTACTCCGGGTGCCATTGATGGCGATGCAGATGTTTGCGAGGGTGATATAATTACTTATACGGTTACAGCAGAAACAGGAGCTGAATATGAGTGGGTAATTCCGACAACAGCAGGCTGGCGTATCGTAAGCAATGAAGAGGAAAGAAAAACGAATGCTATCAGAGTAGAAATTGGTGCGGCTGCAGGAGAGATATCTGTAAGAGCAAGTAATGGCTGTGGAACAAGCCAGGTTTCGACAGTAGAAGTAGCTGTTACAAATAAACTTACTGCACCACAAATTACACCTGCTACAACTGCAACGGCATGCGTAGGCACTCAACTTACTTTCTCTGTTCCTGAAATAGCTGGAGCCAGTGGCTATAGCTGGAGCATACCTGATGGCTGGGATGTGGTAGGAGCCCCGGACACCAGAACGATAACTTTAATTGTTGGCGAAGAGGCTGGCGAAGTTGAGGCAACCATCACGAATAAATGTGGTAGTGTAACAGCTACACTGGCGGTTACTCCTATTGCGCTTCCGGCAGCACCGGCAGCTCCAACCATCACAGGCGATGATGTTATCTGCGCTAATTCAAATGCCAATACCTATACCGCTACAGGCGTAACGGGTGATGTTACCTACGAATGGGTAACTACAGGCGGGCTTGCCATCGTGAGCGGACAAGGAACCAACTCTGTTGTGGTAAGTGGCGGTGCGTCCGGAGGGTCACTTTCTGTAAGAGCTATTACTACAACCTGTGAAGTATCTGGTGCCAGCACCACAAAAACCATTTCAACGACAACTGCTCCTGATGCTCCGGTAGCTATTACAGGCAACACAGCCGATCTTTGCGAAGGCGATGAAATTGAGTATTCAGTTGCTGCTGTCGATAGAGCATCCTCTTATACCTGGACCGTTCCGACCGGAAATGGCTGGGCGATTCTAAGTGACGAAACTGAAAGAACAACAAGCACTATCAGAGTTAAAATTGGATCGGTGGCAGGTACTATTTCTGTTATCGCTAACAATGCCTGTGGTTCAAGTAGTGCCGCCACAGCGGCTATAGCTGTTGTAAACAAGCCTGCTGCACCAATCATTACACCGGCTACTGCTACAACGGGCTGTGTAGGCTCTCAACTGACATTCTCTATCCCGGCTGTTAACGGAGCCACAGCTTATACCTGGACACTCCCAGCTACCTGGACGCCTGTAGGAGATATAACAGGATCGTCTATTACAGTAACAGTAGGGGAAACAGGAGGCAATATAGCTGTAGCAGTTTCTAACCAATGCGGAGTCGGAGCAGAAGGCACTATTGCTGTTGCTCCTGTTGCAGCTCCTGCTGCACCGGTTGCTATCCTGGTGCCTCAAATATGTACAAACAGCACAGGTAATGTAATAAGCGTGGCTGCCGTACCAGGTGCTACAGGTTATACCTGGGCTGTAACTGGCGGTCTGGCTATAATAAGTGGCCAGGGTACAAATAGTATTACAGTTAGTGCTACCACAACTGGAGGTCAGATTTCGGTAACAGCTTCTGGTGCCTGCAATACTACCAGCCCTGCTACCACTGCTAATGTAGCAGTTACTGCGCCGCCTGTTGTAGGAGACATCACTGATAACAGCTCCGTTTGTAACGGCTTAACTTACGCTGTAAATGCTGTAGCTGGTGCAACTTCTTATACCTGGACCGTTTCTCCTGGCTTTACAATAACAGCTGGCCAGGGTACAACTTCCATTACAGTACAAAGAAGCAATAATGCCACTACCACTGGAACAGTATCTGTGGTAGCAAGCAATGGAAACTGCGCAGGCGAAGTTGCGGCAACAAAAGCTATCAATGTTAGTCTGGCAGATGGTCAGTTGGCATTCCCGAAAGCATTTAGCCCGAATGGTGATAGTCAGAATGATTTGTGGGTAATCCAGAACCTGGAGAAATACACAGAAAATGAGATTACTATCTTCAACAGCTGGGGCTCTGAGGTTTATAAGAGAAGAAACTACCGAAACGACTGGAATGCAGCTGGTTTAGGAGAGGGTACCTACTACTACAGAGCCAGAGTGAAATTATGTGATGGTGTTACAAAAGAATTTACGGGCTACGTAACTGTTTTCAGATAAGCAGAAGCCACATCAAAAGATTATAATCATGAAAATGAAATTATTTTATACCCTGCTGGCTTGTCTGCTAACGTTTGGAGCTAGTGCCCAGCAAAACCTGCAATACTCCCAGTACATTTTTAACGGTATGGCCATTAACCCGGCCTATACCGGAAGTAAGAATACAATTAACCTGAATGCTTTTTACCGCTACCAGTGGACAGGTGTGGAGGGTGCGCCTACGATAAAGTCTTTTACAGTGGATGGGGCGCCTACACATGAGCAACTGGGGCTTGGGCTGGAGCTTACGCAATATAAAGCGGGAGCTTATTCAAAGTTTTCTGCCTATGCCAATGCAGCTGCTAAACTACCTGTAAGTGAAGACGGCGTGTTAAGTTTAGGCGTTGCTGCCGGTCTAGTGCAGCACACTATCGATGGTACGCAATTCGGTATTTCAAATGATCCATCAATACCTCCGGGAAAAGACAACACCATTAAGCCCAATGTTAAGTTAGGTTTATATTATCATACGCAAAGGTTTTATGCTGGTGTGTCGACTTCTGAGCTGGTGCAGTATGAGGAGCAAATGCAGATCGACCAGGAAACTAACTTTTACTTTACCTCAGGTTATGTATTCGATTTAGGAACCTTTGTAAAGGTAAAGCCTAGTGTGTTGCTGAAAGACAACTTTAAAGCACCTACCAGCATCGATTTAAACACCTTTGTGCTGCTCGACGATAAGCTGTGGCTAGGTGGTTCTTACAGAACAAGTGCTAACATTTTTTATGATAGCCCGGCTGACATGGCACTGTATAAACGTACTGCTTTTGCCTTTATTGCAGAATTACAGGTTCAGAAGACACTAAGAATTGGCTATGCTTATGATAAAATGCTGAATGATATGAGAGGCTTCCATACACATGAGGTTTCGGTAGGGTACAACTTTGCAAACCCAAGAAAAGAAGCATCAAAAATTATTTCGCCTCAGTATTTTTAACCATCGACCTTTCCAATTATGAAGCTTAAATTTTCTCCTTTTTATATAATTATGGCTGCGATGCTGGGCTTAGCTCCTGCATCGTATGCACAATCCGCTTTACGCACTGCCGATAATCATTTTGAGAATTATGAATATGCTCTGGCGCTGGAGCAGTATAAAGCGGCTATAGAACAGCAAAAACCTGATCTGAAAACAACACAGCGTATAGCAGAAGCCTACCGCCTTACCCGTCGTACCCGGGAAGCTGAGAACTGGTACAGCAAAGTGGTTGCTATAACAGGCCGCGAGCCAGTAAATCTTTACTATTATGCCGAGATGTTGCGTAGCAATGGTAAGTATGAGGAGGCAAAAGCGCAGTATGTACGCTGGGCGCAGGAAGCTCCGGAATCAGAGGCTAAAGCGCATGCGTTGGTGCAAGCCTGTGAGGCAGCTCAGAAATGGATGCAGGAAAGGCCAATGGCCTCTGTGAAAAAAGAAGACAGAATCAGCACAACCAGTTTCTCGGAGTTTAGCCCGATGCCATTTGGTAACGGTATCATCCTTACTTCAGACAGAGGTATTGCAGGCATCAGCAACGACGAAACTTTTGGATGGACAGGAAGGCCGCTTTTACAGTTGTTCACCGCTACAAAAGACGGGCAGGGCAATTGGAGTGCACCTGCTCCACTACGCGAAGTAGCTGAGTCTTCGTTTCATAACGCAACTGCCACTACCCATGGAAATGGGCAGACACTTTACTTTACCAGAACGCATGTAGCCAGTAAAAGTAAGAGTGCTAATCCGGCTGATCCTACCAGTTGGGGAACTGAGTTGAAAAGAAAAAAAGATAAGGTAGGACGCCTGGAAATCTATATGCTGCAGAACCAGGAAGGTAAATGGTCTGGACTTCAGCCTTTCCCACACAACAAAGTAGGTGAATACTCTGCTGGCCATCCTGCTCTTTCGCCAGACGGCCAGGTGCTGTACTTTGTATCTGATATGCCGGGAACATTAGGCGATACAGACATATTCTATTGCAAGCGCAATGCCGATGGCACCTGGGGAACCCCGGTAAATGCTGGTAGTGCCGTTAATACTACAGGGCGTGAAAGTTTTCCGTATGTAGATCAGAATGGCAGACTTTTCTTTGCTTCAGAAGGACACATGGGCATGGGTGGTCTGGATATATTTTCAGCCGAAGGACCGCATGGTGCCTGGACGGGAGTAAAAAACCTGGGCTATCCGGTTAATTCGCCTCAGAATGATTTCGGTATTATGTTCGATAAGGCGGGAGAATCAGGTTTGCTTTCTTCTAATCGTGACGCGCTGAATGGCACAGACGATATCTATAGCTTTCAAATGCTGCTGCAAAAGCCAGTTGTGTTGGCTATCACCACGCTGGAGCAGTCTGATGAGCGTGCTGAGGCTGCACTGCCTCAGACCCGTATAGTTATCAGAAGAAGCGGCACAGACTCAACAGTTGTTACCACCAAAAGCAATGGCCTAGCTTTTGCAAAAGTTTTATCTGACAACATTTATACTTTGTCAGGAGCGAAAACCGGGTATGTATCCCAGTCTGCTGAAGTAAAAGTACCTTTTGAAACGGGCGACACAGTACAAGTAGTGCTGGCTCTGAGCAAGGCTTTTAAAGTAGATGACAGAGGAAACAAAGTAGATGCCAATGATAATATCGTAAATAGCGAAGGGAAGGTACTCGGAACGCTTGACAGAAGAGGAACTGACCAGTTGATCCAGAACAAAATTTACTACGATTTTGAAAAATGGTCGATCCGCCCTGATGCTGCAGAAGAACTTGATAGGCTGGTAACTATTTTAAACGAGAACCCTGATCTGAAGATAGAGGTAGGAGCTCATACAGACAGCCGGGCTAGCAAAGCTTACAATCAGAAGCTCTCTGAAAAAAGAGCCAGAGCGGCCGTTAACTATCTGGTTTCAAAAGGCATTAGCCGTAAACGGTTAGTAGCAAAAGGTTACGGAGAGACGCAACTGCTTAACCACTGTGCAAAGGGAGTGAAATGCTCTATAGAAGAGCATGCACAAAACCGCCGCACCGAATTTAAAATTATAAACTAAACTTATAAGCTTTTATCGCTAAAAGGCTCCGCAGATTCTGTTGGAGCCTTTTTGTTTTATGCCTTACTGATAGCAGGCAGGATTTGCTTCCTCAACCCAACGGCTATAACTTTCGTTGTTGAAGCTGAACTTAGACTAACATGAATAGATCTTTCTACCTCAAAGCGCTGGCCAGCCTGGTGCTGTTGCTTATACAGTACAATCTGTCGGCACAAACTTACATAACCGGGCAAGTACTAGATGGCCGCAGCAGGCAGGCATTAGAAGGGGTAACTGTTACGGCTTCCGCTACAGGCAATCAGGCCACAAGCGATGCACAAGGCCGATTCAGTATACAAAGTCCCGGAACTTCCTTATCCTTGTACTTTAGCCGTTTGGGGTATACCAGCAGGAACATAACAGTTGATGTTGCTACCGGTGAATTACAGGTGCTGCTACAGCCTGCCGCCACAAATTTGTCAGAAGTGGTAGTAACAGGCTACGAAACCAACCGGCCTTTACTGGAAACAGTAGGTGCTTTAAGCGTGGTTACAAGTGAGGTGATCCGGCGGTTCGATGAAAGCTCCCTGGTTCGTGCCGTGAACACTGTTCCCGGAGTGCGTATGGAAGAGAGAGCACCTGCAAGTTATCGTATTTCTATCAGGGGGAGTAGCTTGCGGGCGCCCTATGGGATACGAAATGTAAAAGTATATTTCGGAGATGTGCCTCTTACAGAGGCAAGTGGTGTTACCACGCTTAATTTGATAGACGCAGGCAATATTGGCAATATAGAAGTGCTGAAAGGGCCGGCCGGAAGTGTGTATGGCGCAGGAACTGGCGGCACCTTGTTACTGGAGCCAAAACGTGCTGCACCAGGAGAACATCAACTGGAAGTAGGATCTACAATAGGATCTTTCGGCTTTAACCGATATAATGTAACAGCCTCTACAGGAGGAGCCAAAGCAAATGCCTTGATTCAGTACACCCGCCAGGAGTATGGCGGTTTCAGAGATCAGTCGGCCATGGAGCGGGATGTTTTCATGCTGTCTTCCGAATTTTACCCGACAACAAAGCAAACAATTTCGGCATACTTTGTTTATTCTGATCTGTTTTACCAGCTACCAGGTGGCCTCACAAGAGAACAGTACGACGAGAATCCAAGGCAGGCACGCGGAGGTACGTTCGGGAGCGTGCTTCAGAATGCCTCTATGAATTTAGGAGGTGTAAATGCAGGACTATCGCATGAGTACAGGTTTAGCAACAACTGGCGCAATACGACATCTGTATTCGGGCTTTTTCGCTCACAAGACCATCCCTTCAACACAGATTACGAACGAAATGCAAACCAAGAGTATGGTGCCCGTAGCCGCTTTGCTTATGATACCCGCTTAGGTGGCACAGAGGCAACATTTACAGTAGGTGGAGAATACCAGCGCGGATTTCAGGTAGCGCGAACTTACGATAACAACCAGGGAGCCTTAGGCGCTATCAGGTCTGATGATGAGGTGGTGGCTAAAACAGGTTTACTTTTTGCCCAGGGTGAGTTTAAGCTGCCGGGTAACTGGATTGCAACGGCAGCCCTTAGCTTTAACGATACCCGCTATGAAATAGATCGGTTACTGCTGGCCGCTACCGAAGATGATTACCAGTATGTACGGAATTTCGATGCCATCATCTCGCCGAGAGTGGCTTTATTAAAAAGATTGACAGACCAGATTTCTGTGCATGCCAGCGTTAGCTCAGGCTATTCTCCGCCTACCGAGGAAGAAATTTTGACCTCTAATGGCGAACTGAACGAAGCACTGGAAGCTGAGAAAGGTATAAACTACGAAGCAGGAATAAGAGGCTCTGTATTTAACGGGCGCTTAAGCTTTGACCTGGTTGGCTTTTCGTTCCGCCTGAATGAGACTATTGTGAGCAGGCAGGATGTATCGAGTGTGGCTGTATTTCGGAATGTTGGATCTACTTTGCAAAATGGGTTAGAGGCCAATGTAGCCTATACCGCTGTAGACGATGAAACCCGGGGCTTAAGTTTTCTGCAGCTCTGGACCAGCTATACCTATAATCATTTCCGATTCAGATCTTACCAGCAAGGCGAGACAGACCTATCCGGTAATAAATTAACAGGCGTAGCTCCGCACACTGTTGTATCTGGTCTCGATATGAAGACCAGACCAGGCTTTTACCTGAACCTGACTACCAGCTACTCCGATGTTATACCACTAAACGATGAAAACACTGTTTTTTCAGATGCTTATTTCATAGTAGGCAGTCGTGCAGGAATAAGGCGTGATTTATCGCAGCATTTCGGGATCGATCTTTTTGCTGGTGTTGATAACGCCACAGATAAGAAATATAGCCTGGGGAACGATTTGAATGCTTTTGGTGGGCGATTCTTTCAGCCAGCCCCTCCACGCAACTACTATGGCGGCCTTTCGCTGAAGTATAAACTTTAATGAATAAAAGGCTTTTGTGCTCGTAAAAGATAGTATAGTTTTTCAGATGCTTATCCCGCTATTTTACAGTTCAGACGATGAAACCAAACGATAAAAATGCAGCCTTACCAATAGAGAAGCGGCCTTTCCGGGTGCTGCTAATCTCAGCATCGCAACGCAGACAGTATAACTGCCCGGGCGTAGATTCTAAATCGCGAACGCTGATGCTCCGAATGGCCGAGATGCTGCCGAAGGAGTGGGAGATTGATCTGGAGGATTTAGGAAATGTGTATGCACGGGAGAGAATCCAGAGCTGTAATGCCTGTGTGAGTACCTCTATGGCGCTTTGTGTATGGCCTTGTAACTGCTATTCTAAAAACGATTCGGCTGAACCTGATTTAATGTGGAATTTAGATCTGTATTCCCGGCTGGATATGGCCGATGCCTGGGCCTTTATCGGACCGCATAACTGGTATGGGCCACCTTCCAACCTAAAACTGATGTTTGATCGGCTTGTGTGTATGAATGGCGGCAATCCGAAGGAAGATCTGATTGAGCATAAGAACCCGGAGTTGGCCATGAGGCTGGAGCATTCGGAAGAGTGGGAAACGCTCAGCCAAAACCACCTGGAAGGCAGAACAGCTGCGTTTTTTTGTCATGGAGATGGCGGAGGAGATGAAATAGATGAAACTGGCAGACCTAAAAAGCTGCGACACAAAGCATATTTCGATCCTGAAAAAGAACCTTTTGAAAATGAACGTGAAGCCTACGCGCCTATTGTATGGCAGTGCCGTTACAGCGGCATCGAAGTGCCTGACCAGCTTTGGAGGTACGAGCTGATCGGAAGTGACAAAAAATACTCAGAAAATCAATCTGAGGATATGGTGCAGGATGCTCATTCTATGCAAGCTTTTGATGATTGGGTCGAAGCGTTTGTGTCTTTTGTTGCTAAAAAAGGAAAAGTGCCTCCTGGTAAGTATCGTGCTTACGGCTATGTGCCGCCAAAGCATACCTGGAGCGAAATAAAGTTAGGCTGGCGTGATGCCCGTATGCGACTCGGTATACCGCCTAAAGGTTCTTCGCCGGAAAAGCAGCAAAAGCTGGGGCTAAATAAAGATGCTACCTTGTTTCCAGGAAAGTCTGAGCGCAACCGGAATGGCTAGTACGCCTTAATTTGTGCGGGAGCTAAAAACTTTTTTCTGATTTCTAAAGCTTGTTTTAAATTCCTTAACGGCCTGGTGTGCCCGGGGGATACTGAGCCAGAACCTTTATAACGGCACGGGTTATCTGTGCTTCCTGTAGGTTATCGAGGTTTACTTCACCTTCGGCCCAGCCACGCCAAACTAACTCATTGGTGCTTGCCTCAACCAGATCAATAATCAAAGTGCCTTCGCTATAGGTATCTTTAAAGTTTGGAATTCCTGTAAAGCCATAAGCCATAGTAGAGGCATTATCGCTGTCCATTCTTTGCTCCCCTCCTACTGCAACATAATAAGCCACCAGAATATCCGGGCTATCGGTATCAGTGTCCATGCCTCTTTTCAGGAGTTCGCTTTGAATGGCAGCCCTCACACTTCTGTTGATCAACTCGCGGTTATCCAACTGATAATCCAGGCCGGCTATATCTGTGCTTAACCAGTTATAGGTACGGTATCGTCCAAAGTTAGCTGTAGGATTAAAGTCTTCGTGAACAATCAGAGCAGGAGAGCATGCTGTAGTGAGTGTAAAAAGCAATAGCAGCGGTCTGTACTTTTTACAAAGCATTTGAAAAAGCGAATTTTTTTTGGTCATAGCCTACATGTGTTTACCTGCTATACGCTTTTATCGCGATTATGGCTTTATGCAAGTACTGGTGAAGCAGTGGAATGTTAGCAGCATAAAAAAGCCCCGCAGAAACACTGCAGGGCTTTCAGGGGTAGAAAAGGAAGTGTAGGCTTATCCTACTGCTACCATTTCTTTATCTTGCTCATTATAAGATTCAGTTGGAGCACAAGAGCAAACCAGGTTGCGGTCGCCGTAAGCGCTGTCGATGCGGCTAACAGTTGGCCACATTTTGTTCTCGCGCAGGTATGGAGCCGGGAAAACAGCTTTCTCGCGGCTGTATGGTCGATCCCAGTTCTCTACCAGCACCACTTCCTGTGTATGCGGCGCATGCTTCAGTACATTGTTTTTCTGATCTGCTTTACCGTCCTCAATCTCACGGATTTCTTCACGAATAGAGATCATCGCCTCAATAAACTTATCCAGCTCTTCCTGTGCTTCAGATTCTGTTGGCTCTACCATCAGGGTACCAGCTACCGGGAAAGAAACAGTTGGCGCATGATAGCCATAGTCCATTAAACGCTTGGCAATGTCTTCTACCTCAACACCCGCTTTCTTAAAGCTGCGGCAATCTAAGATCATTTCGTGTGCGCAACGGCCGTTTTTGCCAATGTACAATACTGGGTAATGCTTCTCTAAGCGGGCCTTCATGTAATTAGCATTCAGAATAGCTACTTTTGTTGCTTCAGTTAAACCTTCGCCACCCATCATGGCAATGTAAGCATACGAAATAGGCAGAATAGAGGCAGAGCCCCAAGGAGCTGCAGAAACAGCAGGTATCGCCTGCGCACCACCTGTTTTTACCACCGCGTGGCCAGGCAGGAAAGGAGCCAGATCTTTTACAACACCGATCGGGCCCATGCCAGGACCACCACCACCGTGAGGGATGCAGAAAGTCTTGTGCAGGTTCAGGTGGCACACATCAGCCCCGATGTTGGCTGGAGAAGTCAGGCCAACCTGTGCATTCATGTTGGCACCGTCCATGTATACTCTGCCTCCATTTTCGTGGATGATCTGGCAGATCTCGATGATGCTTTCCTCATATACACCGTGTGTAGACGGGTAAGTTACCATCAAGCAGGAAAGCTCATTTTTATACTGCTCTGCTTTCGCACGAAGATCGGCTACATCGATGTTGCCTCTTTCGTCGCACTTCACGATCACCACTTTCATGCCTGCCATTACAGCAGAAGCAGGGTTTGTACCGTGGGCAGAAGAAGGAATTAGGGAAACAGTGCGGTGATGATCGCCACGCGATTCATGGTAAGCGCGAATCACCATCAGGCCCGCATACTCGCCCTGCGCACCAGAATTTGGCTGCAGCGACATGGCATCAAAACCAGTTACTTCGCACAACCAGGCTTCCAGATCGGCGAATATCTGCTGATAACCTTTCGTTTGGTCAGCTGGAGCAAATGGGTGTAAGCCACCAATCTCAGGCCAGGTAACCGGAATCATTTCGGCTGTTGCGTTCAGCTTCATGGTACAAGAGCCAAGCGAAATCATCGAGTGAACCAATGAAATATCTTTGTTCTCCAGGTACTTCATGTAGCGCAGGATCTCGTGCTCGGAGTGGTGCTTGTTAAACACCTCCTGCTGCAGGTATTCGCTCTTACGAATCAGGCTGTCGGACCAGGTTATTTCTGTTTCGTTTGGTAGCTCATCTATAGCCAGCACATCAGCAGATTTTCCAGCCACTTTTGCAAACACGGCCAAGATGTTTTTCACATCCTGCAGGTCGGTATTCTGGTGAAGCGAAACACCAATGTGATT
The DNA here is from genome assembly GCF_005491705.1 of Pontibacter sp. SGAir0037. Taxonomy (NCBI): domain Bacteria; kingdom Pseudomonadati; phylum Bacteroidota; class Cytophagia; order Cytophagales; family Hymenobacteraceae; genus Pontibacter; species Pontibacter sp. SGAir0037. The sequence continues at coordinate 4,027,067 of NZ_CP028092.1, read as the reverse complement.
GCTTTCAAAATAACGGAAGTTGATGCCTGCTGCTTCTGCCTCTGTACGGATGGCAGCTTTTAACTCAGCGCTTTCTACCGCTACTCTTATAGTATCGAAATACTGCTCGTTCTGCTGCTCAAAACCCAAGGCTTTTAAGCCATTGGTTAATTGCTGTGCGAGCGCATGTATGTTTAAGCCAATGTAGCGCAGGCGGCGCGGGCCGTGGTAAACCGCATACATACCAGCAATAACAGCCAGTAGTACCTGGGCAGTACAAATATTGGAAGTAGCTTTCTCGCGACGGATGTGCTGTTCACGTGTCTGCAGGGCCATGCGGTAAGCGCGTTTGCCTTGGGCATCAATCGAAATGCCGATAATACGGCCAGGAATTACACGTTTAAAGGCATCTTTTGTAGCAAAGTATCCTGCATGCGGACCACCAAAACCCATTGGCACACCGAAACGCTGGGTAGATCCAACCACTACATCGGCACCCATTTCTCCCGGAGGTGTTAGTAGCGTTAAGGAAAGTAGATCAGCGGCAACAGCTACCAGTATTTCCTGCTCATGTGCCTGCTTTATAAAATCAGTATAGTCAAAAACTTCGCCATCGGCAGCCGGATACTGCAGTAAAGCACCATATAAAGTAGTGTCGTTGAGGTCTGTTGTGCGGTGGTCGCCGATTACCAGCTCAATGCCGAGTGGCGTAGCGCGGGTATAAAGTACATCTACAGTTTGTGGCAGTACCTGCTCCGATACAAAGAAACGGTTCGCATTTTTGCGGGAGCCTTTGCGTTGTGCATGCAGCATGGTCATTGCTTCAGCAGCAGCAGTGGCTTCATCCAGCAAAGAAGCGTTGGCAATTTCCATTCCTGTCAGCTCCATTACCATCGTCTGATAATTGATCAGTGCCTCTAAACGGCCTTGCGCAATTTCAGCCTGATAAGGCGTATAAGCAGTATACCAGCCCGGGTTCTCCAGAATGTTGCGCTGGATAACGGCTGGCAGAATGGTATCGTGGTAGCCAAGGCCGATATATGATTTGTATAGTTTGTTTTGCTTTGCTATGCCTGCAAACTTGTTTAGAAACTGAGTTTCTGTTAGTGCTTTAGGCAGGTTAAGCGGCTTCTTCAGGCGGATAGCCGACGGAACAGTTTCCTCAATCAGCTGGTCTAAAGATTCAACTCCGATAGTGCGGAGCATGTCCTGCATCTGTTCCTTGTCGGGGCCGTTGTGGCGCTCCTTAAATACATCAGCAGGTTTGGTTTTAAATATCATAGATGATGAATGTGTATTAGGAATTAGTTCAGTTTTTTTCTCTAGAAGATCCGTACCAAGTAGTGCCGAATTTTCTGCAAAAGTACTAGTAATTATTTATTATATTGAAGCATAAAAAACAAATAGTGTTACATGCAGTTTCCTTTAGCCTCATTTAAACTGTTAGTATATGTAACACAAACTTACAGAGCTATTTCAAACTCATCTCCTCAACAATAAAACTTGTATAACAATTCAAGAACTAACAACTCATGCACAAGTTTAAAATTGGAATTATAAAAGAAGGAAAAGTGCCGGTTGATAAGCGCGTGCCTTTAACTCCTAAAAAGTGTGTGGAAGCTTTGGAAAAGTTTAAAAACATGAAGTTGGTGGTGCAGCCAAGCAAAGTAAGATGCTATAAAGATGATGAGTACAGAGAATTAGGGATTTCTTTACAGGAAGATCTGAGCGACTGTGATATATTGATGGGGGTAAAAGAGGTACCTGTAGAGCAGCTGATTCCCAGTAAAACCTACTTCTTTTTCTCCCATACTATAAAAGAGCAGCCTCATAATGCAAAGTTATTAAGAGCGGTTCTGGATAAGAAGATTACGCTGGTAGATTATGAAACACTTACTACAAGGCAAGGGCAACGCCTTGTTGCTTTTGGCAGGTATGCTGGTATAGTGGGGGCATACAATGGTATATTAGCCTACGGTAAAAAGTGGGGGCTTTTTGACCTGAAGCCGGCATACCTTTGCCATGATATGGACGATATGCAGGAGGAGTATTTTAAAGTAAAACTGCCTCCCATAAAAATTGCAGTTACCGGGGGTGGCAGAGTAGCAGGAGGAGCCATGGAAGTGCTGGATAAAATGGGTATCCGGAAAGTAAGCGTTTTCGATTATCTATATAAACAGTTTGATGAGCCTGTTTATGCCCAGCTTCACTCAGGCGACTATAACACACGCCCGGATGTAGAGGTATGGCATGCGCCGGATTTCTATGAGAATCCTCATCTATACAAGTCTACCTTCCGAAAATTTGCCCGCGTAACTGATTTACTGATGGCCTGTGCTTATTGGAACCCGCGTGCTCCCAGACTGTTTTCTGAGGAAGACATAAAACTGCCAGACTTCAAGATCAACACCATTGCAGATATTACCTGCGATGTTTGTGGCTCTATACCTACAACAAAGAAATCTGCCTCTATACCCGATCCAACCTATGATTACAATCCGGAGACTGGAGAACTGGAACCCGCTTATAGCCAGCAAAGCAATATAACAGTTATGGCTGTAGACAACTTACCTTGTGAACTACCCCGCAATGCCTCCCGCGACTTCGGCCGCCAACTGATTGATGTTGTACTTCCTCATTTGTTTAATGGCGATGCAGAGGGTGTGTTAGAAAGAGGAACAATTGCAAAGGAAGGGAAACTGACAGAGCGGTATGCTTATCTGAAAAACTATGCTGCTGTAGCGCGTTGAGTTGTGGCTTTGGCAATGTGAGAAGCAGTTCTAGAGAAATCATAAAACCTCTTATTATTAGGCAGAAGTAGCGGCTCGAAGGACAAGATATTATCTTAACAGCTACGCTTTTTAATATGACTCCAGAAGCTTTAGTTTGAATTTAGCTGTTGTTTTGCCAAGGCGCTGCCTCCGGGTGCGCAGCCTTGGGCACTCATGAAAACCTTGGCTTCTCCGGAACCCCGGGCAGGGGTGCGGGTGTTCTCTTTAAGCGCCCCTGCTGCATCAGGTGCTTGCTTGGGCGCCTTTTCCCATCCCGCTGAAAATTATTTTGAAACCATTGCGGCTGAGGCAGAGGGGCTTAGCCGCTCGGGGGGCTGCCGGGGCTCTTTTTTCAGGGGCCGGCGCTTGCGGGGCGGGGAAAGATTGCTACCTTTGCATCCCCGTTCGGCAGGAGCGGTTTGGCTAACAGGGGCTGCAGGGCACTAAGGTCGAAAATAAAAAGTTGCCTGGTTGCTTGCAAAGCGGGAAAAGGTTCTTACCTTTGCATCCGCTTCGGACGGCAGGTCCGGAAGGGAGCGCCGGAGGCTGCGACGCCGAAGGGCAGGGAAAAAAGAAAAAATATTTTTCGCTTTTGCTTGCGGTTTTATAGAAAGTCCTTACCTTTGCACTCCCTTAACGAAAGGGGCTCAGCAAAGCGAGCGCGACACAGTGCGTCACACGGCAGGGAAGGCTGCCGCAGGCGGGAGGAGGAAGTCCTCCCGGCAAGTTCTTTGAGAGATTGGTTGAGACAGAAATTCAAGGTAAGTCCGCGCGGGTGATCGCAACAGATCAGCTGCGCCGAGGCCCCTTCCCCCGCCGGGGGGAGGGGCGGAAGTGAAAAAGGAAAGCCTGGGTCGGACGAACACATTTGCGGTAGCGATGCTGCATTAAGTAATTTTTACAATGGAGAGTTTGATCCTGGCTCAGGATGAACGCTAGCGGCAGGCCTAATACATGCAAGTCGAACGAGTCCAGGGGCTTCGGTTCCTGGGTTAGTGGCGCACGGGTGCGTAACGCGTATGCAACCTGCCTTCCATAGGGGGATAGCCCACCGAAAGGTGGATTAATACCGCATAAGACAGCGGGGTGGCATCACCCTGCTGTTAAAGCTGAGGCGATGGAAGATGGGCATGCGTGCCATTAGCTAGTTGGCGGTGTAACGGACCACCAAGGCGACGATGGCTAGGGGTTCTGAGAGGATGGTCCCCCACACTGGTACTGAGACACGGACCAGACTCCTACGGGAGGCAGCAGTAGGGAATATTGGGCAATGGCCGCGAGGCTGACCCAGCCATGCCGCGTGCAGGAAGAAGGCCTTCTGGGTTGTAAACTGCTTTTACACGGGAAGAAAACGCCCCTGCGGGGGTAACTGACGGTACCGTGTGAATAAGCACCGGCTAACTCCGTGCCAGCAGCCGCGGTAATACGGAGGGTGCAAGCGTTGTCCGGATTTATTGGGTTTAAAGGGTGCGTAGGCGGCCTGCTAAGTCAGCGGTGAAATCCCGGGGCTCAACCCCGGAACTGCCGTTGATACTGGCGGGCTTGAGTTCGGTAGAGGCGGGCGGAACTCATGGTGTAGCGGTGAAATGCATAGATACCATGAAGAACCCCGATTGCGAAGGCAGCTCGCTGTGCCTGCAACTGACGCTGAGGCACGAAAGCGCGGGGAGCGAACAGGATTAGATACCCTGGTAGTCCGCGCCGTAAACGATGGTCACTCGATGTTGGCGATAGACGGCCAGCGTCCAAGCGAAAGCGTTAAGTGACCCACCTGGGGAGTACGCCCGCAAGGGTGAAACTCAAAGGAATTGACGGGGGCCCGCACAAGCGGTGGAGCATGTGGTTTAATTCGATGATACGCGAGGAACCTTACCTAGGCTAGAATGCGCGTGACGGCCCCAGAGATGGGGCTTCCCTTCGGGGCACAAAGCAAGGTGCTGCATGGCTGTCGTCAGCTCGTGCCGTGAGGTGTTGGGTTAAGTCCCGCAACGAGCGCAACCCCTACCTTTAGTTGCCAGCGGGTCAAGCCGGGGACTCTAAAGGGACTGCCTTCGCAAGAAGCGAGGAAGGCGGGGACGACGTCAAGTCATCATGGCCCTTACGCCTAGGGCTACACACGTGCTACAATGGCGCATACAGAGGGTCGCTACCTAGCGATAGGGTGCCAATCTCAAAAAGTGCGTCTCAGTTCGGATCGGAGTCTGCAACTCGACTCCGTGAAGCCGGAATCGCTAGTAATCGCGCATCAGCAACGGCGCGGTGAATACGTTCCCGGGCCTTGTACACACCGCCCGTCAAGCCATGGAAGTCAGGGAGACCTGAAGCCGGTGACCGTGAAAGGAGCCGTCTAGGGTAAAACTGGTAACTGGGGCTAAGTCGTAACAAGGTAGCCGTACCGGAAGGTGCGGCTGGATCACCTCCTTTCTAGAGACGGCCCGGGCTTTCCCGAGAAGCGAGGGGCAGCGGGCGCGGACAGAGGCCTTGGAGGCCTGTTTCAACCGATCACACTCAAACACGATCACGGCCTATGCAGCAGGCATAGGCTACTATTTGGGGCACCTGAGAGAGAGCGGGGTGAAGGGTTAGACAACCCTTGGCCCTGGACTCTGGACTTGTGCCCTGGGGAAAGTTCTTTGACATGATGGGAGAGAGAGAAAGAAGGACGTTCCGGCCTTAGGGCCGGGACGGAAGAGAAGAGGCGGGCCGCCCCCACGCTTGTGGGGCGGCCGAGAACGCAGAGAAGGGCGCACGGGGGATGCCTAGGCTCTCAGAGGCGATGAAGGACGCGACAAGCTGCGAAAATCCGCGGGGATCGGCACATACGATTTGATCCGCGGGTGTCCGAATGGGGCAACCCAGTGCATTGAAGATGCACTACACCTTCGGGTGGGCGAACCCGGGGAACTGAAACATCTAAGTACCCGGAGGAAGAGAAAATAACAATGATTGCGCAAGTAGTGGCGAGCGAACGCGCAGGAGCCCAAACCAGCGCTGTCACGGCAGGGCTGGGGTTGTAGGACCACGCCGTCGGACCAATGAACGAAGCTTAACTGCCTGGGAAGGCAGGCCGGAGCGGGTGATAGCCCCGTGAGCGCAAGTTGATTGGCCGTAGTGGAATCCTGAGTAGGGCGGGACCGGAGGAATCCCGCCTGAATCCGGCGGCACCATCCGCCAAGGCTAAATACTCCTGAGAGACCGATAGTGAACCAGTACCGTGAGGGAAAGGTGAAAAGCACTCCGAATAGGAGGGTGAAAGAGAACCTGAAACCGTGCGCCTACAAGCGGTCGGAGCCCCTGTGTGGGGTGACGGCGTGCCTTTTGCATAATGAGCCTACGAGTTACTCCTCCCTGGCAAGGTTAAGCGTCTGGAGGCGCGGAGCCGCAGCGAAAGCGAGTCTGAATAGGGCGCAGAGTCAGGGGGGGTAGACGCGAAACTTTGTGATCTACCCATGGGCAGGATGAAGGTTGGGTAAAACCAACTGGAGGTCCGAACCAGTTTGCGTTGAAAAGCATTTGGATGACCTGTGGGTAGGGGTGAAAGGCCAATCAAACTGAGAAATAGCTCGTACTCCCCGAAATGCCTTTAGGGGCAGCGTCGCGGTGGAGTCATGTGGAGGTAGAGCTACCGATAGGACTAGGGGGAGTCACATCCTACCGAATCCTGACGAACTCCGAATGCCACTTGACATACGCGGCAGTGAGGCGCGGGGTGCTAAGGTCCCGCGCCGAGAGGGAAAGAACCCAGACCGCCGGCTAAGGCCCCAAAGTCCACGCTAAGTTGAACAAAGGGGGTCCAGCTGCCCGGACAGCCAGGAGGTTGGCTTGGAAGCAGCCATTCCTTTAAAGAGTGCGTAACAGCTCACTGGTCGAGCGGCAGGGCATCGATAATAATCGGGCATCAAGCGAGGCGCCGAAGCCGCGGATTATGACACGGGTCATACTGGTAGGGGAGCATTCCAAGGACGGCGAAGGCGTCCCGGCAAGGGGCGCTGGAGTGCTTGGAAAAGCAAATGTAGGCATAAGTAACGATAATGCGGGCGAGAAACCCGCACACCGAAAGACCCAGGTTTCCTGATCAACGCTAATCGGATCAGGGTTAGTCGGGTCCTAAGGCCGAGGCGAAGGCTAAGGTCGATGGACAGCTGGTTAATATTCCAGCACCGGCGCGCCATAGCGATGCGGTGACGGAGAAGTGAAAGGACGGCGCACTGACGGAATAGTGCGTTTAACACCGTAGGTATTGGGCCGGTCGTCAAGCACGCCGGGCTAGCCGAAAGTGGAAAGTACTCCAACCCCCCGGGGGCGGAGATCGTCCCTAAGCAGGCTCCCTAGAAAACCCGCTAAGCGTTTAAATGGCGCGCCGCCCGTACCGCAAACCGACACAGGTGGTCGAGGAGAGAATCCTAAGGTGCTCGAGTGAATCACGGCCAAGGAACTCGGCAAAATGGCCCTGTAACTTCGGGAGAAGGGGCGCTTCCTTGCAGCGATGCAAGAAGCCGCAGTGAAAAGGCCCAGGCGACTGTTTAACAAAAACACATGGCTTTGCCAAATCGAGAGATGACGTATAAGGCCTGACACCTGCCCGGTGCCGGAAGGTTAAGAGGGGGGGTTAGCCGCAAGGCGAAGCTCTGAATCGAAGCCCCGGTAAACGGCGGCCGTAACTATAACGGTCCTAAGGTAGCGAAATTCCTTGTCGGGTAAGTTCCGACCTGCACGAATGGTGTAACGATCTGGGCGCTGTCTCAGCCGTGAGCTCGGTGAAATTGTAGTATCGGTGAAGATGCCGATTACCCGCAACGGGACGGAAAGACCCCATGAACCTTCACTACAGCTTAGCATTGCCTCTGGGTCACTCATGTGTAGGATAGGCGGGAGGAGAAGAGGCGGCGTCGCCAGGCGTCGCGGATCCGTCCTTGAAATACCGCCCTTGAGTGGCTTGGAGCCTAACCGCGTGAGCGGGACATTGCTTGGCGGGTAGTTTGACTGGGGTGGTCGCCTCCAAAACAATAACGGAGGCTTTCAAAGGTTCCCTCAGCACGCTTGGTAACCGTGCGCAGAGCGCAATAGCAGAAGGGGGCTTGACTGTGAGGCCCACAAGCCGAGCAGGGCCGAAAGGCGGATATAGTGATCCGGTGGTTCCGCATGGAAGGGCCATCGCTCAAAGGATAAAAGGTACTCTGGGGATAACAGGCTGATCTCCCCCAAGAGCTCATATCGACGGGGAGGTTTGGCACCTCGATGTCGGCTCGTCACGTCCTGGGGCTGGAGAAGGTCCCAAGGGTTCGGCTGTTCGCCGATTAAAGTGGCACGCGAGCTGGGTTCAGAACGTCGTGAGACAGTTCGGTCCCTATCTGTTGCGGGCGTCGGAGATTTGCGGGGCTCTGTCCTTAGTACGAGAGGACCGGGATGGACGAGCCTCTGGTGGACCTGTTGTGCCGCCTGGTGCAGCGCAGGGTAGCTACGCTCGGACGGGATAAGCGCTGAAAGCATCTAAGTGCGAAACCCGCCCCAAGATGAGATCTCCCTTGAAGGGCCGTGGGAGACGACCACGTCGATAGGCCGCAGGTGTAAAGCCGGAGACGGCAAAGCCGAGCGGTACTAATTGCCCGGGCGCGTTCTCCAAGAGGCCGGACACGGCCCGCCGCTTCCCCCCCTTTCCCTCTCCCCCACAAGGTCAAAGACACACCACAGCATCAGGCACGGACAGCAACCGTGCGACGGCAATGGTGGCTATGGCGCCGGTGTTCACCTCTTCCCATCCCGAACAGAGAAGTTAAGCCCGGCTGCGCCGATGGTACTGGGGTCACACCCGGGAGAGTAGGTGGCCGCCAACCACAACACGAAGGGTTACCCCCACAAAGGGTAACCTTTTTTTTATGCCACCACACCCCACACACTGGCCGCGGCAGGGCCAATCCCTTCCCGCTCATGCACGCCCGCATCCGACCCCAGGCAAAGATCTCATTGTTCTTCAGCAGCCGAACCGAGTGCTCCAGAACCCCCTCCAGGTGGAGCCAAGTTTGCTGAAGGAAATCCTTTTTCATCCATATACAGTACTTCACTGTAAGCACTTCTGCCTCATCCGATTTACCAACTTTAATGGTTTTAATAACTGCTCTGAATCTTTCTTTGAAGAAGATTATGGAGCAGCCACTGAAAAGAACATGCAATAGTAATACCTTTAGCAGCCAGTATAAGAGACATGCTTTATAAGAACTGCTGCGGCTACTCCTTTTCCTGCACTTCTGGTAAAGCAACCCCAATCTTACGAGCTGTTGCCAAAACAATATCGGTAGCGTATTTCTTGTTACAGTTCAAGTGTCCTGTAAAACTATAGTCTGTAATCAGATTTTGGTTAATAATGAGCCTGGTAACAAATTCACCATAAGTCTGAGCAATTTCTTTTTGAACAAGCGTCAGTTCTTCTTTTCGTTTTTCGGTTTCAGCAGTTTTAAAAGGCCGGTAATACTTATTGCTAGGGTAGTCGTGGCTTATATTTTCTTCTTTAGCTTTATGTTTTGCTGTAGCTAAAGCATTTTTTAACGAAGTTTCATGCTTAGGCTTTTTTAAGCTTCCATGAATACCTTTTGTATGATTCAGCCACTCATGTAAATCTGTATTAGGAGAGTTGGCCAGTTCAACAAGTGCATCATTTGCAATAACAAAAGAAGCGGGTTTGTTTAGCTGTTTTGCCATCTCATCTCGAAAAGTGTACAAATCTTTTAAAAGGTACTGCTGATACAGATTAAGTTTACTCGCGTTGCGCAACTTTAAGTGAGGATTACTGGGTTCTGAATATCTCAGCTGCTCTAATAGAAGGTTTTCTTCCTGAAGCCAGGCTAAACGATCAAGCTCCTTTAGTTGCTGTAACAAAGCTTTTCTTACATCATGTAAATAAATAACATCAATAGCAGCATATTGGAGTTGTTCTTCTGTAAGAGGGCGTTTGTTCCAGTTGCTGGATTGCTGTGATTTATCAATCTCCTTGTCAAACTCCTGCTTTAAGACTGTTGCCAGAGAAGAACGTTCATAGTTTAAAAGCTTTGCTGCGACGTCAGTGTCCATCACATTTCGAATACTACAGCCCATCTTGTCCAGCAGTAAAATATCGTTGTTAGAGTGGTGAATTATTTTTTCGATAGCTGGGTTTTCGAAGACAGAAAACAAAGGCTTTAGATCTTTTATATTGAAAGGGTCTATGATGTAACATGTACCGGCCCCGTCATATAATTGAATAAGACAAAGGTTAAAGCCATAGCTAAAACGATTCTGATCAAATTCAAGATCAAGAGCTAGTACATCTGCTTTAAGAAGTTTATTTATAATCTGTGATAATTGCTCGTCTGTTGCTACCAGTTCAATGGAAATACCATCGTATGTTAAAGCTAAATTTTTCATCTGCTAAATTTAAAAGTATTACGCCATGTTAGCTGCTTTTCATGGATAAATCTTTGCCACTTGAGGTGAAAGTACATAACAAAAGAGCCCCAGTCTTACAGGACTGGGGCTCTTTATATTTAAATGGGTTCTTTATTACATTGTTGGTCGTTCTTCCGGAATTGAGTCTGCTACTCCATCGTTAACAGGTTGGTCGCGAAGAGTAGCTGTATCACCTTCTAGGTCGCTATTCATATCGTCGTTCATATCTGTTTCCATTTCAGTAGCATCATTTGTAGTTTCAGACTCAGATGCTGTATTATTTTCACTGCCACATGCTGTAAAAGCGAAGAACGCTAAAGCAGCAAAAGCATATTTTATTGTCTTTTTCATAACACTTGAAATTAAGTATACACTAAATTTGTATTTATTTATACGGGTAATCTTGTAAGTTTAGCTACATGAATGATAAATTTGATTACCTTATTAAGGTGAGAAGCAGCTAAATGTAAGTTAAGAGTAGTTCTTGTTAAGTAAAGGCTACAAAAACTAATGACAAAGCAATTACACTAATAAAGAATAATTTGTAATTTATTAATTTATAAGGTATGGAGTACTTAAACAATTATCATATCCTTAAAAGCTAAACTGCCAGCCAAGCTATCATACATCTCTAAAAATGAATTATAGAAAAGCCTATGTCAGGTAAAAATCTACTTTATGCGCTTCTCCTGTTTACAGGTACTTTACTAAGCTGCGACCGAAAACAGGATATTCAACCGGAAGATAGTCCGTATGAATATATTCAGAATACAGCTACGTCAAGTGTGTTTTACGGGCCTTCTCAGCCCCTTGGGCCAGGAGTAGCGCGTACCTGGATTGAGACTACACATGCCGGGCAACCTGTGGCTATAGGGTTAAACTTCTCATCTAAGGTTAGTTTAGAAAATCTTCCGAAGCAGCAAGAGATGTATCATCTTAAATTTCATGGTCAGGCAGTGTTTGCGCCTTTTGTAGGCATGATGTTCGACTGGAATCCGGAAGGGCATATTCCGCTGGATTTATATGAAAAGCCCCACTTTGATATCCATTTTTATATGGTGTCCGATGAAGAGCATATGAATATACCGCTTGGAGTTGATTATCCTCATGCAGATTGGTTTGAAAGGGATTATATGCCCTCTAACTATACATCGCTCAGGTTAGCCATACCTGGTATGGGTAACCATTGGGTAGATGAGGGGGCACCGGAAATGACAGGTGAAGGATTTTCTAAAACACTGATCCTAGGGGCATACGAGGATAAACAAACTTTTATTGAACCCATGATTACGCTGGGATATTTTCAGCAGCTTAAGCCAAATGAAACGGTTACGGCTCCTGTGTCCGAATTTCCTAAGGTGCAGAAGTCGGGCTATTATCCTACCAAGTATACTATCACTTACGATCCTGTACCAGGTGTATATAAGGTTGCTTTAACAGATCTTGTTTATAGAAGAGCGGAGTGAGGAAGCCTTTCGAATAATTAACAAAGCAAAGCGGCTGCTCCAAGATCAGGGGCAGCCGCTTTGTTTATATTATGGTTCTTCAGTTGTGCTGAGACAACATTTGCTCTCTTTTTGCTCTGAATTCTGTTCCAGGCTTCCATTCCGGGTACTGTGGTGTATTGGCTACCCTATATCCTACTCTGAAGAAAAGCTGCAAGTCTTCTACTGCACCCTGTAAGTTCCAGTCATCGTGCACTTCATCGCTTACTTTATGATAATCGTTAGCGGTATACTGCTTTTGTATGTCCAGAACGTAGTTAGCTGGTTGGTTTCGTGCAATTACCCCTGACTTGGCATAAAGTGCAGGAACGCCTTGCTTGGCAAATTCGAAGTGGTCGGAACGGTAGAAGGAGCCATGTTCTGGTGTAGCTTCCGGAACAATTCTTCTGTGCTGAAGTTGCGCTTCCTGGGCCAGCTCATCTTCTAAAGTTGAGTTGCCATAGCCTATAACAATCACATCCTCGGTAGGGCCATAATAATTCAGCACATCCATGTTAATGTTCGCTAAGGTTTTACTTAGAGGGTACAGCGGGTTAGAAGCATAGTATTTAGAACCTAGCAAACCCTTTTCTTCGGCCGTTACAGCTAAAAAGAGTATAGAGCGTTTAGGTTTAACCTCCAGTTTAGTATATGCCTCTGCTAACTCCAGCAGGCCGGCTGTTCCGGTCGCATTATCAAGGGCTCCGTTATAAATTTGATCTCCTTTTAGCGTTTCGTCTTTGCCTAAATGATCCCAGTGAGCGGTATAAACAATGTACTCGTCTTTTAACTGTGGGTCTGATCCTTCCAGCTTGGCAATAGCGTTCTTCGATTTTATCTCGCGCAAGGCATTTTTAATGTTGAAAGTAGCTTTAGCATTTAAAGGAATAGGTTTGAAGTTTTTCTGCAGTGCCGAAGCTTTTAATTGGTTGAAATCTTTGCCAGCCGCCGCAAAAAGTTCTTTGGCTTTATCTAATGTAATCCACGATTCTACTGCCGCTAAATGCATGCCTCGTCCTGGTGTGCTGATATCAAAGCTCTCACGACCAAAACTACCGGACACTACTTCATACGGATAGCCTGCCGGACCAGTCTCGTGCACAATAATGGCAGCAGCTGCACCTTTTTCGGCTGCTATTTCATATTTATAGGTCCAGCGGCCATAGTAGGTCATCGCTTTGCCTCCAAACATGCTACTGTCAAGGCGGCCAGGATTGGCAGGGTCTGGTAGAGGCGGATCGTTTACCAGCATTACAATTGTTTTCCCTTTTACGTCTACATCTTTATAGTCGTCCCAGCCATACTCAGGAGCAACAATGCCATAACCTACAAAAACTATATCAGAATTATTTACATCTATGGTAGGTACATAACGTCTTGAACTGGCAACATAATCGTTAGGAAAAGAAAGGCTTATTGTTTTGCCTCCCGCAGTAAAAGATGCTTTAGGCTGAGGAGTGAAGCCAAACATAGGCACCTCCTGAATGTATGTTCCATTTGGGTTTCCAGGCTGCAAGCCTAGTTGCCCAAACTGATTTACCAGGTAATTGATAGTAGAATCTTCTCCTGCGGTACCTGGGCTTCTGCCTTCGAATGCATCTGATGCAAGCACTTTGGTGTGGCTTAAAATATCATTTGCAGCAATAGATAAGAGGGCAGGTTGCAACTGGGTGCTGTCGGGTAATGCAGTGGTGCTTTCTTCGTTATCAGCTACTTGTCTGGCATTTTCGTTGCAGCCGGTAATAAGCAGCTGCCCAAACAGAGCAAGAAGAAGGAGGTTCTTTTTCATAAGCTATAAGGGTTGTCAAATATTAGCTAAGATAATATTTTTAAAGATACCTTATATTCGCAAGAGAAGGAGTAAAGTTTAAGCGGCAACATCTAAACTTGCTGGTACACCTTTATGCAACGCTTTAATCAGCATAACAGCGCCGGCTATATCCTGCTTCAGCTGGCATTCCCAAATTACCACACGTTGCCAGCCAGCTTCTCTGTACATTATTTTATAGCGCTCATCGCGCTGGCGGTTTCCGTTAAACTTTGCACTCCAGAAGGTGGTGTTTGTTTTAGGTAGTGGCTGGTTGCAGCGAGGGCAGTTATGCCAGAAGCAGCCATGTATAAAAATAGCCAGGTGTCTTCCGGGATAACAAACATCAGGTTTACCCGGAGCTTTACGCCAATGAACCCGGTAGCCTCTTAATCCTTCTTGCCACAAAGCGCGGCGCAGCAATAGTTCTGGTTTTGTGTCTTTCGCTTTATTGCCACGCATAGAGCGGCTAACCTTTTCCTGAACGGTTAATGGAGCTTGCGGAACAGTATATTTTTTCTTTCTACGGGTATGATGCATGCAACAAAAGCCTGGCTGCTTGTACAACAAGTAGAGCTATCGCTTAGTGCCCCGTTTCTCTAAGTAAAGTTCCTCAGATTCTATAGTAGATACGAGACATGCTACTATCGTAAGGATCGTAACCCGGGCGTTGTTTGAAAAAGTGTTCTTCTAAAATGGCCAGATTGCGAATATCTTTTAGCATGAAGCAGCGCCACTGCTCTTCCTGGTGGTTAATTTCCCAAGCGCAGAGGCAATCTTCATTGTTATTGTTTTTACCTATCAGGTGGGGCTCCACCGTATAAGATTTGTTGTTATAGTTAAATTTTATCAGAAGCCTGGCCCCAATTGCTTTCGATAATTCTTCTAATAAGTAGCTATACATCACAAATGGAGTTTAAGTGTTAAATCTCAGCACCCTCACGCTTATTAAGTGCACCGTTGTATGGCAGGCAACATTGCAGGTTCTAATATAGATAATCATAAATTAGAAAGGTAGGAAACATTGTTTTAAAAAGTAACATGTATTTTAGGTAGGTTCTTGTCTGAAATTGCCGCTTTCTGTAGCTTAAAGCTAGTTTAGGCTTTGGCAAAAGTGGGTAAAAGTAACAATAATATTCAGTTGTATTTTGCTGTACTTGCTTAGGTATAGGATGCTGAATAGCCTTAAGAAGCGTTGTAGAGAAGGTATTATAAGCTAAATTTCTAAAACATTGATTTTAACCTTTTTTAATCTAGCAAAAGTAGATGCCGTATTATAAATTTACGCCTGCTCCTTTTACATAAGGAACAGGCGTAGTATTAGATACTATATCAAAAAGCTGATATTTGCTTATGCGAATAAGTGGAATGCGGATTTTCATAAATAACAGTAACTTTGCTTTAATCAACCAGTAGTACTTATTAAATGGATAGATATACATATATCGCGAACGCACACGGAGCCTACATCGATGAGCTTTATAAGTCTTATCAGCAGGACCCTGAATCAGTTGACTTCGGCTGGCGCAAATTTTTTGAAGGGTACGAGTTTTCAGGAAGCTATCAGGAAAACGGACATGAGATCGATACAGTAGCAGCAGCTCCTGCAAAAAGTGTAAGTGGTGTACAGGGAGAGTCAGAGAAGGAAGTTGCCGTACGTAACTTCATTTACGCATACCGCAGCCGCGGGCATTTGCGTTCCAAGACGAACCCTGTCAGGGAAAGAAAAGACAGAAAAGCACTACTGGATCTGAAAGATTTCGGACTATCAGAAGCTGACCTTGATACTGTTTTCCAGGTTGGAGAAGTAATTGGTATCGGACCAGCAAAATTAAGAGATATAGTTGCGGCAGTACAAAAAATATACGAAAACAGCATTGGTTTTGAGTATATGTACATCCGCGACCCCGCGGTACTGGAATGGCTGCAGAATAAAATTGAAAAAGAATTCTTAAGCTTTAATCCTGGTATAGAGTACAAGAAGCGCATCCTTTCGAAGTTGAATGAGGCGGTTGTTTTTGAAAACTTCCTGCATACAAAATTCCTGGGGCAGAAGCGCTTCTCTCTGGAAGGAGGCGAAACAACTATACCTGCCCTTGATGCCATCATAGACAAAGCTTCTGAGCTGGGAGCAAAAGAAGTGGTAATTGGCATGGCGCACCGTGGACGCCTGAACGTGCTGGCCAATATTATGGGCAAAACCTATGAGCAGATTTTCTCTGAATTTGAAGGTACTGCTGTGCCTGATCTGACATTCGGCGACGGGGACGTGAAATACCATATGGGCTTTTCTTCTGAAGTGGAAACCCCATCCGGCCATAAAGTAAACCTGAAACTGGCTCCAAACCCGTCTCACTTAGAGGCAGTAAATCCGGTAGTAGAGGGCTTCGTGCGTGCCAAGATCGATTGTATGTACGACAGAGATCCACGTAAAATCGTGCCTATCCTGATTCATGGTGATGCTGCTGTGGCCGGACAAGGTATTGTTTACGAGGTAACACAAATGTCGAAGCTCAACGGCTACCATACAGGTGGTACCATTCACTTTGTAATTAATAACCAGGTTGGCTTTACAACAGATTTCGAAGATGCACGCTCTTCTATTTACTCAACAGATGTAGCCAAAATAATTGATGCACCGGTTCTGCACGTAAATGGAGACGATCCGGAGGCTGTGGTATTTGCAGTGCGCCTGGCTACAGAATACCGTCAGATGTTTGCAGCTGACATTTTTATTGATATGGTGTGCTATCGCCGCCATGGACACAACGAAGCAGATGAGCCTAAGTTCACGCAGCCGCAGTTGTATAACATCATCTCAAAGCACCCTAACCCGCGGGAGGTATACAACAAGCAGCTGATTAGCCAGGGCGAAATTCATGCAGAGTTGGCTCAGAACATGGATTCTGAGTTCCGCCAGATGTTGCAGGACCGCTTGGATATGGTGAAACAAAAGCCACTTCCTTATAATTATCAGACCTTTGAGAAAGAGTGGCAATCGCTTCGCCGCTCTACGCCTGACGACTTTAACCAATCGCCTGAAACAGGTATATCAGAAGAGGTGATTGCGAAGGTGGGGAATGCATTGTGTACGGTTCCGCAGGGCTTTAAGCCTTTAAAGCAGATCGAGAAGCTGCTGAAAGACCGTAAAGATATGTTCTTTGAAAGCCGGCAGCTTAACTGGGCATCTGCTGAATTATTAGCCTACGGATCAGTGCTGACAGAAGGAAAGGTAGTCAGGCTGAGCGGGCAGGATGTGCAACGTGGTACATTCTCCCATCGTCATGCTGTTCTCCGCGATGCAAATACAAGTGCACCGTGCTATAACCTGAACTATATACAAGACGATCAGAAGCAGTTAGAGATATACAACTCGCTGCTTTCGGAGTATGGCGTGCTGGGTTTCGAGTTTGGCTACGCTATGGCTAACCCGAATGCCCTGGTAATATGGGAAGCACAGTTCGGAGATTTTGCCAACGGAGCCCAGGTAATGATTGACCAGTTTATTGCTTCTACTGAATCGAAGTGGCAGCGCATGAATGGTGTGGTAATGTTATTGCCGCACGGTTACGAAGGGCAGGGGCCAGAGCACTCAAATGCTCGTCCGGAGCGATTCCTGCAGTTAGCTGCTGAAAATAATATGTTTGTGACCTACGTTACAACACCTTCCAACTTCTTCCATATGCTGCGTCGTCAGCTGGCCCTGCCATTCCGCAAGCCATGTATTAATATGTCGCCTAAGTCGTTGCTTCGCCACCCGCTTATGATGTCTCCTGTAGAAGAATTTACATCAGGAAGCTTCAAAGAAGTGATCGGCGATACGTATGCGGAAGCCAAGGCTGTAACAAAGGTGCTGCTGTGTTCTGGCAAGGTATACTTCGACTTACTGGAGGAACAGCAAAAAAATAAGCGTAAAGATGTAGCCATTGTTCGGTTAGAGCAATGGGCGCCGTTCCCTAAAGTGCAGTTAGAGGCAGAGCTGAGCAAGTACAGCAACGCCAAAATATACTGGGTACAGGAGGAGCCTGAGAACATGGGTGCCTGGATGTACATTCTTCGCTTAATGCGTAAGCAGGTAGAAGATGTGGTAGCACGTAAGCCAAGTGCATCGCCAGCTACAGGCTACCTGAAAATACATGCAAAAGAGCAGCAAGAGCTAATCGAGCGGGCGTTCACAGTGAATTAAGAATTAGGAATTAAAAATTAAGAATGTGAAAGCGGAGAATGTATTACTATCAAAAGTTATGCTTTTTCCGTTCGCATTGTTAATTTGTATAAATTCCTTTATCAGGAGAAAAAAGATACAGTTATATCCAAGCAGGTACTCCGTAGTGGTACAGCAATAGGTGCTCAAAGCAGAAAAGATTTTATCTCGAAGCTTTCGATTGCTTATAAAGAAGCTAGAGAAACAAATTATTGGTTAAGGCTGCTAAGGGATACAAACTTTATTAATCAGGATCAGGCGGCATCTTTGCTCCTAGATTGTGAGGAACTCTTGAAAATAACTGGATCTATCTTGAAAACCACAAAAGACAAAACTGACACTTAATTCGAACATATATAATTCTTAATTCTTAATTATTAATTCGTAATTCCTAATTGATCAAAATATGAGCTTAGAAGTTAAAGTGCCTGCTGTAGGTGAATCTATAACGGAGGTAACCATAGCCCAGTGGCTAAAGAAAGATGGCGACCGTGTGGAGATGGACGAAGTAATTGCTGAACTCGAGTCTGATAAAGCCACATTTGAATTGCCAGCCGAAGCCGCAGGCATTTTAAGAATAGTAGCACAGGAAGGCGATACCATCGAAATTGGAACTACCATCTGCCGTATTGAGGAAGATGGTAGCGCTGGCAGCAGCCCTGCTCCTGCAACTGAAACATCGGCACCAGCCGCTCAGGAAGCTGCACCTGCCGCCGCGCAAGGCAGTGGTTCCGGCGAAACAGTTGAAATGGTAGTACCAACGGTAGGTGAATCTATAACAGAGGTAACCATCGCCAGCTGGCTGAAGCAAGACGGTGATCGTGTGGAGATGGATGAGGTGATTGCCGAACTGGAATCTGATAAAGCTACATTCGAACTGCCGGCCGAGGCGGCAGGTACCTTGCAGATTGTGGCTCAACAAGGTGATACAGTAGAAATAGGTGGTTTGCTTTGCCGCATTGTGGCAGGTGCTGGCGCTTCTAAACCTGCAGCACAGCCAGGTGCTCCTGCTGCATCGGCTTCTGCTCCGGCAGCGCAGCCTGCAGCCGCAACAGGTTATGGAAACCAAACTTATGCTTCGGGCACACCTTCCCCTGCTGCTGGTAAAATTCTTTCTGAAAAAGGCATTAACCCAGCCGATGTGCAAGGTACAGGACGTGACGGACGCATTACCAAAGAGGATGCGCAGCAAGCACAAAAGCCTGCGGCTAAACCAGCTGCTTCGGCCCCTGCACCTAAGCAAGAGGCTTCTGCACCGGCGGCACCAGCTGCTTCTGGCGAGAGAAATCAGCGTCGTGAGAAAATGAGTTCGCTGCGCAGAACAGTTTCCCGTCGTCTGGTACAAGTGAAAAACGAAACGGCAATGCTTACTACTTTCAACGAGGTAGATATGAAGCCGATCATGGACATCCGGGCGAAGTATAAAGACAAGTTTAAGGAGAAGCACGAAGTTGGCTTAGGCTTTATGTCGTTCTTCACAAAAGCCTGTACCGTAGCGCTGCAGGAGTGGCCAGCCGTTAACGCCATGATAGACGGAAACGAAATTGTGTTTAACGATTTCTGTGATGTATCTATAGCTGTATCTTCTCCGAAAGGCCTGGTTGTGCCTGTTATCCGCAATGCAGAGAGCCTGACACTGGATGGCATTGAGAAAGAAGTTATCCGTTTGGCTAAAAAAGCACGCGATGGCAAACTTTCTATAGAAGAAATGACAGGTGGTACCTTTACAATTACCAATGGTGGTGTGTTCGGTTCTATGATGTCTACGCCCATCATCAATGCGCCTCAATCGGCTATACTTGGTATGCACAACATCGTGCAGCGCCCTGTAGCTGTCAACGGGCAGGTTGAGATTCGCCCGATGATGTACGTAGCCCTGTCTTACGATCACCGCATTATCGACGGCCGTGAGTCCGTTAGCTTTCTGGTACGCGTGAAAGAGTTGCTGGAAGATCCAATGCGCTTACTGCTGGGAGTTTAAGCAACTCCCTTTTAAAGGGAGCTTAGACTCCCAGCAGTAAGCGCAGTTAAGAGTTAAAGGTTATGAGTTAAGAGTTGTGGATATAGATATTTCCTGAAATACTGCGTAACAACTAAAACCAATAACTTTTAACTCTTAATTTTTCATCCAATGGCTGAAAGTATTGTGGCGCAAAAGTCATTTCAGTTTGCAATACGGATTGTGAAGCTTTACCAGTATCTAAAAGAGCAGAAGCAGAAATTCGTGCTGGCAAAGCAACTATTGAGGAGCGGAACCTCTATTGGGGCAAATACTGAAGAGGCTGTGGCAGCCCAATTAGCCCCGGATTTTATTTATAAGCTGCACCTTGCGTTAAAAGAAACAAGGGAAACAAGTTATTGGCTCCGGCTGATGCACGCAGTTAATTTAATTGAAAGTGCAGCCTTTGAAAGTACTCATAAAGATTGTGCAGAGTTACAGAAGATGCTGAGCAGCATTATTCTTACATCTAAAAAGAAAACTCTTAACTTTTAACTCTTAACTATATTAAAGGTGAAATACGACGTAGTAGTAATCGGCTCTGGTCCTGGAGGGTATGTGGCAGCAGTACGTTGCGCACAACTGGGGCTCAAAACCGCTATTATAGAAAAATATAATGTATTAGGTGGTACTTGCCTGAACGTAGGCTGTATCCCGTCTAAAGCGCTCTTAGATTCATCTGAGCATTACCATAATGCGGCGCATACTTTTACCACGCATGGCATTGAGTTAAGCAACCTGCAGGTAAACATGCAGCAGATGATCAAGCGTAAAGGAGAGGTCATTAAGTCGAACAACGACGGCATCGCTTTCCTGATGAAGAAAAATAAAGTAGACACCTATTTTGGCCGGGGCTCTTTCCTGAGCAAAAACAAAATTCAGGTAACAGGTGCAGATGGAAATGTGCAGGAGATTGAAACAGATAAAACCATTATTGCAACTGGTTCTAAACCTACAGCACTACCCTTCCTGCCAATCGATAAGAAAAGAATCATTACTTCTACAGAAGCTTTATCGCTGACAGAGGTTCCTAAGAACCTGATAATTATCGGTGGTGGTGTTATTGGCCTGGAGTTAGGTTCAGTTTATGCCCGTTTAGGTGCCAAAGTACAGGTAATAGAATTTATGGATTCTATTATTCCAACCATGGACCGTGCTCTTGGGAAAGAGCTGCAGCGTGTGCTGAAGAAAACACTTGGATTTGAATTCTTCTTCAACCATAAAGTTACAGGAGCTACTAACGAAGGCGAAACCGTAAAAGTAACTGCTGATAATCCGAAAGGTGAATCTGTAACGTTTGAAGGAGACTATGTGCTCGTATCGGTTGGCCGCAAGCCTTATACCGAAGGCCTGGGTTTAGAAAACGCTGGCGTACAGATGGGCGAACGCGGTATGATTGCCGTGAATGACCATCTGGAAACAAATGTGCCCGGAATCTACGCAATCGGTGACGTAGTGCGTGGTGCTATGCTGGCACACAAAGCGGAAGAAGAAGGTGTATTGGTAGCAGAGCAGATTGTGGGGCAGAAACCGCATATCAACTATAACCTGATTCCCGGGGTGGTGTATACCTGGCCAGAAGTAGCGGGCGTAGGTTATACAGAAGAGCAACTGAAAGAGCAGAAGCGTGCTTACAAATCCGGTTCATTCCCATTCAAAGCATCTGGCCGTGCCAAAGCTTCTATGGACACAGACGGTTTTGTTAAAGTGTTGGCCGATAAAGAAACAGATGAGATACTGGGTGTGCACATGATCGGACCACGTGCGGCCGACATGATTGCAGAAGCGGTGGTGGCCATGGAGTTCCGTGCATCGGCAGAAGACATTGCCCGCATGAGCCATGCGCACCCAACTTATACCGAAGCCATGAAAGAAGCTTGTTTAGCGGCTACAGAAAATCGTGCTATTCATATTTAAGTTTCGCTGCATGTAGCAAACAGGAACAGCGCCACTCCAAAAAGGGTGGCGCTGTTTTTTTACAAAAAGCAGCGTAATTTATCATACAAAACAACATACATGCTTCAAAATGATACAAAGGCAGGATTACATCATGCGCATGATTCAATCATTTATGAATGCGCTGAACAAACTGATAAACGGGAAAGACAATAAAAGTGCAGAGGAAACGGCGGAGGAACTGGAGAATATCTATGTCACCTATTTCGATAAAAGCAGAAAATTTTTGCTGGATACTTCTGCCGATGAAATAGTACGTTGGCTACAACAGGAGCACGATGCTGTAAAGAAGGCTGAGATGCTGGTCCAACTGTTGGAACAGGATAGCTTGCTGGAGCAGAATGTTTCAATTAAAAGAAATTTGCTTGAGAAGGTGAAGTTGCTGCTGCATTACCAGGAAAAGGAAAGCGGTACGGTATCACTGGTGCATCGTAACCAATTGGCTAAAATTGAGCAGCAGTTGGCAAAGCTGTAGCACCAGTAATTAGTAGAAAGCGCCATCTTAGTATGGTATGTAATGAAGGAGAGATGGTTGATAACGTACACACCTGCAGCCTTACCACAACGAAGGCTACAGGCATGTCTTGTGATAAGGCTACGCTTGTACAGGCATTGCAGATCAGTGCCTACTCCTGCTTCCGCAGGTAAATGTCATTGCTGATACTCTCCAGGTTAACTTTAGAGCCTCCGCCGTTTAAGTTGCCCTTCAGTTCATACCCTATCATTGGGTTCTCCTTTTTGTTATGGAGAGCAATATCCAAGTCAGAATATACTTCACCCGTAATTGTTTTAAGGGCTACCGCTGCTCCTTTTTGGGCAGGCCAGCTCATGTCTACAAAGCCACTGATAGACTTAGCCTGTACAGGCCCTGTTACACCCCTGAGTTCTATATCACCGTTTATTGTT
Organism: Pontibacter sp. SGAir0037; assembly: GCF_005491705.1. Classification (NCBI taxonomy): domain Bacteria; kingdom Pseudomonadati; phylum Bacteroidota; class Cytophagia; order Cytophagales; family Hymenobacteraceae; genus Pontibacter; species Pontibacter sp. SGAir0037. The sequence goes on along the minus strand of NZ_CP028092.1, from coordinate 4,004,542 downwards.
TCTACCGTTAAGTCAGCATTGCGGGGTACAAAAACTTCGTAATTAATGGTGCTGCAGGTATAGCTGCGTTGCCCCTTTTCATCGGTGCTGTAGCCATAGCTTTTTCCTTCAGGGCAGTCTTCGGCCTTGCCTGTTTTCAGCAGGTCGCCATCCAAGTCTACATTTACCCGAGCGCTGTTATTATCTGCTGCAAACTCTAACTTTAAAGCATCGTTTAACTTTCCGCTATTGATTTCATAGGTAATTTTAACAGAAGCCTCTTTTTTGTCCCAGGCCGTGATTTTTATGTTGTTGGCAAATTTAAGTTGAAGATCTACCTTATTACTGGCAGGTACAGCCAAAGTCTTTTCTACTGTTTTAGACTGGCCGAGTAAGCTGGTGGTAAATGCGAACCACAGCAAGCTTAAGATGAATACTTTTTTCATAGTTTATTTTGTAGCTAATGATGGTTACTTGCTTTTGCGAATGAACATATCGTTGCTGATGGTGTAAACACTCATTTCTACACCGCCACCGTTGGTTTTGCCATTGATGTTGTTGCCGCCGGCTATCTTGGTAAGGTCTCCCTGGTTGTTCTTCTCCAGGTTCATATCAAAGTCAGTGTATACTTCGCCTTGTATTGTTTTCAACTTAAAATTGGCCTTTGTAGTAGCAGGCAGGGAGATATCTACTGTGCCGGCCACACTGGATATAGCACTAGGCTTAGACTGGTTTAAGCTGGAGAATTTAATGTTGATATCACCGGCAGTAGTGTTGGCGATAACAGGGCCAGAAACATTGGTAAGGGTAGCACCAGCTGTATTCAGCTTCAGTTCTATCTCACCGGCTATGTCTGTTAATGTAATATCGTCGCCTGTCCAGTCGGCTTCCTCATAAACGACAGAAGCTGTCTTAGGAACTCTGATGGTGTACTGCGCGCTCTGGCGTGATGCTTTCGTAACTCTCAGAGAATTCCCTTCTTTTGTCACAGCCAAACCTAAACCACTGTTATCTTCGGCCTGATTGTAGAGCGGCTTCAGACCAGCCGCACGGGCAGGAGGTGGGGTATAACCGTTTGTCTCAATCACTACTTCGTCGGAGTTGTGACCGATGATCTGCACTTTACTGCTGAACATGGTAATCAGCACTTTCGCATCTTTTCCAACCTTCACACTATGTGTAAGGGCTTTACCCTGTGTTGAAGCTGTTGTGTTTTTAGGGCCTCCTCCCGATTGAGCAAGCATAGCGGTACTGTTCAGCACCAGGCAGGCTGATGCCAGGAATATTAGTTTTTTCATGTTTTAAATCTTTTATGTAGATAAACCGGATGTGCAGTTTCTTATGCCGTTTCTGCAGTTGTTAATTTTATTATGAGAATTAATGTTTAAAAGCTTCTGCTATATCTGCTGCTTTGTAAGCAGTGGTTAAAGGCAACTTCTCTCTCAGTAGAGCATCAACAGAAAGAAGTTTCCAATCTTCTATTACATCAGAATGCCTATACCTTCCTGCGCTTTGTTTTTTACTATAGGCAGCAAGTCCTTTTCCTGAACCAGCTTCTGAAGAGGGTCCACCGCCCTTTTCTCCTTCATTTCTACCAGCATGTCAATTAAAGTAATCTGCATGAGAGGGTCGGTTTGCAGGGGCAGCGATTTTACAAAGGCATTCCGTACCTGTTGGTCGCCTTTAAACTTATAAAGTGCTTCACAGGCAGCTAAACGCACATTTACATTCGGGTCTTGGTTCATAGTGCTGATAAGCACCTGGATCATTTCTGCATCTTCGCCATCCGCAGGAGACAGGTTCTGGTTAACAACCTGTATGCGTTCACTGGCAGAATACTCAGCGGAGGAACTACTGGCCAGCACCTTTTTCATTTCCTGCACCTCCTCCCGTAAAGCGGCAACCTCAGGGTTATTGCTGTTACTCTGTAGCCGGCGGTAATAATTACCTGCCCAGAATACGCCAAGCAACAATACAATGCCTGCGGCTATGCGTAGGTAAAGGCTGTTATTTGGCTTTGGAAAGAAGATCTGCCTGCCTTGGGGAACAGGTGCTTCTATTTTTTCGAACAGCCAATCTTCAGACAAATATTTATCTACCACCTGCTCCTGTTGCTGTGCATAATGCTTAAACTGAACAGCATGAACTTTTAAGTGCTGAGGCAGCGGCTCTGTCTGATTAAAATAAGTCTTTAGTGCTTGCTCTTCCGCTACAGAGGTTTCTCCCTCGTAATATTTCTGCAATAGTTCTTCTATGTTATCCCACTTCATAATTTTCCAGCTTTAGAAGTCCGTCCCGTACGTTTTTGCGAGCTCTGGAAAGTATTACCCTGATGTTGTTAACTGTTAGGTTTGTAACCTGTTCAATTTCCTCAAAAGAACATTCTTCTACATCGCGCAGGTGTAGCACCAGCTTTTGTTGCTCGGGCAGCGCCTCCACCAGTTCATGCACTTTGCTCACGCTGTCAGTGAATTCGTAACGCTGGTAAGGGCTTGTTTCGTTTGAGTTCAGCTCCAGCCCTGTTACATCTACCTGCGGTCTGCGCTTGCGGGCTTTTATTTTATCCAGGCACAGATTTCTGGTGATGCTCATGGCAAAGGCTTCTATACTCGTATATGCATGGAGCTTATGTTTATTTGTCCAGAGTTTCAGAAAGGCGTCCTGCAGGATGTCTTCTGCTTCTTCTTTATCGTGAAGCATAAACACCGCCAGCCGATACAGCTTCTGCCTGACAGGAAGTACCCTTATTTTAAACTCTTGTAAGTCCATTCAATAACAGAGACGACACAGGTGGGGAAACATTACAGCAGTTTAAGAAATTTTTTTATAAAATTTTCTACTGTTTACCCGGTGCTGTGTCATAAGTATAAAGCGAAATAAAAACAGCCTTTTTAAAGCTTAAACAGTGTATTTCCTTATTATATAGAAGTGGCATGTTGCTATATATCAGGTTGCTATAGGAGCAGTTTTTACGCTGCACTAAATAATAAAAAAAAATTTTCTGAAAAATATTGACAATCTCAAAACCTCTCGTACATTTGTAGTGTACTAAGTAACTAGTACACTAAAACAATAGCAGATGATAGAGTTAAAAGATGTTCAATTTGGGTACAAAAAGAAGAAGCTTCTTTTCAATAACCTAAATCTTACCCTGCAGCCCGGCTACATCTATGGCCTGTTAGGCAAAAACGGTGCAGGTAAGTCTTCCTTATTAAAGCATTTAGCCGGTTTGCTGTACCCAATTGCAGGTACATGCCAGGTATTCGGATTCGATGCCACCGATCGTAATCCAAACATGCTTCAGGATATTTATATTATACCTGAGGAATTTAGCCTGCCTGCCATCAGCGCAAATGCTTTTGTTAAAACCAATGCCGTGTTCTATGCCAAGTTCAGCCACGAGCAGTTTGAGACTTACATGAGAGAGTTTGAAATCCCGGCTGATGTAAAACTGTCGACGCTGTCTTATGGCCAGAAGAAGAAGTTCTTTATCTCTTTTGGATTAGCAACCAATGCACGCCTGCTGATCCTGGATGAGCCAACCAATGGCCTGGATATTCCTTCTAAAAGCCAGTTTAGAAAAATAATGGCGGCAGCACTGGATGAGGAGAAAGTTATTGTGATCTCGACGCACCAGGTACGCGACCTCGAAAACCTGATCGATAACATTGTAGTGCTGGAGAAGGGAAATATCATCTTTAACAGAAGTATTGCCGATATCTCGGAGAGAATGGCGTTTGAGTACAACCTGGCTGGTGTGCCAGAAGATGAAATACTTTATTCTGAAGAACTGCATGGGCGCAGAGCCGGCATTGTGAAGAACCTGAGCGGACTCGACAGCCGCGTAGATATGGAATTACTGTTTAATGGTATTGTAAGAGACGCAGAGAAGATAAACAGACACTTTGTCAGCCAAAACTATGAATCAAGCATTTAACCTTAGCCAGATAAGCAGTTTGTGGTTTCGTCAGCTTTTGCTGCACATGAACACAAACTCGTTGAAAGTTGCAGTGGCGGCCATCGCATGTGCCAGCTTTGTATATGCCGAACCTGTTGATCTTGCGCAGTTACCGGAACTGCTGTTTGGCTACCTGATTAATGACCCTAACTCTTTAAATGAATTTTTAGCAAAATAAAACTATGAATCCAGTATTCGACTTTACAAGGCTGGGCTTCTTTATCAGAAGGCAGCTATACATGAACATGGGAGCCCTTTGGATCTCTCTGGCAGCAGTAGTGGGGGCTATGCTGATTATATCTGCCCTGTTCGCTTACTTTAATCCGCAAGATACAGACACTTTATTAGGGTTACGAAACATGTACCTGGTGGTGTTTATGATTGGTGGCTACATGTTTACCAGCAATGTGTATCATGAGATGAACTCACCACAGAAGAGCTTTACCTTCCTCACCTTGCCAGTATCTGCAACTGAAAGATTGGTAGGAGCCTGGATTATTTCATCGCCTGTTTATATAGTAGTATATGCGGCTTGTATGGCATTGCTAGGCTTCATCAGTTGTGCTATAGCCAAGCAACCAGATTATTTTCCTGCCCTGTTTGACAGGCCTGTGCTTATATGTGTGCAAGTATTCTTGGTAACGCAAACGTTGTTTTTTTTAGGTGCCTGTACTTTTAAAGGTTATAACTTCCTGAAAACACTGCTTACGATTATTGTTGTAGGAATGGCTTTAGCTGCATACAGTGGCGGGTTAGGCTACCTGTTGTTCGGTAACAGAGGCGTAAAGGTTGGCCCAACAGGAGAGTTCAAGGAAACGGCTGAATTTATCTTCACGAAAGTTATTCCCTTTATCTTCTGGTATCTGCTGGCTCCATTTCTATTAGTAGTATCTTATTTCAAATTAAAAGAAAGGCAGGTGTAAGTATGGAATTCAAGGAAAACCAGGCAATCTATCTTCAGATAGCAGATAGATTCTTCGAAAATATATTACAGAAAAAGTGGGACAGCGGCGACAAGATCCCATCTATTAGAGATATGGCAGTTGAATTTGAAGTTAACCCCAATACCACAATGAGAACATTTAATTACCTCCAGGACAAAGGCATTATCTATAACAAAAGAGGCATCGGTTACTTCTTAGCCGAAGATGGCCTGGAGAAAACCATTGCTCTTAAAAAGGAACAGTTTATACAGGAAGAATTACCTGTTTTCTTCAGAACCATGCAGTTACTGGGGCTTACAATTGAGGACCTGAAGAAGTATGCGCAAGCATGGTCTAACGAGGGTGCTGTGTAGCGCGATAGGTATTGGTTAATTTCATAACTGTAAAAAGAAGAAAAATGAACACAAGTAATAAACTCCTGTTAGGGCTGTTAGTTGCCGTACTACTATTCATTACCATATTGCTGGGTGTTGCAAGAGTGTATCGGGGAGATCAGAGTGTGATGGAGAACGTCTCTCCCATAGAAGCACCAGCCGCACCTGCCGCACCTGCAGCTCCTGTCGTGCAGTAATAGACCTTGCAATCCTGTTGTAAAGCCAGCAGCTGAGCCACCACATTGTTCCAGTACTACATTCTTCTATACTGCTTCGGCATTTTGCATACAGCAGTATTACCGCACTAAATAAAACTATGAAAAACCAAAGCACGCTTTAGGGGTGTAAGCAGGAGTAATTTAACATGCCACATTAAGTTATTTCTGCGCACCCGGCGCTGCTGAGGAACCTCCACTGTAAAGCGGAAAAGCTTACCTGAGTAAATTTAATGCCTTGTAGAAACTTCCTTGCGCTATAATAGCCTTCACAGGTGCTAAATTCAGCCAATTGATACGTGCCTGTTGCAGGATTAATAACCTCTTATCAAAATAAAAATTTTATACCTGAGGCAACCTTTGCCATGTTAACTTCATCTTTAGGTTAAGCAGGTTAAATAATTTATAGCCTGTCTTGCTTCGGTAATAATTAATTCTACCCTATATATACTTGATCCTATGAAAAAGTCGTTATATCTACTACTGGCATTTGCGCTGCTGCCATTACTTTCAATGGCACAAACTAAAGTAAATGCTTCAGAGGTCTTAGATAAAATAAACCGAGGTGAGGCTGTGTCTTACAGAGATGCAGAAATTATCGGCGATTTAAACATGACGAGACTGGAGAACATGAAGTTAAAGAAGAAGGGCTCCAACGAATATATCAGTACAGTAGTTGCGCCTGTTTCTTTTGTAAACTGCACATTTAGAGGAGATGTGCTGGCTTATGAAAACTCAGGAAGTGGCAGCTTTAATTTATTAGGTAATTCTTCGGATGAGGTATATAATACCGATTTTGAAAAAGAGGTGCGCTTCGAGAACTGTGAGTTTAAAAAGAAGAGTGCTCTTAAATATTCTCATTTTAACGGTACGGCTTCTTTTGCAGGAAGTAGGTTTGCAGAGGAAGCCTTATTTAAGTACAGCAAATTTTCTGGAAGCATAAACTTTAGCAAAGTAAGGTTTAACAACTATGCCAACTTTAAGTATGTAACCTTTCCGGTAGCTGTAAATTTTAACCAGGCAACATTCGGTAGCGAGGCCGATTTTAAATATGCAAAATTTCCTGAAGGAGTAGATTTTGGAAACGCGGCTTTTAACGGCATGGCCAATTTTAAATATGCCGAAATAGCTGATCCTATAAATCTGAAAGGAGCTTCCTTTAAAGGAGGAGATGATTTTAAGTATACCAAGATCAACAACAGATCGGTAACACTGTCTTACCTGCTGGAGAAAAGCAGATAATGAAGATTTTTTAAAGTAATAAAGTTAGATTAGTTATAGGAATAGCGCCACCTTCTGGGTGGCGCCATTTTTTATAGCAACCTTAAACTTATTTTCTCAAGTACTGCGCAAATTCTTTTGCAAAGTAGGTCAGGATAATGTCGGCACCGGCTCTCTTGATGCTCATTAATATCTCCACCATAGCTTTTTCCCCGTCGATCCATCCTTTTTGAGCTGCTGCTTTTACCATAGCATACTCTCCGCTTATATTATAGGCAGCAATGGGTAAATTAGAATTATCGCGCAGCAGCTTAATGATATCCAGGTACGATAAAGCAGGTTTCACCATCAGGTAGTCCGCTCCCTCTTCTGTATCCAAAGCGGCCTCTATCAAGGCCTCGCGGCTGTTAGCCGTGTTCATCTGGTACGTTTTTTTATCGCCGCTCTTAGGCGCAGAGTCCAGGGCATCGCGGAACGGGCCGTAAAAGGCGCTGGCATACTTGGCCGTATAAGACATAATGCCTACTTTCTGAAAACCGTTTACATCCAGCACTTTGCGGATATGGCCTACTCGTCCGTCCATCATATCAGATGGGCCTACAATATCGGCGCCGGCTTGTGCTTGGGCCAGAGCCATTTTGCCTAATACCTCTAACGTTTCATCATTTAAGATTTCACCGTTCATTACAATGCCATCGTGCCCGTCGGAGCTATAAGGGTCCATGGCCACATCGGTCATGAGTACCACATCCGGAAAGTTCTTCTTGATCTCACGGATGGCCCTTACATATAATCCTTCAGGATTATGGCTTTCGGTTGCCATCTTATCCTTCAGGTTTTCTGGTATGGCACCAAATGGAGCGAAAGCTTTTATCCCTAACTCTACGCAGGAGTTTATTTCTTCAAGTAAAGTATCTATCGAAAAGCGGTTTACTCCAGGCATCGAGGCAATCTCGATGCGTTGGTTCTGACCTTCTACTATAAAAACAGGTAATATAAAGTCGTTCATGGTCAGGTTATTTTCCTGTACCATGTTGCGAATCACCTCCGACTGGCGATTACGTCTTGGTCTCCTGGTCATCATCTTATTTCTATCTCTAAAAATCAAAAACTAATCTACTGCAAAGGTACGGGGAATGGAGAGGGAAAGGAAAGATTAAGGAGGAATAATGACAGCTATGACCTCTGAAAGCTATTAACTAGTGCTTTTTAACGGGTAATATCAGGCAGCATTAATTGATTTCTCAGTAGACGAAGAAGCTGCTGGCTTTTGCTCTGTATCGAACAGGAACTGGTTTAGCTTAAGGCGGAGATCTGCAGAAGAAAGATTTCGAAACACCTCCCCATTTCGAACTAAAGCAATTTGTCCTGTTTCCTCTGATACCACTAACACAATACTATCTGTTACTTCTGTTAAACCAATAGCGGCACGGTGGCGCAGACCCATGGAGGCTGGTATATCATTGTTCTCCGTTACAGGCAAAATGCAACGGGCCGCTTTTATGCGATTACCGGAAATAATAACAGCGCCATCGTGCAGCGGGCTTGTCTTGTTAAAGATAGACATAAGCAGTCGCTTCGAGATAACAGCATCAATCAAGTCGCCTGACTCAGCATAGTATTTCAGCTCCGAGCTTTTGGCAAACACAATAAGCGCTCCCGTGTTTTTGCCTGCCAGGGTTTTGGCAGCTTCGATAAAAGGTGTAAGGCTAAGCTTTTCGGCCTGCTCGCGCCGCCAGGGGAAGCCCCGGAAAAAGCGGTCGTTGTTAAAAGCGGTTGTTTTGCCAATCAGCAACAGAAAACGCCTGATTTCGGGCTGGAACACGATAATTGCTGCCAGTACACCTACACCCATAAACTGGCCCAGGATAATACTGAGCAACTCCATTCCTGCTGCCCTTACCACCAAATAGAGCAGGTAGATAGAAAGCAGCCCCAGAAAAATTTTAAGTGCCACACTACCTGTTAAGAGCTTGTACAATTGGTACAGCAGCACTGTAACGAGCAGGATGTCTATAATATCGAGCAGCTCAATTTCTAAAAACCCTATGGCAAATAAAGGAATCAAAGCGTAGTTTTCTTGTATAGTTCTATAGTTTGTTTTGTTTCTTTTACGTCGTGTACCCGCAAAATGTCGGCTCCTTTCATAAGAGCCATTGTGTTTAAAGCAATAGTGCCCGCCAAAGCTTCTGACTGGTCTATGCCCAGGAACTTGTACGTCATAGATTTGCGCGACACTCCTACTAATAAAGGCAGTTCGAGTACCCTAAGTTCCTCCAGGCGGTTCAGTAACTTAAAATTATGGTCTATCGTTTTTGCAAATCCGAAGCCCGGGTCTAAGATAATATCTTTCACGCCTAATTGCTTTAGTTTTGCCACTTTTACCTGTAATTCATCCGTTACCTCCAGCACCACATCATCATAATTTGCCAGACTTGCCATTGTCTGGGGCGTGCCACGCATGTGCATCAGAATGTAGGGAACCTGCAATTGTGCAATGGTTTCAAACATAGCCTCATCCAGTGTACCGCCCGAAATGTCGTTAATAACGGCAGCACCAGCTTTAACGGCTTCTGCTGCTACTCTAGCCCTAAACGTATCAATGGAGATAATGGTATCCGGAAACTCTTTCAGAATAGCTTCGGTTGCGGGAATAACACGTGCCAGTTCTTCTTCTACAGGCACATCGGCAGCACCAGGGCGAGAAGAGTAGCCGCCGATATCCAGTATATCAGCGCCATCAGCCAGCATAGAGGCTGCTCTTTCGAGCACTTCGTTAATGGAGCCGAGGCGGCTGCCGGAATAAAAAGAATCAGGGGTTGTGTTGAGAATGCCCATCACCAGCGGTGTGTCGAGGGAAAGGATATTTCCGCGGCTGTTAAGTGTGCTTTTTTTTTGAAAAAGCTTATCTTTCGGGTTCAATGTTGGCATCTCAGTCTATCGAGTTAAAATTAAAGCTAAAAAGTTGATTAGTCAAACGCTCCAGGAATATAATCGGGTTGTAAACCGTTGCAAAGATACATTTGTAAAGAAAACCAAAGACTACGGCACCGCCTGGCGTGTGCTGCGGTTGCCTTCTATCACCGATCAGATCTTCATTAAGGCCCAGCGTATCCGCTCTATCCAGGAGAAAGGAGTGCAGCTGGTAGAAGATGACATTTCATCGGAGTTTGTTGGTATTATCAACTACTGCATAATTGCCCTGATGCAGCTGGAACTGCAGGAAAACCCTGAACTTACGTTGCCAGCGGAAGAGGTGGAGCGGCTATACACCAAGCATATTGAGGCGAATATTCAATTGCTAAATGCCAAAAACCACGATTATGGGGAGGCATGGCGTGATATGCGGGTAAGCTCTATCACGGATATTATCCTGATGAAGCTGTACCGCACCAAGCAGATTGAAGATAACCAGGGGCAAACGTTAATCTCGGAGGGAGTGGACGCTAACTATCGGGACATGATCAATTATGCCGCGTTTTGCCTGATTAAGCTGGGCTTTGCAGAATAGCCTCCCGCTGCCCCCTCCTGAAAATTGAGAGGAGTACAGCATTACTATTTTATACTATAGTGTACATACAGGATGTTTGGGCTATAGCTGCATTTCTAAATGCTGTGGAAGAATTACATTTCCCTGCTTTTTTTGGGTGGGGAAGGGGAGGTGAAAGACCTTCTGACTTTTAAATTTTTAACTTGAAACCATGAAATTCATAAGCAAATTTTGCTGGCTCTTTGTTGGCGTGCTTTTTATATTTTCGGGCCTGATCAAAATAAATGACCCTGTAGGCACGGCCATTAAACTGGAGGAATACTTTGATGTGTTCTCACAGGATATTGCGCCGTTTTTTAAAGTATTTGAGCCTTTCTCACTGTTCCTTTCAATTGTGCTGAGTGCATTGGAAATTGTGCTGGGGGTGGCACTGCTTATTCGTTGGAGGCTTAAGCAAGTACTGGTGGCGCTACTGGTGCTGATGGTGTTTTTTACGTTTTTAACTTTCTACTCAGCCTATTTTAATAAAGTAACCGACTGTGGTTGCTTTGGCGATGCCATTAAGCTAACGCCCTGGCAGTCGTTTACCAAAGACATTGTGTTGCTGGTGATGATTGTTATACTGCTGGTAACGCAGAAGTACCTGAAGCCGATTTTTATGCCGAGAGCCGGGGCTACCATTACAGCTGTTACGGCAGTTATTGCGGTGGGTTTAGGATGGTATGCTTATGAGCACCTGCCTTACATCGACTTCCGGGCATATAAAGTTGGCAACAATATACCGGCACTTATGAAGCCAACTGCTCAGCTGCGCTACAAATACATTATGGAGAAGGATGGAAAAGAGCTGGAGTTTGAGGAGTACCCGATGGAAGAGGGCTATACCTTTAAGCAAATGGTGGCTATTAACCCGGAAGATGGTCCGAAAATTACAGACTTTAATGTTTGGAACGAAGAAGGCGACCATACGCAGGAAGTGCTTTCCGGTAATAAGCTTGTTGTTATAGTGCACAATGTAGCGAAAACACACCCAAGTATAGAAAACTTTACAGAAATTAACCAGTTAGTGCAGGCGGCTGAGCAGCAGGGGATACAACCGGTGGTGATCACTTCTTCCAGCGGTCAGGACTTTGAGGCCTTCCGGCACGAAGCAAATCTAGCTGCTCCTTACTACTATGGCGATGGTACTGTGCTGAAGACCATGATGCGCGCTAACCCCGGACTGATGCTACTAAAAGACGGTACGGTGCAGGGTATGTGGCACTATAACGACACCCCGACTATAGAAGAGGTGCAGAAACTCCTGAGGTAAAAGAAAAGCCGATCATGAAATTCATAGGATTCATACTTAGCCGACTAGGGCATGGCCTGCTGATACTGCTGGGGGTGCTGGTGGCGGTATTTTTCCTGTTCAATGTGTTGCCTGGCGATCCGGTGGCACTGCTGGCCGGGCAACGTTCCGACCTTTCTACCCGCGAGGCTATTACAAAAGATCTAGGTTTGGATAAGCCATTGCCTTTGCAACTGTTGTATTACATGAACGATGTGTCGCCGCTCTCGGTGCACGAGAATACAGAGGCAAACCAGCAGAAGTACGAGTATAGCAAGCTTGTCAATTTTGGCGAAGACGTGCTGGTCTGGAAAACACCGTACCTGCGCCGTTCTTTCCAAAGCAATAAGAATGTAACCGATATTCTGCTCGACCATTTTACAGGTACCTTATGGCTGGCTATAGCAGCTATGCTTATTGCTGTGGTTTTTGGGATTCTATTCGGTGTGCTGGCTTCTCTCAAACCACATAGCACCCTCGACCATAGCCTTATCACCACATCGGTACTTGGGATCTCGGTGCCCTCTTTTGTGGCAGCTATTTTAATTGCCATTACTTTTGGCTTTTACTGGAGCAGCTGGACCGGGCTTAGCCTTACAGGGCAACTCTACGAAATTGATCCCTTTGAGGGCAGGCAACTGAAGCTGCGTAACCTCTTACTGCCTGCCGTAGCGCTTGGCATAAGGCCGCTTGCAGTTATTGTGCAGCTAACTCGTAGCTCTATGCTCGATGTAATGTCGCAGGATTATATTCGTACAGCCCGGGCAAAAGGACTAAGCCGCTACAAAGTAATTTCAGGCCATGCTTTAAAAAATGCTTTAAATCCTGTTGTAACGGCTGCTTCCGGCTGGATGGCTTCGCTAATGGCAGGTGCTTTCTTTATTGAGTATATCTTTAACTGGAAAGGATTAGGAGCTGTTACGATACAAGCTGTTCAGAACCTGGACTTCCCGCTGGTGATGGGAGCTACCTTGTTTGTGGCATTCCTGTTTGTGCTGATCAATATTTTTGTAGACCTGCTCTATGCTGCCCTAGACCCAAGGGTGAAGCTGGAGTAGTATGATAAATTATGAATGCTTAATTATGAATGAGTTATCGTAAAATGCAGCTACACTACCGCTTTAAATAGCTTTATGGCCACTTTAAATTCTAAACTCACTATTTTAAACTAACACAGGTTTTGCTCATTTTTCTGATAGGTATGATGGGGGCTGGCAAGTCTACAGTAGGGCGGCAGTTAGCGGCACAGCTAAACTATACTTTTATAGATTTAGATGATTACCTGGAAGCGAGGGAAGGCAGAACTATTGCCCGGATATTTGAGCAGGAAGGGCAGGAGAGCTTCCGGAAAAAAGAAAGGCAGGCACTGGAAGCTGTTGTGCAGGAATATAAGCAGGCAGTAGTAGCCACAGGTGGCGGGGCACCTTGCTTTTTCGACAATATGAGCTTTATGAATCAGCATGGCACCAGTGTTTTTCTGGATGTGTCCGTAGAAGAAATTGTGGCAAGACTTCAAAAGACCAACCTGGCCACCAGACCATTGCTCACAGGAAAATCTACAGAAGAGCTAAAAGAATTTATTGGTCAAACATTAATTTCTCGGAGACAGTATTATGAGCAGGCAAAACACCAAGTGCCTGTGCAGTACCAATCTATAGCTGCTCTAAGCACTATCTTAAATCTACCGTAAACCTATCCTACAGGCTCTCGTTAATGGGTAGTAGTTAAGGTATGGCATGTATAAGATTTGCTGAATACATTTTTTAAGTACTTTTGCAGCAAAATGACCTTCTATATAACCTATTAAATATGAAACCGAATCATAAAGGACGCGCGCAGATTTTTCAGAATCCTGTACTGGAAAGAATGACCAGGACTCATATTGCACTACCTATTTCAATTTTTATAGTTATTGCAATAGGGCTTATCTACTATGGCTTTACGAATGGGTTTATTGGTGTGTTCGAAGCACTGGGTTTATTCGTTTTAGGCTGGTTTATGTTTTCTTTTGTAGAATATTGTGCCCACCGGTTCCTGTTCCATATGGAAACAGATACACCAGTAAAAGAGCGGGTGCAGTATACCTTCCACGGAAACCATCATGATTACCCAAAGGATAAAGAACGTTTGGCAATGCCACCAATCGTGAGCTTGTTTATTTCTTCGTTCTTCTTCTTTGTGTTTAAATTAATATTCGGGCAGTTTGTATTTGGTATCGTAGCCGGCTTTCTGTTTGGGTACGCCATGTACCTTTTTGTACACTATGCGGTGCATGCCTATGCTCCTCCTAAAAACTTTCTGAAAGTGCTTTGGGTGCACCATAGTATCCACCACTATAAAGACGATGATGTAGCTTTTGGTGTGTCGTCTCCCTTATGGGACTACATACTAGGAACAATGCCTAAACACTCTAAGAAATAAAACAGGAAGGGGAGCTTTAAAAGCTCCCCTTCCTGTTTTATCTGAGTTAGTATCTTCCCCTCAATCATTAGTAGAACAGGTATCATATCTGGTAAAATGTGATCATCCGGTTCTACCCTTTGCTATAGCTTTATCTTCTGATTTTTCTGAAAATCCAGGTGATGATCAGGACAATAATAACAATAATGATTACTGCTGTCCACATACCAGCTTTAAAAATGTCGCCTATTACCTCACAGCTACTTAGCGAGACAGTCATGAGTACAAATAGTATTGGTAGAAAGTATGGCCTAATATTTTTCATAGTTTTAGTTTTTAGGTTTTTGTTATAGAAGCATAAAAGCTGCTTTACATTAAGCAACAAACAAGAATGCTTAAAACATGATGATTTTACCATGTATAGTAATGTACTGATTTTAAATAGAAAAGGTTGAAAGGTGGCGTACAGCTAAAGGCCGATGCTCTTGATCCAGGCTAAATTAAGAACAAGGAAATTTTGTATAAGTAAAATTCTCTATAGAGTTGCAGGTGAGCATTTTGAGCACATTAACAGAGCTTTGCTGCTAATGTAAAAGCTGTTTATGTAGCACGAAGTTTTGCAGTTGTACTTTATTAATAAACTGACAGGACTTAAAAAAGTAGGATTTTGTATGATACAACTAAACAGGTGTAAATATAACTTTTATGTTGTAACTATGGTTTTAAGCAAAAATTTTAACGATAAACCATTGCAAAATCAATAAATTATTTTTTAAATTTAGTCACCAATTTATGATATAACCTTTATTAACTCTTCCAGCCTTATGAGAACAAATTCTTCCTTCGTCACAGTTGTGTCGCTATTGCTGCTGATTGCAGCCGTTAAACTCATGTATTCTGAGCATGTAATCCTAGGCGCTTCTATGCTGGGCATTATTATGCTTTATACTTTGGGAAGCTCGTTTGATATTAAATTTTTCAGCCGGAAGTAAAAGGTCCGGCTGCTGAATGGCAGAAGTAAATTATTGCAGAATATTTGTAAGGAGACTTTATAGTCTCCTTTTTCATTTCTAAACCTTTCGCTAATTTAAAAGAATAATTGTTCTGGCAATTCCAACCTTGAGTTGCACAGCTTTTATGGCTGTACCCTGTAAGCAGCATAGAGGCATAATGAACAGTGCAAGTATAATTTAGCTTTATAGCTTAACTATATAGCAACACAAGGAGTACAATATTACTGGTTTTATTAAATTGATCTGTGAAATTAATCTGGCCTCCTCTGTAGTATGACAATTACACCAGAAAGCTTGCAAGCTGTTAAACTTTACCCGCTTGGAGATGCAGCCATTGTAGTAGAGTTCGGAGGAGAAATCAATCGTAGCATTCATCAACGCGTCAGGGACTTCTCTTCATACCTGGCGCAGTATCCTTTCGAGGGTATGATAGAACTCGTTCCGGCTTTCAACAACGTTACCATCTACTATAATCCTGCTGCTTTAGGTAGCTTAACAGGTGCTAGTGCCTACGATCAGCTTGCCGATATGATACAGCAGATTTTGCCTGATATTGCGGATGTCTATCTGACTGCACCTGAATCCCGGACTATAGAAATTCCTGTTTGTTACGGAGGCATCTTCGGCCCTGATCTGGAATTTGTAGCAAACCATAATAAGATTTCGGTAGAGGAAGTGGTTGCGCTGCATACACAGCCGGAGTACCTGGTATATATGATTGGTTTTGCCCCAGGCTTTCCTTATATGGGCGGTATGAGCGATAAAATTGCAGCTCCACGGAAAGAGTCGCCAAGAGCTGCTATACCACAGGGTTCAGTCGGCATAGCCGATAGGCAAACAGGTATATACTCTATTGAAACACCCGGAGGCTGGCAACTTATTGGCCGTACACCACTGGTGCTTTTCCAGCCTCAGCAAGCAGCACCCAGCTTGCTGCAAGGAGGCGACAAGGTTCGCTTTGTGCCAATTTCAGAAGAAGAGTTCAGGCAGAGAAAGGAGTGGCTGCATGAGTCTTAGAATTCTTAAGCCAGGCCTACTTACCACCATTCAGGACACAGGCAGGTATGGGTATCAGAAGGACGGAGTAGTAGTAAGTGGTGCGATGGATCGGGTAGCACATCGGATAGCCAACATGCTAACTGCTAACCCGGAAACGGAGGCAACAATAGAGATTACTTTACAGGGGCCTCAGCTCCTTTTTGAGAAAGACCATCTTATTGCTCTCACAGGTGCAGATTTATCTCCCACTATTAATGGCGAAGAAGTTAAAATGTGGCGGCCTGTTTTGGTTAGAGAAGGGAGTGTGCTGGATTTTGGAGCTCCTAAAGCCGGCTGTAGGGCATATCTGGCAGTTTCCGGAGGATTTAAGCTGGAGAAAACCTTGGGGAGCTACTCAACTTATATGCGTGCCGGTATAGGTGGTTTAAATGGAAGAGCACTTCAGGAAAACGATCTTATTCCCTGTAATGGTATAAATGCTACGGCCTCTTCTGTTATGGGTGAACTAAATCAGAAGAACACCACAGCCAGCTTTGCGCAAACCTCTTGGCTACCTGATCCTGCTTATTATCCTGCTTATGCCAGAGATCCTGTTATCCGTGCGGTAAAGGGCCCTGAATACGATCTGTTTACAGATGAGAGTAAGAGCAATATCTGGCGGAGTCTTTTTCAGGTTACATCACAGTCTGATAGAATGGGGTATAGGTTGATCGGGCTTTCCTTGGCTTTAAAAGAACCCAGGGAAATAATATCCAGTGCTGTTACCTTTGGTACCGTACAGGTGCCTTCTCAGGGGCACCCCATTGTTTTAATGGCCGATCATCAGACGACAGGAGGTTACCCTCGCATGGTGCAGGTGGTTACAGCTGATCTTCCAAAGCTGGCACAGGTAGTACCAGGCAGGGGCATTCGTTTGGAGGAGGTTTCGCTGGAAGAAGCACAGCAGTTATACCTGGAGCAGGAAAAGCAACTGGTGCAGCTAAAACAGGCCATTCGTATTAAATTCAGGTAAAGCATGCACACGTTAAAAATTGATCTCAACTGCGACCTGGGCGAAAGCTTTGGAGCCTATGCCTTGGGAAATGATGAGGCTATTCTGGAGCATATCAGTTCCGCCAACATTGCCTGTGGGTTTCATGCAGGCGATCCGGCTGTAATGCGCAGAACTGTTGAACTGGCACTGGAAAAAGGAGTGGCTATAGGAGCTCATCCCGGATTGCCCGACCTAGTTGGTTTTGGCCGGCGTGAAATGTCTATTACTCCTGCCGAAGCTTTTAACATAACCGTATACCAGATTGGCGCACTGGCAGCCTTTGTAAAAGCAACTGGCGGAGTTCTGCATCATGTAAAGCCGCATGGCGCTCTGTATAATATGGTTGCTGTAAACGAAGGACTGGCAGATGCAATAGCAGAAGCCGTTTATAAAGTTCACCCTGAAGTTATACTGTACGGCCTGGCAGGAAGCGCGCTTATAAGAGCAGGCGAAAAATTGGGCATTGGCACAGCCAGTGAGGTTTTTGCCGACCGCACCTACCAGCCCAATGGCACCCTGACCTCCAGAAACCAGCCTGATGCGCTTATTAAAGATGACCACGAAGCTGTGCAG
Organism: Pontibacter sp. SGAir0037; assembly: GCF_005491705.1. Taxonomy (NCBI): domain Bacteria; kingdom Pseudomonadati; phylum Bacteroidota; class Cytophagia; order Cytophagales; family Hymenobacteraceae; genus Pontibacter; species Pontibacter sp. SGAir0037. The sequence continues at coordinate 3,987,013 of NZ_CP028092.1, read as the reverse complement.
CAGGTACTGCGGATGGTAAAAGAGCGAAAGGTAAGAACACAGCAGGGACAGGAGATTTCGATTAAAGCTGATACTATATGTATTCACGGTGACGGTCCGCATGCTTTATCTTTCGCACAACTTATACAGGATGCGCTACAAAAAGAAGAGATTATTGTAGAAGCGTTCTCCCTGAATACATGAAACAGACAAGGAATTGGAGTGTTTTGCTGGGTGCTGCATTTCTAATGGCAACTTCTGCCGTAGGCCCTGGTTTTTTAACACAAACCACTGTTTTTACCCAAACGATGGCAGCCAGTTTTGGATTTGTTATAGGCATCTCTATTATACTGGATATAGGGGTGCAGCTGAACGTGTGGCGGGTAATAGCCGTTTCCGAAAAGCGTGCTCAGGATATTGCCAATGCTGTTTTGCCTGGTTTGGGCCTTTTTATAGCGGTACTTATTGTGCTGGGTGGTTTAGCATTTAACATAGGAAATGTAGGTGGTGCAGGCTTAGGCTTTAATGTGCTGTTAGGAGTGTCGGCTGAAACAGGAGCAATAATGGCAGCCGCTATTGCCATTGCTGTGTTTTTAGTGAAAGAAGCAGGTAAGGTAATGGACCGCTTTGCGCAGGTAATGGGCTTTCTGATGATTCTGCTGATTGTTTACGTGGCTATAACGTCTGAGCCACCAGTTGCCGAAGCTGTTCAAAAAGCCTTTTTGCCTGATCAAATCGACATAATTGCTATTGTGACTCTGGTGGGAGGTACTGTAGGAGGTTATATCACCTTTGCGGGCGGGCACAGACTTTTAGATGCTGGCATCAAAGGGCAGGCTGCTTTACCTGAAGTAAACACAAGCGCTGTTTCTGGTATCACGGTTGCCTCCATCATTCGTATTTTTCTTTTCCTGGCAGCTCTTGGTATTGTCAGTCAGGGCTATGAACTAGACGCGGCTAATCCTCCTGCTGCTGTCTTCCAACTGGCTGCCGGTAATCTGGGCTATAAATTATTTGGGGTTGTAATGCTTTCAGCAGCCGTCACTTCTATTATCGGATCCGCTTATACTTCGGTCTCATTCATTAAATCTTTCAACAAGCATGTTGCAAAGTATGAGAACCGGGTGATTATTGTTTTTATTGCTATTTCAACAGCTATTTTCGTAACTATAGGCCGTCCTGTTTACTTGCTGATTTTGGCAGGGGCTCTAAACGGGTTAATCCTGCCTATCACGCTGGGTACTATTTTAATCGCTGCTTATAAAAAACAGCTGGTGGGCAGCTATAAACATCCCGTGTGGCTTACCCTGTTTGGAGGACTGGTCGTACTGGTAATGGCCTGGCTTGGCGGTTATACATTGCTTCAGCAACTGCCACAGCTGTTTAAATAAACTTTAAGTGTAGGCCGAATCATAGAAGGTTTTGATATGTATAAATTGTATAGAAGCAAAAAAGCCACTTTGCAGTTTTACCTGTAAGTGGCTTTTTTTCAAGCTCTCCCTCCTGGGCTCGAACCAGGGACCCTCTGATTAACAGTCAGATGCTCTAACCGACTGAGCTAAGGAAGAGTTTCATTCGTGGCGTTGTTGCCGTTGAATTATGATGCAATATTACGGCAGTAAATCTGATTATGCAAGTAGTCTCGCAAAAAAATCTTTAAAAAAAGTATAATTTACTGTAAATCAATCTTAAAAAATTAATTCGTTACATATAGAATGGAGCCGGAGAGAGAGGTATTGTACTGCTTTAATCCATAAACAGTGGGACCGGCCATCACACCTCCCTGAAAGTTGTATTGCGAGCCACAACAGTTGTCAATCAGGTAAAGGTTAGACTCGTGTGCTTCTACCTTGCAAGAGGTGCTGGGGTCATAGGGGCAGGTTTGCTCAAATGCCAGATAGCTGGAGCCCTGCCGTATCAGGATGATCCCCTTATACCCAGCCTGCAGGTAAACATAGCCGCCATCCTGCCGAAGCCTGTTGTATAGCTGGCTTTGCAGATTGATCTGTTCGCTTACAGGTACATCCGGTATGCGTGGTCTTAATTCGTCGCTGCTGCACGAAAGGAGCAGAAACAGGGATAGGATTGGTAAAAGTTTAGGAATAGTCATAAAAGCCCTTGCCCGTTTTGCGGCCGTGGTGCCCTGCATCCACTTTCTGTTGCTGTATGCGGCTTGGTCTGAATTTAGAATCATAATGAAAGGCCTCAAACATAGAGTTGGTAACCGAATAATTAGTATCAACACCTATCAGGTCCATAAGTTCAAATGGCCCCATTTTAAAGCCGCTGGCTTGCATCAGCTTATCAATGGTTTGAACGTCAGCCACTCCTTCCTCTAACAGCTTCAGGGCCTCCACATAAAAGTGCCTGGCTACCCGGTTTACAATAAAGCCCGGAGCATCTTTGGCCATAACAGGTACTTTCTCCAGCTTCAGGGCTAGTTGCTGTATGGTTTCAGCCGTTTCCGGAGCTGTTGCGGCACCGGAAATTACCTCGACCAGCTTCATAATATGAGCAGGGTTAAAAAAATGCATTCCTACTACCCGCTCCGGATGCGGCACAGCGGCGGCTATGCGTGTAATCGGAATAGAAGACGTGTTGGAAGCCAGAATGGTGTCTGCACTGTTAATGTCGGCAAGTTCTCTAAAGATACTTTGCTTAATCTCCAGCTTTTCTACAACAGCCTCAATAATAACGTTGGCATGCACCTGTAGCGTATTCCCTGTAAAGGCAAGATTTCCTAGTGCTGCAGTTTTGGCAGCGGTTGTCAGTTTACCTTTTTCAATACCCTTATCCAGGTTTTTAGAGATGGAGGCTTCAGCAGCCTGCAAGGCTTTTTCGTTGATATCAAAGAGAATGGTAGTATAGCCAGCCATGGCGCATATCTGTGCAATGCCCTGCCCCATTGTGCCGGCACCAACTATACCTATAGATTTAATCTCTTCGAATTTCATATATGAAAGGCTAAATAAATAAAGGATTACCTGAAGGCTGATCTTAAGCAGCAGCCCTCAGGTAATCCTTTATTCTACATTAAATAACGCCTTCAAACTGCTTCAGGAAGCGTACGTCATTTTCAGTGAAAAGGCGCAGGTCCTTTATCTGGTACTTCAGCATGGTAATGCGCTCTATACCCATACCAAAGGCAAAGCCTGAATAAACTTCCGGGTCTATACCACAATTTTGCAGTACGTTCGGGTCCACCATACCAGAGCCACCAATCTCTACCCAGCCTGAGTACTTGCATATATTACAGCCTTCGCCTTTACAGATAAGGCAAGTGATATCTATTTCAGCACTTGGTTCTGTAAAAGGGAAGAACGAAGGCCGGAAGCGAATCTTGGTATCCTGCCCGAACATTTCTTTCGCAAAGTAATAAAGTGTCTGCTTTAGGTCGGCAAAGCTCACATTTTTGTCTACATAAAGGCCTTCTACCTGGTGAAATACCATGTGTGCTCTTGCTGATATGGCTTCGTTGCGATACACACGCCCTGGCATAATACTGCGCAGCGGCGGCTTCTGCATCTCCATCAGGCGTACCTGCACGGTGGAGGTATGGGTACGAAGTAGTTTATCCCGATCCTGGCTCAGGAAGAAGGTGTCCTGCATTTCACGGGCAGGATGGTTCTCCGGGAAGTTAAGCGCAGTAAAGTTATGCCAGTCGTCCTCCATTTCAGGGCCTTCTGATATATTAAAGCCTATACGGGAAAAGATACGGTTGATCTCGTTACGGACCAGTGAAAGCGGGTGGCGGGTGCCCAAGGTATTGGGTACTGTTGGAAGGCTAAAATCAAAAGCATTAGCGTTGCCGCTGTCAGTTGTGTTAGCTAATTGTTCCTGGGCCTGATCAAACCTTTCCTGTGCCCTGTTTTTAAGGCGGTTCAGGTCCTGCCCCACCTGGCGGCGCTGTTCGGGTGCCACCTGCTTCAGATCGTCGAAAAGCGAAGCAATAAGCCCTTTACGACCGATGTATGCGATGCGGAATTGCTCCAGTTCAGCAGCATTGCCTAGCTGTGCCGCCTCTATCTCTTGTGCTACTCTTTGTATCTTCTCAACCATAATATGCAAAGATAATAATTTGAAAGGTTCATACCCTATAAGTTAGCCGGAACTAAGTTACGAAACAGGTGAGAGACGAATAGCTACTGTTCAGCACCTTTATCAGATGTTTGGTCGTGTATTTTTTCTTTTATCAAACCTGGTCAGGCAATTTTGAGACACAGAGCAGGCGGTGAAGGTTTGGCAGAGGAGCAGCAAGGTTGTTTACCGATACATATCCGCTGTTTACCGATTTTATATCCTGTTCTGCCTATATAGCATTGTGCTATGAAAGGTATTACTTTAGCTTTGAACAAATATCAAGATTATGGAAGATAAACATATTACTTCTGAACAATACGGAAACTGGGGCACGCGCGACAATCGCTCAGGCAGGGTGCTCGGTGGGCTTGTAGTGATTGCAATTGGAGCCATTGTGCTTGCTTATCAGCTGGATGCCATTTACCTGCCCCGCTGGGTGTTTTCCTGGAAAGTATTGCTGATCGTAATAGGTATATATACAGGAGCAAGGCATTCTTTCCGGAACTTTGGTTGGTTGGTGCCCATCCTGATTGGCTCTATCTTCTTATTGGAAGATGTTGCTCCGCAAATTTCGTTAAGGCCATACCTTTGGCCGGTACTGATCATTCTGGCGGGTGTCTGGATTATGTTTAAGCCGAAAAGAACCTGTGCCCCCCGTTTTAGAAGAAGAGACCGGTTTTATCATAGTGCAGAGAATGAGGTTGCCCCTCTGGAGCCTGTAGTTGCTACGAAAGAAGATTACATAGATGGTACGGCAGTATTCGGAGGCATCAAGAAACATATTATTACCAAAGATTTCAGAGGAGGTGAGATTGTGACCTTTTGTGGCGGTACAGAATACAACCTTTCCCAAGCTGATTTTGAAGGGGAGGTGGTGCTGGATGTAACGCAGGTTTTCGGAGGCACAAAACTGATTGTGCCCGCTCACTGGAAAATTAGATCTGAAATTGTAGCTGTGTTTGGAGGGGTAGAAGAGAAAAGGCCATCAGGCCCTGCCGATCAGACTGAAAATAAAGTGCTGGTGCTGAAAGGTGTACTTCTTTTCGGTGGCATCGATATCAGGAGTTATTAATGCAAGTGAAGCCTGGAAAATTGAAAGTTGCATTAGAAACGGCAGGGCAAGTGTCTGAGAAGCTGATTTTTCAGGAGCTTAAGCTGGCCTACCGGATCTGGTATCTAAAAGCTGGCATCTAGCATCTTTATCATGTCTTCACTTAAAGTAATCTTGGTTTACCTGGGCTGGGCGCTACTTTGGGCTATTGTACTTGTATTCATGCTAATTCAGCTTGGCTATACTTTTAAAATTGCTTTAACAGATGCTCTTGTAACCAGTGCATTGGTAGTAGGAAGCAGCTATGCCATGGGAACTGCAATTAGTTTTTACCAGCCAGGCGTTAAGAATCTGGCTTCGCTGCTGGCATGGAGCCTGGGGCTGGCCGCAATCTGTACTGCCATCTATAACTGGAGCATAGAACAGCTGCTGGAAGAAGAGGTGGCTTACCTAGCTTTTGCCGATGAAGCTATACCTGTTAGGCTTGCTTTTACCTGGCTGATGATCTCGTTTGTGCTTTTGCTGAACTGGCTGTGGTTTTACATCAGGGGGCAGCAGGAGGCAGAGGAAAGAAAAATAGTAACAGAAAAAATGGCCCGGGAGGCAGAGCTTTTTAACTTACGGCAGCAGTTGCAGCCGCACTTTTTGTTCAACAGCCTGAATTCTATAAGTGCTTTGGTAGGAGGCAAGCCAGAGAAAGCCCGTGAAATGATTCACCAGCTATCAGACTTTCTGCGAGGTACCTTGCGCAAAGACGATCAGCAGTTGGTGCCGCTGGCAGATGAACTAAAGCACTTGCAGCTTTACCTTGATATAGAAAAGGTGCGATTTGGAAACAGACTCCAGACTGCTGTTACGCATGATGAAGAAAGTCTAAGGCTGCAACTGCCGGTGTTACTGCTACAGCCTGTAGTAGAAAACGCCATCAAGTTTGGGCTGTATGATACTCTCGATAATACCATGATTACCCTGGAGGCAGCAGCTGAGAGAGGAGTATTAGTAATAAAAGTCAGGAACCCTTTCGATCCCGCAACGGTGCACCCAAGGCGTGGCACCGGCTTCGGCCTGAACTCCATAAGGCGCAGGCTCTACCTGTTATATGCCCGGCAGGATCTGCTGCAAACGGAGCAACATGATAGCACATTTACAACGACACTCAAAATCCCGCAGAAACTATGATTAAGTGCCTGATAATAGATGATGAACCGCTGGCCCGAAGCATTGTGCTGGAGTACCTGCAGCACTATCCTGAAATACAGGTAGTGCAGGAGTGCGACAATGGGTTTGAAGGGGTGAAGGCTATCATGCAGCACCAGCCAGACCTGCTGTTTCTAGACATCCAGATGCCCAAGATAAATGGTTTTGAAATGCTGGAACTGGTAGAGGCTGTTCCTGATGTCATCTTTACAACGGCTTTCGATGAATATGCTATTAAGGCGTTTGAAACCAATGCCGTTGATTACCTGCTAAAGCCCTTCAGCCTGGAGCGGTTTAACAATGCTGTCAGGAAGTGGCTGCAGCAAAGGCAGTTGAATAAGCCTGCTCCTACCACAGCAGCACTGGCAGAGGCAGCAGGTAAACAGCCTGAAGAGCAGGTGCGCATTGTGGTAAAAGCGGGTAGTAATATTAAGATTATACCGGTACAGGAGGTGGAGTACCTGGAGGCCTACGACGACTATGTAAAGGTCTATACCAAAGATGGCTGCTTCCTGAAGAAAAAGACCATGAGCTATTATGAAAAGGTGCTGGACCCAAAACAATTCGTGCGGGTGCACAGGTCGTTTATTCTGGCGCTGGCACAGCTCACACGCATAGAACCTCTGGAGAAAGATAACCATGTAGCATTGCTAAAGAACGGGGTGCGGGTGCCATTAAGCAAAAGCGGGTATAGCAAACTGAGAACCAGTTTGGGTATTTAAGTCCGGACCAACAGGGTTACTTTAACGCCTAAACCGAATTAAGGAGCACTTGTGATAGCTGCGAAGGGTGTAGCAAAGTTTTGTATTGTAATGGTTTAACATCGTTTTCAAGTAAAGAATTATATACAGAAAATTGCATGGAAACTTTTGTTATAAAAAATGTTTCCATAGTTTTGGTTCCAGATAAGGAGCCATGGAAATAATAGAAACCATAAATACAAGAGCAAAAATTGCGGCAGAGGCGCTTCACCTTTTTTTTCAGAATGGGATTAAAAGTATTTCAGTAGATGACATAGCCAGCCATCTTTCTATGTCGAAAAAGACAATATATAAATGGTATGTTAACAAAGACGAAATTGTGTATGAGGCGGTTGATGGTTACATACAGGAGATTGAGCAAGAGTGTGATGCCATTGTCGGCAATTCTAAAAATGCCATAGATGAACTTTTTATTGTGATGGGCATGACAAGAAAGATTTTTGCCGGCATTCATCCTGCCATTTTTCATGATCTGCAAAAGTACCACGCCAGCAGCTGGAAAAGGTGGCAGGCACATAAAGAAGGATTTATGCTGGAGCGCATTAAAGCCAACATCAGGAGGGGAATTGCAGAAGGCTTATTCCGGGAGGGGCTGGATGTGGAGGTGGTAGCAAAGCTTCGGGCAGTGCAGATTGAGCTTCCGTTTAACAGGCTCCTGTTTCCGCCTCACCAATATGAGATACAACACGTGCAGCTAGTTAACCTGGAGCATTACATGCTGGGTTTAGCCACTCTTAAGGGACACAAGCTGATTAATGAATACCGACACATTACTGAAAAAGAATAATTATTAAGCTACCTCCAAAACCATGAAAAAAACGATTTGCCTGATCATAGCAGTTGTAGCTGTGTTAGGATCCGTGCCAATTAAGGCGCAAAGTCCGATGGCCCTGAGCCTGGAGCAAAGCATAGCGTATGCGTTGCAAAACCGCGCCAACCTGAAAGCCACACGCAATCAGGAGAAAATTGATAAAGCGAAGGTGGGTGAAATCAGGGCTATAGGTTTGCCTCAGATCAATGCTTCCGCAGAAGTGGGTAATAACTTTATTCAGCAAAAGACATTGATAGATCCGAGCAGTTTCGGGCCTGGCTCTGTATTAGATCCTTTTACCATTACGCCGGCACAGCTTAATTCTGGGCAGCCGATTGTTTTACAGCCGTCTTATTCTACACCTGAGCCACAAGGCGATGTTCCCTTGCAAGCCATCACCTTTGTACAGCCTTATACAGGAGGTATAACAGTTTCAGGTAGTCAGATGCTGTTCGATGGTTCTTACCTGATAGGTATGAAGGCTGCAAAAACCTATACGGAGCTATCGAAAAAAACGACTGCTCAGACTGAAATTGAGATTGCGGAACAGGTTAGTAAAGCATATTACGGTGTATTGGTAAACCATGAACGTATGGAATTGCTTAACCAGAACCTGACGCGCCTGACGACGCTGTTGAATGAAACAGGAGCAATGTTCGAAAACGGTGTGGCTGAAAAGCTGGACGTTGACCGCTTACGTGTTTCATTAAACAATCTGATAGTAGAGAAGCAGAAAACCGAAAGGTTGCTGGAGCTGAGTCTTAGCCTGCTGAAGTTTCAGATGGGACTGCAGCAGAATCAGCCACTGGAGCTGACAGACAAACTGGAAGAGGTGGAGGTAGACATGAGCAAGATGAACCAACGCGAATTTAACTATAGCAGCCGCATTGAATACTCGATTTTAGAAACGCAACGTGATTTAGCCAGCCTGGACCTGCGCAATAAAAAGTCTGGTTATCTGCCGAAGTTGTACTTAAATGCCCGCTACGGCTATAGTGGTGTAGGTAGTTCGCTGTCGGAAGTGCTAAATGTGAGAGCAGGGCATGGTAATACAACAAACAGAAACTACTTTGATTTTGGGTATGTAGGGCTGCAGCTACAGGTACCAATCTTCGACGGACTACAAAAACGATATAGTATAGAGCAGGCTACGCTAACACTCGAAAATACCAAATACGGCTTTGAACAACTCAGGCAAAGCATCGATCTCGAATTAGCGCAATCCTCTACAGAACTGACAAACTCATTAGATGTGCTTAAATCCCAGAAAGAAAACCTGGAGCTGGCCGAGGAAATTGCCCGTGTATCTAAAATAAAATTCCAGGAAGGTGTTGGCTCGAACCTGGAAGTTGTAACGGCCGAAACGGACCTCCGCCAGGCGCAAACCAATTACTACTCCGCTATGTACGATGCGCTTATCTCTAAAGTAAATCTTGATAAAGCCACCGGCACACTTCTTACAAAATAAAACCAGAAAGACTTAATCGAAAACCTAAGATGAAACGAGTACTTGGAATTTCTTTTGCCGCTGCTATTACGCTCTTAGCGGCTTGCACTAATAACCCCGATAAAGCGGCACAACTGGAGGCCCTGAAAAAAGAACAAGCTGAGCTTCAGACGCAAATTGCACAACTGGAGGCAGAGCTAAAAGCAGAAGGTAAGGGAGAGCAGGCGCAGCAGAAAACTGTTCCGGTTTCGGTTACAGCAGTAACACAGGAGCCTTTTAAGCATTTTCTGGAGGTGCAGGGCCGGGTAGATTTCGACCAGAGTGCATTTGTTAGTGCCCGTGTACCTGGCGTGCTTACAAGTGTGCGTGTGCAGCGGGGCGACAAAGTATCGAAAGGCCAGGTAATGGCTACTATTGATGCGATGCTGGTGGAGCAGAACATACAGGAGTTGCGCACTCGCCTGGAACTGGCAAAGGTTGCTTACGAAAAGCAGAAGAACCTCTGGGACCAGAAAATAGGAACGGAGATGCAATACCTCACAGCCAAAAACAATTATGAATCGCTACAGCGTAACCTGGCTACTCTGCAGGAGCAGCGCAACCAATACAACATTATAGCACCTATTAATGGTGTGGTAGATGAGGTAGTGCCAAATGCCGGAGAAGCTGTGTCTCCGGGGGTTGGTATTGTGCGTGTGGTAAATACAGCTGGTGGCAAAGTAGTGGCCGAAGTCTCTGAGGCTTACTTATCCAAGATCAAGAAAGGCGATGAAGCGGTAGTCTATTTCCCTGATCTTCAGCAGGAAGCAACTGCTACAGTTCAAGTTGTGAGTCAATATATTAACCCGACCAGTCGCACATTTATCATAGAGCTAAAGTTGCAGAACCTGGGCCGGGAGGTGGTGCTGCGCCCTAACCTGGTATCGGTGGTGCGCATTCAGGATTATAAAAATGAAACTGCTATTTCGGTGCCGGTAAACCTGGTGCAGAAAGATGAAAAGTCTCAGTTTGTATATGTAGCCAAAAAAGAAGGCAATGGCTACATCGCTACCCGCCAAGAGGTAGATACAGGTGTGTCTTATGATGGTAGAGTAGAAGTGCTGAAAGGCTTATCAGCCAGCGATCAGGTTATCACGGCGGGTTACCAGAACCTGAACGAAGGGCAGCCTGTGGTTTTCAGCCAGGTAAGCAGCCTTAACCAATAATCATTTAAAGCCAAAACTATGAAACAGTTTAAGCCAACCAGTTGGTCTATCGATAATAGAACCAGTATCTATATCATTACCATTATCATTTCACTGGCGGGTATATTTTCTTATATCGGTCTGCAGAAAGAAAACTTTCCGGATATAGTTATCCCTACTGTTTTTGTGGGTACTATCTATCCGGGTACCTCTCCGTCTGATATCGAGAACCTGGTAACACGCCCAATCGAGAAGCAGCTGAAAGCTATTTCGGGGGTTAAAAAGGTTAGCTCCAACTCCATTCAGGACTTCTCTATGATCACTGTAGAGTTTAATACCGACGAAGAAGTATCGGAGGCAAAGCAGAAGGTAAAAGATGCTGTAGACAAAGCTCGCACCGACCTGCCTACCGACCTTGACCAGGACCCGAATGTGCAGGAAGTGAACTTCTCTGAAATGCCGATCATGTATATCAACGTGTCTGGTAACTATAGCCTCGACAGGTTAAAGAAGTATGCAGAAGATATTCAGGACCGCCTGGAGGCAATGCCCGCTATTACAAGAGTAGACCTGGTGGGTGCGCTGGACAAAGAAGTGCAGGTAAATGTAGACATGTACAAAATGCAGTCTGCCAAAGTTACTTTCTCTGATATTGAGCGTGCCATTTCGATGGAGAACATGACCATCTCCGGTGGTAACATTACAGTAGGAGAAATGAAGCGCTCAGTACGTGTGGTAGGCCAGTATGTAGACCCGAACAAGATAGGCGATATTGTGGTGAAATCGGTGGCCGGCGCTAATATCCAGCTGAAGGAAATTGCACAGGTGCAGGAAGGGTTTGAGGAACAGGAAAGCTATGCCCGTTTAGACAATGCCCCTGTAATAACCTTAAACGTGATCAAGCGAAGCGGCGAAAACCTGATAGAAGCTTCAGATAACATTAATGCAACGCTGGAGGAAATGGAAGGAGCCGTGCTGCCGGCAGATCTGAAAATTACCGTAACAGGCGATCAGTCTACCATGACGCGCCATACCCTGAACGACCTGATCAATACCATTATTATCGGCTTTGTGCTGGTAACCGTTATCCTGATGTTTTTTATGGGAACCACCAATGCAGTGTTTGTGGGTTTATCGGTTCCTATTTCTATGTTTGTGGCGTTTATCACGTTTTACTTCTTCGGCGTGTCGCTAAACATGATCGTGCTGTTCGCCTTCCTGCTTGCCTTGGGAATAGTGGTAGACGACGCTATTGTGGTAATAGAAAATACGCACCGTATCTTTCATCAGTCTAACCAGGGAGTGGTTAAGTCGGCTAAATTGGCCGCTGGGGAGGTATTTGTGCCGGTGCTGGCAGGTACACTTACGACTATTGCCCCTTTCTTCCCGCTACTGTTCTGGCCTGGTATTGTTGGTAAGTTTATGCAATTCCTGCCTATTACATTAATTGTTACTTTGCTTTCTTCGCTGCTGGTAGCCTTTATTATCAATCCGGTTTTTGCAGTTTCTTTCATGAAGAAAGATGAACAGAAAGAGGTATCGCCAAAAGCACGCAGAACCTTTGTTATCTCGATGCTGGTTGCACTGGCAGTAGCAGTGCTATGCTATATAGCCGGATTCTACGGAACAGCCAACATACTTGTATTGGTGCTGCTGCTCATCGCCCTGAACAAGTATGTGTTCACTGGTTTGATTGATAAGTTCCAGAACCGCGTGTTGCCGAAGTTTATGAACAGCTATGAAAAATTGTTGCGCTGGGCATTGGTTGGCTGGAGGCCTGTAGGTGTGTTTGTGGGCATTATCGGTTTGCTTTTCCTGTCTTTTGTAATGGTTGGAATCCGGTCTCCAAAAGTAGTTTTCTTCCCGGATAGCGATCCGAACTTTGTATACACCTACATTCAGATGCCAGTTGGTACGGATCAGGTGGTTACCGATTCGATCACCAAAGTGGTGGAGAGCCGCATTTACAAAGTAATAGGAGCCCGTAATCCGGATGTGGAATCTGTAATATCTAACGTGGCCATTGGGGCAGGCGACCAAAACGACCGTAGTGCGACAGCACAATCCCATAAAGGCAAGGTTACTGTGGCCTTTGTAGAGTACATGGATCGTGTGGGTGATAAAACCTCTGCTGAGTATCTTTCAGAAATTCGTGAGGCAGTAAAAGGTATTCCGGGTGCCGACATTACGGTAGATAAAGAGCAGAACGGCCCGCCAGTAGGCAAACCTATCAGTATAGAAATCGCAGGCGAAAACTTCTCAGAACTGATCATGCTTTCGAAGAATGTGGAGAAGTATATCAACGATCAGCAGATTGGGGGAATAGAAGGTCTGAGATCTGACCTGGAAGACAGCAAGCCTGAAATTGTAGTGAATGTCGATCGTGAGCGAGCCAACCGTGAAGGTATCTCTACGGCACAGATTGGTTCCGAGCTTCGCACAGCTATCTTCGGTAAAGAGGCTTCTAAATTTAAATTAGAGGAGGATGAGTACCCTATACAGGTGCGGTATGCAGCGCCTTATCGCAAAAACATTGATGCTCTGCTGGATATGCGTATTACCTACCGCGATATGAACTCAGGACAGGTACGCCAGATACCGCTTTCTTCTGTGGCAAATGTGGCATACTCTACTACTTATGGGGGTATTAAGCGCAAAAACCTGAAGCGTATGGTTACGCTGGAGTCGAATGTGCTGGCTGGCTACAATGCCAACGAAGTAGTGGCTACAATTGAGCAGGCACTGCAGAATTTCGAAACTCCTGAAGGTTACGAAGTGAAAATGGGTGGGCAGCAGGAAGAACAGCAGGAAACAGGTATGTTCCTGATAGGTGCTTTAGGCGCTGCTTTCTGCATCATCTTCTTAATCCTGGTTACACAGTTTAACTCGGTTTCTAAGCCTTTTATCATTCTTTCAGAAGTGCTGTTCAGTATCATCGGGGTGCTTTTGGGCTTCTCTATTTTCGGTATGGATGCCTCAATTGTAATGACAGGTGTAGGAATTGTGGCTTTGGCAGGTATTGTAGTAAAAAATGGCATCTTAATTGTGGAATTTACTGATATACTTCTGGCCGAAGGTAAAGAACTAAGAGAGGCTATTGTAGAAGCAGGTAAAACACGTTTGAACCCTGTTTTGCTGACAGCAGTGGCTACTATATTAGGATTGGTGCCTTTAGCGTTAGGTATAAACCTTAACTTTTATACATTATTTACAGAATTTAAACCACATTTCTTTATGGGCGGTAACAGTGCCGCTTTTTGGGGACCACTGGCATGGACAATTATTTTTGGGCTAAGCTTTGCTACTATAGTAACCCTGTTAATTGTTCCGGTTATGTACCTGCTGAACGAAAAAGTAAAAGACAGAATCATAGGCAAGAAGAAGAGAGCAGATGCTCTTCAGGTGAAACAAGAGGAATTACCAGTTAACGGAAAAGTTAGAGAATACATTTACTAATATGATAGTTACCAACAAAGCTATAGAGAAGGAGGTTATCCGTATCATTAGCAGAACAAAAGAAATAAAGCCTACACGCTTACAGGCAGAAGCCCGCTTATCCCAGGATTTTGGTTTTGATACGCTTGATCTGGTGGATATTATCCTGGAGCTGGAAAAAAACTTCGGTATTACAATTCCGGATGAAGTTCCTATTAATACTGTAGGCGACTTTATTGATTATGTAGCAAGTAATACCATGCGTGCTGCCTGCTAAAATAAGTTGAAACTATAAAAACAGCGCGCGCAAGGGGTATCCCTTGCGCGCGCTGTTTTTATAGTTTATAAGCGTTGAAGGCGCTTTCTGATTAAGTAGGTAGGTAGAGTTGTATAATAGGCAATTGGTTTAATAAATAGAAATACGGAAAGCTTTTAGTTTCTGGTCAAGGACTTTAGAATTCACACACACCTTCTCCAGAAGAGCCCAGAAGCCCGGACCATGGTTTTTCTCTATCGTGTGTGCCAGTTCATGCAAGATTACATAGTCGCAGAGGGCCTCTGGCAGGCGCATCAGGTGCAGGTTCAGATTAATGTTGTTAGTATATGAGCAGCTGCCCCAGCGCGATTTTGCGTTTTTGATGAACACATTCTGGTACTGAAAGCCAAATTTCTTTGCAAAGTACTCTACACGCTGTGGCAAATATTGCTTCGCCTCGCGTCTGTATGTTTCTTCAATCGATTTACGAATAAACTTCTGCACATCGTTATCCTGCACATCTTTAAAAGCAGGATAAAAAACGTTAATGTACCCGTCCTGAATAACGCAACGCATATTGTACTGTGCATGCGTTAACAATCTCAAAGTATGGTAACGGGTTTTAAATTCCTGGTCAGGATGGTAGGTCGTAACTTTCTCCTCATGCTGCTGCATGCGGGCCTGGTGTTCTTTGATCCAGTCAGCTTTGGTATAGATGAACTGCTCAGCTTTCTCAAAACTAATGCCCGGAGGAACAGCTACACGAATACCTTTTAAAGGCCTAACGCTAATACTAACACGTTTGGCTTTGTCGCTTCTTTCAATAAGAACCTTTCCGATACCCTCGATGTGCAGGTTAACGGAAGTTAAACGTAAAAATTGTGAAGACACTTTGGCTAAAAGTTTAAGTACAAATTTTAAAATCAAATATAAGTAATAATTTTCTTATAAAACCAATGGTAACAGTGCTTTTATCTGATTTTATTTAAATTTATGTATGTGAATTGTACTATATTTTGGAATATAAGACTTCTAATAAATACGCTATTTTTAACTGATTTTTTCAAAAAAACTTTAAAAAGTACAATAAAAAGAGCAGCAGAAGCCATTGTTATAGCCTCTGCTGCTCTTCCTGTCGGTTAAAAAATTATCGTATGTTTCCGCCGGTCGGTCCTTCGTCGTTGTCAGATTTAGGCATGCGGGTACTATCTCTAGTAGCCGATCTCAGGGTAGGCTCACGGGTATTGGTAGCTGTTCCTTTGGCATCGGTAGTATGGCCCTGAGAAGAATGTTGCCTGGAAGGATGGTTCCCTTCTTCACTTTCCTCTTCTCCCTTCGCTTCTGCTCCGGCGTGGCTGGCAAAGGTTTTTACCTCTTTCTTGCCACGGTTAGCAATCGCTTCGTCGCCTGTCTCTTTCCAGTAATCTTCGTTCTCTTCCATAGTTGTTTGTTTTATGTGTTCGGGTTCTGATTCACCTCAACAGTGCCCGCAGCTTGGTTGCTGCTTTTTGGAGTGCCGAAAGAGGCATCCGCATTTTGTAAAGGATCTGTTTGTGGTGGTGTAGCCGGTTCTGTAACCGGTTCTGATGCAGAGGGTGCAGGTCGGCTGGCTTCCCAGTCCTTAAACTTGTCGAGCTCTGTTTTTATACTTGCCATAAACCAGGCTAACAGACTGGCGTCGTCGAGCAGGCCAATTACAGGTATAAAGTCAGGTATCAGGTCTATCGGGCTCAGGAAGTAGATAAACACAGCTATACCTCCTATAATAGTTGCGTTCGGGATGCCCTGGTATTCACCGGAAACAGCGGCTTTGATCATGCGGGAAAGCAGGAGCAGGCTCTCCCAAACTTCGGCTGCCAAATCTCCAACGCTTTTCTTGGCGCTTGCCTTCTGAAACGCGTCATTCAAAAGCTGCGTTATTTTTTTCGGATGCTTTAGGTATGTTTCTGCCTTTTTTAGAAAGCGCTCAAAAAAGGGGCTTTGTGCTACTCGTTTACCGTCGGGTCGCTGATTCTGATTCTCCATCTGGATGTTTGTGCTATAAATTGTATATTCCTATTAGTGTGCATCTGCCATAAATCAGGCAGCGCTTAAATCAGGTGCAATTTGGTTTATCTTGCACCAACTTTCCTATACTTTATACGAGGAAAATTGTTGTATAGCATAAAAGGCCAGGAGGTGCTGTAGTCTGAGCTACAGCACCTCCTGGCCTTTTATGATGAAAAAGATTTGCGAATTAATTTACTCTGCCAGCTGCGAAATAATAATTTCTGTAGTAAGGCTCCTGCAAAGAATTAACCATTACGCCGCCGTTTGTGGCGGCATGTATAAACTTCCCTTCTTTCAGGTAAATGCCAACATGGAAAATAGGTAACTTAGGGCCTCTTCGGAAGAAAACCAGGTCGCCTGTCTGGATGCTGTCTTTCTTGATGCGTTGTACATCCTGAAACATAGAGCTGGAACTTCTGCTCAGATCGATGCCATATACTTCTTTATAGATAGTTGTTACAAAGCCAGAGCAATCGGTGCCTTTCTTAGAGCTGCTGCCATAGCTATAGGGAGTACCAACCCATTTCGAAACAGTTTCTATTAGTTTCTTATTATTGCTAGGCCGGAAACGCAACCCCAACTTTTTTGCAAAGTAGCGGGGTTCTTCTGGTTCCGGAACTTCTGCAGGTGCCGGAAGCTGAAATTCCAGGGTGCGGATAACGTCTTCCGGTGAATTTATAGCGTATGGAGTAATGATATTAGCTTCTGGAGATGCTGCTTCGGATGGTGTTACTTCGTAGAAGTAGGATAGCAGGAGCGATGCAAGGGCAAGGGCGCTCAATATGATAGTCTTCGTCATAGGTTTAGCATGTTTTTACCTGCAAGTGCGGGTAAATCGGTTCACCGTTACAGCTCAGTACCTGTTTAGGAATAGTACTTTAAAGCTAACGCAAGTTGTTCTGGATGTTGCCACATCTTAAACAGGTACAAACTTAAGTACAAATGTGCTAAAAGCCAAATTTAAAAAACCAGAAGTAATTGCTGACAATGAGGGGTTTATCAGGTTTCTGAAATAATGATAGCTGCTTGAAGGCCTTCTCCGGAGCAGGAATCAGTAAAATAGAATACAATTTAAGCAAATAAGGTAATGGACTTTAAAATAGTAGAAAACTCTTTATTTGCCCGTGTGGCCCGAATGGTGCTTAAAAGCAGCAATGTGGCGATGGTACTCGGTAATAAGATTCACCTGAGTGGAGTGAACGGGGAAACGTTTTTAAAGCATGAGCAGTGGGTAGCGCATGAGTTATGCCATATCAGGCAGTTTAAAGAACATGGCTATGCCCGGTTTCTGTGGCTTTACCTGCTGGAATCTATGCGCAAAGGATATTACCAGAACAAATATGAGGTAGAGGCTCGTGAAGCAGCTCTAAACTACAAAAGACTTCACCTTAATAAGAAAGGATTGGCCTCTGATCCATTTAAGCCAGCCGTTGTTCCGGTACCGGCAGACAAAAACCATAACGGCGACATAAGCAGAAACACTCAGTAAGATTTTATTTTATTGGCTATCGGAGACGAAGACAATACCTGATTCTGAGACTCCTTTACAGGCAGGTTTTCCATACTTGCCGCTTTGTTGGTAGATGGAGCGTTTTTTCTGAATGTCTTACCTAAATAGCGTAACAATATGGCTTCTGGCACTATTTTCCCTGCTAAGGCCATAATTTTATTTTCCCAGCCAGGTATGATCAGGAACTTGCGCTGTAGCATCTTATCTATGGCTATCTCGGCTACTTCTTTTGCACTTTTGGTAAAGTAGCGAGCTTTCCAGCCAAGGTTGCGGTTGGTCTCCTGTACCTGGTCGTTGGTGGCCGTAGGGCCGGGGCAGAGGCAGCTTACCATTACCTGGTCGTTTTCGAGCTCGAAGTATAAAGACCTGCTAAAAGAGTATACAAAGCTTTTGGTGGCAGAATAAATGCTTTTGTAAGGGAGAGGGAACATGCCTGCAATGCTGCTCACATTTAAGATGTAACCATTGCGGCTTTCTTTTATCTGGCGCAGAAACAGCCTGGTCAATCCTACCATCACGTTCATGTTCAACATCATCTGGTATTGTATAGCATTGTAGGAACACTCTTCAAAAGCGCCTACATTTCCGAGCCCTACGTTATTGATGAGCATGTTTACATGCCAGTTTTCTTTCCGGCTGGTTTCGTAAATGGCAATGCTGGCTTCGGGATCGGCCAAATTAAGCACAATTGTCTGCACCTGCACACCATACTCCATTTTCAGCTGCTGGCTGTAAGCTTCCAGTCCTGAATCCGGCAAAGCAACCAGGATCAGATTCATGTTGCTAGAGGCGCATTTCTTCGCTAATGCTTTGCCTATTCCCGAACTGGCTCCCGTGATAAGTGTGTAATGTAGATTCTTCATGCTCGTTGTTTAACCAATTTAGTGTTCGCTTTATGCCCTCATCCAGTGGCGTAATGGAGTACCCTAATTCATTTATTGCTTTCTGGCTGGATACTTCCCAATGGTAAAGGTATTTTCTCACCCATTTTGGGGTTATAAGGGGTGCTTTCCCTGTGATGGAGGTCCACAGTAGCATTAGCTTACTGGTGAGCAGCATTACGCTCAGTGGCAGGTGAATAAATCGCTTTCTGATCCCGGACAGCCTTGCCAGTTTCTCGAAGAAAGTGTCGTATGATGCGTTTTCACCTCCCAAAAGATATATTTCGCCCGGGGTGCCTTTTTCACATGCCAGCAGGTGCCCTCTCACCACATCATCTACATACACATAGTTACCTTTGCCACTGCCATCGCCTGGTATCCAGCGCCAGCTGCCCTGCACGTATAGCCTGATCATTTTAGTAACGGCATTACTCTCGCTTCCAAAACCTGGCCCGTATACCCTCGAGGGGTTTACTACCATAACATCTAATCCATTACGGGCATATTCCTGGCAGATTAATTCTGATGTTCTTTTCGTTTCTTCATATTCACTAAAAGGAGGAAGCTCCCGCTCTGTTGCTTCATTCACAGGCTCGGCTCCGGAAGGACCGAAAACGCCGGCTGTAGAAGTAACCACCACCCGCTGCACTTTATTTTTAACGGCGGCTTTCAGTACATTCTCTGTGCCCTGCACATTTATCTGTTCGTAGGTAGCAGGGTCTGCAGCCCATACACGGGCATAAGCTGCCAGGTGGAAAATAGCATAGCACCCTGCAGAACCACTTTCCAGGGCATCGGTATCCGCCAAAGTTCCTTTAATGAAGTTTATATTCGGATGCTCCAGGTGCTGCGCTTTTTCAGGCGATCGCACTAATGCATTTACGGTGTGTCCGGCCTCTGCTAATAATAGGGCCAGTCGCTGGCCAATATAACCTGTGGCGCCTGTAATGAAATACTTCATGTATTTTCTTACTCTGTTAAGAGGATAAATGTTAAAGATCTTTTAGCGGTAAGAGTTTTTAGCCATGCCTTTCTGGCATCA
This sequence comes from Pontibacter sp. SGAir0037, assembly GCF_005491705.1. Lineage (NCBI taxonomy): Bacteria > Pseudomonadati > Bacteroidota > Cytophagia > Cytophagales > Hymenobacteraceae > Pontibacter > Pontibacter sp. SGAir0037. The sequence goes on along the minus strand of NZ_CP028092.1, from coordinate 3,967,330 downwards.
GCTACCAGGTAAGAAAAAGCTAAAAGCTTGTAAAATAGAAGGTAATAGGTTACTACCTATTTAATAATTTTTTCCGGATAAAACTATGCTTTTTATAGATTTCTGGATGCGGGAGACATAAAAAAGGCAGGGGCGAAATATCTGCTCAGAACCTTTCGCCCCTGCCTTTTTTGTAATGTAAGTGAACTCAGGCTTCGCGCCACTTAATGGTGCAGCCAATTGCCTTGGTGCTTGGCTGGCTGATTTGTTTACCGGCTACCAGTTCATCTATTGCCGTTTCAGCATATCTTTTCTGAACCTTGTCGGCTTCTCGTGAATTATCATCAATGGCTCCGATATAGGCTACCTTAAAGGTATTATCTTTCTGCCTTTGTACAACATACACATGTGGTGTGCGGCTGGCTCCGTAGGCTCTGGTAATTTCCTGGGTTTCGTCCTGCAGGTATACAAACGGAAAACGCTTGTCTTTGGCGCGTTGCTGCATATCGGCATAGGAGTCTTTAGGAGATGCCGTTACGTCGTTTGGATTGATGGCGATAACAGGATAGCCTTTGGGCGCATATTTTTTGTGAAGGGCGATAATGCGGTTTTCGTATGCCACGGAATAAGGGCAGGTATTACAGGTAAAAGTAACAATAAAGCCTTTGGCATCTTTGTAATCGGCCATGGATACCATCTTGCCGTCTACATTCTTCAGTTTAAAGTCGCGGGCTGTATCGCCTACCTGGTAGCCTGTTTCGGCCGGAATGGCAGAGAGTAGTACGCTTATCAAAAGCAGGCATACTACATAAACGAAAGGTAATCGGACATTTTTCATAGACTTATTTATGGTTTATGTTGTTGAATCAGCTGCTGTAATTGTGCTTCTTTCATTTCCCCCTCAAAAAAAACGTACTGCTTCCGCTTGTTATTAAACATTATGGTGGCAGGTATAGCACCAGTCCACTTAGGCTCCAGCTTATCTATCCAGGAGTTGCCGTCTACTTCATCCAGTAGATACAAACGCGACTGCAGGTTGCGCTTCTTTACAAAGTTGGTTACCTTCTTGTCCAGGTCCTGCACTGCATCCATACTTACCAGTATTACCTTTACCGGCTGATCTTTGTATTGCTGATTGGCAGCCTCGAAATAAGGTAACTCTTTTACGCAGGGGCCGCACCAGGTAGCCCAGAAGTTTACAATGTATAAGGTGTCGCCTGGAGCCTGCCGTAGCTTCTCCAGTCCTTCATATTTAATTACTTTTACCTCCTGTGCAGAAACATGGAATGTAATCAGAACTGTAAGTGCGGCTGCCAACAGTAAAAACCTGGATTTTAAGATCGCTATCATATTTAAAAAACGGAATACTAGATTAATGTATTGTTTAAGCCGGATTAAGTTCCTGTTACCCAGCCTTCGGGAAGTAATAAAGTAATATGCAAAGAGTTTTGCAGGTTTCAAAAGCAAAAGGCTTAAGACGTAAATCATTAGCCTACATGAAGATCTATGATTTTAGCTTACCGCCAGTTTCGCTTTGGCCTTCTTCTTATTTCTCTTTTTAAGCTTGTTGATCCAGATAAAAGTGCCAGTTACAGGAAGAGTGGTAGCGATAAGGCAGGTAATGAAGTAAAGGATTTTAGAGAAAGTACCGAACACATCGCCTAAGTGGAGTGGCCTGATCAGCGTAACAACTTGCTCGTTAAAGGGTTTGTCTGCAAATATCTCTGCCTTCAGAACTTCACCGGTATATTGGTTTAGCTGTATTTTATCAGAAGCAGCCAGGGCAAAGAAACCAGTTTTATTTTTAGCCACTAGATAAGAGCCTGCAGAGTCGGCCGGGAAAGATACCCGCACATCTCCTTCATAAGGCAGTTCCGTATTCGCTTTCTGAATAAAGTCTGTTAAAGTCAGGGTCGTAGTTCCTGCTTGTGCCGGGTCAGAAGGCAGTGGTTTCTCGCCTCTGCCTTTAAAAACTTCGGCTCCCATCACACTGCTAACCCCCTCCTTGTACCACTCAAATGACCAGCATAAGCCAGTGAGACTCATTATGAGTAGCAGCAGGAATGCGTAAAAACCTAGGGTATTGTGTAAATCGTGGTTAATGCGCTTCCAGTTGGCATTAGTTTTCACTTTTAAATTTTGCTTCCAGTTCTTCAGTTTCGCCGGAAACCACAATACGAGGCCAGACAGCAGCAGGAAGGTGAAAATTATAGTTGAGATGCCTACAATTATCCTGCCTGTGTCTCCTTCTATCAGCAGCCAGCGGTGTAGCTTCATTACTGTTGTAAAGAACTCAGAGGTCGGGCTATCAGTGCTTCCTTTCACAACACCCGTGTAAGGGTCTACCAGATATGTTTTTGGTCTTCCGCCACCGCCATGGCCTCCACCCTGTGCGCCTGCTGGTTTGCCCTCCTGGCGTATGCCTACCTGGTATGTGCTGGCTTTATTTTCCGGAATCGAAAGAGACACCACTTTGCCTTTCAGTTCTTTTTCCAGTTGCTGAACCAATAACTCGGGCTTGAGCGGCCGCGCATCAGCTGGCACATGCGCATGGTATTTTTCCGGTTCTGCCATTTCCTCAATCTCTGTGCGGAAAGTATATACAGTACCGCTCAGGCACACAATAAACAGCACTAAGCCACTGCCAATGCCCAGCCATAAGTGCAAATCGTTGAAAAACTTCCGGATTGAATACTGCTTTTTCATACGAATGGTCTTAATCTGATTAAAGCCTGATATAATTATGGTAACTGCTTGCTGTTAGGCATGAGCAGCTACAGGTTAATCTAAGTGAACTGTTAGGCTAGATGTAGCGCCTATAGTAGCGGGTTTGCCTGCTGTTTCAAGTGTGAAAGAAACAATTTCGTTGCCCAATAGCGTAATGCCCGGCTGCTTGTTTACTGTAAAGGTTACCTCACTGCTGCCGGTAGGAATGGTTAAAAATATGGTACCGTTTACCTCCTCCGGGTTGGTGGTGAAGTCTTCGTTGTAGGTAAGGCCATTTGCCTGATATCTGACTGTTACAGGTATATTGTCTTCTGCCGGCCTTTCCAACCGGAGCTTTATGGTTGCCTGGGTCGCAGCAGAAGCAATAGTCAGCGTATTGGTCTCAAATTGTAAAGGGTTTTCAAATTCTTCTTTCTCACACGAGCTAAGTGCCACTGCAAAAATCAAAATCAGGATAAAAGAGAATAGTCTGTTCATGCGCAGATACTTATTTAGAATGATAAATCAGCGCTCTCAGCGACAGGGATGCTAAGGAAGACGCCGATTGTTTTACATCTTCAAATTTAAGTTTATTTAGACTGAATACAAACTGTGTAAGTCTAAATTTCCCTGTACATAAAAAAGCAGCTCCTACCTGAATGGTAAGAGCTGCTCTGTATTCTCAGGAAATAACTGCTATTAGAAGCGGTATGTAACTATACCTGAAAAGCTTCTTGGGTTAGTCTGGTTTATCCAGGAAGTACGGTAAGCATTGTAGCCAATTTCGTTTGCAATGTTATCAGCTAAAAGTCTTAAACCTATATGCTTATTAAAGTTATAGCTTGCCTGCAGGTTAATAGTGGTGTAGGCTTCCACGTCAAAAGGTTTCTGCCCAGGTACAATGCCCTGGTGCGTTACAGTTCTGGCCCAGTCGTTGTTAGGGCGTTCTCCTACGTAATATACACCACCGCCAAGCGATAAGCCGTTCAGGATGCTGCCTCTTACAGTGTAGTTGGCCCATAGGTTAGCCGTGTGTTTCGGTGTATTGTTAGGTGCCGAGTTATAGTAGTAAGAAGCGTGCTCTTTGTACTTGGCATCTATCAGGGCATAACCTGCAATTACCTCCAGGTTCTCCAGTAAGCGGCCTGTCAGTTCTGCTTCTATACCTTTGCGTTCGTCGTTACCGCCTTTCTGGAAGTAGCCTGTTTCGTTCCAGTTGATGTCGTACACAGGCATGTTCATGTTTCTGTTGTTGATCTTGTAAAGCGTCAGGTTAAATCTTAAGCGGTTGTTAAGCCACTCTGATTTAATGCCTGCCTCCACCTGATCGATTCGTTCGTTGCCAAGAGGCTGCCCGTTTTCATCTACACGTGTGGCACTTCTTGGGTCGGAGCTGTTGGTGTAAGAGGCAAACAGGTTAATTCCTTCTGTCGGAGTAAGCATGATACCTAACTGCGGGTTAATAGCATCGGCTCTGGTAACACCTGTTTCAGCTCCGCCACCGGTATTTTCAGAAGAACTATAGCGAAGGCCTAAAAACAGTTTCGACCAATCTGTAACTGAAATAACATCCTGCGCCATTAAGCCATAAGAAGCATTTCTGGTTATAACAGGGTTGTTGGTGTTAAGGCTGAAAGCTGCCGCGTCTGTGCGTGCAGGTGTAACTACCTGGCCTTCTGCATTTCTTACAGCAGGCACATATACAAAGCCTCTGCCCGGCAGCTGGTTATTGATCGGAGAGAAAACATCAATTATATCTATGTAATTCAGATTCCCCATTGAGCCATTGGCCGTTTCTAAATAAGTGGTTCTAAAGTCTATACCAACCTGGAAAGTATGCTTGATAAAACCTGTGTAAACATCTTTGCCGATCAGGTCAAACTGTAGAACAGAGTTATTGTCTACTCTGGAAGAAGAACCTAGTGTTCTGTAACGAAGATTAAGGTCGGAGAGCCTTGGTAAACCTGATCCGCCGGTACCAGAAGATAAGCTGGCACTTACAGAGTTATTATCCAGGTTAGATACAAAATAAGCTGCTCTTACATTAATCTTCTCGTTTAATTGTCTTGTAAAGCGTGCGGTGTAAGTTGCATTTCGGGTAATGGCGCGGTCAGAGTCAAAGCCTAGGAACTGATCGTAAGGCAAACCGTAGATAGCATTTACATCGTTGGTAGCCAGGTTAATGGTACCCAGGTCTGGTGTGCGGCTGTCGTTCAGGAAGTCCATTTCTAAAGTGAAGGCAGTTTTATCGTCAGGTCTCCACTCCAGTGATGGGTTTATGTAAAATTTCTCCAGCGAAATGCCTTTTCTGTAGCTATCGGAGCGCTCGTAAGCACCTGCCAAACGGAAAGCAACTGTTTTAGATTCGTTGATAGGGCCGTAAACATCGAAAGTTGGTCTTACCTGTCCCCAGCTTCCTACACGCAGCGAAACGGCACCGCCTTGTTCGAATTTAGGTGTTTTGGTAACAATGTTAATAATACCGCCAGGGCTGCCTAAATCTGTTGCAACACCTTGTGTAATGGCTGCCGCTCCTTTTAAAACCTGCATACTCTCAACACCTGCTACGTCGGTAAGTACACCAATACCACGGAAATCTGAATTAATGCGTACACCGTTTTTCAGGATCGGAATACCACGAAAACCTCTCGAAGACATACTTTCGCGCTGGTTGCCATAGGTGGCGTAAGTATACACGCCCGGTACGTTACGGGTTGCATCGGAAATGGTAAGTGCACCCTGCTGCTGTATAAGCCTGTCGGAGATAATAGATATACTCTGAATCTGGTCGCTCGGCCTTAAAGGCAGCCTGGTAATGGTTTCGAGTTTCTCCGGCTGAGTGTCTTTCGCACCGAAAACTTCGACTTCAGCCATTTCATTAGAACGTGTAGGCAGGTTAAAGCTGATTTCAAGGACTTCATCTGCTCTTAGTTCTACTCTGCGGGTAATGCTCTGGAAGCCGATTCGAAATACTCTTGCCTGGTAAGTACCTGATGGTACGTTTAGAATTTCAAAATTCCCGACCTCATCTGTATAAGCGCCAAAGGCTGTGCCTTCCAGTACAACATTGGCCGTGGCAATTGCTTCGCCACTTTCGGTGGTAACGGTGCCCCGGATGGTAGAAGCGTGGCGGTTATTATAGTTAGGACGTTGTGCCCACACGAACTGGGTTAGCAGAGCGCACAGGAGGAATAATGTAAATCTTTTTGCCATTGTAACAGGGTTTTATGTTTTGCCATTAACTTGTTAAGCCTTGCCGATTCCCAGACCTGTGCTTGCTGTGCAGAGGGCTCATTCAACAAAGGGTGGTACAAGAGATGCAGAAATTTTATTTAGACTTATTCTAAACTGGTGCAAACTTAAGGCTTTGTTTAGAATAGTTCCAAATAACTTGTATTAAATTTTATCGATTTTACTGTGTGTGAAAAGTTGAAGTAATTAAATGCTTGATATGCAAAAGTTTAAATATTGATATTGAGTTGAAAAAATCTTTTCCCGGTTGATGCTGTGTAAGAAAAGTAAGAACTCTGAAGAAGAGGGTTATAAGAACAGGAGGAAAAGCATGCTAAGTAAATGCAGCGCTTTACTGTATACCAGATCGCCTTACCAATGGCTATACTGGAGCCGGATTAACCATTTAGGTTTCGAACCGTTATTTATAAATGTGTTTAAACCTAAAGACGAATTTAAAATGGCAAATACATTAGAAGGAAAAAAGATAGCAATATTAGTTGAAGAAGGATTTGAGCAGGTAGAGCTAACAGAGCCTAAAAAAGCTTTGGAAGCTGCTGGTGCCATCACTCATATTATTTCTCCAAACAAGAACAGCGAAATTAAAGGCTGGAACCATACTGAATGGGGAGATAAGTTTAAAGTTGATAAAAAGCTGGCAGATGTGAAGGCCGAAGACTATAACGGCTTGCTGTTACCTGGTGGGGTTATGAACCCGGATAACCTGCGTGTAAACGACGAAGCCGTTGCTTTTGTAGATAAGTTTATGGAAAGCGGTAAGCCTGTGGCAGCAATATGCCACGGCCCCTGGACGCTGATTGAAACCGGTAAAGTGAAGGGGAAGAAAATGACCAGTTATCCTACACTTAAAACTGACTTAAAAAATGCAGGTGCCGAGTGGGTAGATCAGGAAGTGGTCGTAGATAACGGACTTGTTACCAGCCGTAATCCGGATGATATTCCTGCTTTCAACAAAAAAATGATAGAAGAGTTTGCCGAAGGTCGCCACGACCGGTAAGCGTAATGATTTACAAAAAGCCGTACCTGCAGCATGAGCAGGTGCGGCTGTTTTGTTTATTGCTTTGCCACGATATCCAGCCCGATATTCACATCCGAGTGTATGGTCTGGTTGCCAAGAGTCTGATCAGCTCTGTAAATTAAGCCCCACTGCGTGCGATCAATGTTAAAATTGGCTTTAGCTTTTAAGGTGTTGTCCTCTACAGTAACTCTGGCTGGAAAAGTGATGCTTTTCTTTTTTCCTTTAATGGTCAAGTTACCGGTGATGCGGTGCGTTGGGTTTTTTATGCGAAGCTCGCTATAACTACTGGAGCGGGTAGTATTATTCTGATTTGCTGCAGTGCTGTCGTAAGGCTCTGATGAGGTAAAATCAAAAGTAGCCGTGGGATGTGATTTTACATCGAAAAAATCTGGTGAGCGGAGGTGAGTGGTTAGCTTTTTATTGCTGGCTGCATCTATTGTTTTATCGGTGGAGCGTGTGGAGGCTATGTCCATGATAATGGAACCACCTGTCATGCCTTTTTCAGAAAGTAAAATCTCTCCTGACTGGATCGGGATGACACCATTGTGCCTGCCTGTTACTTTTGCTCCGATCCAAGTTACAGAACTTTTAGTTGTATCAATTTTAAAAGTGGATACCGAAAAGCTGTCTGCACCTGCATTGCCTAAGTTCTCTATGGCTTCGCCAATTTCAGCTTTGTCGGTTTTAATGCTGGTATCGCAGGAGGCCAGTGTGAGTAAGGCTATAAAAAACAGAACGAGTCTGTGCTGTAAATTAAGTTTGGTAGTGTTCATAGGGCGTAGGGTGAACAGCTATGCAGTATAGCTGTTGGCATTGGTTAGAAATACAGATACGATATATTGTAAAGGAATGATTTTAATTATTTTTTGAGTCATTGCATTCTCCAGGTGAGGGAACAGGCCATCTTTAGCTCTTTTTGCCCTATTTTCAATAAATACATAGTCTAAAATTTATACACAGCAAAATTATGGCTAAACAGGTTTTTGTTATGCTTTTATTAAGAAATTGTATGTGTATTAACAGCAAATTAACAACTGGTGGTGGATAAACATGTTGAATCAACAAAGTTATCCACATTTATCAACAGCTAAAGCTACTTGTAAACACAGATTTTTGAAAGGTTACACCAACTTATGCACCTTATTTTTGAGACAAAAAGTTGAAAGAAGATTGGTTGTAAATTGCACTATTATAGTAGATAAAGCTACAGGTACTTATTTTAAATTACTTCCTAAACCTCTGCTGGCTCGTAATTGTTAGCTATGTGTATGTTGAAAATAGCCTGGTCCGAAATATTTGCTCATTCCCTGCCAGAAGGCCATCGTTTTCCGATGGCCAAATACGATCTGTTGCCTGAGCAACTGTTATATGAGGGTACTATTGTGCAGGATAACCTGTTTGCGCCAAAGCCACTGCCACAGAAGTATATTCTGGAGACACACGATGCAACCTATTGGCAGCGCCTTAGCAACCTGCAGCTTTCGGCTTCAGAAATAAGGAAGACCGGCTTTCCGCATTCCAGAGAACTGATAAACCGGGAAGTAGTTATCATGAACGGCACGGTGCAGGCCGCACTATTTGCACTGGAATTCGGTATAGGTATGAACATAGCCGGTGGAACGCACCATGCTTTTACAGACAGAGGAGAAGGCTTTTGCCTTCTGAATGATATTGCCATCGCCGCTAACTTTCTGCTCAACCATAAAAACATTAAAAAGGTATTGGTGGTTGATCTGGATGTGCATCAGGGAAACGGAACAGCCCAGATTTTTGAGCGGGAGCCAAGGGTGTTTACCTTTAGCATGCACTGTGGCCATAACTATCCATTTCATAAAGAACGATCTGACCTGGATATACCTTTAGAAGTAGGCACAGACGACCAGACATACTTACACATTTTAGCTGAAACTCTTCCCCGCCTGCTGGATGAGCAAGAGCCTGATTTTGTGTTCTTTCAATCCGGAGTAGATGTGCTGGCTACAGATAAATTAGGAAAGCTGGGTATGAGCATTGCCGGATGCAAAGCACGGGATAAGATGGTGCTGGAGCTATGCCATAGAAACAGATTACCTGTAACAGTGAGTATGGGCGGAGGCTACTCGAAGCAGATTGCGCATATTGTAGAGGCCCACGCCAATACATTCAGGTTGGCACAGCATATTTACTTTTAATGCGCCTGCGGTTTTAGCTTTAAAACTAATCCCTTGTTTTAAGCTTATCGTCTTTTGTTTTTCTGCCCGGGAGAATCAGTTTTAAAAGGAGGTATACTACAGGTGCCAGAGCCAGAACGAGTATAACATATATAATCAATTTCAGCACTTTAATAAACACAGAAACAGCTAAGGCTGAAATGACCAATGATATGATAAATAAAAGCCAGAAGTTGAGGGTACTTTTGTTCATAGCAAAGGCTTAAGTTTTATAGCTTATACACCAGGTCGGCTGTATTGGGTTGCAGCTATTTTTGCATTAACACCTGCCATCTGAATGCCCACATCCAGCGAAGGCTATAGTTGGCAACCTTTGCCTGTTGTAATAAACTGATAATTTCCCGTTTTTTAAAAGCACGCCATACCGATAAGGCGGCATCGTTTCTTACTAACGGTGAGCGTGAGAATACAGCTGTAATATATTTAATAGAATAGTAGGCAAACCAGTGCCGGTGCAGGTCGTTGATAATTACTGCCAGCTGTGATTGCCTGTGCAACTGCTGAAACATGTAAATCAGTTGTTCATCTGTAAAATGGTGGCAAAACAAGCTGCAAATGGTTATGTCGTAAGGTTGCTGCGCGAAGGCATCAGAAAACACATCGTGCTGTTCGAAGCTTATTTCTGGAACCCCGGCACAGCGTTCGCGGGCATACTGTACAATATAATCGTTGGCATCTATACCTGTTAAACGAACGCGTATGCCTTTGCGTCTGGCCCACCTGGCTATGTGCAACAGCGTGTCACCACCGCCGCAACCTATATCGGCAATGTGTAAAGGCTGTGGCAGGTGAGCTTTTTTACGGGTTAATTTATTTAAGGCATTCAGCACCACCTTATGCCCTCCAAGCCAATTGTTAATCACCTCCAGCTCCTCCAGCGTTTTGCGCATATCTTCGTTTGAGAGGCTGAGGTCGTCCATCAGTTCTGCTTCATTAGATCGTTTCTCCAGCATAGCGTACCTTTAATAACATAGATTCTAATGTAAGGCCGGGGCCAAAAGCAAAGCTGAGTACCGATTCATCTTTTTCATGTGGTGTCAGGCTCTGCATCAGCTCTTGCAATACAAACAGCACCGTGGCCGACGACATATTGCCAAAGTCGCGCAGCACCTGGTAGGCAAAGCGATTATCTTCTCTTGTTAAGCCCAGCTCAGCTTCTATTGCTTCTAAAATTCGCCTCCCGCCCGGGTGGATAGCATATAGTTTAATTTCAGAAATTGAAGTTTGCAGCCCTTTCAGCAGCTTGTTTGTTAAACTTCTTATGCCTGATTTTATCAGATCTGGCACATAAGAGGAGAGGGTCATTTCAAAGCCTGTGTCGCCAATATGCCAGGCCATGTCTTCTTTGCCTGCCGGTGCCAGGTCGCAATGGAACGATTGCAGCTCCAGGCTCAGCTGCCCGGAAGGTTGCCCCTGCATCAGGACGGCAGCCGCACCGTCTCCGAAAATAGCATTCGAAATTAAATGGTCCTGCTCTGTTTTCTTTTGAAAATGAATCGTGCAGAGTTCAGTGCAAACAAGTAAAACGTTAGCCTGTTTGTTCGCTTTGCAAATTGCATCTGCCAGCTTAATGCCGTTAAAGGCGGCGTAGCAACCCATAAAGTTCACGGCAGTACGTTGCACATTGCTGGGTAACTGCAGGCGCTCCACCAGTTCTATATCCAAGCCTGGCGCATACATGCCTGTGCAGCTTATTGTAATCAGGTGTGTGATTTCCCGGGCAAGTACAGTTGCTTTTGAAAGGCAGTTCTGAATAGCCTCTTCCGCCAGTTGTACGGCATATTCGCGATACACATCCATGCGCTTCTCTACCGTTGGGAAGGGTTCCAGCGTGGGGGTATTCGGGTAAAAAAGAAATTCTCCGTTCTGCTTGGTGTAATCATCAAGTACACTGTAGCGGTGCTCGATGCCTGACACCCGGTAAATTGCTTTTAATTTTCTGCTTTCCTGTTCGTCCATCTGAAGTGCGGTAGCCATAAATTCTGCTACTTGCATCTGAGGTATTTTATTAGGTGGATTAGCTGTACCTATCGCGCATATATAACTTTTCATGTATCTGTGGTCCTGTTTTGGGCTTTTGCTGCAGATGTTGTGCTTGGGCGTGTCTCAATTTTTAACGCTCGATCGGGTAAAGCTGCTCTGTAATCAGCCTTTGCTGTTGGTTGCCTCCTCTCGCAGAATGCCTCCAGACACACTCAACCTGTCAGCAAATTTTAGTACGGGAATCTGACTGTAAATGATATAGCCTTTGTATTTTTTGTATTATTAGAAGGGTTGGCCATGGGTGTTGCGCATAATAGCCTGTACCACAGCCGGAGAGTATTTTAGTGCACCTACAGCTATTTCGGATAGGGTGGTGCTGCCGAACAGGTGCTGTACAGCCCGTCCCACTTTTAGCCTGTTTTCAAAAGCTGCTTTCCAGTTCAGGCTGTATTGCTGCTCCAGCAATTGCCTGTTGCGCCCGCTCTCGAAATAATGCAGTACGGTTTCTGCTGCTATTTTGCCTGCGTGTATGGCTATAGCCATGCCGTTTCCGCAAAGAGGTGTAATCATACCGGCTGCATCGCCACACATAAGTATATGATGCTCAATGCAGGATTTGGTCGCAAAAGATACTTCGTTTATTACTTCCGGCTGATCATACAGAAACTCGGCCTCGTTCAGAATCTGCCGGAGCAAGGGGTTCCGCGAGAGCACTGCTTTTTCCATGGCCTGTATAGTGCCGTGTTTTTTAAGATTCTCCCGTGTGGTGAGGTAGCAAAAGCAATAGCGGTTATCTTCTATTGCTGAAATGCCGGCGTAGCCATCCTTGAAATTATGCAAGGCGATCAGGTCTTTGGGGTAGTCCAGCTGTATATGGTACTTAACACCGATGTAGGGAGATCGGTGGTGGAAAAAAGGCCGGTTTAGCTGGCGGTCCAAGTTGGTGCGTTTGCCGTATGCACCCAGCACTATGTCGGCTGTAATGGTCTCTCCGTCAGATAATTTAAGGTTAAAGGAGTCTTGTGCAAACAAAACTTCCTGAACTGTAGTATGTAACTTAAAGCTCACTCCGCGTGCTTGCGCCAGCGTGTACAGGTAGTGATCAAAAGTGTAGCGGCTAAGGCCGAATCCTCCTAAATCCAGAGCTGCTTCTATGGTTTTACCTGCCGGTGATGAGAGCATGAAACGGGAAATGGTGGCAGGCTGAAGAGGTGCAGGATCGGCATGAAGCGATTTTAGGTAGGGCAGTACTTCGTTAGAAATATACTCCCCGCAAACTTTATGAAACGGGTATACTTTCTTCTCGATCAGAGTAACAGGTATTCCTTTGCTGGCCAGATGAAGGGCAGCCACTAAGCCAGCCAGTCCACCTCCTATAATTGCTACACTCTTCAAAATTTTTATATATATTTAGTGCAAAATTTATGTTGTAAAAATTGGTGAATGCACCCTTTTAATAGGGTAAAATGCAAGAACAAATAAATGTTGCCTGCGTTTTAATAATGGAATGACATTTGTAGTATAGGAATAAAAACATTACTTAATTATATATGAAACAGTTTATACTTTTATTCTTTGCCTGTTTGACTGTGCTGCTTGTGCAGGCACAGGTAAGGGTGCCTGTTGTAGGGCAAGTGCCGCAGACAGAAAAAGAAAGTGCCCTGGCTGTTGAACAGGAAGAGCAGGATATTTCCGTGTATCCTAATCCTAGTACGGGAATTTTTACTGTTTCGCTAGCTAATACAGATGCAAAAACAGCTGAATTGCGCATCATGAATGTAATCGGGAATGAAATATACCGGGAGAAGCTTGTTCGGAACGATGCACAGTTTTCTAAAACAATAGACCTGAACAGCTTTGCAAAAGGTTTATACTATGTGAAACTGGAGGCAGATAACTTTAGCGCTATACGGCGTGTAGTGGTAAAATAGATATTGTACTAGTGTGAAAACAGGAAGGGCAGCCTAAAAGCTGCCCTTCCTGTTTTAAATATACTTTCAGCTTATTCGGGAAGTATTGCTTTCGCAATAAAGCCTGTTATCTCTGTTGTGTCTTTGGCTATCCGGGCTTTTATAAATATGGCATCTGTTGTGTCTAATACCTGTATTTCCTGCGAAGCATCAAACCTAACCAAAGATGTACTTTCAAAACTGGGCTGGTTATAAAGGTCACCGCTGATAAGTGGTTTGGTGGTAAACATAACATCCGCAGGCACCTCTGATCCGTCGGCAGTTGTTACAAGTTGATTGCCGTTCTGGCCACAGCTGCTCAACACCAGCATTGCCAGTAAGCCGATCAGAGATAATGCTTTCATGGTAGTCTTACTTATGATTTAATCATACCATACAGCATTCAGGCTGTTTGAGTTTACTTCTGCTTTGCGTATTTCTTTAGAAGCGCCTGGCTCTTTAATCCGGAAGGTTTGATATCTGCTTTTTTCCAGTTGCCATCTGCTTTAGCGCTCGGAAGCAGAATAGAGCAGGTTTCATCTTTATCAGATACCGACCAGGTTATCCAGCTAAGCTTGTTTTTTTCTGCCCATGCTATCCATTTCTGCCATTCTTCTTCGTTTAGAGGCCCATCTCCGGTAGCTTCCATACCAGCAGATTCCGAAATAAAGAGCGGCAAGCCTTTGCTAAGAGCATAGTCGCCGCGGTCGCGGAGCGATTGCTTATGAGTGGCTGCATAAAAATGAAGCGTATACATGATGTTGTCAACACCTGTAAGAGGGGCGTCCGCAGCAATATGCACGTCCTGGTCCCAACGTGGCGTACCTACCAGTATAATATTATCGGGATCAATTGCCCTGATCGTAGAGATAACTTCCGTAGCATACTGCTTTATCTCCTCCCACGACTCTTCATCCGGCTCGTTGAATACCTCATAGATCACATGTGGGTTTTGTCCGTAGGTCCAGGCCATTTCTGTAAAGAATTCTTTTGCTTCTTTCAGGTTGATGTTGTGGCTGTGCCAGTCGATGATCACATAAATATCTTCTTTTATGGCTGCCTCTACTACCGCTTTAATTTTTTCTTTAGACCACTCCGGCTTCTCCAGATAGCCGTTTCTGGGCTCTACACCCATAGCGGCACGCACTACTGTGCTGTGCCAGTCTTTTTTTAGAGTCTTAACTGCGCCTGCATTGTAAAAGCGGGGCCAGAAGTTATGCCAGCCAAAGCTCATGCCCCGCAGTACTATATCATTTCCGTGCTGGTCTTTCAGTTGGGTGCCATCCACTTTTAATTGCCCATGTTTCCGAACTGTCTGGGCATTTGAAATCAGGCTGCCAGACAGGAAAAGCAGCATGGCAAGCATTAGCGATAATCTCATGTTAATTCTACGATTGTATTATCAGCTAAGGTATAGCGGTGGCAACTTAAAAGAAAGCGCGTAGTTTGACGGTATTTATCATTTATTAGTACAATCATTTCACTACCTGTACCTTTTCGGTAGCGTAGGCTTTTGATTTGCTCTTTACTGCAGCTTTTCTCTCTTTTTTTCTGCGCCCCCACCAGAGCATAAATCCTGTAACCGGCAGGCTGGAGGCAAACAGGCTGGCAAAGAAGGCAATAATTTTTCCTGCGATGCCACCTATTGCTCCTACGTGTACATCGTAGTTCATGCGCATGATCTTATCGGCCACAGTCGTGTTTTTAAAGCGCCCGTATGCGTGTGTAACCGGAATCTCCTGCAAGGTATACTGGTCGTAGTACTGGTAGTCAGATTTCCAGTACGTGCCTGGATCGGGGTTAATGGCTGTTTCGATAGAACCTTCTTTGCCCTCCGGCACGTGCACTTCCAGGCTGGCTTTGGTGTTGCGCAGCTCCGGGTATTTCATTTGCCAGAGGCGGTCCATAGCCGGTACGGTGCTGCTGGCAACGGAGGTGGTGTCGGAGTGTGGTTCGTAAAACTCTACCATCTGCTTTCCTCCTGAAGCTGCCCAGTACACCGATTTGGCAAACCACTGAAAGCCCATAATCAGGCCTGTTATGGCTATGAAAATACCTATCCAGGTCATGTAAAAGCCAAGCACATTGTGCAGGTCGTAATTTACCCGGCGCCACTTTGCATTCCACTTGATAGAAAAGCGCTGCTTTCGGGCAGCTTTATTTTTGGGCCACCACAGCACCAGGCCGGTTATCATCAGGATCACAAACAGCAGTGTGGCAGTAGCCAGAATGGGTTGCCCGATGTGAGGGGGGAGCCACAGGTAATAATGCCCCATAATCACGATCCGGAAAAAGTCCTGGTCCATGTTCTTTACCTTCAGTACCTGCCCGGTATAAGGGTCCAGAAAAACAATATGATAGTATTCCGGATCAAAGCTAAAGTAGCTTACCTGCGACGCCTTGCCTTTGGTATAACTCACACTATGTGCCTTCAGTCCGGGCAGTTCCAGGTCGGCAATGGCTTTAAGCTTTGAGGGTGGGAGCAATGCCGTTTCCTGGGCCTCCACAAATTGGTAAGGCTGTGTGGCATTTTCAATTTCTTTCTGGAAGGCAAGTATACAGCCCGTGATACCCAAAAATAGCACCAATAGCCCGGATGCAAATCCGAGCCAAAGGTGTAGTTTTCCAATGATTTTTTTGACTGTCATGCCTAGAATCTATAGCCTATACTTACACGATAATTTCGGGGAGCTTCTGTTTGCCAGTAGAAGCTGTCGTTGGTGCCATCATAGTTGAAGTCGTAAGGGCCACCTGAGTAGAGGTATTTATCTAAAATGTTGTTAACATTTACACCGAGACTGATTTTTCTAAACTGATAAGAAACGGCTCCGTCTAATCTGAAGTAGTCGGGTAGGGTGGAGTCTGAGCTCCCGTTAACAAACCAAGGATAGCGGCCCAACTGCCACTGGTAACCTGCCGAAAAGCCTAAGCCTTGTAGTTTGCCCTTATACAATCTGTAAGAGAGCCAGGTATTAGTAATGTGTCTGGCGAAACCAGGTACATAATTTCCTACTAGAAGAGGATCTATATCTTTTGTGATCTTAGAATCAGTATAAGCATAGTTGAACATAGCGCTTAAGCCTGGTGTTATGTCTCCTCTGATATCAAACTCAACGCCTTTTGTCTGTGTCTGTCCAAGCTGCAAAGATAAGGTTTGGCTTGGATCGCTAGGATCTCCGATAAGCTGGTTATTTTTTGTTATCTGATAAACGGAGACTGTTGAATTCCAACGGCCGCCAAACCAGTCTCTTTTAGCACCTACTTCTAAATTATTTCCTGTAATTGGTTTTACTGTTGCTTCGTTAGCTAGTTTGCCAATTTGTGGGATAAAGGCCTGATCGAATAAAGCGTAGACAGTAGTAGCCTTATTCAAGGATGCACTTACACCTACACGTGGTGTAAACTTCTCGTTATTAACGATAGAAGTATATTGATTAGTTTCTGCTTTAGTATAACGACCAGCCAATGTTAGTCGGAGGTTATTTTGAAAGAAGCCGAGCTCGTCCTGTACATAAATAGCACCGTATTTCTGGGCCAAGATATTTCCACCAGCACGCTCTTCAAGTGATTTAGAACGATCTATAACTGGAATAGCATCAGTACCTAATCCATACACAGGTGCGTAGATATTGAAAGGTGTCCCAGAATCCAGCACGAAATACTGGTTCCAGTCTGCCAGGTACTTTTTATTGCCTAAATCAAGACCTCCTAATACCTTATGCGTAACAGCACCTGATTTGAATTCTCCATTTATAAACAGCTGTCCAAACTTGCTTATATTTTGTGCGTCCCAACTGCTAACTGTTCTTTGCATATCACCGTTGGTTGCCACACCTGTTGCCCAAAGCGAACTACCAATTTGGTTATAGTTAAAGTAAGCCGTCTGAGCTGTCAGCTTCCATTTGTCATTAAACTTGTGTTCAAAAGTAAGGAAGGCGCTGTTATCTCGCATATCTGATGGTTTCAGGTTTGGATCTGCAAGGGTGAAATTACGGGGAAGATCTTCAAAGCCCCGCGCAGAAAACACATAAGCAGAACCAATAGTTGACATGCGGGAGTACTGGTGCGTATATTCAGCCGTGAGTGACGTTTTATCGCTGAACTTGTAGGTAAGAACAGGAGCTATGGAGTAGCGGTCGTTATACTCAAAGTCTCTCCAGGAATCTTTTAGCTGCCCCATTACATTCAGGCGATACAGAAGTTTACCGTCAGCTGATAACTGCCCATCTAAATCGGCCGTTGCTCTGAAAGTATTAAAGCTACCAAAGGTAAAGTTTACTTCCTGCCGTGTTCTGCCTGTTGGCTTCTTGGTTACTACATTGTAAAAACCTGCCGGATCTCCATTTGCCAGCATAAAGCCCGCCGGACCTTTCACAAATTCTATTCTTTCTACAAAAGACATATCTTCTGATAAAGGCCCCCAGGTAGACTCTATATTCATGCCGTTTCTGAAAGGAGCTACTCTGGCACCGCGCATGTTTACACGGGTGTAGTTGCCCCAGTGTTCCAGCATTGTAACACCGCTTACGTTCCTGGATACTCCTTCTGACATATCAAATATTTGCTGCCCTTTAATCAGGTCACTTGATATAATTTGTATGTTCTGAGGCGTTTCCAGTATAGGAGTAGTTAAGCGGAGTGTTTCAGAGGGGTTGTCTACTTTAAAGGTTCTCCTGCTGCCTGCTATCACTACTTCCTGTAGCTGAGAAGCACTTTCGTTCAGGGTGAAGTCTACTGTAAAAGTTGCTTCATCAGGCACAGCTACTACTTTCTCTATCGTTTGAAGCCCTATAGCACTAACCCTGAACGTGTAGGTGCCAGGCTTTACTTTTTCTATTTTATATATACCGTTTTTGTCAGTTGTGGAACCCATGCCTGTTCCTCTCAAACTTACAGATACTACTTCTGCTGCTGTTCCATCTGCAGTTGTTACGCTGCCTCCTACCGTTACCACTCCCTGGGAGAGGGCATGTGCAGAGGCCGTAATTATAAAGAGTAGAGTTATAAACGATAGCTTCATGTTATTTAGATTGATTATAAATTGTTGCAAAGGAATATAGGAAAGTCCAATATTCAAAGCTTATTTGTAATTAATCTAAATAAATTTTTTAACAGAGTCTGTACAGCTATAAACAATAGAGAAGAGGTACTAAGCTTTGTGTTTTTGCGTGAAGTGTTTGCTCTTCATATAAAATGGAGGCTTATTGGCATGAGTAAATACAGAAGCAGGACACACTACTGAACTTCGTTCTCAGAAAATACAGCACATGAGCTTAATAGACAAAATTGCCTGGTTAGAAATAAAGAACGGCCGGATTTTGAGCACCAGGAGCAAAGACAGGGCAAAATATTATATTCCGGGAGGCAAAAGAGAAGCAGGCGAAACAGACCTAGAAACGCTTTGCAGAGAAATAAAGGAAGAACTGGATGTTGATCTGATCAAAAGCACAGTATCCTTTAAGGGCGTTTTTCAGGCGCAGGCCGATAACCACGCGGAGGGGGTGCAGGTAAAAATGACCTGTTATGCCGGAGCATACAACGGAGAAATAAAAGCTGCCGGAGAAATAGAAGAAGTGGTATGGTTAAGCTACCAGGACAGAGGCAAAGTATCGCCAGTAGATATGCTTATTTTCGATTGGCTTCACGAGCAGGGCTTACTTGTATAGCAACAAACCCTAAATAAAAACTAGAATGCTTGGCTATGACTAAATCAAAGCTGCGAAAGTGAGGTGCTTTCAGGAAAAATCAGAATAAAAGCTCTACACGGGAGCTTTAGAGTTATATACTACCTGATGCCTGTCTCTAGCCATTTAAGCGCTTCGTCGGAGCTTGTAAAATTCTTGAATGCAATAGCAGCGGTGTTGTTTGTTTTTACAAGTTCCTGTACCTGGCCCTCTCTGATGATATTGGAGCTTTCCAGTCTGGCTAGCTTCTCTAGCCTTGTCTGCAGCATTTCTTTCGCAAATTCTGTAGACAGCACTGTATACTTCTCATTGTCTATACTTACAACGGTTTTTCTGGAGTCGATTAAAAGCCTTTTTACATCATAGTAGCGGATAGCCTTTATAATTTCAGACAAAGATTCTTTTACTTCTGCCAATGTATAATTATGGACATCCGGCCATTCCACGGTCAGCACGTCAGAAGAGGGATTGTAATCAAGTCTAATAAACGTGCTTGGTATAATCATTCTAATCTTTCTTTCTCCTGTATCAACTGTAAAGATATTTAAAAGATTCCAGTACCGATTGTGCACCAGGTTTATTCTCTTTCGCTGAAGGTAGCGCATATAACGTTACTTTCTGCCGCACCTGCTTTAAATCAGCTGGTTATCAGAAAGTTAAAATGTAAAAAGCCACTGCAAAAATTTAATTTACAGTGGCTTGTGGCCGCGCCGGGACTCTCACCTTTTTAACGTTGCTTATTCATGCTTTCTTTAGATTATCGCTAAATATTTATTTATAGGGCAATTATGAGGATTAGAAAGTAATTGAAAGTAAGTAAAGGTAAAGAAAAGTAAATTTTACCGTCCGATATATTTCCGAAGTTTCGGACAATGCGTATCTTTAAGTTATAACAGAGGCAACTGTATGACACTAAATTTTTACTTGGATAAGCCGAAGTCCGAAGGGGATACGGCTATCTACCTGTACCTGCGTACCGGTACTCAAACAATCAAGATAAAGACGGGGCAATACATTACCCCCAGGCACTGGAATACTAAGGCGGATAAAAGCGGCAACCACGTGAAGCGGTCATATATCGGCAGCCTAGAGTTTAACGGTTGGTTGGCTGGATTCAAGGCAGACATCCACAAGCTTTATAACAAGCTTACCGCTGGGAATAGCGCAGTCACTATGCAGGAGCTCAGAGAAGCAATCGAGGATTTCCAGCTTAACAAAGAGCCCGCTGCAGCCTCGGGCTTCTTTGACCACTTTCAAAGTTTTATCGATATAAATACGACTGAACGCAGCAAAGCTACTATTGCAAAATACAAGGTTGTGAAAAAGCACCTGGAGAAGTTCTGCAAGGACCAGCGATATAGCTTAAGCTTCGATACTGTTAATTTACACTTTTTCGACTTGTTCAAAACTTTTGCAATCCAGACACTCAAGCATACCGATAATACGCTTTGGAAGGATTTCGCCATTGTAAAGACTTTCATGAATTGGGCACTGGACCGGGGCCTACACCAGAACCTTATTTATAAGAAGTTTAAAGCACCACAAAAAGATGCTGAAACCATCTACCTAACTGAGGCTGAGCTGATGACATTGTATAATGCGGATCTGTCAAAGGATAAAAAGCTTGACCAGGTGCGTGATGTTTTCTGCTTTGGGTGCTTTACCGGGCAGAGGTACTCTGACATAGCAAATCTTAAGCGTACTGACATCAAAGGAGACCGTTGGGTGCTTCGTACGGTAAAGACTGATAAGCCGCACCAGGTACCTCTAAATGCGTTCGCTCTGGCCATACTTGAAAAATATAAGGATGAACTAAAGCCTCTGCCTGTGATCAGTAACCAAAAGACAAACGAATATCTGAAGGATCTAGGGGAACTGCTGGAGATCGATGAGCCTACAACCTTATATAAGCGCCGTGGGAATGAAAAGCTATCTAACATGCAGCCTAAGTATAAGTTCATCGGTACCCACACTGCCAGGCGTACCTTCATTACTCTGTCTCTTGAGAAGGGTATGCGGCCGGAGGTGGTAATGCGTATTTCCGGCCACTCCAATTACAGCTCCTTTAAGAAGTATATCAAGCTTTCGGAGAAGGTAACAGAGCAGGAAATGAATCAGATCTGGCAGTTGCCGGCGCAAATGAAGGTGGTATCTTAATTTGGGATGTATGGAAAAATATAATGTAGGAGGGCTCATACAGTCAGATTTTGAGCACATAGTTAACTTAAATGACTTCTTTACCACTCAACCGTTAAGCATATATAGTAAAGTTAACATGGCTATATATGATGAGTTAAACATGATCCGGGTGAAAGCAGGTTTTAGGACAGGCTTTTGGGAGCCATTAAATTTTTTTAATACACTTTACGATCAGTTTTATATTATCATGGAATATTACCTAGAACCATATACCGTTTTAGGTCATCTCTATAGTTTAGAATTAGATACATATCAACTTGCTTTCCTGTTTAGTTCTTTAAGTAAGTTTCAAGTCATACAATACAGTGTTACTGAATCCGCAACTACTGAAGAAATAGAGCAGTGCAAACAGGCAATGCTTTTTATGTTGTTTCTGGTTGGTAAAGAATGCGATAGGCTATGGGATTTTATTCAGGAGGGGCAAAATGATAAAAGTAGATATGCTTACACATTTGAGTTAACAGAACCTGTGTTGGAGCATTTTACGACCTTGCAAGAAAAAATTAACTTCCTGCATAGCCAAATAGATTGCTGTGAGCAGGAAGTAGCTCAGGCACCAGAGAAGTTTACAGATAACGGACGTGTATATATTGAAAGATGCCTTCTCAAAATTAAGTACTTTAAAAGGCTAATGGCAGAAGAAAACAAAACTTATACTGTTGATAGGGGCGAAGAACAACTAGCAGGGGAAGAATACCCTCCTAAAGAAGATCCTTCTTTTGAATGGCTTTTCAGAGATAAGGGAAAAATAAGCCCATTAATTAAAGCACTCCAGGCAAGAGGTTGTTTAGATAAGAATGAGTCTTGGATAGATGAGCCTACTCACATTGTACGTCTTTATACAGCTTTATTAGATGCTAAAAGAATAAAGGAAATCAAATTGACACCTTTAGGTCGTATCTTTTGTAAAAGATTTAAAATTGAGCCTAAAGCTTTTAGTGATAGGACTGCACGAACAAGAGTATATGATGATATATATGATGAATTTTTTAAGTTAAGTACTAATATTTGATATTGTTTACTTCCGATATTTGATATTGTTTACTTCCGATTACTTCCGATTACTTCCGTTCGGAAAGTGCGGAAGTAATCGGAAGTAAAGATTAAATTCCTTTGCCTCATAACCTAACTTAAATAGTTATGAATGTAAAGGAATTTTCTTTTATAGCAACACTTTCTCCAGATGAGCGACAATTGTTAGTGCAGGAAGTTGTGGAAGCGCTTACGCCATTATTGTTAGCTAAAGCAGATGCTACAATACTTGAAACTGAGCAACCAATCTCTAAGGTTGAGGCATGCCGCTTGTTACGTTGTTCCCAACCTACAATGACGAAATGGATGGCTGAGGGAAAAGTGCCGTTTTATCGTAAAGGGCGCCGTGTTTATTTCTTCAAGTCTGAAGTATTATCCTCTCTTGAACAACCATTTAAAAGAGCATAGGAGGCCATATGGGAAAAGGATCATGTTTGCAGCAGAAAAGGGGGCGATATGAATAAGGTATCAATCTTCCCTAAAATCAATGTTACAAGGAATGGGTCAGATGTAGAGTTGCTTTCTATTTTAAATGATATCTGTGATGGGCGCTGGCGGGAAGTAATAACAACTTTAAGGAATTTAAAGACCGAGGAGGAACAGAAGCAGTTCAAAAGTGACATGCTCCCTTATTTTACGGTTTCGGGCACATTTAGGCATAGAGACCAAAAGGGCTTAGAGCAGCATAGTGGTTTCGCCTGTCTTGATATTGACAAAAAGCAAAACCCAGGGGTTAATTTCAAGGATCTCCGTAAAGTAATTGAAAAGGATAACTATACTTATTCTTGCTTTCTGAGCTGCAGGGGGTGGGACGGCGGTCTTGCAGTAATTGTAAAGATCCCCACTAAATACCACGAAGCCAGTTATCGTGCTTTAAAGGAATATTTTGAAACAACATATAGTATTGCGTTAGACAAGACCTCTAATGTTGCCTGGCCACGATATGTGAGCTATGATCCTGAATTATATCTGAATCATGATAGTGAGACTTTCGAAGAACTGCAGGAGGAAGAAGCTGCGTTAGTAGAAAGCCAGACCAGTCCATGCAAAGCCCCTATTTACCCAGCACCTACAAGGCCGACTAATTATGGGCACACAGCATTGCAAACCGCAGTTAGGAAAATACTTGATGCTCCACAAGGATCAAAGCACCATATGCGTAGAGATATGGCCTATTTATGTGGGGGGTATGTTGCTACTGGTCTTCTCTCAGAACATGAGGCGCAGCAGGCATTAGAACAAGCTATCATGCATACTAGCCCTAAGTCTGCATGGAAAGTCGCTTTTGCTACCGTTAGGTCTGGAATAAAAAAAGGGCAGGAAAAACCGATTCTCCCAGAGCCTTTGGCCTATATTGCTTATGAAAGCAAGTCGCACGGCGACCAAAAGGAGTTGGTGGCGCAAAAGATAGCAGTTAGTCACGGAGGCAATGCCCAAGCAATACAGGCGGCAGTGGAAGCAATTTATGAGGAACGGGAAGAAACGATTCTTGCATTCTGGGATGTGCTTTATGATGAGAAAAAGGACATCTATAAGTTGCATTTATCCCACGTTAAGTATGCTGAGTTCCTTGATGGGGCCGGATTCCGGAAGTATCGAAGGGGCAAAGATGTATCTATTGTTCGGGTGTCGAACAACATTGTTTCAGAAGTGGTCATGGACCAGATTCAGACATTCATTTTGGACTATCTGAATGAGCTACCTTTTCATTTCGACCATGTGTTTCGCTCACAGGTTATAGACCAGGTAATGCGGGAGCACCGGCATTTCTTCGACGAGCGCAAGATGGGGTTTCTTCGTGAATTGCAGGATGAGTTTCTTCGGGATGATAAAGATACGGCTTACTTTTTCTATAGGAATGGCTTTGTTACAGTAAAACCGGAAGCTATCTCTTTTGCATCTTATACAGAGCTCCCAAGCTTTATATGGCAAAAGCAGATACGCGATAGAGATATTCAGCTCATGCCTGCGGATGAGGTAGGCAATTGTGATTTTAGTAGGTTCCTGTATAATTCATCGGGTCAGAATCAGGAGCGATTACTTTCTTTGTATACACTTATAGGTTATGAGTGCCATGGGTATAAGGACCCATCAAACACAAAAGTTGCTATTCTTGTAGATCAAGCGATCAGCGAGAATCCGTCCGGCGGTACAGGTAAATCATTAATTTTTAAAGCAATTGGTAAGGTAGTGCCCATGGTGCTGGTGGACTGCAAGACTATGGATTTTAAAGATAAGTTCTGGTCTCAGGAGGTTAATGAATTTACCCGTGTTGTTTTCTTTGATGATTGGGACGGACGGCGCTTACCTTTTGATAAGCTTTTTGTAATGGCCACTGGTGAGATGAAGATAAACCGGCTCTACCAGGGGCAAACAAGTTTAGCTTATGAGACCTCTCCTAAGATTGGGATTACCACCAATGATATGATCAGTGGTGCAGGAGATAGCCATGCTAGGCGAAAGTTCGAATTTGAGATAGCACCCTATTATAGTAAAGACTTCAATCCTAAAGACGAGTTCGGGCGCAATTTTTTTGATGACTGGGAAGAAAGCGAGTGGAATTCCTTTGATAACCTAATGATGGGATGTTGTCAGTTATTCCTCAAGCGGGGACTATTAGAGCCTGCTCCAATAAATCTCAACAGGCGCAAACTTTTGCA